>DFXW01000017.1 GCA_002382495.1 Flavobacterium sp. UBA4098
GCATGTCTTCAATCAAACTTCCCGAGATACGCATTTGGAAAACCCCGATAATTCCGAAAACAAGTAAAGCTATTGAAGCTACATAAATTGAAAAGCGATTGTATTTGACATTGCGTAAAATCCAGTCCATAAAGCGTTTTACTGAACCCCGATCCAAATGTCTGGTGTGGCGGTCAATAGGCGCAGGTATGTAACTATGAAAAATCGGAATCACAATAATACACAAAAAGAACAGCCCGATAATATTGATAGAAGTGACCACTCCAAATTCCAATAATAGTTGGTTGTTTGAAGCAACAAAAGTCGCAAAACCAATTGCTGTAGTAACATTGGTCATTAAGGTCGCCATACCAATTTTGGTGGTAACCCGTTGCAGGGCTTTGGCTTTATTACCGTGTACTTTGTATTCTTGATGGTATTTATTGGTCAAGAAAATGCAATTCGGAATTCCGATGACAATAATTAATGAAGGAACTAATGCAGTCAAAACTGTAATTTCATAGTTGAATAGTCCCAAGAAACCAAACGACCACATTACGCCAATAATCACAATAATCATCGAGATTAAAGTGGCTCTAAAACTTCTAAAAAAGAAAAAGAAAAGCAAAGAGGTAACCAATAAAGAGGCACCAATAAATAGTCCAATTTCTTTGACAATGGTTTGCGCATTCAGCGTTCGAATGTAAGGCATGCCCGAAACGCGTAAATCAATATTGGTTTCTTTTTCAAAAGCTTCTACTGCAGGAACCAAACGCTTCAAGACAAAAGCTTTTCGTGCGGGGGTGTTCACTATTTTTTTATCCAAATAAATCGCCGAGCGAATACTGCCTGATTTTTTATTAAATAACAGCCCTTCGTAAAAAGGTAAATTGGTAAAGAGTTCTTTTTTTAAATGAGCAAGATAGGCTTTGTTTACAGTCTTTTTAGCATCAACAAAAGGGACTAACTCAAATTTTTCAAGCGAATCATTGCGTTGTAATCGTTGTAAATCGTTAATTGAAATCGCTAGATCAACGGCTTGATCTTTTTTTAGTTGATTCATTAATTGGGTCCAAGAGGCAAACGCTTTAGGCGTAAAAATCGCATCGTCTTTGATACCAATAATGATGAGGTTTCCTTCTTCGCCAAATTTATTTAGGAATGCATTATACTCAACATTGACCACATTGTCATCGGGTAACATATTGGCTTCGGTATGGCTGAAATGAATATTTTTCCATTGGGTTGCCAACAATCCAGTAATGATTACCACGATGGATAACATTAAAATCCTATTTCTAAGGACGATTCGGGCAAACAATTCCCAAAAACCTAAACTAAACCACTTGATCATTAATTTGTTTTTTAAGCGTTGCAAAGGTAAGTAAAGTGGGTTGATTTTGGTCTTTTTGGAGTTGTAATTTATATAAGATTAAATTTAGGTTACTATTTGTATTCCTATTATAATTGCTATATTTGATTTTTACATCTTTGTGCAGAATAAATTGGGTTAAGTAGTATGAAAAATTATAAAAACGGAGCATTCTACATTGCAGTAACTGGAGGTTTTAGTGCGCTTATTTATTGGATTATTAAGGAGGGAAAGTTTCTTGAACTAAACAAAGCAATAGTTTCAACTGCTAGCGAAAATGGTTCTTGGAATGATTTCGTAGCTTCTATGTTACACAATCTACAAGATCCATTAGCCATACTTTTAGCCCAAATAGTAACTATCATTATTGTAGCTCGTTTTTTTGGTTGGGTATTTAAAAAAATTGGTCAACCTACAGTTATTGGCGAAATTATTGCCGGAATTGTGTTAGGCCCCTCTTTATTAGGAATGTATTTTCCAGAATTTTCAGCCACTTTATTTCCAGTAGAATCTTTAGGAAATTTAAAATTTTTAAGTCAGATCGGTTTGATTCTTTTCATGTTTGTAATTGGCATGGAATTGGACTTGAAAGTATTAAAAAATAAAGCCAATGAAGCTGTGGTTATTAGCCATGCCAGTATTGTAATTCCGTTTGCATTAGGAATAGGATTATCTTATTTTGTGTATAATCGATTTGCACCTGAGGGGGTTAAATTTTTGTCTTTTGCCTTATTTATGGGAATTGCAATGAGTATTACCGCTTTTCCAGTATTGGCTCGAATAGTTCAAGAACGGGGACTTCATAAAANNGCATAAAACAAAATTAGGCGCGATTGCTATAACTTGCGCCGCCGCCGATGATATCACCGCTTGGTGTTTGTTAGCCGTTGTAATTGCGATTGTAAAAGCAGGAACTTTTGTAAGTTCTCTTTATATTATTGGGTTGGCAGTAGTTTACGTTTTGGTTATGCTGTTCATAGTAAAGCCTTTTTTGAAACGTATTGGTGAATTGTACGGCTCTAAAGACACCTTGGTAAAACCGGTTGTGGCTATCTTTTTTCTCACCTTGATAATTTCATCCTATGCGACCGAAGTAATTGGGATCCATGCCTTATTTGGTGCATTTATGACAGGTGCCATCATGCCTGATGTAACTAAATTCAGAACTATTTTCATTGAAAAAGTAGAAGATGTTTCTTTGATTTTGTTATTGCCTTTGTTTTTTGTTTTTACAGGGTTAAAAACCGAAATCGGATTGATTAATGATCCGTATTTATGGAAAGTTACCGGCTTTATTATCTTGGTTGCTGTAGTTGGAAAGTTCTTTGGAAGTGCCTTAGCAGCTAAATTTGTGGGTCAATCCTGGAGAGATAGTTTCACTATTGGTGCTTTGATGAATACCAGAGGGTTGATGGAATTGATTGTATTGAACATTGGTTTAGAATTGAAAGTGTTAACGCCTGAAGTATTTACAATGATGGTGATTATGGCTTTGGTTACCACATTTATGACTGGCCCTGCCCTAGACTTCATCAATTTTATTTTTAAAGATAAAGAGGCCGAAGTGCCAGAAATAATTGTCAACAGCAATAAGTATAAGGTGTTGATTTCATTTGGGAATGATGAAAAAGGAAAATCATTATTGCGTTTGGCTAACAGTTTAACTAAGAAACAAAAAAAGGCAGCATCAGTTACCGCCATGCATTTGTATTTAAGTGACGAAATGCACACTTTTAATACCGAAGAAATTGAAAAAGAGAGTTTTGTTAGCTTGCTAGAAGAGTCCAAAACACTAAATCAAGAAATTGACACGTTGTTTAAAGCAACTATGGACATTGAAACTGAGATTGCTGATGTGGCAAATCAAGGAGATTATGACTTGTTGCTGGTTGGTTTGGGAAAATCGATTTTTGAAGGAACACTTTTAGGAAAAGTAATTGGATTTACTACTCGAATTATCAATCCGGATCGTTTAATCGATAAGTTTACTGGTAAAGAAGGACTTTTTGAAAATTCTCCTTTTGATGAGAGAACGCGACAAATTATATCTAAGACAAAAATGCCATTGGGTATTTTAATTGATAAAGACTTGCAAAATGT
>DFXW01000027.1 GCA_002382495.1 Flavobacterium sp. UBA4098
TGGTGTTGATAAATACGGAGATTCTTATACTTACACAATCATTGCTGCTACAGGTAATAAAATTACTATCAGATGGGTAAACACTTATAACGATTCAGCTGTAACTGAATTGACTAGAGAAGGTGGGGCAAATTGGCCAACAATCTTCAATAGATAGTTTTAAAACCTATTTAATCTTAAAACCATCAGCCTTTGGCTGGTGGTTTTTTTTTGTATCTTTGCGCCATGGAAAAAGAAAATATAATATTCGGAATACGCGCCATTATTGAGGCCATACAAGCAGGAACTGCAGTTGACAAAGTCTTTATTCAAAAAGAAATTGCAGGCGAACTGATGAAGGATCTAATGAAGGTGATGAAACGTGCCAATATTAATTTTTCCTATGTACCAGTAGAAAAACTAAACCGTTTAACACCTAATAACCACCAAGGAGCTGTGGCTAGCATCTCTCCTATTGGATTTATGGAATTGGAGCATTTAGTTGAATCTACCATGGAATCTGGAAAACAACCACTGTTTTTAATTCTAGATCAAATCTCGGATGCACGTAATTTTGGTGCGATAATTAGAACTGCAGAATGTACTGGTGTCAATGGGATCATCGTTCAGAAAGCAGGTTCTGCTCCTGTCAATGGAGATACCGTAAAAACTTCTGCTGGAGCCGTATTCAATGTACCTATTTGTAAAGTAGAACACATTAAAGACGCTATCTTTTACCTTCAAGGTTCTGGTATCAAAACCGTAGCCGCTACGGAGAAAACAGAGCAAAACATTTACGATATCGCTTTAAACGAACCTGTTGCTATTATCATGGGATCAGAAGATAGAGGAATCAATCCTTCGGTATTGAAAATTGTAGATGAAAAAGCAAAACTACCAATGTTTGGAACAATCGGATCACTAAACGTATCCGTTGCTTGTGGTGCTTTTCTGTACGAAGCGGTAAGACAAAGAAGTTAGAAATAAAATCTTCAGAATTGTTATCCAAATAAACAAATAACCCATTACTCCAATGGAAGCTCCTTTAGCAGAACGCATTCGTCCACAACAACTAGAAGACTACATTAGTCAACAGCATCTTGTGGGACCAAATGGTTCGCTAACGCAGCAAATTGCAAAAGGGATTATTCCTTCATTAATCTTTTGGGGGCCTCCAGGTACTGGTAAAACCAGCTTAGCCCAAATTATTTCGCAAGAATCCAAACGTCCTTTTTATACCTTAAGCGCTATTAATTCTGGTGTAAAGGATATTCGCGAAGTCATTGAAAAAGCGAAACAAAGTGGCGGCTTATTTACTTCCAAAAATCCAATTTTATTTATCGATGAGATTCATCGTTTTAGCAAATCACAACAAGATTCCTTATTAGCGGCTGTAGAAAAAGGTTGGATCACCTTAATTGGTGCGACAACTGAAAACCCAAGTTTTGAAGTCATTCCAGCTTTATTATCGCGCTGTCAAGTATATACTTTGAATGCGTTTAATAAAGAAGACTTAGAGGCCTTACTTCATCGTGCAATACAAAAAGACAGTATTCTAAAAGAAAAAAAAATACATTTAAACGAAACAGAAGCGCTGTTGCGACTTTCTGGCGGGGATGGTCGCAAACTATTAAACCTTTTCGAATTGATCATAAACGCCTCTAATGAGGACGAAATTTTCATTACCAATGATCGCGTACTTGAATTAGTGCAACAAAACACGGTTTTATACGATAAATCAGGAGAGCAACATTACGATATTGTTTCGGCTTTTATCAAATCCATCCGCGGAAGTGATCCAAATGGAGCCGTTTATTGGCTTGCCCGAATGATTGAAGGTGGTGAAGATGTAAAATTCATTGCAAGACGCATGCTGATTCTATCTAGCGAAGATATTGGCAATGCCAATCCAACCGCCTTTATTATGGCAAACAACACCTTTCAAGCGGTAGCCACTATTGGTTATCCAGAAAGCCGAATCATATTGAGTCAATGCGCCGTGTATTTAGCTACCTCCCCAAAAAGTAATGCGTCTTATCAAGCCATAGGGAAAGCACAACAAATCGTCAAACAAACCGGAGACCTTTCCGTTCCAATTCACTTGCGCAATGCACCTACTCCATTAATGAAAGAGCTAGGTTATGGCGAAGACTACAAATATTCGCATGACTATGCCAATAATTTTGCAGAACAAGAATTCTTGCCTGATGCAATTACAGGAACTGCAATATATGAACCTGGAAATAACGCACGAGAAAATTCAACCAGAGAATTCCTAAAAAATAGATGGAAAGACAAATACGGTTACTAGAACTTCACCGCTACTTTTTCTGAAACTAATTTTTCACTTTCGTAATACTCAAAAAACCACTGATTGTCTTTTTGAATTAAGACACCTTGTGTGTTTCCCTTAATTGCAGTGTAAAGTGTTGGAACAGATGTTTTATTCAACTTAAAAACTACTTTTGGACTAGCATCAACTAATTGGAAACCTGTTGGAGTTACTTGCGCATAAAGTAATTCGTCTTTAGCGTTAGAGGAATTTTGCACAACAGTTTCAGAATTTGGAATTGGAGCATTAACCGTTTCTACCCGTGTAACTTGAGCAAGTTGTTTAGTAGGTAATTGGTTCAATTCATATTTATAATTCAATGCATTTATTGATTTAAACGCATCATTTAAAGCCTCTGAATAAGCAACTTCATATAGTTTTTCTTTGCTTTTTCCAACTTCTGATTGGTAAACTAATTTTCCGAAACAGTCATTTAAAACTACAGTCAACTTTGTAACCAAAAAAGCATTGTCTTTCT
>DFXW01000023.1:0-82670 GCA_002382495.1 Flavobacterium sp. UBA4098
GTTTTCGGAGAATTACTGACATTACTATTTTTACTTGCACAAATAGTCTTTTTGATAATTGGAATGATATTTGTAATAAAATACCAAAAGAATTTCTTCACTCTAGTTAGTGTTTTAGCATTAGCTATTAGTACGTTTATAACAATTGGTAGTTTCTTTTAATTATTAAGATCCCAAATCTTATCTATATAAAATGAAAAAATTAACTAAATTTAAATTATGAAAAATTCAATTTTATTATTAATAGTATTAATTCTCACATCTTGTAATAATGATAGTGAAATAGAAAAAAGTAAGAGTTTAGTTGGTAAGTGGAAATGGATTGAATCATCTGGAGGAATAGACGGAAGGATAGAAAATCCAACAACTACTGGAAAAAGTATCCTAATTGAATTTTCTGATTCGACAATTAAAACTTATGAAAACGGACTTCTAAAAGCAGAAGAAAAATTCCAAATTCAATCGCAAAATTCAATTTTTGGTGGTCAAAGAGAAATGATCATTATTGGTTCTAACAAATCTAGACAAAGTTATAAAGTAGAGTCAAATAATTTATACTTAAATCAAGAGTGTTTTGACTGCTTCCAATCAAAATATATAAAACAGTAAATCCACTAAGGCCAACACACACAATTATCAAGCTGTGCAATTGATTTAATTAAAAAACTGTTTATATTTTCACATTTTTTTACCGAAAGATTAAACGTTTTTAATTTCAGCTTGAATAAATCAAAGTATATAATCAATTGACGTCTTTATTCTATTTCAGACTATTTATATTTAAACAAATAGTACTATGAAAACAAATCAAAAAAGACTGAAAATTATTTTGAAGGAGGATCAGGTAAAACGCCTTTTGGACACAATAACCAAAGAATCCGTTTTGGAAGAATCTGAAAAACCTAAAACTTTTAAGTTGACCAAATCAATTTAAGTTTAAACCTTACCCTATTCTATTTTTTTTAAGACCTCTCAACTATGGGAGGTTTTTTATTTTAACTCATATTTTTCTGCAAAAAATGAAAATATTTTTATTTCACAAACTTGATTGTTTTTCGATTTTTCAACTTTTTTCGCCAAAAAATTTCGTTCGTGAAACCGTGCGAACTCTCAGACAAGTAAAACACACTTATACAAGGGGGGATCTGAGGGAGGGAGGGGTATACCCGAATCCCCCCACCGAATAAATCATTTTTTTGAGTCAAAACTTCTATCAGAAATCATCCTGAGCACCGGCTCAATACTTTAATGTTTGGCCCTAAGGTGGAGGTTATGACACCGAGGCTTGGAAAAATGTTTGACCCGAAGGCGAATAGTATCGGATTTTCCTTCTGGTTCTGGGAAGATCTGGATTTATATTGTTTGGCTTTAAGAAGAAGAATAGATGATCCCGGGAGAGTGAATTTAGTTTGGCTCATCAACAATAAATAGGATGAATCAAATCCGAAGACTATCATACACCGACATCACTTCACGTTCTCTTATACCCAAATATTTTTTGGTAATGGCGATACTACTATGACCAAAGAGTTCCATAAGAAGGACTACTGATTCGTTGGAGAAGTTATTTAACCTAAGAACCCGGTTGGCGAGGGTTTTACGGAAAAGGTGGCTGGAAGTATGAGAGTCATACTCCACATCATATTTTTTGAATATCATTTTTAAGTTAACATTGACCCAAGACTTATCAATTGGTTTTGTTCCATATCGGTTCACAAAAAGGTATTGGTTATTATCTGTTACCGCCATTTGAATTTTAATTCTTGAGATTAGATTTTTCAAGTCAGGGTTGATTTTGATTTTTCTGGTCTTTTTGGTTTTCTGTTCAACTACTATTAGGTATTCGTTCTCTTCGAATTGAGAAAAACGGAGTTGTAGTAAATCTGAGATGCGAAGTCCTGTGAAAACCCCCGTGGAAATTAAAAGACAATACTTGTAATTCTTGTCACGCTCCAATTTTGAGATTAACGATTTGAATACATCCCAATCTAGAGATGAAGTTGTTGTTTTTTGACCTTTCAAAGACATAATGGTAAATTTAAAGTTACTAAGCTAAAATACCGCTAGAACTTATACTTACTAGTATTTTAACAGCTAAGAAAAAGCTAAAATTTAACCATACAACACCAATATCTTTGCAACCCTTATTGCCACTATGATTGCTCAATTTGGGATGCTTATACTTTACTATTATAGTGTAAGCAAAATCATATTTGAGAGAAATTTAGACTGCTTCTTTAATATTATAATTAGCTCTATATTAGCTATAATTAGTATTTCATAAACCTAATATTATATGGTTGAAATTGGATTCAGATTATATTTTTTGACACTGTTTGTAATTTATGTGGTAATGACCATTAAAGAATCAAATGCAAACAAGTATAATTCTACAAAAATCCAAGACCTTAAAATCTCCAAGAAGAAATTAGTTGAAAACGTATTACAGTGGTGTGAGACAAATCATTGTATTCCTAAGTATAGAGGTAAATTATCCTTTAAAATAAATTATTACAATCACACTAAAGTAGAAGGATGTTATTGTGGGTATACTCGAACAATAATTCTTTATCTCAAAAATGAAAAAAAAGTCATTGATGTAATTGATACAATTCTTCACGAATACCAACATCATATTGATATGCGGACACAGAAAGAAGTTAAACTATACTTTAAACAATTAAATGATTTTGGGTATGAGAATCATCCTATGGAAATTGCCGCTAGGGATTTTGCCAGACAACATCGGGATACCTGTTTTGAAAATTTTAAGGAGAACTGGTTCTAGTTCATAAAGGGGTCAATCCCTGACCATTTTCAATCGACTAAAAACGTTACTAAATATTGTTCTTTTTTTTGGTTCTTAATAATCTAAAGGGGAAATCAAATAGTATAAACTCGTTTAATTTCCTCCAAAGTGTCATATAAGAGATCACGGCAAGATCGCGCCAAAAACGTACCCAATAATCACGATTAAAAATAAAATTTGGATCAGATTTCGTTTTGTCAATTTTAAAGGATATATTTTTTAAAAAGCAAAATATGAAACAAATCAGAATCCCATCCAACATTGATTATGAAAAGTTATTTTCTACAATTGAAGGGAAAGACACTTACAAAAAAGAACTAATAGATGCTACTTATGTTGTCCTCTCTATTCTCTATCCATCTAAAGATTACATCAAGGCAACAAATGGTTTTGAGGGGTTTAAATCAATTAATAATGATGAGATAAACAAAATCATTAGAAATAGATTTGGGAAGGTTAAATCTCTTCTAATGGATGTAAATTCTCATCCTACTGGAGCCATTCTAATTGAAAAACCAAATTATCAACCGGGTATAAAATCCAAGTCATACAGGTTGAATGAGGAACTGTTTTTAAATCCAGGAGAGAGATGGGTAGTATTAGGTTCTAATGCTGAAAAAAGATTGTTCAAATTTGAACAAGATGGAATAATGAAGTATGAGAACTTCAAATCAACGTACCAATTTCTCCTCGATAAATACGAATCTGATATTACAATTGATAATGAAGCGATGAACTATGTTTCTACTCTAAAGTCATTACTATTAAAAAAGGTTAATCAATTTGATGGGGATAAGGAAGAAATGACAAATAGAATTAATGATAAAATTAAAGATATGAAATCTAAAATCCGTTCTATTCAAAATAAGAAATTTAGACAATCTGTATCTAAAAGTAATCATAGATTAAATTCAGTTATTACTAATCTTAATAGAGAACTCAGATACTATCTCAAAATAAATGGGAATAGATTAGTGGAAGTAGATATGAAGAGTTCACAACCTTATGTTCTAGGTTCTATTTTAACTAATGATTTCTTTACTGAGAGTACTAGTATTGATTATAGACTTAATAGTATCTATCCTCAATTATATAACCAACTTAATTACATTAGTTCAAATCCTACTAGTGGTATTACTTCTAAAATAGAAAAATCTATATATAATAATAAAGAAGGTTTCCCCAAGTACTTTATGTCCGGCGACTTAGATAATTGTCCGGAAATCAAATCGTATCGTAATTTACCATTTAAAGAAGGGTTCTATTCACATCTTAATATGACTTTTTTTAATCGGGATTTTGGGACACAAAAAGTAAAAGATGATATTATGTTGGTTATGAATTTGAAAGAACTTGAAAAAAGAAAACATATAGAACTAATTCAACAATTCAAAATTCACTTTCCAAATATTAATTCATTTATTGAAAGTGTCAATAGTTTAAATGTTTTTAAATCTGCTGTTGCAATATTATTACAGAGATCGGAATCCTATCTGTTTTTACTTGTGGGTTGCAAAGCGGTTTATGAACAATTAATTGATGTTCCTTTTCTAACTATCCACGATTCGATACTAATTGAAGAACAATATTCAGAAACAACTAAACGAATTTTAGAGGAATCTATCACAAATAGTACTCAATTAGAAGCAGGAATGTCAATTAAGACACCAAATAATCCAATTGAAAACATCAATGAAATCGCGGAATCAGAGTGGATTGAATTAAAAAATTTAAAAAAATAGAAAAAAAACTTGCACAATAAAATGTTAGTCAGTAATTTTGGTAAAAATTTAAAACAAGAATTATTGTGATTGTAAATCTAATTGACATAGCACAAAGCGACAACTTTATGGTACATTCTCTTTTACTTTTAATGTTGGAGGGTTTTAGTAATGCTGATTTTGGAGGAGATCGTAATAAAACATTTTTAAAATTTCTTGAGAATGATAATTTTAGTGAAGAAACTTTGAAACGGAAAGATAACATTCCTCTTTTGAAAAAATTGGATGCTATTAAACAGGAAGCCAAAAATTTTATGAATTTGTTAAATTCAAGTTTAACTAAAAGTGTAGATAAGGTTACTAATAAAGAAGTAGAATTGAAAACTGAAAATATACTAAACGCCTATGAAAATTATGAATTACAAATATCAAGATTAAGATTAGTAATTCAACCAGAAATAAACATTACAAGAATTGTTCACACTACTTCTAAAATATGTTATCTCTCGGCAAGAGGATATTGGTATGTAGATTTTAGAGAGAAAAAGAGAATTTTTACCAAGAACTTTGGAAAGGAAACCGATTATGAACTTCTAAAAGATGATCCAAAAGCGATAGAAGATGCAATTAAAGAAATTCAAATCTTGTGTTTAAACGAGTATAATTCAATTTACTCATAAACTATTTTTTTATAAAGTTAGTTAGTCAAATTAAAAGTTTAACATTATGAAATAAAATTAATTACCGCATTTGATCTTTGACAAGAAATTGAAGATGAATTCATCGGAACAGAGTTATCCGGTGTAGCACTAAACACTCTGTTTTTTTGACTATTTTGTTAGTCAAATTTAAAGTTTAACAATCAAATAAAAAAGAAACCATCCATTGCAGTGGATGGTTGAATTAATATCAAATAAAAAATATACTATTATGTTTTCAAAAAGCAATATTACAGCAGCAGATTCAATCTGCCAAACAATTAGTTTAAAAAATTTAATTGTTTCTAACGAATCAAAAAATCTATACGATTATGATTCAAAAAAAGACTTCATTAAGTCATTATCACAGAGTATTTCAGAAATTGGTCAGCCAGATCCAATTCTTGTTGCCAAATTACCTGACAACAAATTTGTTATTATCAACGGGGTGTTGCGTTTCTACGCTTCAAAAAGTTTAAATTTAAAGACAATCAATGCGATTGTTTGTGATAAAGAATTCACTGAAGACTTTACTTTGATGGATTATATTATTCATACCAATATTCAAAAAGAGAAAACGAATCAAGAGAAAAAAAATGAAATTATTGGACTATTAAGAATTAACAACCATCTGGAAAACTCTCCAAGAGATAAGGAAAAACGAATCAGTATTATTTCAAATTTATACGGGCGAGGTTGGAAGAGAAGTAACGTATTGAATTTTGAAAAAATCTTACTCTGGGAAAAACAAAATCCTAATTCATTAGACCTTTCCAAAAAGGTAATTTCTGGGGAACTATCCTTTAACAAAGCTCTTTTTTGCATCAATACTTTAGAATCTGACGATTATGACTTTAACAAAGAAGTAGAATCAAAGATTCTTGAGGGACATATTAATGGTAAATTCAATAGTGATAAAGTAAGAAATTTAATTACGACTTACAACACCAAAAAGGACAACGGATTCACCACTATTGACTTGGCAAAGTATTGTACAAACAACTACCAGATTACTCAAGGTGATTCGCTTAAAATTGAATTCCCTAAGGGAACTCAACTTGATGCAATCATTACATCAATTCCGTATTATAATCAGATTCACTATGGTGATGACCCTAATGAGATTGGTTGGGAGAAGTCACCTCAAGAATTTGTCAAAAATGTAGCGGATGTAATTATGAGGGGTGTGGATGTAATGAAAGATAGTGGTATTGTTGCAATTAACTTAAACGAGTCCTATTCTAAAGGAATTTGTCTTGGAATTGTACCTCTTTTAATTGCTGAATTGAAAAGTAGAGGCTTGTTATATATTGAGAATATTATTTGGGAAAAGGACGACAATAAACCAAATCCAGATAAAGTTTCAAGATTTCAACCTGCCTATGAGTATATTTTAATTTTTGCTAAAACAACTAACTATTATTTTGATAAAATTAAAATTAAAGACCAATCTAAAAGTCTTAAAGTAACTGCGGGTTGTTCTGAACAAGGGTCAGATGAAAAATCATATCATATTAGGAACAATTATATCCAACTTTCGAATTTTTTAGGTAAGATTATGAAGGAGAATATTTTAAAAATCAATATCAGAAATGAACGCTCTCAAGAAGTTGGTTCTGAGAGTAATTTTTTCGGTTCATTCCCAACCCTTTTACCTGTTCCAATCATCTTAACTTATACTCCTATTGGCGGAAAAATATGGGATCCGTACTCTGGGACGGCAACAACAGGTCGCTGTGCGATTATGTTGGGTAGAAAGACAATTATCAGTGAGCTCTATGAGAAAAACATTCCAAAAATCATTGAAATGTTAGAGAAAGGGGAATCAGAGTATGATAAAGAATCTTTGATGTATCTCAACCAAAAACTCGGACTGATTTCAGATGAAAATTACTTACCAATTGCAGCTTAAAAAATTAGGCAATTAACCAATAAGTGCGTAGCCTTGGCAATTCCTTTGCTACGCTCTTATTCTAATTAAATTGATAATCTATGAAAAAACCAACACATTATTTTAATTTAGAATCAGCTCCAAAGAACAATGGTGAACATCTTATATTTTTTAATCTAAATTATGGGTATCGAGAATACAATGCAATAACAAGTAAATTAATTTATAAACCTCTAAGAATTTCTACCCAGTGGACTATTAAAAAAGAATTTTGGAGTGAAAATCCACTTTATCGAGCTAATATAATTTACGTTAGAAAATTTGGGAAAGATTTAAATAACACTTTAGATCAAATTGAGAGAGTATGCTATGACCAACTATCAAACTTTAGAAATATAAATGAAAGAGAACCCTCGCCAAATGAACTTAAGAATTTGGTTGAAGAGAAACTTGGTAGAAAAGTAAAAATAAGTAAAGATGTAATTATAAGTTCTTACATTGAATCTCAAATTAAAAAGAGAACAATTGTAAACATTAAATCATCCAAAAGATGGTCTGAATCAACTGGCAAGCAGTACGCCAATTTAGTCAAACATATTAAAAATTATGAAAACAATAAAAAGGTTATACTAACATTTGGTGCACTAACGGGAGATATATTTATGGACTTTTTCAATGAAATAAATGAAATTAATAAACAGATTACAAATGAATACTATTCCCATAATACTATCTCAAAAGAAAATAAACATTTCAGAGCGATATTAAATTGTGCCAATGAAGATGAAATTAAAATTGGGTTTAACTATAAAAAACAAGAATATTTTATACCAAAACGCGATATCATAAATGAATTATACTTAACTCAAGAACAATTATCAATTATTATAAAAACAGATGTAAGTCATTCTAAGGAATTAACACACGCAAAAAATTACCTAATACTATCTTCATTTACGGGATTAAGAATTAGTGATATGGTTTGTTTATTTGAGCTAAATCCAGAAATTCAAACCCATAGTTCAAAAAACTACCATTGTTTTACCACCCAAATTAGAAAATCGCAAGAGAACAAAGAAGAACTTATTACAACTATACCATTACTTAAACCTGTTAGGGATTTACTAAAGTTAAATAATAATGAATTTCCAAAATTCCCGTCACAAACGAATATAAGGAAAGACATAGTAAAGCTCCTTCAGCATTTAAAATTTGAAGATATTATAGAAATTAAAAGATATTATTATTCCATTGACAATTGTGTAATTTCTAAAGAAAAATTGTGCGATATTTTTTCACCGCACGATTGTAGAAGTACCTTTATTTCTAATTTGAAAGATCTTGGAGTTTCAGATGAAGATATTCGACCTATAACACATCCTAAGCATAAATACACTTCGATTGTACAAGTTTATGATAAGACAACTATGTTGAGTAAATCAGTAAATTTCATAAAAGTGTTAAACTCAAAAAACTCGGAACTATTCAAATATTGAAAATCAAACTTAATTTAAACATTGCTTTGGTTTACATTCTATTTATCATACGTTCTTATAACTTGAGTCAACTTTATGTTTAATTTTGAATATTACTGATAGAAAACACGTAGTAAAACACGTAGTAAAAGTATGATATTATTTGAGGTTTTATAAAGTTTTATGAGGTGTTTATAAAAATTATAATTATATAACTAATTATATATGAGGTTTTTAATTGTTTTTTGAGGTGTGTTGAGGTATTCGGAGTATCGTACTAGTAGACCAACATAAAGCCTCTCAAGAAATTGAGAGGCTTTTTTTATGCCATGTATTGAAATTAAATTTGAGCTATAAATTGGATATATTCTTTAACCGATTTAAAGTCAATATTCAATGCGCTTTTTATTTTTGAGTTGTCATATTTTGATTTTGAATTAGCTGCTCTAGCACTGTCTCGAGATAAGGTTCTTTTTTTAAAAAAGAAAACTGCCAAACACCAATCGACTCTCCAAAGCAAATTCATAAATAATGGTGTAGCATACCATCTAGGGTGTTTCACATTGAAACTGTCAGCGATACAATTCAGGATTTCTCGGAATGAATAATTGTTTTCGATTAGGGTAAAACGCTCGTTTTGAATGTCACTTTTCATTAATCGAACACTCGTTTCAACTACATCGGTAACCGTGATAAATCCAGTAGTTCCTAATGTGTAAAAAGACAATCCTTTGGCAACAGCCGAAAACAAAGCTCCACTTCCTTGTTCAGAAAATCCTGGGCCTAAAATAATTCCAGGATTGACAATGAGTACGTTTAAGCCTTCTTGTTGCCCACGCCAAACTTCCATTTCGGCGCCATATTTTGAAATGGCGTAATCGCTATGCGGTTTTTCGGGATTCCATTCAGTGGTTTCAGAAATTGTAGTTTCGGTTGCGTTTAGATCTCCCAAAGCGGCGATTGAACTCACAAATAACATTTTTTTGATCTTGTAGGCCAAGCAAAAATTAACGATGTTGGCTGTGCCTTCAATATTGGTTTTGCGAATGACTTCTTCGTCTTTTGGATCAAAAGAAATTAAAGCGGCACAGTGGTAAACGAAATCAATATTTTGAAAGGCTATTTCTAGAGAGGGGATGTCAAGTATATCGGCTTCCATCCATTCTATTTTTTCGAATAAATGAAACTTGTTGTAAAGCGAAAATAAATTTTTGGTTTTTTCTATGGACGTAGTAGATCGATAAATTGCACGTACATTTTCTCCTTGCTCCACCAAATGAAGCAAAAGATGCGCACCTACTAAACCGGTTCCTCCTGTAACTAAAATCATGCGGTAAAGATAATTTATTTACTGCTGATTCTCAGATTTTCCAATTGATTTTGAATTTTGAGACTGAAATTGATTTTTGCAATTGTGATTGCTAATGAAATGGCTATCTTTGCGCAAATTGATTAAAAAATGAAAAATTTAGTAGAAGAATTACAATGGCGTGGTCTGGTTCATGATATCATGCCTGGAACCGAAGAACAACTTTTGAAAGAAATGACAACGACTTATATCGGATTTGATCCGACTTCAGATTCGTTGCATATTGGAAGTTTGGTGCCCATCTTATTGTTAGTTCATTTGAAAAATTTTGGACATAAACCTATTGCTTTGGTAGGAGGTGCAACCGGAATGATTGGAGATCCATCTGGAAAATCGGATGAGCGAAATTTGTTAGACGAAGCAACTTTGGCTCACAATGTTGAAGGCATCAAAGCAGTACTTTCTCGTTTCTTGGATTTTAATTCGAAAGAAGTAAATGCCGCTGTTTTAGTTAACAATTACGATTGGATGAAGGATTTATCATTCATCAATTTTGCACGCGATGTGGGTAAACGTATTACCGTAAACTACATGATGGCGAAAGATTCGGTTAAAAAACGTTTGTCTGGCGAAGGCGAAGGAATGTCGTTTACCGAGTTTACCTACCAATTAATTCAAGGCTACGATTTTTACCATTTGCATAAAGAATACAACTGTTTACTACAAATGGGAGGTTCTGATCAATGGGGGAATATTACAACCGGAACAGAGCTAGTGCGCCGAATGAATGCGGAAGGTGCCAAAGCGTATGCGATGACCTGTCCTTTGATTACCAAAGCAGACGGTTCAAAATTCGGAAAATCGGAAGGTGGGAATGTATGGCTAACAGCAGACAAAACTTCGGTTTATAAATTCTACCAATTTTGGTTGAATACGACAGATGTCGATGCAGAGAAATACATTAAGATTTTTACTTTCCTAGATAAAGCCACTATTGAAGCTTTAATCACAGAACATCAGGTAGCGCCACATTTGAGAGTCTTACAACGAAAATTAGCTGAAGAAGTTACTACTTTGGTGCATTCAAAAGAAGAGTTGGAAAAAGCGATTAAAGCGTCGAATATTCTTTTTGGAAATGCTTCAGCTGACGATTTGAAACAATTGGACGAAGCCACTTTCTTAGAAGTTTTTGATGGTGTGCCTCAAGCTGAAATTGCGCAGAGCGAAATTGAAAATGGATTGGATATTGTGACGGTTTTAAATGAGAAAACCGGTTTCTTTAAATCCAATGGAGAGGCGAGAAGAGCCTTGACAGCCAATTCAATTTCGGTTAACAAAGAAAAAATAACAGAGGAATACCAACTTTCAACTAACGATTTAATCAATAATCAATTCGTGTTATTACAAAGCGGAAAGAAAAATTATTTTGTAGTTCGAGTGAAGTAATCCAAAATGTAAAAGGAATAAAAAAATCCTAATTAGATTACTAATTAGGATTTTTTTGTACCGTTAATTGTTTCAAATAATTCCAAGGCATTGCCATCGGTTAACATGGAAACATAGTGGCAAATATGTAACAAACGATCGTATAGATTTTCTTTTTCTATATTGTGTTTTTCGGGTAACATCTTTAGAATTAATTGGTCGTAATTCGAAGCTGTTCCGTTGAATTTATTGTTCATGGCCGAAATAAATTTATCCAATAAGGTTTGGATAATTTGGTAACCTACAATTTCTTTTTCGATCACTTCACGACTTTGATAAATATTTTTCACACTCAACTTAATGATGTCATCCATTTGCGCTTTGTACTTGCTTTTATCAGTCAGCGCATAGGGAAATTTCCCCGCTAAAATTGCTTCTTCATTTTCAATAAAAACGCGAACGGCATCGTTAATTAAACTACCAATTGCCAATGCTCTCAAATAACTGATGCGATCTTCTTTGGTATTTAAGGTGCTGTATTTGGCACTATCAATTGAATCTTTAACTAATTTGATTAAATATTCTAAGGCATATTCTTCCTGAACTAAACCCAAATTAATACCGTCTTCAAAATCAATAATGGTGTAACAAATATCGTCTGCCGCTTCTACAAGGTAGGCCAAAGGATGTCTTTCAAAACCAATATCTTTTCCAGACTTATTAGGAATTAAGCCCATGTCTGCAGCGACTTCTTCAAAGAATACTTTGTCGCTTTGGAAGAAACCGTATTTCTTGTCGGCAATATTTTTAGTTGGTTTTTTAGGCAAACTTTCTTTTGGGTATTTCATAAAAGCACCCAAGGTGGCAAACGAAATTCGCAAGCCGCCTTCAATTCCTGGTCGATCCGCGGTTAAAACTGAAAATCCATTGGCATTGCCTTCAAAATCGATTAAATCTTGCCATTGTTTTGGATTGAGTTGGTCTTTGTATTGCTGTCCTTTTCCAATAGAAAAATATTCGCCAATCGCTTTTTCACCCGAATGACCAAAAGGCGGATTTCCAATATCGTGTGCCAATGAAGCAGCGGCAACAATTGCCCCAAAATCATTCATATGATAACCGTGTACTTCTTTTAAATGCGGGTATTTTTCAAGGATTTTTTTTCCTACCAATCGGCCTAAAGAACGCCCTACAACTGATACTTCTAAACTGTGCGTTAAACGGGTGTGCACAAAATCAGTTTTGGAAAGCGGAATGACTTGGGTTTTATCTTGCAAACTTCTAAAGGCAGCTGAAAATATGATACGGTCATAGTCGACTTCAAACCCTAGACGCGTATCGTCTTGTTCTACACGAAGTCTTTTGCCTTTGTCGCCTTGTCTTTTTAATGATAAAAGTTGTTCCCAGTTCATGCTTGGTAGTATTTATGAATTACAAATGTAAATAAAAAAACCCGACGCTTTGGAGTCGGGTTTTAAGGTATATTTTTTTAGAGATTAGAACGGTAAATCGTCTGGCTCTTCTTCGTTTAAATTAGTTGCTGGGGCAAAAGTTTCTGCTGCCGGCATAGGAGGAGTTTGTGGAGCAGCTGCTGGAGCTTCTGCTTGTACTTTTCCAATTCTCCATCCTTGAATAGTATTGAAATAAACCGTTTCACCTTGTTGGTTAGTCCACTCACGACCTCTTAAATTGATGTCGATTTTCACTTGGTCACCCACTTGATAATTGTTTAGTAAGTCACATTTGTCTTGAACAAATTGCACCAAAATATGTTGTGGGTATTGTTCGTCAGTAGTAACAACAATATCTCTTTTTTTGAAACCACCAGAACCTACTTCTTTAGTTTGGTCAATCATTTTTACTCTTCCTGTAACTTCCATCTGAATTATTTTTTAAGTTTATTTCTACGTTAGGTTTACAAATATACTAACTTCTTCTTTTCTAGACAAGAGGTCTTTTTTGATCAAGTATTTTTCTTTGGCGAAGGCCTAAAATCTTTTTCAAATTATTTCGTTACATTTATAAACTAAATTGAATCTATGTTTTCGGATAGACGCAATACCACGCGATGGTTTATTATAATAGTCTCTTTTTTAATTATTTCATTGATACTTTGGAATACCTATACCTTTTTCCAAATTTTCAAAAATGAAGAGCGTTTGAAAATGAATCTTTGGGCCAAAGCTCAAAAAACATTAATCAATGCCGATGCCGATGCTGATGTAGAATTACCGCTGCAAATTTTCAGTACCAATTCTTCGATACCAATTATTTTAACCGAGAATAATAAGATCATCAATGCGGTGAATATAGATGAAAGAATCATTGCAAGTGCAACCGAATCGGCTCATTTTCTCGCAGATCTTAAAAATGAAAATGATCCTATTGTGATACAATATGCTCCTGGAAAGTTTCAAAAGTTGTATTATGGAAATTCGGCTTTGTTGAACAAATTAAAATATTATCCTATTGCTCTTGTGTTGATTATCGTTTTGTTTGCCGCCTTAGTCTATAATTTTTACCGAAGTACAAAAATGGCTACGCAAAACAAACTTTGGGCCGGAATGGCTAAAGAAACCGCCCACCAAATAGGAACGCCACTTTCGTCACTAATTGGTTGGATTGAGTTGTTAAAAGCAGAGAATGTAGCCGAATCGACTACTTATGAAATTGAAAAAGATATTGAGCGTTTGCAAACCATTACGGATCGTTTTTCAAAAATTGGGTCGGAACCCAAATTAGAAAATTTAGATATAATTGCTGCAACAAAAGAAACTGTTGATTATTTGCAATCACGATTTTCTAAGCAAGTCGTATTTACTTTTCAAGCACCGGAGTTGCCCGTTTTTGTTTTATTCAATGCTACGCTGCACAGTTGGACCATTGAAAATTTAGTCAAAAATGCCATTGATGCCATGAAAGGAAAGGGCAATTTAGATTTGGTTATGGAACAAGACGGCGAATGGATACAAATTAAAGTTTCAGACACCGGAATTGGAATTCCTAAAAAACAATTCAAGACTATCTTTGAACCCGGTTTTACGACTAAAAAGAGAGGTTGGGGATTAGGACTTTCCTTGACCAAAAGAATTGTTGAAGAGTACCACAAGGGCCGAATTAAAGTAGTTCAATCCGAAATAGGAAAAGGAAGTACGATCCAATTGAGTTATAAAAAAAGCGAATCCATTTAAATCGATTCGCTTTTTGTTTTTTATAAATTGTTTTGAATTGCTTTGGCCAAAGCTTCGAATTCTTCCTTGCTAAGCGTTACTTTGTTATGGAAGCGCATTTCATCCATTTCGTTTAAAGGTATTAAATGAACATGGGCGTGAGGTACTTCTAGACCAATAACGGACATTCCGATGCGTTTGCAAGGAACTGTTTTTTGTAGGGCGGCAGCAATTTTTTTAGAGAATTGCATTAAGCCCAAATACAATGTGTCTTCTATTTCAAAAAGTTGGTCGATTTCTTGTTTTGGAATGCACAATGTATGTCCTTTGGCATTCGGATTAACATCCAAAAAAGCTAAGAAATTAGCGTCTTCTGCAATTTTATAACAAGGAATTTCTCCGTTTACGATTTTGGTAAAAATAGAACTCATGCGATTGAATTTATTCTCTAGTAATTTCTAAGATGTCAAATTTCAATACACCATTAGGCACCGTAATTTCAGCTACTTCACCCACGGATTTTCCTAACAACCCTTTTCCTATTGGAGAGGTTACAGAAATTTTTCCAGTTTTTAAATCGGCTTCACTTTCGGCTACCAAAGTATAAATCACTTCCATACCGTTCGTTTGGTTTTTGATTTTTACTTTAGACAATACTAGTACTTTAGAAACGTCTAAATGAGTTTCGTCGATCAAACGGGCATTAGAATGAATTTCTTCTAATTTAGCGATGCGCATTTCTAGCATGCCTTGTGCTTCTTTGGCAGCATCGTATTCGGCATTTTCAGACAAATCGCCTTTGTCCCTTGCGTCAGCAATATCTTGCGATGCTTTTGGACGCATCACATTTTTTAAATAATCTAATTCTTCTCGTAATTTTTTTAATCCTTCTGCGGTGTAATAAGATACTGTGCTCATAACTTCATTGTTTATATAAAATAGAAAAAATCCCATCAGGACGGGATTTCTTTCCACAAAGATACTATAATTTTATTTAGATTGTAACTATATTCATTTTCACAACCTATTTCAAATGTAAATAAATTAAATTTGTTGCGCTAATTCTTAGCTACTTAATTCTTTTATAATGAAAAAGTCGGTCTGGCTCTCTGTCCTTTTTTTAGTATTTCTTTCCTGTTCGGATAACGGACCTATTAATACGAATCCTTTCATTCCTAATTACACTTTTACGGTGGATATAAATATGAACTTGCCTTTGTATTCCAATCTTCAATATCCTAGTAATTCGATTTATTATGCTGGGAAAGGAGTTAAAGGACTTATTATATTCAACACCGGAAGCGGCTATAATGCATTTGATGCCGCTTGTCCTAACCAAACGCCTTCGACTTGTTCTCCAATGACAATTGATGGCATTTACGCGGTTTGCTCTTGTGATAATAAAACCTACAGTTTGTTTTCTGGGCAAGGGAGTTTACAATATCCTATGAAACAATACCGCGTGGAAGTAAATGGAAATGTATTGCGAATTTACAATTAAAAAATCCTGACATTGCTGCCAGGATTTCTTCAAATTTTATTCATTTACTTTAGAATAACAATGTTATTCCGCCTAACAAATTAGTTCCTGCTTGAGGATAATAATACGGGTATATATCCCACATATAGCCATTTGAAATGTATTTTTTGTCAAAAATATTATTGACTAACCCTTTGAAAACAATCGATTTGAAAACTGATTTTGGTTTGATTTCATAGGTCACATTCAAGTCGTTGATAAAGTAATCGGCTAATTTAGCTTCTGGCGATTCAATGTTGTTCATGTATTGTTGTCCTACATATTTTTGCAACCAAATAATTTGCAGGCTTTCGGTTGGTTTGTAAATCAAACTATTTCCTGCAATTACTGAAGGGGAATACGAAATGTCTTTGGTCCCATAATTTTGTCCGCTTACCGCTAAGTCTATGTTTTTATTACGACTTAACGTAAGGTTCGGACGAAGGCTAAATGTTGAAGATAGTACAATTGCAGCATCAACTTCTACACCTAATCGGTAACTTTTTTCACTGTTGGAACGAATTGGATTTCCAACATCGTCTAGGGTCCCGGTTAAAATTAATTGGTCTTGGTAGGCCATATAATAGAAGTTAGTATTCAATTGCATTTTGTCCGACAAATACCTCCAACCCAATTCGAAATCATTTAATTTTTCTGGTTTTACATTGCCGCTTTTATAGTCGGTACGATTGGGTTCTCTATTGGCTCTAGCGTAGGAGAAGTATAGATTGTTTTTGGAGTTGACAGTATAATTAAGACCGGCTTTCGGATTGAAAAAAGAGAAGGTATCATTCACTAATCCGGTTTCATATGCATTGGCTTGGTAGTGTACATTACGAATTTGTAAGTCACCAAAAAGACTCCATTTCTCATCCACTTGGTAATTGGCTTTCGCGAAAGCGGTGCCGTCTGTTTTGGTAGCCCGATCTTCATAATAACGATCGCCTAGTTCGGATGGACCAGCATATCTTGCCCAAATCACTTTTCCAAAATGATTTCCTTCGTATTTGTTATAGCTTCCGCCAAAGATAAAATCCAATTTGTTGGATTGGTAATTGGCTGAAAATGTAGTGCCGTAAAAATCGTTATCTAACCATTTTTGGCGAATTAAATCGGTAGTATTAATGGTTCTTCCATTAATAGATAAAGGAATTAAACCATAGTCATTAAAATCAGCATCTTCTTTATAATTTTCATAATAGCCTTTTCCTTTGGTGTAATGAAAGGCAAGATTAGTATTCCAATGAGTGCCTAGTTTTTCGTTCCAATGCAACTGGTAATGGTCTTGTTGGTAATTGTCGGTTTCATTGTCGTAGAAACGAGTTTGACCTAATTCATCTGTGAAAATTCCTGCCGAATTAAAGGTTCTGTTGGTTAACAACGTTTCTCCATCTATTCCGTTCCAAGATTGATAAGTTTTTTCATTTCCTCCAAAAGCCAAAGCTTTGATTAAAGTGGTTTTGCCAACATACGTTCCTTGTAAGAAATAAGATTTCAAGTCAGAACTCGCGCGGTCAATATAACCGTCCGATTGAAGAGTAGAAACACGTCCCGCAATTTCAAAATGATCGTTGAGTAAGCCGGTACTGAATTTTACGGTGTTTTTGCGTGTATTGAAACTTCCAAAAGAATTGGAGATTTCACCAGAGGCTTTCTCCGAATACGAATCGGTTAGCATATTTAAACTGGCTCCAAAAGCGCCTGATCCATTCGTTGAGGTTCCAACTCCGCGTTGCAATTGCACACTTTGAAGTGAGGAAGCAAAATCAGGCATGTTGACCCAAAAAGTGCCGTGGCTTTCAGAATCGTTGTACGGGATTCCGTTGATGGTTACGTTGACACGTGTCGCATCGCTTCCACGAACCCGAATCCCAGTATAACCCACCCCGTTTCCGGCATCCGAAGTAGTCACTACCGAAGGCATGTAATTCATCAAAATAGGAATGTCTTGTCCTAGATTTCGGTTTTGAATTTCTTTTTTGGACAAGTTGCTAAAACTTACAGGTGTTTTAGAATTCACTCGAATTGCCGAGACTAATACTTCATCAAGTTGATTGACTTGGGTGGTGTCTTTGGTTTTTTCTTGGGCCAATGTGGCTAAAGAGAACAACAGGAATGAGCTAATAATTAGTTGTTTTCGGCTCGGTTTGAATAATAAATATTTCATTCGTAAAAAAAATTACGAATAACAGGGGTCATTATTCTTGGTTAAAAATTAAATGATTACTCTAGACTACAGAATTAACAGGTGTGTTAATCGTTAAGTCTGTTTTCCCTTAGCAGCATTACCTGCTCAGGTTCATTGGGTATAATCTCAGCTCGTTATTTAGAGCACCCCTTGAGACAGTGCAAATATAGCACATTCTATTGCAATTGCAATCACAATCTCAAAATTCAATTGCAAAAAAACGAGATGGATTTAATTTTTCTGGATGAGATACTCTTTAACAAATTCTAATGAAGATTTTCCTTTTTGTAATGCTAAAGTCAAATCATCAATAATGGAAACGGCTTTTTTGAGACGTAAGCTTGCGTCACCTGATAGGGTAATAAATGGTTTGTTGTTGTCTATTAGTGATTGTTTGAAAACACTAAAAACGGTTTCCCTTCCTTCGGGTTTGTCTCGCAAATCGTCTTTTTCCCAAGGCACATCAATATCGGTAAGAAAAAATAAGTCGTATTTGTGTTCGCGTGCCGCTTGGTCTAGTAAAGGATCACAATAGTTGTAGTATACCTCAGAGAAGACTTTGGTTACCATTAAATTGGTGTCGCAAAAAAGATACTGATTGGCAGCAGCCATTTTTTTATTTTCTAATTGTGTTTGTCCGTATGCGATTGGCAACATATCGTTTATATCACAAAGTGCTTGTTGGTTATCCCATTTTTCTTGAAGATAATCACGTGCAAATTCAGGTACCCAATCGGTTTTGTAGTATTCGGCTAATTGTTTAGCTAAAGTGGTTTTTCCAGTACTTTCGGGGCCGAATAAAGCTATTTTTATAATTCTTTTAGGTCCGCTTGGGAGCTGTTTAAGGTTTTCTTCCATTCTAAATAGCCGTAAACGGCAACAATTGTAAATACTAAATATTGAAAACTAGTAAAGGTCAATCCTTTTGCAAAATACAACGGAATAGAAACCAGATCTCCAATAATCCAAAACACCCAATTTTCTATTTTTCGTTTGGCCATAAGCCACATTCCTATAAAGAAAATTCCGGTTACAAAGGTGTCTACATATGCATACCAAGTATTGAATTTATTAAAATAAAGGTAAACAGCGACAACAAATGCGACTGTAAAGATAAAGATAAATAGGGACATGCGTTTTTCTGTATCAGAAATTACGGAAATTGGAAACTCGACGCGGTCTCCTTTTTTTCGGGTCCAACAATACCAGCCATAAATGCTCATGGTAAAATAGTAGAAGTTAATCATCATATCGCCCCAAAGAGTCCATTTCCAAAGCAAATACACATAGATAAAAGTGCTAATCATACCGGTTGGAAAAACCAGAATATTGTCTTTTTTAGCATACCAAACGCTTGCGATTCCTAAGAACACCGCGATGATTTCTAACACAACATCATAGGTTTGGTAATCTTTGTATTGAGAAAAGAAAAATTCGAACATAATTAGTTGAGTTGAGTTGGATCATTATTTTCAAATGCATACACTAACGTAAAATTAGTGTCCAATTCTGAAAAATGAATGGTGAATTTTTCCTCTACGCTACCATAACTTAAATTAGCTAAAGTTGGTGTTTCATCCAATTCGAATGGAGTTACTTGAATATGATCTTTAAAACTGATGCCTTTTTCGTTTTTGATTTTAAAAATGGCTTCTTTAGCCCCCCATTTCACAGTGAGCTTTTTAATGTATTCGGCGAGGTCTATTTTTTGAAGTCGGTTTAATTCTTCGTCATTGACAAATTTGTGAGCGATTTTCAGAATTTTTTCGCGTTGCATTTCGATGTCGATGCCAACGGGTTCGTTGCTTACAATAATAGCGGAAAAATGATGGGAATGGGTAATGGAAATGTAGTTGTGATCTACTAAATGAGGTTTTCCAAATGCATCATATTCTAAATCAAAATCAGTATAACCGGCTAAGGCCAATAATTTTCGGATGCTCAGAAAAGCGCGTTGGTGCATTTCGGACTTCATTCCGTCGAGACGCAATTGGTTTTTTTCGTTCAATTGTAATTCTTGGTTCAATTGTTCGAACGATTCCGTGATGTCCCAAATTAGGATTTGTGTATTGGAATTGTGATGAATGGTTTTATACAATGGCATACCGAAAACGTGTTTTAGCCCCGACAGAAGTGACATCCTTTGCTGCCGGTTTTTGGCGGCAAAGATAAAGCGAATGGCGGGAATAGCTCTAAAAAGTAATGAATTACAATTATTTTATTGATTTTTAAAAGATTAGCTCCCTAAACAATTCATAAAAGTAGGGGAATGTTTTTAAAATCATAAGTTATTATGTAGTTTTGCAAAAATTTTTAGAACAACAAATATACTATAAATGAGTACAGCAACGATGCCTTATGTGGCTTACAAAGTAAAAGACATTTCTCTAGCGGCTTGGGGAAGAAAAGAAATTGAATTAGCAGAAGCTGAAATGCCAGGATTGATGGCACTTCGTGCAGAATATAAAGACGAACAACCGTTAAAAGGAGCTCGTATTGCTGGATGTTTGCACATGACGATTCAAACTGCAGTTTTGATTGAAACTTTAATTGCTTTAGGAGCTGAGGTAACTTGGTCTTCTTGTAATATTTTCTCTACTCAAGATCAGGCTGCTGCTGCTATTGCTGCTGCAGGAATTCAAGTATATGCTTGGAAAGGATTGAACGAAGTAGATTTTGACTGGTGTATTGAGCAAACCTTATTCTTTGGTGAAGACAGAAAACCATTGAACATGATTTTGGATGATGGTGGAGATTTGACTAATATGGTTATTGATCGTTACCCTCATTTAGTTGAAGGAATCAAAGGATTGTCTGAAGAAACTACAACAGGAGTACACAGATTATACGAAAGAGTAAAAGCAGGAACATTGCCAATGCCGGCTATTAACGTTAATGACTCGGTTACTAAATCGAAATTTGACAACAAATACGGATGTAAGGAATCGGCTGTAGATGCAGTTAGAAGAGCAACCGATATTATGTTGGCTGGAAAAAGAGTAATTGTTTGTGGATACGGTGACGTAGGAAAAGGAACAGCGGCTTCTTTTAGAGGTGCAGGTTCTATTGTAACCGTTACTGAAATCGATCCAATTTGTGCTTTACAAGCAGCTATGGATGGTTTTGAAGTAAAGAAATTGAATACAGTTATTGGTACTGCTGATATTATTATCACAACAACAGGAAATAAAGATATTGTGTTAGGATCTCACTTCGAACAAATGAGAGACAAAACGATAGTTTGTAACATCGGACACTTTGATAACGAAATTGACATGGCTTGGTTGAACAAAAACTTTGGTCATACTAAAAACGAAGTAAAACCTCAAGTAGATATTTACAACGTAAACGGAAAAGATATCATCATCTTGGCTGAAGGTCGTTTAGTAAACTTAGGTTGTGCTACTGGTCACCCAAGTTTTGTAATGAGTAACTCATTTACAAACCAAACTTTGGCTCAAATCGAATTGTGGAAAAACAGTGCGGCTTACAACAATGAAGTATATATGTTACCAAAACACCTGGATGAAAAAGTAGCGGCTTTACACTTGGCTAAATTAGGTGTAGAATTAGAGACATTGCGTCCAGAGCAAGCAGCTTACATTGGTGTAGAGGTTCAGGGACCATTCAAACCAGAGTATTACAGATATTAATTGTCATGCTGAACTCGTTTCAGCATCTCAAAACAGAACGACCCTTACTCCTGTATTTTCAGGTGTAAGGGTTTTTTAATGCCTATTATTTTTATATTTGTTTCTATTAACAACTAAAAATAATGCTATGGAAATGAATTTTATTTCGCCAGTAGTGGCTGCTTTTACTACTTTGTTAGTAGGTTTTGTATGGTATCATCCTAAGGTTTTTGGAACAGCTTGGATGAAAGAAACAGGCATAACTCAAGATGAATTGGAAAAAGGGAATATGCTTAAAATCTTCGGACTAACATTTATCTTTTCCATATTTATTGGGATGGTTATGCAAATGCTATCTATTCATCAAATGGGAGCCATGAGTATGGTAGGTGGCTTTGATAAAGTTGCCGAAGCGAAACCCTCTTTTGCTGCTTTTATGGCCGATTATGGCACAGTGTTCAGAACAGCTAAACATGGCGCTTTTCACGGATTGTTTACTGGTATTTGGTTTGCTTTCCCAATGATTGCTATCAATGGCTTGTTTGAAAGAAGGTCATGGAAGTACATCTTCATCCATTCTGGATACTGGATGGTTTCCTTAACAATAATCGGCTCGATAGTTTGTGGTTGGATGTAGTAAATAAATTATATTATAAAAACAAAAAACCTGTTTCGTGAGAAACAGGTTTTTTTACGATTTAAATTTCTCATTGAAAAGGAAGGCGATTATTTTTTTATATTAGTCAGAACTATATGTGTAATATTCATGAAATTTTACGATATATTTGAAATGTGTTTCGAAATAATTTCTACTTACCAATCAAAAAAAATTAGAATGAAGCGACTTCAATTACTTTTATTGTTACTGATTACTCAACAATTTATTTTTTCTCAAAATAACGCTATAAGTAGATTTATTAACGTTCCCAGACATATTGAACATAGCGGTCTGGTAAAATGCATTACTGTTAATGATTATTCATTTAAAATAAACAAAGAAGCAGCAGATACTACTAAGACAGTGAATAAATTCTTTTTCAATAAAAGAGGGGGAGTGATAAAGGTTTTGAATTTTAGAGATGCAGAAGATGAACCTTGGCAAATAATTGAATATGACAATAAAGGAAGAGTCCAAAGTATATCTAGAAAAAACAATGATGGAATGTCTTTATTTGCTAAACAATTTTATAATAATTTTTCTGATCAACCAGATTCTTTAAATATTTACAGAGGTGAAAAAAGGAAATCAGATCAATACATCAACCGCTTCCATAAGAAACTTTTAGTGAAACAAGAATATTTTACTCAAGATACTTTGCGGAGTTACAACACTTATCAGTATGATAAAAAAAACAGACTAATTAAAGAGTCATTTATTAATACTAAAAACGGATGGGGAATTACAATTGGTAAAAGTATTACAGGAAATAAAAACGAAAAATCTTTTTACCCTAATGACGATAAAACGTATGAATACAGTAAAATAAAGGATACTACATTTATAACAAAAACAAATGTCACTCCAAAACACACTTATAAAGAAGTAACGAAAGAGTTGAAAACAAATAATTTTTATTTAGAAATCAAAGATAAATATGACAATGATTTTTTAATCGAATCTAAACATAACTATACTTCAAAAGATTCTATTTATTATTGTTCCTACTATTATAAGGATAACAAGAAAATAAGTAGATTTTATAAAACTATTACGAAACCAAATATACAAATTGGGACATGGAACAGTGACGTAGGTGTTGATCAGGAAAGTACACAAATTGTTAACATTGATACCTTATTTGATAAATTCAATAACTGGATAAGAAAAGCGTACTCTACTGAAAATAAAATAACCCAATTAATTATCAGGGAAATTGAATATTTCTGACCTTAAAAAGTATAATAAATTTATACAAAAAAACCTGTTTCGTGAGAAACAGGTTTTTTTAATGATATAGAAAATCTACAGATTATGCTTCGAATGGAAGGATAGAAACGTATGATTTATTATCTCTTTTCTTTTGGAACTTAACAACTCCATCAACTTTTGCATGTAAAGTATGATCTTTACTGATGTAAACGTTTTCTCCTGGATTGTGTTTAGAACCTCTTTGTCTTACGATGATGTTTCCAGCAATAGCAGCTTGACCACCAAAAATCTTAACGCCTAAACGTTTTGATTCTGATTCTCTACCATTCTTCGAACTACCGACACCTTTCTTGTGAGCCATGACGTATTGGTTTTAATATTGTTAATTATTCTTTAGTATCTTCTTTTTTAGCTTTTGGAGCTGCCTTTTTAGCTTTTGGAGCTGCTTTTGGAGCTGCTTCAGTTGCTGGCGCTTCTGCTACTACTTTTTCTTTTTTAGGTGCTGCAGCTTTTTTAGCTCCACCTACTGTAATACCTTCAATTACAATTTGAGTAAGATATTGTCTGTGACCGTTTCTCTTTTTGTATCCTTTTCTTCTTTTCTTTTTGAAAATGATAACTTTGTCTCCTTTTAAGTGTTGTAACACTTTGGCTTCTACTGAAGCACCTTCTATAGCTGGGGCGCCTAAAGTTACATTCCCTTTATCGTCAACTAAAAGAACTTTGTCAAAAGAAACTTTTGAACCTTCTTCGTTAGCCAAACGGTGAACATAAACCTTTAAGTCTTTGCTTACTTTAAATTGTTGCCCTGCTATCTCTACGATTGCATACATACGAAATTGTTTTTATTAATTTTAAGGTTGCAAATATACAACTAATAATTTACTGTGCAATCCCTTAGTAAAAAAAGTTTTTTGGGGCCTTATTAACTAATAACAACTGTTAATTTTTTGTCAAACTTGAAATTATGAACATATTCAAATTAAAAAAACTATTTTTGATGTAACAATAATACTAAAGAAGTATCTAATTCAATTTCTTTAGGACTATTAAACCTAAATCTAACTTAAAATTATTAATCTTTATGAAAAAATCTATCATGATGTTAAGTGCTGCATTGATGCTGGGAGGAGTTGCTTCTGCTCAGAAAGTCGCCTTTGAGGAATACGACTTAGACAATGGATTGCATGTAATTTTGCACAACGATCCCTCAGCTCCTACAGTGGTTACTTCGGTAATGTACCACGTTGGTGCCAAAGATGAACAACCAGATCGTACTGGTTTTGCGCACTTTTTCGAACATTTATTGTTTGAAGGAACTGAAAATATTAAACGTGGTGAATGGTTTAAAATCGTTACCGGAAATGGAGGCGTGAATAATGCTAACACTACCGAAGACAGAACCTATTATTACGAAGTGTTCCCTTCTAATAATTTAGAGTTGGGATTGTGGATGGAAGCAGAACGTTTGCTTCATCCGGTGATCAATCAAATTGGCGTTGATACTCAAAACGAGGTAGTAAAAGAAGAAAAAAGATTGCGTTATGACAATAGTCCATACGGACAAATACTACCACAAGTAAAGAAAAATATGTTTAAAAATCATCCATACCGTTGGACAACAATTGGTTCTATGGAACATTTGGATGCAGCTAAGCTAGAGGAATTTCAAGCGTTTAATAAAAAATTCTATATTCCTAATAATGCCGTTTTAGTGGTTGCTGGAGACTTTAAACCAGAACAAGCTAAAGAATGGATTCAAAAATATTTTGGCGTAATTCCAAAAGGAACACCAATCAAGCGTGCTACTTTTGAAGAAGCTCCGATTACCGAAACGATCAAAGCGAATTTTGAAGACCCGAATATTCAATTACCAATGTTGGTTACTGCTTACAGAACACCTTCAATGAAAACACGCGAGGCGCGCATTTTGGATATGATTTCGTCTATCTTGAGCGATGGAAAAAGTTCAAGAATGTACAAGAAAATTGTAGACGATAAGAAAATGGCACTTCAAATTGGAGCGTTCAACTACAGTCAAGAAGATCATGGAACATACATTTTGTACGGATTACCACAATCTCCATTTACAGCAGCTAATTTATTAGCCGAAATTGATGAAGAAATTGTGAAGCTTCAAACGGAATTAATTTCGGACAAAGATTTGCAAAAACTACAAAATCAATTTGACAATCAATACGTAAATAGTAATTCAACTATTGAAGGAATAGCTAGTAATTTAGCAACTTATCATTTGTTGTATGGAGATGTGAACTTGATCAACACCGAAATCGAAATGTACCACTCTATTACTCGTGAAGAAATTAGAGAGGTAGCAAAGAAGTATTTGAACCCAAACCAAAGAATGGTGTTGGATTATGTTCCAGTTAAAGATAAATCCCAAAACTAAGAGACATCATGAAAAAATCAATCATAATTTTATCAAGCTTATTTATAACAGCGATAATGCAAGGACAAATCATACCTCAACCCAAATCAGGACCTGCCCCAACCATAAAAATAGGGAAGCCAGCTTCTTTTCAATTAAAGAATGGGTTGAAAGTAATGATAGTTGAAAATCATAAATTACCTCGAGTTTCTTTTACTTTAACTTTGGATAATGCTCCTTATACAGAAGGCGCTAAAAAAGGAGTTGCTGATTTGACCAGTAGTCTTATTGGAAACGGAACCAAAAAAATCTCTAAATCCGCTTTCAACGAAGAAATCGATTTTATGGGAGCTAGTATTAATTTTAGTTCCAATGGCGCTTCTGGTAATTCTCTTTCTAAATATTCAGGGCGTGTATTACAATTGTTAGCTGAAGGAGCTTTGAATCCTAACTTCACTCAAGAAGAATTTGATAAAGAAAAAGCGAAAATAATTGAAGGTTTAAAAGCCAATGAAAAAAGTGTTCCAGCTGTAGCCTCAAGAATAAATGATTTCTTGACTTTTGGTAAAGACCATCCCAATGGGGAATATGTTACTGAAACTACAATCAAAAACGTAACACTTGCCGATGTTGAGGCCAATTACAACAGCTATTTTGTTCCTGAAAATGCCTATCTAATTATTGTAGGTGATGTAAAATTTTCTGAAACTAAGAAAGCCGTAGAAAAATTATTCGGTTCTTGGAAAAAAGCAGCTGCTCCAGTTCAAACCTATGCTGAGCCAAAAGACGTAGGATTTTCGCAAATCAATTTTGTAGATATGCCAAATGCTGTTCAGTCAGAAGTAGCCGTAGTCAATTTGGTTAACCTTAAAATGACAGATCCAGATTATTTTCCAGCTTTAGTAGCTAATCAAATTCTAGGAGGTGACTTTAATAGTTATTTGAATATGAATTTGAGAGAAGCACATGGATGGACTTATGGTGCCGGATCTAGTATTCGTGGAGACAAACGTCTTACTAAATTTGAAGCTTCAACTCAAGTGCGAAATGCGGTAACAGATAGCACAGTAGTCGAAATTTTCAAAGAGTATAAAAAAATCAGAACTGAGAAAGTTACAGACGAAATGTTAGCTAGTGTAAAAGCCGGTTATATTGGTCGATTTGTAATGCAAATTGAAAAACCACAAACGGTTGCAGGTTATGCGTTACGTATCCAAACACAAAACTTACCAGCTGATTTCTATGAAAACTACATTAAAAACATTAATGCGGTAACTGCTGATGATGTTATGCGTGTAGCTAATAAATATTTCTTGGCAGATAATAGCCGTATTTTGATTGTAGGAAAAGGAGCTGATGTAGTTCCAGCACTTGAAAAATTAAAAATTCCAATTTTGTTTTTTGATAAATATGGGAATGCGGTTGAAAAACCAGTTTTCAAAAAAGAAGTTCCAAAAGGAATAACAGCTAAAACGGTTTTAGACAATTATATTAAAGCTATTGGTGGCGAAAAAGCGGCTCTTGCTGTAAAAACGATTGCAATGGTAGGATCAACCACTATTCCGCAAGCTCCAGCGCCTTTGAGTTTTAATTCTAAAATCTCTGTAAAAGGGAAATTAGCAGTAGAAATAGCTATGGGCGGAATGAGCTTGATGAAACAAGTCGTTAATGAAAAAGGTGCTTTCGTAGTTCAACAAGGTCAAAAAGTTGAACTTAAAGGAAATGATTTAGAAGATATGAAAGCAGTTGCTACTCCAATAGAAGAATTGAATTTGTTGAAAAAACCAGAGGTAAGTTTGACAGGAATTGAAACGATTAATGGAACAGAAGCATATGCTTTGAAAAACGGGAAAACGACCTTGTATTATGATGTTAAATCAGGATTGAAAATAGCGGATGTTATTACCATTGAGCAAGGCGGAAAAACGATGAATAAAACCAATTCATATTTAGATTATCGTGAAGTAAAAGGAGTGAAAGTTCCTTTTAACATGATTCAGAATGTAGGTTTTGAATTAAATATTAAAATGACAGATGTTAAAATTAACGAAGGGGTAACCGATGCTGATTTTCAATAAATAACATTTTAAATAAATTAAAGGCGGTCTTTGTAGATCGCCTTTTTTTATTTCTTAGATGAAAGGTAGACGCCAATTAATACGATAAACGCGCCTAAGAATTGGATAGGCGTTAGCATTTCGTTGTCTAATAATCCCCAAAAGAAAGCCACAATAGGAATTAAATAGGTTACTGAAGTAGCAAAAACAGGAGATGATAATTGAATTAATTTGAAGAAAATGATATTGGCAATTCCAGTTCCAATAACGCCTAAAATGACAATAAATAACATTGAATTTTGAACTTGAGGAACAGTGACAACCTCCAAGAAGTCGGTAAAATATAATATCACAGTTGCAGGAAGTAGTAAAACTAAAAAATTACCGGTTGTAATGCTTAAAGGTGCCATGCCGGATAAGTGTTTCTTAATTAAATTCACATTTGTTGCATAACATAATGAAGCAATTAGAATTAAAAGGGCATAGTAATAGTTTTGTTCAGGATGGTTCATTGCTCCGTTTAAAATCAGTAAAGCACTTCCAAAAAGTCCTATAATTACTCCAAAGATTTGATTGCGTTTAAATTGTAATCCAAAGGCGATACTACCTAAGACCAAAGTATTTAAAGGAGTTAACGAATTTAATATTGAACTTACTGAACTATCAATTTCTGTTTGTGCAATTGCAAAAAGATAAGCCGGGATGAACGTACCAAAAAATGCGGTAATTGCAATGAATTTCCATTGCTGTAATGATATTTTTGAGATGCTTTTGAATCCAATTGCTAATAAAAAAATACCAGCAAAAAGTATTCGTAACGAACCTAGTTGTATTGGAGTTAATCCAATCAATCCTTTTTTTATTAAAATAAAGGAGCTTCCCCAAATTAAAGAAAGAACTGTTAGAAGTACCCATTTGAGCTGCTTGGATTCCATAAAAATTAGTTTGCGCCAAAATTCTAATTATTTTCTGAATAGGACCGCTTTTTTTTGATTAATTTTGTCTTTATAAAAGAAATAAATTCAATTCATATGAAAATCACAAAAACAATAGTTGCATTGGCATTCGTTAGTCTTTTAATGACATCTTGTAAAAAAGAAGCTGCAACAACAGAAACAACTACAGAAAAAACAGCTGAAACACCTAAAAAAGAAGTTGTAATTGCTGCACAAAATGTACAAACGGCTAGTTTTGAAATTAAAGGAATGACTTGCGCAATTGGTTGTGCTAAAACCATCGAAGAAGAATTAAGCGGATTAGAGGGTGTTCAAAAAGCAACAGTAGACTTTGATTCAAAAAAAGCAACAGTTGTATTTGATAAAACAATTCAAAATCAAGACAATTTGACTAAAGTAGTTGAAGCGACTGCTGATGGAAAAACATACAAAGTAGTTTTGCCTAAATCATAAAACTACATTGAGATAATAAATAAAAAAGCATCCTATTGGGATGCTTTTTTTGTTATTTCCATTTCAAGGTTTCGAGCAATCGCTGCATATCGTTTTTGATATAACTGGCAGCAGGCATAATAGAATCAAAATTAGGTTTTGCATAAAAATAAATCGAACCCGTAACAAAATGTTTTGTGCTATCAGTAGCATAAAATTGAGAATTGGTTGCCGCGTTCCCATCTACTTGATAGAACATTCCATACACTTTTTGTTGCGGATTTAGATAAGGTTGTTCCACAATATCATCCGCTTTGATTACATGTTCGTAGGTCAGTTTTTGAGCATCGCGCAATAATTTATTGATATTTCCATTTACAGTTTTGTAGCTTAAATAAATGGTCGCCTTCATTTTTGGGTAATGTATGGTAAACCCACACTCTTCTTCGCCTTTAATAATCGCATCTGAATTCATTTCAAATGTATAATGGCATTGGCTTTCGAATTGCGTATAACTGGCTTCTGTATAGTCTAGTCGCAAATGACTTGCCGGTTTTGGCAAGGCCTCTTTTTTACAGCTCAACATTGTTATGGCTACAAGAATAAGCGTTACAAAAAACATTGATTTTTTTGGCATAATATAGAGGTGCGTATTCAGCAATTAAAAAGGTAAATCGTTAATAGGTAAATTAGTGTGTTGTGTTTCCGATGGAATTGTTTTGTTGTTTTCTGAATCTTTTTTGGTATTCAAAAACGTAAATTCTACTACTTGGATTTCAGAGGTATGCTTGGTTGTCCCATCTTCAGCTTGCCATTGACGAGATTTGATCCGGCCTTCTACATAAATTTTATCCCCTTTAGAAAGGTATTTTTCGCATAATTCGGCGGCTTTGTTTCGCACTACTAAATTGTGCCATTCAGTAGAAGTGATTTTTTCGTTCGTCGTTTTGTTGATATACACTTCATGAGTAGCCAATTGAAATCGGCCAATACAATTGCCTCCTTCAAAATAATGCAACTTGACTTCGTCTCCAAGGTAGCCGATAAGAATCACTTTATTTACTGTTCCATTCATAGTGTAGTATTTGATTCAAAGATAGGATTTTTATTTTGCTTCGATAAAATTATGAAGCACGATAGGGAATGGATAGGTTTTCAAACCAGTTGAGTTGATTCCGTTTGGCAAGTGACCATTTACTTTTACATTCCAAAATTTGATGTGTAAATGTTGGTGTGACAATTTATGGAGGATACTTTTGGAATTTTCTTCTCCTATAGAAACAATATCAAAGTCTTGAAAATTGGTTTTTATCTGCTCTGAAAGCGTAACAAAGTTTTCTTCTTTTTCGGTTTCAATTAAAGGAAATTCATAAAGGTTGTGCCAAATACCTTTGTCCGTTCTTTTTTGAATAATGGTGTTGGCCATATCATCTGAAAAGATGAGGTAATTGAAAAATCGGTTTCTAACTTTTAGTTTTTTCAATTTTACAGGTAGTATGTCAACTTTCTTTTTTTGCAAAGCCGCACAGCTTTGGTTAAAAATACAATCGGAACAATTGGGACTTTTTGGAACGCATTGTAAGGCACCAAATTCCATTATAGCTTGATTAAATAACGCCGGATTTTCATTTGGAATTAATTCCATTGCCAAAGCACTGAATTCCTTTTTGGCGGAAGCCGAAGCAATATCGGTTTCAATATCAAAATAGCGAGAAAGGACTCTAAAAACATTCCCGTCCACAACTGGAACTACTTCGTTGTAAGCAAATGAGGCAATGGCCGCAGCGGTATATTCGCCAATTCCTTTTAATTGAAGTAAGTCTTTGTAGTTATTTGGAAAAACGCCGCCAAGTTCGTTTGCAATAAATTGAGCGGTTTGATGCAAGTTTCTGGCGCGAGAATAATAGCCTAATCCTTGCCATAATTTCAATACTTGTTCCTCATTGGCATGAGCCAAATCAAAAACGGTAGGAAAAGCTTTTGTAAACGAAAAAAAATAAGGCATTCCTTGCGCCACTCGTGTTTGTTGGAGCATAATTTCAGAGAGCCAAATCGGGTATGGATTAGTGGTATTTCGCCATGGTAAATCACGTTTATTTTGTAAATACCAATCTATCAATAAGTTAGAAAAATCCATTGTTAATTATTTGTTTGCAAAAGTAAAAGTTTATGTGATTAAAATTTAATGAATTAGCTTGAATAATTGTTTTTTTAATTCATATATTTGCAAACTCAAAAAAAAGTACAACATTTATAAATTAAGGAAAGAAAATGACGAAAGCAGATATCGTAGCGAAAATTTCAGAGAAATTAGGTCTTGAAAAAGGAGATGTTCAGGCAACTGTAGAAACATTTATGAATGAAGTGAAAACTTCATTAGAGACTGGAGATAACGTATATTTAAGAGGTTTTGGAAGTTTTATCGTAAAAACAAGAGCTGAAAAAACTGGAAGAAACATTTCTAAAAATACAACCATAAAAATACCTGCTCACAATATTCCTGCTTTTAAACCGGCAAAAGTTTTTGTAGAAGGCGTAAAAATCAATAACGAAGCAAAATAAAAGAATAATTAATCATAAAATCTACAAGATATGCCAAGTGGTAAAAAAAGAAAGAGACATAAGGTAGCGACGCACAAACGTAAAAAAAGAGCGAGAGCTAACCGTCACAAGAAGAAAAAGTAGTTTTAAACTACTTTTTTCTTTTTAAACGTTCATTGAAATCGAAAATTAGTTATGAGTCCTCAGTTTTTGGTATTCAGCATGCTGACTACACAGAACTGTCTGCGGCTAGCTAGTTTTCCCCGGGTTCAATACCTGTTAAAAATATTGTTTAATCCATCCTTACTATAAGTTGTAGTTGATGGTTGTTCGTTATTAGTCTTTTCTAATAACAAATAATCAGCGATAAACAACCCATTGTTCGGATAAAAATGTACAGCGTGAATAAAGAATTAATCATTCGATCCAGTTCAGAAGCCGTAGATTTTGCCTTATTAAAAGATGGAAAACTAATTGAATTACACAAGGAAGAAGAAAAAAGCAACTTTCAAGTTGGTGATATTTTTATTGCCAAAATCAGAAAACCTGTTGCTGGATTAAATGCTGCTTTTGTGAATGTTGGCTTCGAAAAAGATGCCTTTTTACATTATCATGACTTAGGTCCTAATTTAGCTTCCCAACTGAAATTCATAAAACTTGTAAGCGCAGGTAAATTAAAAGATTTCTCCCTAAAATCATTTCAGTTTGACAATGAAATTGATAAAGATGGTACCATTACAGATGTTTTGAGTGCCAATCAATCAATTTTAGTGCAAGTCGTAAAAGAACCAATATCAACCAAAGGACCTAGAATTAGCGCTGAGCTTTCTCTTGCCGGACGTTTTATTGTTTTAGTTCCTTTTTCTGATCGTGTTTCTATTTCTCAAAAAATAGAAGACAAAAAAGAAAAGGACCGTTTGAAAAGACTCGTACAATCAGTTAAACCAAAAGGATTTGGTGTTATTGTTCGCACAGTAGCCGAAGGCAAAAATACAGCCGAATTAGAAAAAGATTTGCAGAACCTGCTTAGCAGATGGACTGCAATGTGTAAGAAATTACCAACTGCTCATCATCCGTCAAAAGTTTTAGGAGAGCTCAACAGAGCGTCTTCAATATTACGAGACGTATTTAACGATACCTTCAGTGGTATTCAAATTGATGATGAAGAGTTGTACCAACAAACCAAGGATTATGTGCAAGAAATTGCGCCATCCAAAGAATCAATTGTGAAGTTTTATCAATCCAATGATACTCCCATTTTTGAGAAATACAATATAGAGAGACAAATCAAGACTTCGTTTGGAAAAACGGTTTCTATGAGTAAAGGGGCTTACCTTATTATCGAACATACCGAAGCATTACACGTTATTGACGTAAACAGTGGGAATCGTTCGAATAAAGCTTCTAATCAAGAAGATACTGCCATGGAAGTGAATATGATAGCTGCCGCCGAAATAGCAAGACAATTGCGTCTTCGTGATATGGGCGGAATCATCGTAGTTGATTTTATTGATATGGCGAATCCTGAAAATCGCAAAGTATTATTCGACTTCTTACGAGAAGAAATGAGTGATGACAAAGCCAAACACAAGATCTTACCGCCAAGTAAATTTGGATTAGTTCAAATTACACGACAACGCGTAAGACCAGAAATGAATATTAAAACTAGAGAAGAAGATCCGAATAATGAAAGTGGCGAAATTGAAGCGCCAATTCTTATTATTGACAAGATTACTTTAGATCTAGAAAGAGTAGTAAAAAGCCATCCATCTGTTGTGCTTAATGTACATCCGTTTGTGGCTGCATACCTTACCAAAGGTTTTCCATCAATACGTTCAAAGTGGTTCTTTGAACATAAAAAATGGGTGAAAATCATACCACGTGACGCTTACACGTATTTAGAATACCATTTCTTTGACAAAAAAGGGAATGTTATTTCAGAATAAAAACAGAAACCGCCTTTCGAAAGAGAGGCGGTTTTTTTATGCTTTAGTGTGAAGGATTTAACGTTAAAGTACAATTCATAACATTTTTTTTACAGTTTGATTTGTTTTACATAATCATTTGGTAATTCGTCCTCAAACCTCGAATGCTATTTTTACTAAAATTTAAATAAATGAATTCTTTAGTAAATTTAGTTAGAGAGAATAGGATTTTCTTCAGTATTAGCTTTCTGTTGGTATTTATTTTTGGAATCTATTTGAGCTTTGTTTCAAGAGTAGACGGTTTTAAAATGATGAATAGCTTTCATAATCCATTTTTATATAATTTTTTTAATTCTGCCACTTTTATAGGTGATGGTTTATTTACAATTTGTATCAGTTTTTTACTCGTTCTGTTTTTAAAAAAACATACTAAGTTAGCTTTACTTTTGCTAGTTGCTTATTTAAGTTCAGGCATATTTGCTCAAATTTTTAAGACTATAATTCATGCTCCTCGACCAAGCTTGTATTTTAAATTAAATAATTATAACTATTACTTAGATACATTTGCCAATAGTAGAGCAGGTTTTAACAGTTTTCCATCCGGTCATTCTTCTTCTGCATTTGCATTGATCACAGTTTTGTCAATTTATTGTAAGCGAAAACAACTTTGTTTTATTTTTCTTGTGATTGGTCTCGTGGCGGGGTATTCTAGAATCTATTTAGCACATCATTTTTTAATTGATGTTTTTGTAGGTGCCATTATAGGCATCTTGTTTGGTTCGTTGTCTGTCATCTGGGTGAATCGCAATTGGGATAATATAGTACGTTTTTTTGCTAAAAAATTATATTCTGGTTCAGATGAACATATGCCCAATTTCCCTTCTTTACAGTAATGGATATTATTCGATTTTTTAGATTTGGTTTGGTAGGTGCATCGGGGCTATGCATAGATTTTTGTATCACTTGGATTTTTAAAGAAAAGATTGGAGCTAATAAATATCTTTCAAATGGCTTCGGGTTTGTTATAGCGGCAACTTCCAATTATTTTCTAAACAAGTATTTTACATTTCAAGATGCAGATACTGAAGTGATCCATCAATTTTTTTGTTTTATTGGAATTGCTTTGGCGGGTTTAGGATTTAACTTAGGGATCTTATATTGTCTTCAAACCTTTTCAAAAATTAACTTTTATGTCTCTAAATTGATCGCTACAGTATTTGTTTTTCTGTGGAATTTTTTTGCTAATTCTTGGTTTACATTTAACTAGTTATTGATGAATTTAGGAAAAAACAAAATATACTGGTTCATTGGTATAGCCACATTGGTCAGAATCGCAATTGCATTTTGTATTAATTTAGGAAATGACGAAGTGTATTATTTAACCTATGCGCAACAGCTGCAGTGGAATTATTTTGACCATCCTCCAATGGTGGCTTTACTTATTCGTTTAACTACTCTAAATTTATATTGCACTTCGGATGTTTGCGTTCGTTTAGGCGCAATTATTTTAGCAGCTTGGAATACTTATTTAGTATTTTCAATTGCCAAGCAAATAAAAAACGAAAAGGCCGGTTATATAGCGGCACTATTATATACCGCATCCTTGTATTCAAGTATAATTGCTGGGGTTTTTATTTTACCTGATTCTCCACAACTTTTTTTCTGGCTATTAGCGGTATCGGTAGTACTTAAAATTGTTACTTCTCAAAATAAAAATACGACTCTAAATTTTCATTTAATTGGTTTTGGAATTCTCACAGGACTATGTATTATGAGTAAAGTGCACGGAGTGTTTTTATGGATTGGTTTTGGGTTATATATTCTATTTTACAAAAGAAGTTTGCTGTCGAATGGATTTCTTTACCTATCAATAATGCTTACAATTGCAATTATTTTCCCTATAGTATGGTGGAATGTTGACAATAATTTTATCACATATACATTTCACAGCGAAAGAGTTGTAATTAATAACGGCGTAGATTTAACTCACTTAATACAAGAGTTTACTGGCGGCATTTTGTATAATAATCCGATAAATTATTTTCTTATTGGAGCAACATTATTTTCGCTTTATAAAACCAAAACTACTGTTGCTGCTCCTGTGGTTAGAATACTTCTATTAGTAAGTCTACCACTAATAATTGTTGTATTGTGTATTTCCGTTTTTAGAGCGACATTGCCCCATTGGACAGGCCCTGCTTTTGTAACTTTATTAATATTAGTAGCTATTACATTTGAAGAAATGACACTTTATTTCAAGCAACTAAGTATTAGATTAGTAGGTTTTTCAGTTGGTTTAATTGTTATTATTTCAGTTGCCGGTTGTCTTGTTATCAATAACATTCCGGGGACTTTAGGAAGTAAAAACCAAGAGACTTTAGGTCAGGGCGACCCTACTTTAGATATGTATAATTGGGATTTTTTTAGAGCTGAATTTAAGAAAATACATAATGAAAATCTCAAATTAAGATTAACAAATACCTCTTTTGTAATTAATAATAAATGGTTCCCAGGTTCGCATATTGATAATTATATAGTTCAGCCCTTACATTTAAATTTTATTGCGAAAGGTAAATTAGAAGACATTCATACGTATGCTTGGCTTAATAAGTTTCGTAATAAATTAAAAATGGGTGACGATGCCTATTTTATTACTTTTTCCAATTCATTTTCCAATCCGAAGGATTTGTATTTGAATCAATTTGATACAATTCAACTTCCCAAAAAGGTGATTCAATACAGAAATTACAAACCAGCTCGAGTGATGTATGTGTATTTATTAAAAGGATATAAAGGATAATTTACTTTCTTCTAGATACAAAAAATCGTTTCATTAGTTCTGCGGCTTCATCTGCTAGTACACCAGAAATCACTTCAGTTTTTGGATGCAATTGGGTTCCCATTACGGTACAGCCCCTTTGCTCGTCGCTTGCGCCATAAACAATTTTGGAAATCTGGCTCCAATACAACGCTCCAGCACACATTTGGCAAGGCTCGAGTGTGACATACAAAGTACAGTCTTTCAAGTATTTTCCACCCAAAAAATTCGCTGCAGCTGTAATGGCTTGCATTTCGGCATGAGCCGTAACATCATGCAATAACTCGGTTAGATTATGACTGCGCGCGATGATAGTATTGTTGATCACAATAACTGCCCCTACAGGAATTTCGCCTTTATCAAAAGCCATTTCAGCTTCCTGTAAGGCTTTCTTCATAAAATAGGTGTCGTTGAAAGGGTTTTCCATTTGGCAAAAATAAGAATTCAATTTGTACATTTGCATCATGTCAAACAATTTACTTTCAAGCATTAACAGTCCTGCTGATTTACGTCAACTCGATGTGTATCAGTTGCCGCAATTGGCTCAAGAGCTACGCGACTTCATTATTGATGTCGTTTCGGTAAAAGAAGGGCATTTAGGTGCTAGCTTGGGAGTAGTAGAATTAACCATTGCTTTGCATTATGTTTTTGATACGCCTAAGGATTGTTTGATTTGGGATGTTGGGCATCAAGCCTACGGTCACAAAATAGTGACCGGTCGTAGAGATATTTTTCATACTAACAGACAGCTTCACGGGATTTCTGGTTTTCCAAAACGAAGCGAAAGCGAGTACGATGCGTTTGGTGTAGGCCATTCGTCTACTTCTATTTCGGCAGCTTTGGGAATGGCCATTGCCGCCAATTTGAAAGGGGATATTGAAAGACAACATATAGCAGTCATTGGCGATGCATCAATAGCTTCGGGAATGGCATTTGAAGGTTTAAATCACGCGGGAGTTACCGATGCCAATTTATTGGTTATTCTAAATGATAATGCGATTGGGATTGATCCTAGTGTGGGAGCCTTGAAAAACTATTTGACAGCAGTCAAAGAGGGAAAAAATCCAAGACAAAACAACATGATTAAGTCCTTGAATTTTGATTATTCAGGACCAATTGACGGACATGATATTCAAGCGGTAATCCAAGAATTAGAGCGACTTAAAAAAGTAAAAGGGCCAAAGTTTCTTCATATTATTACTACAAAAGGAAAAGGACTACAACAAGCAGAAGAGAATCAGGTGCAATACCATGCACCAGGAAAATTTGACGCCAATACAGGAAATATTATTCCAAAATCAGATGAAAATCTAGCGCCAAAATACCAAGACGTTTTTGGCGAAACTATTTTGGATTTGGCTCAAAAGAATGAAAACATCATTGGAATTACGCCAGCTATGCCAACGGGAAGTTCGCTTAAATTGATGATGGATGCTTTTCCAAAACGCGCTTTTGATGTTGGGATTGCCGAACAACATGCGGTTACATTAGCCGCTGGAATGGCTACACAAGGCATGGTCGTTTTTTGTAATATCTATTCTACTTTTTTACAAAGAGCGTATGATCAAGTAATTCATGATGTGGCTTTGCAAAATTTGCCTGTAATTTTTTGTTTGGATCGTGCCGGTTTGGTAGGTGAAGATGGCACTACGCATCATGGCGTTTTTGATTTGGCTTATTTGCGATGTATTCCGAATTTAATAGTTTATTCGCCAAGAAATGAAACAGACTTACAAAATATTTTATATACGGCGCAATTAGGATTAGATCATCCCATTGCAATTCGTTATCCTAGAGGTCGCGGGCAAAATAGTCGTTGGAAATCACCCTATCAAAAAATAGCTATTGGTAAAGGCCAATGTATACAAGAAGGAACTCAATTTGCTGTTTTATCCAATGGAACCATTGGAAATAATGTAACGCAAGCTTTGGGAAATTTAAATCTTCCAAATAGTATTGCACATTTTGACTTTCCTTTTGTAAAACCATTAGACGAAACGCTTTTACATACTATTTTTTCAAAATTTGAAATGGTTATCACTATTGAAGATGGAGTAGTTAGTGGTGGTTTTGGAAGTGCTGTATTAGAATTTGCGGCAGCAAATAATTACCATTCTAAAATACAGATACTTGGTGTGCCGGATGAATTTATTGAACAAGGAACTGTTTTAGAATTGCAACAATTTTGTAAAATTGACGTTAGTAGTTTGCAAAGTTTTTTTCAAGAACTGCTCAACAATTAAGGATATAAACAAAGCATAATGAGGTTAGGATTTTCTTTTTTTCTATTTCTTTTTTCGGTTTCGATCTTTGCTCAAGAAGTAATTGATGCCAAAATACCCGATACTACCTCGCATTGGACCAAAAAAAATAGAGTAGGATTTGATATTTCAGAAATTGCATTTGTGAACTGGAGTGCCGGAGGGAATAGCGCTATTTCGGGTTTATTGAAAGGGGATTTTTCCAGAATTTACGCCAAAGGAAATCAAAAATGGGTCAACGATTTATCCATTCGCTATGGTCTAAATAAGCAAGATGGTTTTGAGATGCGAAAGACTGACGACGCCATCCAAATCAACTCGACTTTTGGGTATAGAAAAGATACGATTACCAATTGGTATCATTCGGCTAAATTTAATTTTAACACGCAATTTACTAATGGATATGCCTATCCAAATACGGACAAAGCGATTTCTAGATTGTTTGCTCCAGCCTATTTTTTTCTAGGTGTTGGTGCTGAAAATGCTAGTAAATCAAAACATAGAGTGTTTTATATTTCTCCGTTTACGTTCAAAAACACTTTGGTATTAGACCAGCGATTGGCCAATCAAGGAGCTTTTGGGGTTACCAAAGCGCTCTACGACTCGAATGGAAATATCCTTATCAATGGAAAAAATTCAAAAACAGAATTGGGGTTTTTATTTACCAGTTATTATAAAAAAGATATAGTCAAGAATGTCATATTAGTTAATAGATTGGTCCTGTACTCCGATTACATTAATAACTTTGGGAACATTGATATTGATTATGACTTTATGTTAGATCTTGTTGTCAATCAATATATAAGAGCTAATATTGGTGCGCGAATTATATACGACGATGATATTAAGGCTAAAGAAGAAGTAAATGGCAGTCAGATTACGGTAGGTCCAAAACTTCAATTAAAACAAATGTTGGGTATTGGTCTGGTGTATACTTTTTAAACTACCATTAAATTACATCCTCGAATATCGGAATGGTCAAATCGACCTAAAACTTCAAAACTCCCGTTACTATATTTTTTACCCAAGTCTTGGGTTGCAATAAACGAACAGGAATTGATATTGGCCAAATCAATTACATTGATTCCGCCTGTTTTTCCTTCTCTAATGTAGGATAAAGCATCTTCTGTGTCCCGAATACTAATTTGCATCCATGATGGGCATTCAAAAATTCCGTCCCCTAATGAGTAGGCTTGCGACAGTAATTCTGTCATTCCATATTCCGAATGGATGGACTTGACACCAAAGCCATTACAAAGTTGTTGATGCAATTCTTCGCGAATCATCTCTTTGCGTTTGCCCTTCATACCACCTGTTTCCATAATAATAGTATTCTCTAACTGGAAAGACTGTTTTTCGATTAAATCAAGTAAAGCATAAGTGACGCCAATTAAAATAACATTTTGTCCCGATTGGTCCAACTGAATTATTTTTTCACTAAGTGCATCGTAATTATGCAAGTAAAATCCGCTTTCAGGATGATTAGATAGTTGAATTAAATCATCCACCATATGGATTAATGAGGAGCCTTCTCGCTCTAAATAGGAGGGAAGCAAAGCCAATACTACATAATCTTCAATGTTGCCATAAAATTGCGAAAATCCTTTGCGGTAGCTTTCTTCATAAATACTGACATCAGTAACTAAATGTTTGCTCGTAACCATACCGGTCGTTCCGCTACTTGTGAAAGTAGTTTGGATAGGATTGGAATTTGACACTACTTCGTGACTTTTAAAAAACTGAATAGGCAAAAAAGGAATTTGTTGGATGGTTTTTACCTTTTGGACATCGGTTTTTAAGAAATCGCAAAATTCACGATACACCAAATTATTCTCGTATTGAAAACGAAAAACTTTCAAAGCCATTTTGTCAAATTGCTTTTGATTGCTAATAGTGAATATATCGTGAGTTGAAATCAAGAATTATTTTTTCACAAAAGTAATTGAAATAAATGGGAAAAGAAACGGGCATAAAAAAAGCTCCCTTTAAGGAGCTCAATTTTAGTCTTTATAAGTATCAAACAAATACTGTAAAGTAGCATTGATATCATTGGCTTGAATTAAAGGCATTGGAGTGTCTTTTGCCAGCCAGTTTTCGATGATGGTATCAAAGTCATCACCGACATCATAAACCACAGGTACGCCCATTTTCTTCAATGCCGCAGCATTACATTCTTGTTCGTAGTGGTTTTGAATCGGGATGCTTAGTATTTTTTTTCTAAGGAACAAAGCTTCTGCTGGAGTTTCAAATCCACCGCCAGTAATTATTCCATGACAATTGATTAGACTTTCGTTAAAATCAGCTTGGTTTACCGGATAATAGGTGATGTTTCCAATTTTTTCTTTTGTTTTTATGTCGCCCAAAAACCAATGAAATTCTTGATTGGGCAAGCTTCGGAACGCTTTTTCCAAACAGGACACGTCAAACGAAGGCAAATAAACGGAAATATGACCCAAATCTTTAGGATTGGCCTGCTGAATCTCTTCTTTAATAATAGGAGGAACAATAAACGAATCGTATTTTTCAAAATGCAATCCAATATTTTTCGGTGCTGAGGCATAATGTTTTAAAATCGTTTCGCCCATTATGCTTTTCTTGTCAGGTCTTGGGGTATGTTTCGATACAAAACTAGCTTGGTGACCCAATTGTACAGAATGCACCTTTTGCAATTTGCACGCCAAGGAAGTAATCGAATCAAAGTCATTTATAATTACATCGTAATCTTTTAGTGGTAATGCTTTTGCTTCTTTAAGCATTTGCAAAGGGCGAACATTTTTGGCTATTTTCCAATAATCTAATCCACCGCAGGCACTGTAAAATAAACTACAACCCGCACTTTTGAATTTTACAGGTAAATCAATTGCCAAACTAGCATTACTACCACTCATAAAGAAATCTACTTCTCCAAATTTTTGCAAATAAGGATACAATTGCATTGCACGACTGATATGCCCATTTCCGGTAGCTTGTATTGCGTAAAATATCTTCATTTGATTTAGGCTAAAATTTTACTAACAATATCGTTAATTATGGTATCCTCAATAGACTCCGTTTGATTGGTGTAATCTATTTTTTGATAATGATAAAGGCGCCATTTCTTTTTATTGTATTCTAAAGCAGTTAAATTCTCTACCCAGTCACCACTGTTTAAATACATTACTTTTCCATGTTCATTAGAAACCTCTTTCATTTGTGGTTTGTGAATATGACCACAAATCACATAGTCGTATTTTTTTTCTATAGCGATTTCAGCAGCAGTAGTTTCAAAATTGGAAATAAAAGCCACTGCTTTTTTTACACTATCTTTAATTTTTTTGGAAAAACTTCTTTTTTCTTTTCCTACTAAAACTAATAGCCAATTTAAAAAGGTGTTGATCAGGATTAACAAATCGTATCCTTTCCCACCTAATTTTGCAATAATTTTAGCATAACCTCTTGTAGAAGAGTCAAACACATCTCCGTGAAAGATCCATATTTTCTTTTCGTCGAGTTGTAAGATAAGTTTGTCTACCAATTCAATATTACCTAGATTGGTATCAGAGTATTTACGGAGTGCTTCGTCATGATTACCTGTTATGTAGACTACTTTGGTTCCCTGATTGGACATTTTTAATATTTGTCGCAATACATTCATATGAGATCCAGGAAAGTAGCTTTTAGAGAAATTCCAAATATCAATAATGTCGCCGTTTAGGACTAACATTTCAGGTTGAATGGATTTTAAGTACGAAACCAATTCATTTGCATGACAGCCATAAGTGCCTAAATGTATATCGCTTAAAACTACTAAAGGAAGTTTTCTTTTCTTTTTCATAAATTGTTTTTACGAAAATAAAAAGAGTGTGTTATTGGGTTGTTTACCAAAGATTATGAAATCATTACAATTGTAATCTAATTGTTTTCAGAAGGTTAAAAACTGATAACGTTTAATTAACGTATGATCAATTTTCGTGTGGCAGTGCTTTCTTCTTCTCTTATTTTGATGATGTATACACCAGGTGAAAGAGACGAGATGTTTAATTCTCTTGTATTTAATTGGGATTGAAATATTTTTTTACCTAAAACATCAAAAATTTGAATTTCTTTTTCTGCATCATTTTTTGTTGCTATGTATACTCTACCATTAGTTACAGGATTAGGATACAAGCTCAAACCTTCAATGGCTGACTCTTGTATTTTGGATTGCTGTTTAACCTCTTGTGCCTTGGCACTAGAAACAATTAACAGCAAAAACAGAAAAGTGATGTAATTTAACTTCTTCATGTTCTGATACTAACAGTATAAAAGTACTATTTTTTTCTACAGAAATACTAAAATGAATAAAAAATCGTTTGGCACAAAAAATTACATTTTTATTTTAAATTAATTTAACATTGTAAATTACTAAAAATCAATTACTTAATTCTTAATTTAATGATAAATAGCATTTATTTGTTTTCTAATGTTACCAAATTGTTAAGTAAATGTTTGGTAGATGTAAATTAATGTCTATATTTGTTATCGAATTATTAACAATTAAAACCTAACAAAATGAAAAAAATTATGATGATCGCAGTGTTAGTAGTATCTAGTGTAACTTTTGCACAAAATAGAGAGCCTAAATTAGAAGAAGTAAACGGTTTAGTTAAAGCAACATATTATCACGAAAACGGAGAAATCCAACAAGAAGGATTTTTTGCTGATGGTAAATTAGAAGGAAAATGGGTTTCTTATAATGAGAATGGTGTAAAGATTGCTATTGCTGAATATGCAAAAGGTGAAAAAGTAGGTAACTGGTTTTTCTGGAACAATGAAGGGCTTTCTGAAGTTGATTTCTCTAAAGACAGTATTTTATCAGTTAAAAAATGGAGCAAAGGAACAGTTGCTTTAAATTAATCTTGTAGTAGATTAATAGAAAAACCCCTGTTAGGTATTCCTAACAGGGGTTTTTTAATTTATAGAAGAACCTATTGAATTAAATTCACGCCATTTACTGTTGCCCAAGCACCTGCAGTTAAACTAGCACCAGTTGCTGAAGAGCTAAGGGTATAGTTAGCTGTAGGGAAATTAACTGTTATTGTACCTACTGTAGCAAATTGAGTTGTATTGTCATTAATTTTAACCGAAGTCAATTTAATTTTACCCTCATTTACTTGTGTATTAGAATTAGCATCTTGAATACGAACTGCTGTTGCTCCTGTTGTAGTATAACCAGAAATCACAATATTTGAAAAATGACCATTCCCGTGTTTTTTAAACTGGATTGCATCATATTCAGCTGCAGATGAACCTCCTTCTGTAACTGTTCCAGCGGCTCTTTTTAAAGTAATATTAGAAACTAGTGGGTAGAAAGCATTGTTATTATTTGAAGATTCAATTTCCATTCCAAAGTTTCCTGTTGTCACTTGGTAAGCGTACCAATTGGTATTGTTTTCACCTCTCCAACCGTCTTGCCAGTCAAAAGAATCATCAAAATTTCCGTAAGAAATTAAATTTTTCCCACTCACTGTACCACCATACCATTCAAAACCATCATCAGCACCTTTGTAGGAAACTAGATTCTCTAAAACAGTTCCTGATCCTACAGAATAAAAAGAGAATCCATTCATTTCACTAGTACCATCCGTAATTTTTTTCCCAGCGTATTCTACTCTTACATAACGTAATGTTCCGCCATTGTGAGCTGCATTAGTACCACCATATGATAAATTCAAACCATCTTCAGAGTTTTTAGAGGCAACCGCAACACCATTTACAGGAGCGCCAGTTATTGGTGCATCACCATACATGATAATTCCACCCCAAGCTCCAGGAGTTGCTGAAGGTTCAGTCATAATAATAGGTTGAGCAGCGGTACCATTCATAATTAATTTACCACCATTTTTAACTACTAGTGCATCTACACCATCAGCTGCATTTGCAGTAATAGTTGACCCTGCGTCAAAAGTTACAGTAACTCCAGATTCAATAGTTACAATTCCTTTTAATGTGTAATTTCCAAAAGCAATAGTTCTATTTGAAGTTATAGAACCTGTTAATTCTCCAACTACTGGTGTTTGAGTTGTGTCTTCATCATCAGTTGTTGAACATCCTGTAAAAGTTAAAGCTAAAATTGATAAGCTTAAAATTAATTTTTTCATTGTTTAATTTGTTTATTTAAATTATTAAGGCAAATGTATTTGACTTGTATTTTATTAATGTATAGTAATTGTTATAAAATTGTTAGTCGTTGAATAATTAATAGTTTCCTGAATGTTACTTAATTGTAAACAAAAAAGAGCAGTGAAAAACTGCTCTTAATTTGTTTAGAAAGAATAAGTCAAGTTAGTTGAAAACCCTATTCCTCTTTGGTATGATTGAAGCAAGTAAGATGCTTCGTCAATAGAAATCTTATTGTTGGTTCCTAACTCTCTTTTGTAAATAGGATCTAGTATATTATCTACTGAGAATTTTAAATTCCATTTTTTATTGATAACACTACTCCATACTAAATCTAATTTATGAAATGGTTTTTCATAGATATGATCGTATCCAGCAATTCCAACTGCAAAAATTCGTTCTCCATAAACACTATATACTAACGAAGCTGTGTTTTTCCATGTATCCCCTGAATCAAATTCATATTTAATGTCTGAATTTACTAACCAATCAGAGGCTCCTTGTAATTTTCTCTTTTCAAAAGTATCGAAGTAACCACTTCTATTTTTGTTTACTGTTGCTTCTGTAAACATTAATGATGTATTAAATCCAAATGAGAACCCTTTCAAATTATCATTAATACGTGATAATTGAACTAAAAACTCAAATTCTGCACCAAATAACTGAGCACTTTTGTTATTAAAGTAAGTTATAGTTTGACCACTACCTGTAGCACTTGAAAGCACTGTTCTTTCGATTGGATTGTCAATATATTTGGCAAATACTGTAGCGGCAAATAATTCTTTGCTAGTTGGGAAAATTTCAAATTTTAAATCAGCATTATAATTTTCACTGTTGATTAAGTCTGAATTCCCTCTTTCAGTTGTTCCATCAGCATTAATTAAGTTGATATCAAGACTTTCGAAAAGAACTGGTTTGGTATACGTTTTTGAAGCTGTAAAACGAATATTACTTTTTTCTGAAGCTACATATTTAACATTTAAAGAGGGTAAAATATATAATTTTTCAACTGTCTTTTTTCTGTATGGGCTTGAGATTGGATCAGAAATCGTTCTGAATTTGTATTCACGAATTGTATTTTCTGCTCTAAGTCCGGTGTTGATTTCTAATTTATCATTTAAATGAAACAACAAATTGGTGTAAATTCCATCAGCTCTTTGAAAAACTTTTGTTTTGTATTCACTTGAAGATTCTTCTTGAAAAAACATTCTATTATTCGCTACATCACTTTGAATAGTTGACTCTACTTCATTAATGTTCACAATAGTTGGGATAGAAGCTCCGTTTGGTTTACCAAAGGCAAATCTAAATTTAGAAATCATATATTCAGCAAAACCATTGTATCCAATAGACAATTTATTTTGTTTGTCTTCGTTTTTACCAAATTTCAAGTTGTATTCTAGTTTTCCTGATAAATGGAAATTATTGTCGATGTTGAAAAATTGACGAATTAAATTGTTAGCACCATATTGAGTTTCAACTTGAGTGTCATTAATTTTTCTACCAGTAACAAATTTTCTATCTGGTTGATTGTAATTAGTTCTAGTATAAGATATACCTCCGTTTACAGAATGTTTGTCATCAGCAGTGATTTTATAATTTCCAAACAATTGGTTAGAGAAATATTGGGACTCTTCATACTGGTTCAAACGGATAAACTCATTTGGATTTTGAATTGCAGTTCTAGTATAACCCAATTGATCTTGTATACTATTTTCGGTTGATTTTAAATACAAACTATTTGTAAATAAATTTAAACGACTTGATTTATATTGCAATCCAAATAATACAGAAGATTGAGTTGAAAATTTGTATTGAACTCTATTTAAATTGTTATCGTAAATACCTTGTCCTTGAGAAAATGTTCTATCTACACCTTCTCTAATTTGGTATTTATTGTCAAAATTAGTAGCGAAATTGTAATATAATTTATTGTCGCCAATTTCGAATTTATCTGTATGGCTAACGCCAAAACTTGTATTTAAAGGAGCTTGTTTCTTAGTTACATTCCAAGTAGATTGATAATCATTACTTATTCTAGCTGATGGTTTAGTTCCATAAGCTGCAGGCATTGTTCTTTCCTGACCTCCAAATCCAAAGAAGCTATTTGTATTAGTTGCATCACTTGAAATTAAAAAATCACTTAAGTTATTATTAGTTGTAAAACCTGTTCCAAATGATATTTTAGTTTGACTTTCGGTTGGTTGAGAAGTTGTTACGTCAATAGTCGCTCCTGCGAAATCACCATATAGATTAGCATTAAATGTTTTGTAAACATCCATAAATCCAACAACATCTGTTGGGAATTGATCTAATGGAATTATCTTTTTAAATGGACTGTTAGACGGTACTGCTAAGTTATTTAAAAGTAAATTATTGTATCGATCCTCTAAGCCTCTAATAAATAACCCTTTTGATTCAACTTTAGAAATACCAGTGATCTTTGTTAAACCTTCTTCAACGTCACTAATGCCCTTTGCAGAAAGCTCTTGAGCACCAATACTTTGTTTTATTGCTGCTGCATTTTTTTGATCTAAAAGTAAAGCTGTGGCTTTTTCTCTATTTGCTTTCGCCTTAACCACAACATCTTTTAAAGTGTAGTTTCCAGAGCCTAAAGTTTTATTAATAACAAGTGTTTCATTAGCTTTAACAGTAATAGGCATTTCAATGTTTTCATATCCTACAAAGCTAAATTGAATAGTATAGTTACCAGCAGCAAGATTAATGCTGTATTTTCCATCGATGTCAGTATTTACTCCGATAGTTGTTCCTTTAATAAGCACATTTGCAAAAGGAAGCGGTTGGTTTTTTGATTCTTTGTCTAAAAGCGTACCTGTAACTGTACCTTTGGTTTGTGCGAAACCTATTGCACAAATAAATAATGTAATTAATACAAATTTTAATTTCATTTTAATAGTTTTAATTTTCCTGCAAATTAACCGCGGCAATGTTGTTTCGAGGTTATCACTTTGTTATTTTTTCAATAACTTAATATTACCAAATTGTTACTAGATTAAATTTAGGTTAACTCGATTTTCGGTGTGTAAATTTCTATATATTTACAACTTGTTAATCTAAATAAGTATAACTTAGATTCAAATAAAAGAAACTATGGCAAAGAATAAAGCTAAAATCTTATTGGTTGATGATGAACCAGATATTTTAGAAATTGTGGGGTATAATTTATCTCAAGAAGGATATCAAATTAGTACTGCTTCTAATGGAAAAGAAGCCGTTGCTAAAGCAAAATCGGATTTGCCAGATTTAATTATCATGGATGTCATGATGCCTGAAATGGATGGTATCGAGGCGTGTGAAATCATTAGAAAACTACCTGAATTGCCTAATGTAATTATTACCTTTTTAACTGCGCGTAATGAAGATTACACCCAAGTGGCTGGTTTTGATGCAGGCGCTGATGATTACATTAGTAAACCAATCAAACCAAAATTATTGGTTAGTAAAGTAAATGCTTTGTTACGACGTTTTAACGATCAACAAAAAAATGTAGGAACTTTAAGTGTTGGCGGGATCGAAATCAATCGAGAGGAATATAGAATTATTAAGGACGGAATAGAAATGTCATTGCCAAGAAAAGAATTTGAATTGTTCTATTTATTAGCCTCTAAGCCTGGAAAAGTATTTAAAAGAGAAGAGATTTTAGATACAATTTGGGGGAATGATGTAATTGTTGGTGGAAGAACAATCGACGTTCACATCAGAAAGTTAAGAGAAAAAATAGGGGATGATTATTTTAAAACTATAAAAGGAGTTGGTTATAAATTAGAAGTGTAATCACTTTTTAAAAAAAGTAGTACTTTAGACAACGCATTTATTGCGTTGTTTTTTTATTTAATATAGTTATGGCCGTTAAAAAAAGTTTTAAGAAAAATTATCAATTTGCCCTAAAATCATCTTCCTTAATAAGTTTATTTACCACACTTTTGGGAATGATTTTAATGCGATTTACACTGCAGCAAGATAAAAACGCTGTTCTTATTTACGGTTTAATCTATTTTACTGTTGTATTTGTTTTTTCTTTTTTGGTTTTGCAATACAGAATCGAACGTTTTATTTACAGAAGGATTAAACAAATTTATGATGACGTTGCCTTATTAGAATCATCCGCTATGGGAAGTCAACCTATAGCAACCGATATGGAAACACTATCCAGAAAAGTAAAGAAATTTGCCTCAGATAAAAAATTGGAGATCGAAATGTTGCAAGTAAGAGAGCAATATCGAAGAGAATTTTTAGGTAATGTTTCACACGAATTAAAAACACCATTATTTACGGTTCAAGGGTATTTGTCTATACTTACAGATGGAGCTTTTGAAGACAAGACAATATTAAAGAAATATTTAGATCGCGCTGAAAAAGGAGTCGAACGATTAATCTATATTGTAGAAGATTTAGATATGATAAGTAAACTGGAATCGGGCGAGTTGAATTTAGAAATTTCCGAATTTGATGTTGTCAATTTGATTCAAAGTGTGGTAGACATGTTAGAAATGAAAGCCACTAAAAAGAATATCACACTTGTTATAGAACATAATAATAAACCAATGTGGGTGGCAGCCGACAAAGATAAATTGCAACAAGTGATTATCAATTTAATTGTAAACTCAATTAAATATGGAAGAGAAGGGGGTGAAACGGAGATTTCAGTAACTGGATTTACCAGTAAAAAATTCTTAGTCCGTATTACTGATAATGGTGAAGGAATTGAGTCACAAAATATACCTCGCCTTTTTGAACGATTTTATCGCGTTAATAAAAGTGGTTCTCGTTCAGAAGGAGGTTCTGGTTTGGGATTGTCTATAGTGAAGCATATTGTAGAAGCGCATAAGCAAAAAATATATGTTGAAAGTGAATACGGCGTTGGTTCTGAATTTTCGTTTACTATTGATAGAGCTGCCAAAAAAAGATAGAGACACCAATAGTCTGAAACATCAATAAATTAGTGTTAATTTTAATTAAATTAATGTTGATCCTACTAGATTAATTCTATTTTTGTTGCAATGAAAAAATTAGCCAGTATATTACTTTTTTTATTCGTTTTATTTTTAATAACACCTACCGTTGTAAGTGCGATTGAAAATGATGGGGATATTTCAGTTGTGTCCAATTTTTCGGAAGAAGAACAGGTTCAAAAAGACATCAAGCTGGTTTTTTATTTTGAATTAATGCCAAATAGGCTCTCTTTGCCTTCGGGAACAAATGAATTTGTATCTTTTGAGAATACATTAAAACACAACGACATTTCATTAGGAATTTTTATACCACCACCAGAACTAAGTTAAAACGCTCTTTATTTTAAAGCGAATTGTTTTAAAACCAGTCGATGCACATTTAAAATCGCGCTTTGTTTTTATCTATAATTTAGTTCAATATCATGTCAAAAAATAACAATCTTTTTGCCAACCTTAAATCTGATTTTGCTTCCGGTTTAGTGGTTTTTTTGGTGGCGCTACCTTTGTGTTTAGGAATTGCAATGGCTTCAGGAGCTCCTTTGTTTTCTGGAATTATCTCCGGAGTTATTGGAGGAATCGTGGTCGGTTATATAAGTCAATCTCATATTAGTGTTTCTGGTCCAGCAGCGGGATTAACTGCTATCGTTTTAACTGCGATAACTGATTTAGGCGCCTTCGATGTATTTTTAACGGCTGTCTTTATTGCGGGTTTAATTCAGTTGGCTCTGGGTTTCTTGAAAGCAGGAACGATTTCAAATTATTTTCCAACCAATGTTATTGAAGGAATGTTAGCCGGTATCGGGATCATTATAATTATGAAACAATTGCCTCATGCCGTTGGTTTTGATAGTGATTTTGAAGGCGACCAATCTTTTATTCAAGCTGATGGGAGTAACACTTTTTCTTCTTTGCTTCACGTTTTTAATTATGTGCAATTAGGTTCGATTGTGATTTCGATATTGTCATTGGGTATTTTGATCGCTTGGGATAAGATTTCCTTTCTAAAAAAATTAAAATTAATTCCGGGAGCCTTAGTGGCAGTTATCGCTGGAATCGTTTTGAATGAATTCTTTGTCAATTCAGGAAGTAGTATGGCTATTGCTAAAGAACATTTAGTATCCTTGCCTGTTCCTTCTTCGTTTGAAGATTTCAAGCAAATTATTGTAACTCCTAATTTCAATGGGTTTTTAAATCCAAAAGTGTGGGTAGTTGGACTAACTATAGCAATTGTAGCTTCTATTGAAACTTTATTGTGTATTGAAGCTGCAGATAGAATGGATGTTCAAAAAAGATATACAAATACCAATGTAGAGCTTAAGGCACAAGGTATTGGAAATATTGTCAGTTCGCTTTTGGGTGGATTGCCTATGACATCTGTTGTAGTGCGTTCTTCTGCAAATAATAATGCGGGAGCCAAAACAAAAATGTCAGCAATAATCCATGGTGTTTTACTTTTAATTAGTGTACTTTCTATCCCGTTTTTGTTGAATAAAATACCCTTAGCTACCTTGGCCGCTGTTTTGCTTTTNNAAATACCAGTTTATTCCGTTTATAGCAACTTTAATTGCTGTGGTTTTTACAGATTTGTTAAAAGGTGTAGCGCTGGGAATGATCATTAGCGTGGTCTTTATTTTAAAAGGAAATTTAAAAAGAGCTTATATTTTTAGGAAAGAAGAATATGCTGATGGAGATGTAATTCATATCGATTTAGCTCAGGAAGTTTCGTTCTTGAATAAAGCAGCAATTAAGCAAACATTACAATCAATTCCTGGAAATTCTAAGGTAATTATAGATGCTAAAGACACGATTTATATTGCGCATGATATTTTAGATTTGATCCATGAATTCAAATCCATTAGAGCTAAAGAGGAACATATAAAAGTGAAATTGAAAGGTTTTAAAAAAGAATACCAATTAGAGAATAGCGATGACAACCATGTGACTATCGTCCATGAATACGATGCATTGAAAAGGGTTATGGTTGAAAAAGAAGTCAAACATTTCGATAAAGAATAATTGTGGCTTTAAATTAGTTTAATACCTTTAAAATAAAATTAAAATGAAAGAATTCTATAAAAAAATATTAGATAATAATAAAAAGTGGGTAGAAGAATCATTAGAATTGGATCCCAATTATTTTGAAGATTTAGCCAAAGGACAAACACCGCCATTATTATGGATAGGTTGTTCTGATAGCCGAGTACCAGCGAATGAAATCATTGGCGCCAAGCCTGGAGAGGTATTCGTACATAGAAATATTGCTAATATGGTCATTCACTCCGATATGAATATGTTGAGCGTATTAGATTATGCCGTCAATGTTCTTAAAGTAAAACATGTATTAGTTTGTGGACATTATGGTTGTGGTGGAGTCAAAGCAGCTATGGGAAATGATTCTATAGGTATAATTGACAACTGGATTCGTCATATTAAAGATGTTTACCGTTTGCACAATCACTATTTAGATTCTATTCTAGATGAAACAGAACGTTTTAATAAATTTGTTGAATTGAACGTCAAAGAACAAGTCTTTGATTTAGCAAAAACATCGATCGTTCAATCTGCATGGAAAAAAGGACAAGATTTAACCTTACACGGTTGGGTGTATGGATTGAACTCAGGATTTGTTACTGATCTTGAGGTAAACATTAGTTCCGATAAAGATTTAGATGATGTGTATCAGTTAAAATTTTAAAATAAAATGAGAAAAGTATTTGTAATTCTAGCTTTGTTTATGGCTGTTTCAATTACAGCTCAAACACATGAAATATTGAAGCATAACGGAGAAAAAGTATTAATTAACTATATCAAAACTGATACTAATTTAATTTACTTTTCCAATCCAAATTCTTCAGAAGAAGGAAGGATTAGTACTTATGCAGTACAATCACTCAAAGAACAATCTTCAGGGATTATTCAAGTTATTTCTTCGAAAGTTGACATCGATAATGGATTCGTTTTTTTGAAAAATAATGAAATAGCTGGTCTTAGAAAAGTAGCTTCTATTTCTGTTTTTCTTGGAAGGCCCAAAGGGATGTCCTTTAACGATTTAAGTTTTTTGAAAAAAAGAAGATTGCAAGAAAAAGCAACTCAAAAAGAAGCGTTATTTGTTGTAATCACCTCAGAAACATTCGATACAATTAAAGCCGATTTGTATTCTTACTAAGTTTATTTTCAAATAAAAAAGCACCTTTAAAGGTGCTTTTTTTATAGGAAGTAATATCGTTCTATTCTTTAGTCACAATTTGCATCGTTTCTCTACTGATTTGTTTTAATAAAACAGTTTTGTCATTTTCAACAGTTTTAGCTGCTATATCATCAAAATGACGAATAGTATACAGCGTTACATTTTCTTCAAAATCGACTTTGAATTTTTTAGAAAGCACGGCATTTAATGCATTGAATTCGCCAAATTTATCCTCTACACATACTGAAAAACTAATTGCTGAATTTTGAATTAAATTCACTTTGATTTTATGATCGTGAAATAATCCAAAAATTTCACTTATGTTTTCCTCCATTATGAAAGAGAAGTCAATAGAAGAAAGTGAAATTAATAATTGGTTTCTTTTCACAATGAAACAAGGTAAATGAGGTTCTAAATCCACTCCTTTGGAAACGCTGGTTCCTTTTAATAATGGATTGATAAATGATTTAACGTACAAAGGAATTTCTTTCTTTTGTAGCGGTTGTAATGTTTTTGGGTGAATTACTGAAGCGCCATAGAATGCTAATTCAATAGCTTCTCTATAGGAAATCTGATTTAACAAACTCGCGTTTTCAAAATAACGTGGATCTGCGTTCATTACTCCTGGTACATCTTTCCAAATAGTTACACTTTCTGCATTTAAGCAATAAGCAAAAATAGCAGCAGTATAATCAGAACCTTCACGACCCAATGTGGTTGTGAAATTATTATCATCTGATCCCAAAAATCCTTGTGTAATATTTAAAATTTTAGGCGCAATATTTTTGGCTATGTTTTTTTGAGTTAGTTCCCAATCCACCTCTGCATCTCTATAATTGGCGTTTGTTTTAATAAAATTTCGTACGTCGATCCATTGGGTTTTAACACCCATAAAATTCATAAAATGACTTAGAATTGTAGTTGAAATTAATTCTCCAAAACTCACAATCTGATCGTAAACAAAATTGTAATTTGGTGATTTATTGTGTGCTAAAAAGTATTCTAGATCAGTGAATTGCTCATTGACTGCAGCGAAAACTGGATCTTTGTCATTTTCAAATAAATCCAACAAGATTTGATTATGGTATTTCTTAATTTCTTGAACGGAGGCACTCAATTCAGCAGATTTTTCAAAGTAATTTTTGATCACTACTTCTAATGCATTGGTAGTTTTCCCCATAGCAGAAACTACTAATAAGACATCTTCATAACCTGCTTTTTGTAATACGTCATATACGTTTTTGATTCCATCGGCATCTTTAACAGAGGCGCCACCAAATTTGAATATTCTCATTTTATGTATGCTATTTTAGTTTATTTTCAACAAAATAATGGATGCTTTCTTCATCCATTTGCGCTATTTTCCATTCGTCAAATACTTTAGCCCCTGAATTTTTATAAAACTCAATAGCTGTTGTGTTCCAGTCTAATACGGCCCATTCGATGCGACGTACGTTGTCCTTTTTCCCCTGTTTAATTATTTCTGAATACAAGGCGTAACCAAGACCCGTACCTCTCATGCTTTGTTTTACAACCAAATCTTCCAAATGAATCGTTTTTCCTTTCCATGTTGAATAACGGTAATAGTACAAAGCGATACCAACAAGGTTATCATCAACTTCGGCTACAAATACATGAAATAAAGGATGGGTTCCAAATCCATCACGAATTAAATCGTCTTCCGTTATCACAACCGCATCAGGTTCTTTCTCAAAATCAGCTAATTCCTGGATTAGAGCCAAAACGCCTTTCATGTCTTCGGGTTTCCCTTTTCTTATGATCATAAATTAGTATTTTATCCGCTTGCTTTTTTGTAATAAAAAGCTAAATTCTATAATTTGTTTAACAAATATACAATGATAGCTAGCTTCATAACAATATTTATATTGTTTTCACAAAAAAAACATTATTTGTTAGTTGACTTTCAATTTGATACTATTGTGAAATAAAAAAAGCCCAATTAAGGGCTTTTATATTCAAGGGGTACAAATATATTATTTATACATGTTTTTCATTTCGTATATAAAAGTGTCTAAGTCTACTTTTTTATCAATTAAAGTAAGTGCTTTATGAATGATATAACCAACATTGCTTGGCGTAAAACCTAAAGCAACACCCAATTTCTCTAATAATTTTTCCTGCCCATCGCCTAAATGATGATCAATGTGTACCATTCGCCCTAAATCGAATAAACGCTCTAATCTCTCATTATACGAATACGGTGGGTTAATAGGATATAAAGATGGATTTTCTAAAATTTCTTCATACTCCGAGTTAGAAATTTGAAGGTTTGTTGCTAATTTGTCTAAGAAAGCTTTTTCTGCTGTTGAAGAATGTCCATCGGCAAGAGCCACGCGAACTATGGCTGAAAAATGTCCTTTGTTTCTGGTTTTGAATTCGCTATCAAATAAATCTGAAAATGACATAATATGTGGGTTTAATAATAAGCATAAAGGTACATATTTTTTCAAAAAAAGATTAGGTTCAGCGCTTATTTGGAATGTTTTTTTATTACAAAAGTTTTCTCATTCCACAGAATTCGCTTTTTCAAAATTAATTGTAAGTTTACCAATAATTAGAAACTAAAAATACTTATGTCAGAGTTTTGGGTTTATTTTCAAATTGGCTTGCATCATGTTTTAGATATTCAGGCATATGATCATGTCTTGTTTATGATGGCTTTAGTTTTGCCTTTTACCTTCAAAGATTGGAAAAGATTACTGTTTTCGGTTACGCTTTTTACGTTAGGCCATACGACTGCTTTATTATTATCTGTTTATGAAATCTTGGTGATCAAAGCTACTATTGTTGAATTGCTAATCCCTATAACGATATTAACTACTGCTGTTTTTAATCTATTTACTCTTGGCAAAACCAATAGAAAAGAAAATTTAAATTTGGTCTACTTGATCACGCTTTTCTTTGGAATAATTCACGGTTTAGGATTTTCAAATTATTTTAAAACCCTATTGGGAGGCAGTTCCAATTCCAAATTAATACCTTTGTTGGAGTTTGCTTTAGGAATTGAAGGAGCACAAATTACAGTGGTAGTAGCGATGTTGATCGTGGCATATAGTGTGCAAAGCCTATTTAAATTTTCAAGAAGAGATTGGATTTTAGTAGGGTCGGCATTTATAATTGGTGTTGTGGTACCTATGATTATAGAAAATGAAATTTGGAATCAATAAAGATGGAAGATAAAAAATTAAATAAGTACGATAAGGCCTATTTGCGAATTGCAAAAGAGTGGAGTCAATTATCATACTGTAAACGCAAACAGGTTGGTGCTATTATTGTTAAAGACCGAATGATTATTTCGGATGGATACAATGGAACACCTTCGGGATTTGAAAACTGCTGCGAAGACGAAGAAGGATTGACCCGCTGGGATGTTTTACATGCTGAGGCCAATGCAATTCTTAAAGTAGCCCGTTCTACACAATCTTGTGAAGGAGCCACTTTATATATTACCCTTTCTCCTTGTAAAGAGTGTAGTAAACTAATTCATCAATCAGGAATAAAAAGAGTGGTGTATCACAATGGTTATCGCGACGATTCAGGGCTTCAATTTTTGACAAAAGCTGGGATTGAGGTAGAGCAGATTGCTATTCTTGAAGAATAAATAAGTTATTTTTTAGTGCTATCATGCACTTGAACAGGAACCCCTTCGTTCCATAAGGTAAGCAAGTCAGTGGCAACCGCAGCTCCACTTCCAGCTGCAATAGTAAGCTGACTTCTACACCCAGCCAATGTTCCAATAACATAAATGCCTTCAGTTACTTTATGATCTGTATTTTGTAGTTGAATCCGTTGTTTTTCGGCTAAAGCTTTTTGATGGGGCTCAACAAACTGAGTAAGTCCTTCAATATTGAAGGTGTTGGCAGAGCCAATTCCTACAATAATAGTTTGAGTTGAATAGGAATTTTTATTTGAGATTAACGTAAAATTGGGATATTCCCCTTCTATTTTCAACACTTTTTCATCAGCAATCTGAACAACATGCGGATACATTGAGGTAAGATGAGATTTACTTTCAATTAATAATTCTGATCCAAGTTTTCCAGGAGGAATACCATAAGCATTATTAAAAATGGCTTCTTGTAAAGCAGAGGATTTTTGGTGGGTAAAAATGCCGATTTTTTTCTCAGAGGCAAAGGGTTTGTTTTTGGCTGAACCTAAAACAAGCGCGCAAGATATTCCTGAAACGCCTCCTCCGATAATTAGTACATCAAATTGATTATTCATTCATTTTCTTTTCAATCTCTTTTGACATTCTAAAAATTAATAGAATTAAAATGGCACAAAAAGAGGCAGCAATTCCAATCAAAGCATACATGCTTTCGCCAGCGAATACATCATTGAAGTTCAATCGAGTTGCATTAAAAACAAGCAATGCTGAGGCTAGTAAAATTAAGACAAGTGTAAAAATTTTCATAGGTTGGGTTTTAATATTCCAATTTCTTTACCTAAAAAGGAGCCGTAAATTTATAAAATTAATAATTACACAAACAAACCTTTAACATTAGCGGCAAATAATTTAACAGCTATTGCTAAAAGTACCACTCCAAAAGCCTTTCTGATTACCCCTAATCCATTTTTCCCTAATAATTTTTCGAGTCTGGAGGATAGTTTCAAAACAATATATACTAAAATCAAATTGAATATGATTGCAATTAATATATTGATAGTGTGAAATTCAGAGCGTAACGAAAGTAAAGTAGTCATCGTTCCGGCACCTGCAATTAATGGGAAAGCTATTGGTACGATAGAAGCAGAACTAGACTCTTCGTCTCTATAAATACGAATTCCTAAAATCATTTCTAGGGCTATAAAAAACAATACAAATGATCCGGCTACCGCGAAGGAGTGAACATCTATTCCGATTACTTTTAGAAACTCTTCTCCTATAAATAAAAAAACAATCATGATTACTCCAGCAACGAGCGATGCTTTTTCAGATTCAATATGTCCGTGTTTGGTTCGTAAATCTACTATAATTGGAATACTGCCTACAATATCAATTACGGCAAACAATACCATCCCAACAGTCAGGATCTCTCTAAAGTCAATTTCAAACATCTCTTTTTTTTGCTGTAAAGGTACACTTTTAAAGAAATTAATGATGAGGATATTTCCATCGACATTTTAATTTAAGGTCAATTTAGTGTTATTTTCTTCAACTGCTTTGATTACCTTTGCGCTTCATTATTCAATATATGTATCCAATGTTTCAATTAGGAAAAACCATCGTTTCTGAAGAAATACTCGAAAGAGATTTTGTTTGTAATTTATCTGCTTGTAAAGGGAATTGTTGTATCGATGGGGATGCTGGTGCTCCTTTAAGTGCAGATGAAACTAAAATAATGGAAGAAATTTATCCTAAAGTAAAACCCTATTTACGCCCTGAAGGAATTGCCGCAATCGAAGCGCAAGGAACTTGGGTTAAAGGAGAAGATGGTGATTTTGAAACTACTTTAATTGAAGGTAAAGATTGTGCCTATGTTATTTTTGATGGCGCAACGGCATTATGCGGGATTGAACAAGCCTACAACGAAGGAATAGTGAGTTGGAAAAAGCCAGTTTCCTGTCATTTGTATCCAATTCGAGTAAAAGATTTTTCAGAGTTTACTGCTGTTAATTATGACAAATGGGACATTTGTAATGACGCCTGTACTTTAGGTAAAGAATTACAAGTTCCGGTCTATAAATTTGTCAAAGAAGCTCTAGTAAGAAAGTTTGGCGAAGATTGGTATTTGGAGCTTGAAAAAGTAGCTTTGGATCTAAAAAAATAAGACTACCTACCTCGGCAATTTACAGTTTGCCAGTTTTCTAAAAATCCTATATTTCACGGGACTACATCGATTTTTAATTTTTCAAAACATTGATTTATAGTTAATTATGTTTTGGATTAGAATTGCTATATTTTTTAGACTTTGTTAAAAACTAGAGCCGATTGTGAATAAGTTTGACTTTTTATACCCGCAATATTTTACAATCTTTGTAAACCCCAAACATTCCAAAATCTAATGTATTTTCAATCAAAAAAATAAACCAGTATTTATGTCTGCTATTGAACCAATTTTACAAGAAAACAAAGATCGTTTTGTTATTTTTCCAATCAAACACCAAGATATTTGGGAATGGTACAAGAAACAAGAAGCGTGTATTTGGACCGCTGAAGAAATTGACTTGCATACCGACTTGAATGATTGGAATAATAAATTAAATGCAGATGAAAAATATTTCATCAAACATATATTGGCATTTTTTGCAGCTTCTGACGGAATTGTAAACGAAAATTTAGCAGAAAACTTTGTTTCTGAAGTACAATATCCTGAAGCTAAATTTTTCTATGGTTTTCAAATCATGATGGAAAATATTCATAGTGAAACCTATTCATTGTTGATTGACACCTATGTGAAAGACGAAGCAGAAAAACACGAATTGTTCCATGCTATCGAAACCTTTCCAGCTATCAAAGAAAAAGCAGAATGGGCTTTGAAATGGATTAGCTCAGAATCTTTTGCAGAACGTTTGATTGCTTTCGCAGCTGTAGAAGGAATTTTCTTCTCAGGTTCTTTCTGTTCTATTTATTGGTTAAAGAAACGTGGATTAATGCCAGGTTTGACTTTTTCTAATGAGTTGATTTCACGAGATGAAGGAATGCACTGTGATTTTGCAGTTCATTTGCACAACAATCACTTAGTAAATAAAGTGCCTAAAGCGAGAATCACAGAAATTTTAACCGATGCATTGAGTATCGAAAGAAAATTCATCACAGAATCACTTCCTGCAAGTTTGATTGGAATGAATGCCAATTTGATGACTCAATATTTAGAGTTTGTAACGGACCGTCTTTTGGTAGAATTAGGATGTGATAGAGTATACAATTCGTCGAATCCGTTTGATTTCATGGACATGATTTCGTTACAGGGAAAAACTAACTTCTTTGAAAAACGTGTTGGTGAATACCAAAAAGCAGGAGTAATGAATACCGATTCTGAAGCTCAAAAAATTACATTCGATGCCGATTTTTAATCGGAACTAGATTTTTATTCGATTACCGCGCTGCGGCGCAAACAAATAATAACAAATACTCGAAAGCAAAGAAGGGATTTTTTGTTTTCTTAAAACCACAAGATTATGTATGTAGTAAAAAGAGACGGTCATAAAGAACCGGTAATGTTTGACAAAATCACAGATAGAATTAAAAAACTATGTTATGGTTTAAATGATTTAGTTGATGCTGTAAAAGTAGCAATGCGTGTGATTGAAGGATTGTATGACGGAGTTACTACATCAGAATTAGATAATCTTGCGGCTGAAACCGCAGCTTCGATGACAATTGCTCATCCGGATTACGCCCAATTAGCGGCACGTATTGCGATTTCAAATTTGCATAAAAACACGAACAAATCATTCTCAGAAACGATGAATGAAATGTATCATTATGTAAATCCAAGAACCAACCAAGCTTCTCCTTTATTGTCAGAAGAAGTACACAAAGTAATTCAAGAAAATGCGGAGTTTTTAAATTCGCATATTATTTATAATAGAGATTTTAATTACGATTACTTCGGATTTAAAACTTTAGAGCGTTCGTATTTATTGCGTATCAACGGAAAAATTGTAGAGCGCCCACAACATATGTTGATGCGTGTATCAGTTGGAATCCACATGAATGATTTGGATTCAGTGATTGAAACTTACGACTTAATGTCGAAAAAATTCTTTACACATGCTACGCCAACATTATTCAATGCTGGAACTCCAAAACCTCAAATGTCTTCTTGTTTCCTTTTGGCTATGCAAGATGATAGTATTGATGGAATTTACGATACGTTAAAACAAACCGCTAAAATCTCACAATCAGCGGGTGGAATTGGATTGTCAATCCATAATGTTCGCGCAACAGGATCTTATATTCGTGGCACTAACGGAACATCTAACGGAATTGTTCCAATGTTGAGAGTATTCAATGACACCGCTCGTTATGTAGATCAAGGAGGAGGAAAACGTAAAGGAAGTTTTGCGATTTATATCGAAACTTGGCATGCAGATATTTTTGATTTCTTGGATTTGAAAAAGAACACAGGAAAAGAAGAAATGCGTGCAAGAGATTTATTCTTTGCCATGTGGACGTCTGATTTGTTCATGAAACGTGTGCAAGAAGANNTATGGTGACGAATTTGAAGCATTGTATACCTCATATGAAACGCAAGGAAAAGGTAGAAAAACCATTAAAGCACGTGAATTATGGGAAAAAATTCTAGAATCTCAAATTGAGACTGGAACGCCATATATGTTGTATAAAGATGCGGCTAACCGTAAATCTAATCAAAAGAATTTAGGAACTATTCGTTCGTCTAACTTGTGTACTGAGATTATGGAGTACACTTCGAAAGACGAAATTGCGGTGTGTAACTTGGCTTCTATTTCGTTACCAATGTTCGTTGAAAACGGAAGTTTCAACCACCAATTATTGTTTGATGTAACTAAACGTGTAACCCGCAACTTGAATAAAGTAATTGATAGAAATTACTACCCAGTACAAGAAGCAGAAAACTCTAATTTACGTCACCGTCCTGTAGGACTTGGGGTACAAGGATTAGCAGATGCTTTTATTATGTTGCGTTTGCCATTTACAAGTGATGAAGCAAAAAAATTAAACCAAGAAATTTTCGAAACATTATACTTTGCAGCGGTAACCGCTTCGATGGAAATGGCTAAAGAAGAAGGACCGTATTCTACCTTCAAAGGGTCTCCAATTTCTCAGGGAGAATTCCAACACAATTTGTGGGGAATGAAAGACGAAGAATTATCAGGTCGTTGGGACTGGGCATCGTTACGTAAAGAAGTGGTAGAACATGGAGTTAGAAACTCGTTATTGGTAGCGCCTATGCCAACAGCTTCTACGTCTCAAATTTTAGGAAACAACGAAGCATTTGAACCGTATACTTCTAATTTATACACCCGTCGTGTATTATCAGGAGAATTCATTGTGGTAAACAAACATTTATTACACGATTTAGTAGAACGTGGATTGTGGAATGAAACATTGAAGCAGCAAATCATGCGTGAAAATGGATCCGTTCAAAATATTGATGTGATTCCGCAAGATTTGAAAGAATTATACAAAACGGTTTGGGAAATGTCAATGAAAGATATTATCGACATGTCTCGTCACAGAGGATATTTTATTGACCAATCACAATCGCTAAACTTGTTCATGCAGGATGCCAATTATTCTAAATTGACTTCGATGCATTTCTATGCTTGGCAATCTGGTTTGAAAACAGGAATGTATTACTTAAGAACCAAATCAGCAGTGGATGCAATTAAGTTCACGGTAAACAACGATAAAAAAGCAGAGCCAGAAACTGTAGTAGAGTTGGAAGTTAAAGAACAACCAGTTGCAGTGCTTAACGAAGCTGTTGAAATGACTGCCGAAGAATACAGAGCGATGATTGAACAAGCACGTAATGCAGGTCCTGAGGAGTGCGAAATGTGTGGTTCATAAATCACTATAAATACCAAACTTGAACAGCCGTCCTTATTGACGGCTGTTTTTATTAATAGTATATTTGTCTAAGAACTATTCGATTAATAAATGCATTATCTTACCAAAGATTTAGTTTTTCCACCCGTATCAAATGCCAATGTAGACGGCTTTTTAGCCATTGGCGGAGACTTAACTCCCGAGCGGTTACTATTGGCATACAAGAGTGGTATTTTCCCTTGGTTTGAACAAGGAGATCCCATCTTGTGGTGGTCGCCTAATCCCAGAATGGTTTTATTTTTGGATGATTTGGTTGTGTCCAAAAGCATGCGCAATATTTTGAATCGGAAAAAATTTAAAGTAACCTTTAATCAAGATTTTAGAGAAGTTATTTCCAATTGTCAACAAATAAAACGGGAAGGTCAACAGGGCACTTGGATTACCAATGAGATGATTGAAGCCTATTGTAAGTTGAATCAATTAGGCATAGCCAAATCGGTTGAGGTTTGGGAAGAGGACGAATTAGTAGGTGGTTTGTACGGAGTTGATTTAGGAACTATTTTCTGTGGAGAAAGTATGTTTTCAAAAGTAGCCAATGCTTCAAAAGTTGCATTTATCCATTGGTCACGACATCTCAAAGCGAATAATTATAAACTGTTGGATTGCCAAATTTACAATCCGCATTTAGAAAGTTTAGGTTGTCGTGAAATAGCAAGGGATGAATTCATTAAAATTCTGACAAGTTAGACTTGAACAACAAATCGTGAATCGTATTTAGCTAGTTCTTTTCCAACAATCAGCCACATGATCATCTACCATACCAGTAGCTTGCATAAAAGCGTAAACCACAGTCGAACCCACAAATTTGAATCCGCGTTTTTTCAAGTCTTTACTGATAGCATCTGAAAGTGGTGTAGTGGATGTGATATCTCTCATGGTTTGTGGGTGATTGATGATGGGCATTCCATCAGTAAATTGCCAAATGTATTTGCTAAAACTACCGAATTCTTTTTGCACTTCCATAAAAGCTATGGCATTAGTAATTGTAGCACGTATTTTTAACTGGTTACGAATAATTCCAGTTTCTTGTAATAATGCTTCAATTTTTCTTTCATTGTATAGCGCTATTTTTTGGTAATCAAATTGATCAAATGCAGCACGAAAATTTTCTCTTTTTTTCAGGATGGTAATCCAGCTTAATCCAGCTTGAAACGTTTCCAAGATTAAAAATTCAAATAATTTTTGGTCGTCATATACTGGAACTCCCCATTCGTGATCGTGATAGGCTTCGTAAATCGGAATGCCTACGCACCATTTGCATCTATTTTTATCCATTTTAAGCAGGTATATCGCTATTTAAATAGTTTTTTATAATTCGGTGACCAATATAAATCATCGGCGTTAAAAGCACCGCTATACCTAATTTAAAAGTATAGCCCGTTAATGCGGAGCCAATAAAAGTTTCAAAGCCAATTTTTCCAGGCAGCCAAAATGCAATTCCTAACACGATAAAAGAATCAAATAATTGAGAAATAACCGTTGAGCCGGTTGCTCGGAGCCAAATTTTTGTATCGCCTGTTTTGTTTTTGAAATACCAAAATACGGTCACATCAATTAATTGAGAAACTAGGAATGCGATAATACTTCCGAAGATGATCCACATACTTTGTCCAAAAACAGCTTGAAATTGAGCGTCACTTACGGGGCTAATTCCTTTGGCAGCGGGAATAGCAATGCCTAAAAGTAAAATAATAAATGCATAAGCAATTAAACAAGCGGTGAGTAGGGATAATCGACGCACTCCTTTTTCGCCAAAGTATTCGTTGATTAAATCGGTTGTTAAAAAGACAATGGGCCATGGCAAAATACCAATGCTCATGACAAATGGGCCAATTTGAATTAGCTTTCCTCCAATTAATTCGGCCACCACCGCATTGGTAATAAAAATCCCGGCCAGGATTACAAATACGATGTCTTTTTTGGATTTGAACATTGGTGCTGTGTTTAGTATTTCAAACTTACTATTTTTATTTTTAATTATTGGTACAAAAAAATCCCATTCCGTTAGGAATGGGATTTTATATTGAAGATTGAAAAATCTACTTTAGACTATCCTAAAGCAGCTCTTTTAAATCCTGTAACAGTTAAGTTAGCATCTACTGATTTTACGTAAGAAGCAACATTCATAGAACCATCTTTGATATAATCTTGGTTTACTAAAGTATTGTCTTTGTAAAAACGTTGAATTTTTCCTTTAGAAATGTTTTCCAACATTGCTTCTGGTTTACCTTCAGCTCTTAATTGCTCTTTTGCAATTTCAATTTCTTTTTCAATAACTGCAGCATCAACTCCAGCTTCGTTCAAAGCAATTGGGTTCATCGCAGCAGCTTGCATGGCTACGTTTCTAGCAGCTTCTTCAGCTCCAGCAACATTAGCAGATAATGAAACTAAAGTAGCGATTTTGTTTCCAGCGTGGATGTAAGAACCAATGAAAGCTCCTTCTAATCTTTCGAAAGAACTGATTTCAATTTTTTCTCCGATTACTCCTGTTTGCTCGATTAATTTCTCAGCTACAGTGATTCCATGGAAATCAGTTGCTAAGAAAGCCTCTTTAGAATCAAAGTTCAAAGCTAAAGCAGCTAATTCTTGTGCTAATTTCACGAAAGATTCGTTTTTACCAACGAAATCAGTTTCACAGTTTAATGAGATTACAACACCTGATGTTTTAGCGTCGTTTACAACAGCGATAACAGCACCTTCTGTAGATTCTCTATCAGAACGGTTAGCCGCTACTTTTTGTCCTTTTTTACGTAAGTTTTCGATCGCTAAATCGAAATCTCCTTCAGCTTCAACCAAGGCTTTTTTACAGTCCATCATACCTGCACCTGTGATTGTTCTTAATTTATTTACGTCTGCAGCAGTAATTGTTGCCATAATTTTTTTAATTTAAAGATTAAAAGATTGAAAAATTTAAGGACTAAGTATTAATTGTAACAATTAATATTTTGAATCTTTAAATCCTTCAATCTTTAAATGGTTTTATTTATTCTTCAGTTGCAGGAGCTTCAGCAGCAGGAGCAGCTTCTACTTCAACAGGAGCAGCAACTGCTTCAGCAGCAGGAGCAGCAACTTCGTCAGCTTCTTTTTCAGATCCTCTATCAGAAAGACCTTCAACTACAGCTGCAGTAACTAAAGTTAAAATTTTATCGATTGATTTAGAAGCATCATCATTTGCAGGGATAACGTAATCAACCTCTCTTGGGTCTGAATTCGTATCCACCATTGCGAAAACTGGAATGTTTAATTTTTGTGCTTCTTTTATTGCGATGTGTTCTGCTTTGATATCAACTACGAACAAGGCTGCAGGTAGTCTAGACATGTCAGCGATAGAACCTAAGTTTTTCTCTAATTTAGCACGAAGACGATCTACTTGCAAACGCTCTTTTTTAGAAAGAGTCATGAATGTTCCGTCTTTCTTCATTTTATCAATAGTAGCCATTTTTTTAACAGCTTTACGGATAGTTACGAAGTTAGTCAACATTCCNNGGCCATCTTTCAGTGATGTAAGGCATGTTTGCTGCTTTAGCTTTTTCAGCTACGATATCTTTTGCTTGTTTTTTGGTAGCAACGAATAAGATTTTTCTACCTGATGCAGCGATTTTTTTCAAAGCTTCATTAGCTTCTTCGATTTTTGCTGCTGTTTTATATAGATTGATAATGTGGATTCCATTACGTTCCATATAAATGTAAGGAGCCATGTTTGGGTCCCATTTTCTAGTCATGTGTCCGAAGTGAACACCTGCTTCTAGTAATTCTTTTACTTCTACTTTGTTTGACATTTTTTGTTTAGTTTACGTTCTGTTGATTAGCAATGTTTCTTTTGGCTTTTTGGCTTTAGACTTCATTTAGATGCTAAACTAATTTCCCGCCTCAACGGGACAACAACAACATTGTTTTTAAATTTAATAATCAATATGTCTTGTATCAATAATACAAGACAGGTACTATTAACGTTTAGAGAATTGGAATCTCTTACGAGCTTTCTTCTGACCGAATTTCTTACGTTCAACCATTCTAGGGTCTCTAGTTAATAAACCTTCTGGTTTCAAGATTGCTCTGTTTTCAGCATTTACTTCACACATTACACGTGCTAAAGCCATTCTTACAGCTTCTGCTTGACCAGTTGAACCACCTCCGTATACATTCACTTTTACGTCAAAATTGTTAGCGTTCTCTGTCATAGACATTGGTTGTAACACTTTGTACTGTAAAGTAGCTGTAGGAAAGTAAGTTGCGAATTCTTTTTTGTTTACAGTGATTACTCCTGTTCCTTCCGAAACATAAACACGTGCAACAGCGGTTTTTCTTCTACCGATTTTGTGAATAACTCCCATTACTTAAGATCGTTTAGGTTAACAGTTTTTGGTTTTTGAGCGCCTTGTTTGTGCTCAGAACCAACAACAACATTTAAATTTCTAAAAAGTTCAGCTCCTAATTTGTTTTTAGGTAACATTCCTTTTACAGCTTTTTCTACTAATAAAGCTGGATTTTTTGATTGCAATACTTTTGCAGTCAAAGTTCTTTGTCCTCCAGGGTAACCAGTGTGACGGATGTATGTTTTTTCATCCAATTTGTTACCTGTAAGGTTGATTTTTTCTGCGTTAATAACGATTACGTTATCTCCACAGTCCACGTGCGGTGTATAACTTGGCTTGTATTTACCTCTCAAAATCATAGCGACTTTTGAAGCAAGACGACCTAAGTTATGACCATCAGCATCAACAACAATCCACTCTTTTGATACAGTGGCTTTGTTAGCTGAAATTGTCTTGTAGCTTAATGTGTTCACAATTTTTATTTTTAATTAAACATTCCATCCCCAATAAAGGGGATGCAAAAGTACAATTATTTTTCTGAAATACAAATTGTCCTAAAATATTATTTAGTTCTGATTATCAGTAGCTAAAGGATTTATTTTTGGGACACTCTGCGTTTTTAATTTTTTACGACTCTATTTTTGGTTAAACGAGGCCTTTTTTTTAAAAAAGCATTGATTTTTCCTATCTTTTTTGAATGATAATCGTGTTGAGATTAGTCAAATCGCGTCATTCAACCGATTTTTTTCTTATTTTAGCACTTTAAATTCCAACTATGAAAGCTAAAGCAACTCTTAAACAAATCGCCAAAGAACTTAATGTGTCTGTGTCAACAGTTTCAAAAGCACTTAACGATAGTCCTGAAATTAGCGAACAAACCAAAACGAAAATAAAGGAATACGCTAAACTTAAGAACTATAAGCCTAATGTGATTGGGTTGAATCTTAAGAATAGAAAAACCAAAACAATCGGCGTAATTATTCCCAATATTTTGAATTCGTTTTTTGCCAAAGTCTTTAGCGGAATTGAAAAAGTGGCTGACGAGAAAGGATACAATGTGATCATGTGTATTTCGAATGAGTCTTTGGAAAAAGAGGCGCATACACTAGAGATGTTGAGTAATGGTACGATTGACGGATTTATTTTATCTGTTTCTGAAGAGGCACAAAAGCAAAACAATTACGATCACTTTAAGGAGATTATCAATGACGGGACTCCAATTGTCATGTTTGATCGAACTGCCGAGGGTATTGATTGTGATAAAGTCATTGTTGACGATTTTGATTCGGCTTTAGATTCTACGCAACGTTTGATTGATTTAGGGTGTAAAAATATTGCCTTACTTTCATCAGTTGATAATTTGAGCGTAGGAAAACTTCGATTTGAAGGTTATTTAAAAGCGTTAGAAAAAAATAATATTCCAGTCAATACTAATTTGATCATTAGAACCGACTCCGAAGAGGATTTGAAAGTCCAAATGGAGGAAGTGTTTGCCAAAAACAAAATCGACGGTATCTTTGCTTTAGAAGAAAATGATTCGGTTGCAGCGCTACGAATGGGCTTGAAAAAGGGATATAAAATTCCGGAAGAACTTTGTATCATTGGTTTTGCCGATGGAATTTTAGCTTCGAGAAGATTGTCTCCAAGTTTGACTACAGTGAGTCAACACGGAATTGAGATTGGAGAAGAAGCAGCCAAGTTATTGATTAAACGTTTGGAAAATGTTTCAGAAGAAGAACCGCCGTATGAAACTAAAGTGATTAAAACCGTTTTAAAAGAACGGGAAACTACCTCAAGAGTATAAAACAAAAAAAACCATTCAATAGAATGGATTTTTTTATATAATTAATGAGCTTCTAACCAATCTTTCCCTATTCCAATTTCCACTTCTAAAGGAACACTTAAAACCACCGCTTGTTCCATTTCGTGTTTGATCATCGGTTGAATTTTTTCCAATTCACTGTTGTGAACATCAAACACCAATTCGTCATGCACTTGCAATAGCATTTTTGATTTCCAATTTTCAGCAATTAATCTTTTGTGAATATTGATCATGGCAATTTTGATAATATCGGCAGCGCTTCCTTGAATTGGAGCATTTACCGCATTTCGTTCAGCAGCACCGCGAACTATTGCATTGGCTGAATTAATGTCTTTTAAATAACGTCTACGGCCTAAAATAGTTTGTACAAAACCATTTTCTCTGGCGCTTTCTATTTGCTCCTGAATGTAGGATTTAAGTTTTGGATAGGTAGTGTAATACGCTTCGATTAAGGCGGCACTTTCAGCACGAGAAAGTGAAGTTTGATTACTTAATCCAAATGCCGAAACACCATATATAATTCCGAAGTTAACCGTTTTGGCATGACTACGTTGTTCTTTAGTTACTTCTTCTAAAGGCACATTAAATACTTTGGCAGCGGTACTTTTATGAATGTCTTCGCCTTGCTGGAAAGCTTTGATCATATTTTCTTCTCCACATAAAGCAGCAATAATTCGAAGCTCTATTTGAGAGTAATCGGCAGAGAGTAACGTATAGTTTTCATCTCTTGCAATAAATGCTTTTCTGATTTGTCTTCCACGTTCTGTTCGAATAGGAATGTTTTGCAAATTAGGATTATTGGAACTTAATCGACCTGTAGCGGCAACTGTTTGCATATAATCGGTATGAACGCGATGCGTTTTTGCATCTACTTGCAATGGCAACGCTTCGACATACGTATTTTGTAATTTGATCAACGAACGCCAATCTAAAATAGCACTCACGATTTCGTTGTCTTTGGCCAAATAACTTAAGATTTCTTCCCCAGTCGCATATTGACCCGTTTTGGTTTTCTTTTGTTTAGCACCGCCAATTTTCAATTTGTCAAATAAAATGTCTCCCAATTGTTTTGGCGAAGCCAAATTGAATTTTTCGCCTGCAATTTCGTAAATACGACTTTCTAATTTGGCAATATCGTCTCCTAACTCTTTCGATAACGATTGTAAGAAAGGAACATCCAAATTGATTCCTTCTTTTTCCATGCCAGCTAAAACAGTGACCAATGGAATTTCAATTTCTTCAAATAGTTTTTTAGTATGTGTTTTGTCTAATTCGGTGTTGAAAATTTCTGAAAGTTGTAAGGTTACATCAGCATCTTCCACAGCGTATTCTTTAATTTCTTCCAAAGGAACCTCCCGCATCGATTTTTGATTTTTCCCTTTTTTGCCAATTAACACTTCAATAGATTGCGGCGCATATTTCAAATAGGTTTCGGATAAAATATCCATGTTATGGCGCATGTCCGGGTTAATCAAATAATGCGCAATCATGGTATCAAACAATTTCCCTTTTACTGTAATGCCATAATTGGACAAAACTTTTAAGTCGTATTTTAAATTCTGTCCAATTTTTTCGATCGTTTCGTTTTCAAAAAAAGGAACTAATTTTTCAACCAAAGATTGCGCTTCCGTTTGGTTCTCCGGAAACGGAATGTAAAACCCTTTTCCTTTTTCATACGAAAATGAAATTCCAACTAACTCGGCATGTAAGGCATCTAAACCAGTTGTTTCGGTGTCAAAACAAACCGAAGTTTGATTTTGTAAATTTTGTAATAACAATTTAATCCCCAAATCGCCTTGAATAATTTGGTAGGAATGGGTTGTGTTTTCTAATGTATTGTAATATTGATGACGAATTTCATAAGAACCTTCATCGATAGCGCTTCCAAAAAGGTCAAATTGTTCCTCTGTTTTTGGTTGTGGTTTTTTGTATAATTTGGCTTCGTCAACTACCGGAGCAGTTTCTCCTTTTTTAAAGATGGCGTCAAATTGTTCGGCCATTCTTCTAAATTCTAGTTCGTTGAATAAAGCATCTGTTTTGTCTACATCAGGTGTAGATAATTCATAATCGGTTTCATTAAATTGGACAGGACAGTCTAATAAAATTGTCGCCAAGGTCTTAGACAAAAGTCCTTTTTCCTTATTGGCTTCAATATTGTCTTTCATTTTTCCTTTCAACTTGTCGGTGTTAGCCAATAAGTTTTCCATGGAGCCGAATTCCTTTAATAATTTCTTAGCAGTAACTTCGCCCACACCTGGTAATCCCGGAATATTATCGGCTGCGTCGCCCATCATTCCAAGAAAATCAATTACTTGTTCAGGTCTGTCTATTTCAAATTTTGCCAAAACTTCAGGAATTCCCCAAATTTCGATTCCGTTACCCATACGAGCAGGTTTGTACATGAAGATATTTTCAGAAACTAATTGGGCAAAATCCTTATCTGGAGTGACCATAAAAACTTGGTAATTCTGTTTTTCGGCCTGTTTAGCGATTGTTCCAATTAGGTCGTCTGCTTCATATCCTTTAACTTCTATAATAGGAATATGCATGGCGCGTAGTAATTCTTGTATATAAGGTACAGCAATTTTGATGGCTTCAGGAGTAGCATCGCGATGGGCTTTGTATTCTGGGTAAATGTCATTTCGCAAATCACTACCGCCTTTATCAAAAGCAACCGCTAAATGATCTGGTTTTTCTCTTTTAATCACATCCATCAGTGAATTCATAAATCCCATGATGGCGGAGGTGTCCATTCCTTTTGAGTTTATTCTCGGATTTTTTATAAAGGCATAATACCCTCTAAATATTAAGGCATAGGCATCAAGAAGGAAAAGGCGTTTTTTGGCAGACATTGGTATTTTGTTCTAAATTTTGAATCTGTAAAAATAAGGAAACCTAATGAAAGTTTTCTTCAAGAGTTAAATTTTAATTAATTAAATCCTGTTGTGAACAATTAAGTTGTTATTTTGTTGCCGAAATTATTTAGTGCATTATAAATGAATGTTGTTTTACTACTCTTTTTTCTGATCTGGGGGGCTATAGAATGGTTTTCCTTTCAAGCTTTTCGCACATTGATACAACGAAAAAAAGTATTGGTGTTGTACCAAGTAGTTTCGTTATTGTTTGCGATTTACTTTTTATATACTATCTCTCAATTTGATCGTTCCAAAGGTCAAACACATCAAACGATGTTTGTATTAGGGCTTGTTTTAATGGTTTATTTGCCTAAAATTGTTCTGGCAATTGTAATGTTAACTGAAGATGTATTTAGAGTAGGGAAAGGTTCTGTAACTTTTCTAGCAAAGAAAAAGCGCGATCAACCATTTTTTGCTTCTCGAAGAAAATTTGTAAGTCAGTTAGGAATGGGATTGGCAGCAATTCCTTTTTTATCTTTACTATATGGAATTTTTGAAGGGAAGTACAATTTTAAAGTAATCAAACAACAAATTTATTTTCCAGATTTGACAGAAGAATTTGACGGGTTTACGATTACACAAATTTCTGATGTGCATAGTGGTAGTTTTGATAATCCTGAGAAAATCAACTATGCGATAGATTTGGTAAATGCGCAAAATTCAGATATGATCTTGTTTACAGGAGATATTGTAAATACACATGCCAAGGAAATGATTCCGTGGATTAGCACCTTTAATAGAATCAAAGAACATAAATTCGGTAAGTATTCGGTACTTGGGAATCATGATTATGGCGAATATGTGACTTGGCCTTCTGAAAAAGAAAAAGAAACTAATTTTCAAGCTATCAAAAATTTATACGGGCAAATTGATTTTAAATTGCTTTTGAATGAGCATACATTTATTGAAAAAGGAGGTCAAAAACTGGCATTAGTAGGTGTTGAAAATTGGGGTCACAATTTCAAAAAATTAGGCGATATTGACAAAGCTTCTGAAGGATTGACGTCAAAGGATTTTAAAATACTCATGAGTCACGATCCAAGTCATTGGGACTATATTGTACAACATCATAAGAACCATTTTCACTTAACATTATCAGGCCATACGCATGGAATGCAGTTTGGCATTGAAATTCCGGGTTACTTTAAATGGAGTTTGGTACAGTATGTGTATAAGCAATGGGCTGGATTGTATGAAAACAAAGGAAGGTATGTCTATGTAAATCGAGGTTTTGGTTTTCATGCCTACTCAGGTAGAGTAGGAATTATGCCGGAAATTACAGTAATAGAGCTAAAAAAAGGCAATAAATTAGTGTAATTAACTAAAAATACTACATTTGTAAAATATTTATCTCTTTTAAAGCAGATTATAAAAATTAAATTTTTGGTTTTATGTCAAAATTTGGAGAACTTATAAACGCACAAATTCCAGTGTTAATTGATTTTTACACTGATTGGAATGAGTCTTCGGTATCAATGCATCCAGTTATACGAGATGTTGCGGCCGCGCTTGGCGACAAAGCCAAAGTGATTAAAATAGATGTTGATAAAAATCAAGAGCTAGCCGAGGCACTTCGAATTAAAGGTTTGCCAACTCTCATGATTTACAAAGAAGGTCAGATGGTTTGGCGACAGGCTGGAGAACTAGATGCAAACGCAATCATTAATTTGGTTCAGGAACAACTATAAAAGGTAAAAAATAGATAACAAAAAAGTTTTATGATTCATTTCATAAAACTTTTTTGTTTTAGACAACTGATGTATAATTATTTTTAATATTAAAAAATAACACTATATTTGCATCGTTATTTATTAAAATCTAGATAATGAGGGGACTAATCGTCCCCTCTTTTTATACAACTATGACGTTCAAAGAAAAAGTAAATACACTAGTTGAGGAATGCTTATTAGATAAGCCAACTTTGTTTTTAATTGACTTAACAATTACAGATGCTTTCAAAATCATTGTCAATATAGACGGAGACAATGGAGTAGCATTGCAAGATTGTATCGATGTAAGTCGCTCAATTGAAAACAATTTAGACAGAGAAGAACAAGATTACTCACTAGAAGTAGCCTCAGTAGGAGTGGGTTCGCCATTAAAAATGGTTCGTCAATACAAAAAAAATGTTGGTAGAACGCTGATAGTGAAGACATCAACTGAAAATATTGAAGCCGAATTGGTCGAAGCTAATGATGATTTTGTAATTTTGTCATGGCAAGCAAGAGAACCAAAGAAAGTAGGTAAAGGAAAAGAAACCGTTCAAAAGACGTTGGAACTTCCGTATACAGATATAAAAGAAGCAATTGTTACAGTAACATTTTAAATAAAGATTTCGCATGGAAAATTTAGCATTAATCGATTCATTTTCAGAGTTTAAAGATGATAAACTTATTGATCGTGTAACGCTTATGGCAATTTTAGAAGATGTATTTAGAAATGCATTAAAGAAAAAATACGGTTCAGATGATAACTTCGATATCATTATCAATCCTGACAAAGGAGATATGGAAATTTGGAGACGACGAGTGATCGTTGCTGACGAAGATTTGGATTTCGAAAACGAAGAAATCACGCTTACTGAAGCGAGAAAAATTGAAGCCGATTTTGAAATTGGTGAAGAGGTTTCTGAAGAAGTGAAATTAATTGATTTAGGAAGAAGAGCTATTTTGGCATTACGTCAAAACTTGATTTCTAAAATCCATGAACACGATAATACTAATTTGTACAAACAATTTAAAGATATTATCGGTGAAATATATACTGCCGAAGTACACCACGTTAGACCAAGAGTCGTTATTTTGGTAGACGATGAAGGTAATGAAATTGTATTGCCAAAAGAAAAACAAATTCCATCTGACTTTTTCCGCAAAGGAGATAATGTTCGTGGAATTATCGAAAGCGTTGAATTAAAAGGAAACAAACCTCAAATCATTATGTCTAGAACATCTAATGTGTTCTTAGAAAAATTATTTGAACAAGAAATTCCTGAAGTTTTTGACGGATTGATTATGGTTAAAAATGTAGTAAGAATCCCGGGCGAAAAAGCAAAAGTAGCTGTAGATTCTTATGATGATAGAATTGATCCTGTAGGAGCTTGTGTGGGTATGAAAGGATCACGTATTCACGGAATTGTTCGTGAGTTAGGAAACGAAAATATTGACGTAATTAATTACACAACCAATAATCAATTGTACATCACTCGTGCTTTAAGTCCAGCTAAAGTATCTTCGATTAAAATTAATGAAGAAACTAAAAGAGCCGAAGTGTTCTTAAAACTTGAAGAAGTTTCTAAAGCAATCGGTAGAGGGGGTCACAATATTAAATTAGCAGGTCTTTTAACAGGATATGAGTTAGATGTAATTCGCGAAGGAGATGTTGCTGGTGGAGAAGAAGATGATATTGAATTAATTGAATTCTCAGATGAAATCGAAGAATGGATCATCGATGAATTTGCTAAAATTGGATTGGATACTGCAAGAAGTATTTTAAAACAAGAAGTAGAAGATTTAGTGAGAAGAACTGATTTAGAAGAAGAAACAATTCTAGATGTAATTAAAATTTTAAAAGAAGAATTTGATAATTAATCTAATTCTTGAATACACATCTTAATTTCTATTCATATAAATTAAGAAACACAACAAAAAGATAATAATAAAAAGGTTTTATGTCTGAAGAGAGAGTAATAAGAATTAACAAGGTTTTAAGGGAATTAAACATTTCGTTAGAAAGAGCAGTAGATTATCTTAAAGATAAGGGAATTGCTATTGATGCAAATCCAAATGCTAAAATTTCTGAACGAGAGTTTGGTATTCTACAAAGTCAATTTGCGGGCGATAAGGGGAATAAAGAAGCTTCAAAAGAAGTAGGAGAAGAGAAAAGAAAGGAAAAAGAAGCGTTACGTATTCAACGTGAACTTGAAATTGAGGAAAAACGCAAACAAGAAGAGGAGCGTCAAGAAGTTATTAAAGCGAAAGCAGTAGTGACAGGTCCGATTCAAGTTGGCAAAATTGAACTCAATCCTAAAAAAGCTGCTCCTGCAGAAGTTAAAACCCAAAATGCACCCCAAGATGTTGTTTCTGAAAAACCAGTTTCAGACAAAAAAGAAGCAAAACCTATTTCTGAGGCAGCGCCAAAACAAGATAAAAAAGTAATTGCCCCTAAAGCAACTACTGAAGGTAATTCAGACGATTCTCCAATAGACGAAAAGATTACTACTCAGTATCAGAAATTATCAGGTGCTACGTTAACTGGACAAACTATTGATTTGTCACAGTTCAATAAGCCTAAAAAGAAAAAAGAAGATCCAAAAATCACTCCAAATAAACCAGGCGTGCCAGGTGCGCCAGGTGCAGGAGCTAATGCTGGGAAAAATAAAAGAAAAAGAATTGTTGCTAAGCCATCTACTCCAGGTGAGCCAGGAGCACCAAATCCAAATAAAATAACTCCAAATACTGGAGGTGGTTATAATGCAAATAGAAGCGCTAAACCTGGTTTTGTAAAAGGGAATAGACCAGCTATTGTTGCAAAAGTAGAACCTACAGAAGAAGAAGTAAAAAATCAAATTCGTGAAACTCTTGAAAAACTTCAAGGTAAAGGTGGTAAATCTAAAGCTGCCAAATACAGAAGAGATAAAAGAGATACACACCGTCAAAAATCAGATGAAGAACAAAGAGCATTAGACGAAGGAAGTAAAACAATTAAAGTTACTGAATTTGTTACTGTTGGTGAAATCGCTATTATGATGGATGTGCCTATTACTAAAGTAATTGGTACTTGTATGTCACTAGGAATTATGGTTACGATGAATCAGCGTTTGGATGCTGAAACATTAACTATTGTTGCGGATGAATTTGGTTACGAAGTAGAATTCATAACTGTAGATATTGAAGAAGCAATACAAGTTGTTGAAGATAAAGAAGAAGATTTAATGTTCAGAGCGCCAATTGTAACGGTAATGGGACACGTAGATCACGGTAAAACCTCTTTATTGGATTACATTCGTAAAGAAAATGTAATTGCAGGAGAGTCTGGAGGAATCACGCAGCACATTGGTGCTTATGGTGTGACTTTGGATAACGGTCAAAAAATAGCATTTTTAGATACACCAGGTCACGAAGCCTTTACAGCTATGCGTGCACGTGGAGCTCAAGTTACCGATATTGCAATTATTGTAATTGCTGCGGATGATGACATCATGCCACAAACGAAAGAGGCAATTAGTCACGCTCAAGCGGCAGGTGTTCCAATTATTTTCGCAATTAACAAAGTAGATAAGCCAAATGCTAACCCAGATAAGATTAAAGAAAGATTAGCTGGTATGAACTTGCTAGTTGAAGATTGGGGTGGTAAAATCCAATCCCATGATATTTCTGCAAAAACAGGATTAGGTGTAAAAGAATTACTTGAAAAGGTATTGCTTGAGGCTGAAATTTTAGATTTAAAATCAAATCCAAATAAAGCAGCTCAAGGGACTGTTGTAGAAGCCTTCTTGGATAAAGGAAAAGGATATGTGTCTACTTTATTAGTACAACACGGAACATTGAGAATTGGAGATTATATGTTAGCAGGTAAACATCATGGTAAAATTAAAGCCATGCATGATGAACGTGGACATGTAGTAATTGAAGCAGGACCTTCAACTCCAGTATCTGTTTTAGGTTTGGACGGAGCAGCTACTGCGGGTGATAAATTCAATATTTTTGAAGATGAAAAAGAAGCAAAACAAATTGCTTCAAAACGTTCTCAATTGATGCGTGAGCAATCGGTAAGAACACAACGACATATTACATTAGATGAAATTGGACGACGAATCGCATTAGGTCAATTTAAAGAATTGAACGTGATCCTTAAAGGTGACGTTGATGGTTCTGTTGAGGCATTGTCTGATTCGTTCTCTAAATTATCTACTGAAGAAGTTCAAATTAATATTATCCACAAAGGAGTGGGTGCAATCACGGAGACTGACGTAATGTTGGCTTCTGCTTCTGATGCAATTATAATTGGATTTAATGTTCGTCCTGCAGGAAATGCAAGACAATTAGCAGATAAAGAAGAAATCGATATCCGTTACTATTCTATTATCTATGCCGCTATTGACGACTTGAAAGACGCAATGGAAGGAATGTTAGCACCTGAAATGAAAGAAGAAGTTCTGGGTACGGCTGAAATTAGAGAGATATTTAAAATCTCTAAAGTTGGATCTATTGCAGGATGTATGGTGATGGATGGTAAAATTACAAGAAACGCTAAGGTTCGTGTAGTTAGAGAAGGAGTGGTTGTATTTGATGGTGAATTAGTAGCGCTGAAACGTTTTAAAGACGATGTGAAAGAAGTTACTAAAGGGTATGATTGTGGTATTCAAATTAAAGGTTACAATGATATCGAAGAAAGAGATGTTATTGAAGCCTACCACGAAGTGGCTATCAAAAAGAAATTGAAATAAAATTTACAAGCATAAAAAAATCCCGAGTAATCGGGATTTTTTTATGCTTATTATTTTTGAGGTTTTATAAGTAATGTGTTTTTATATTTTTTTTTGATTTCGGCAAAATTTCTTTCCGCTTCCATTCTAGATTTAAAGTTGCCTACCCATACTTTGTAGTTGGGAGTATTAAACACAATAGTAGCATCAATGTCTTTAAATTCTTGTTTAAATTGAATTACAGTTTTTTTTGCTTTTTCACTTTCTCCACTAAATATCTGAATTTTATATCTCTCTTTTGAAACTAATGATGGGTTAATTTTTCGCTTTTCTGCAATTAAATGAGCCACTTTATCTTCTGTATTTGTATTGTTTTTTGATGTTTGTGCCTGAATTACAACACAATAAAAAGCAGTAAAAATAAATACAAAAACTACTTTTGAAATGCCTAAAATTCTCATAATGTGATGATTTTTATACAAATGTAATATTTACTTAGATAATACTAAATGCAAATATTATTTAGAATTAATATAAATTGAATTTAAGGTTATTTTAAGGTTTTGAGAATAGTTCTTAAGTCGTATTTTTGTGCAAGTTTTAAAAGAATGTATACGTTTTTCTAAAAAGTGTTTTTAGAATTAATTGTACTAATTTTAGTAGATAATCATTATACTATATGAAAAAGATGGGTAACCATAATTCGATCGTAAGGAAATTATATTTCTGCTTAGCTTTAATGCTAACTTTCTCTCTAACTTCATTTGCTCAAGATGCTGCTCCGGCGGCTGATGCTGCTGCGGCTCCTGCTGCTTCTGCTGGAGGTGATCCTGTTGTTGGTAAAGAACTTTTTAATGCAAATTGCGCTGCTTGTCATAAGCTTGACGCAAAAGCGACTGGTCCTGCTTTAAGAGGTGTGGCTGGTAAGTATGAGATGTCGTGGATCTACAAATGGGTTCACAATAGTTCTGATTTAATTAAATCAGGAGACGCTCAGGCTGTGAAAATTTATGAGGAGTATAATAAGTCAGTAATGACTGCTTTTCCTCAATTATCAGAAGCAGATATTGATAACATAATTGCCTATACTTCTACTCCAAAAGAAGAAGCGCCTGCTGCAGCTGCCGCTGTTCCTGGTACTGAAGGAGCTGCTCCGCAAGCTGAAGGAGGTATAACAAATACAATTATTTTAGGTGCTTTGGCATTGGTGATGGCGATGTTGGTAGTGATGTTGTTTTTAGTAAACAGCGTATTGCGTAAAGTAGCTAAAGCTAATAATATCGAAGTAGCTCCTAAAGAACCTACAACTCCAATTTGGAAGGCATTTGTTAGAAATCAATTTTTAGTTTTGGTTACAGTAATATTTTTATTGTTATCTGGAGCTTATTTGGTATATGGATTCTTAATGCAAGTTGGTGTTGATCAAGAGTATGCGCCAATTCAACCAATACATTATTCTCACAGAATTCACGCAGGTGACAATGAGATCAATTGTAAGTATTGTCACTCTGCTGCTAGAGTTAGTAAAAATGGAGGAATTCCTTCTTTGAATGTGTGTATGAATTGTCATAAAAACATTGCCGAAGTTGCTGAAACAACTGCTACTCCTGAGTACAGCAAAGCATTTTATGATGAGCAAATCCAAAAATTATATACCGCTGTAGGTTGGGATCCTGCTACACAATCGTATACAGGAAAAACACAGCCGGTTAAATGGGTTCGTATTCATAACTTACCTGACTTTGTATATTTCAACCACTCACAACACGTAACTGTTGCAGGTATTGAATGTCAGACTTGTCATGGTCCAGTTCAAGAATATGAAATTCAAAAACAGTTTGCTCCTTTAACAATGGGTTGGTGTATTGATTGCCACAGAAAAACAGATGTTAAAATGGAGGGTAATGAATATTACACTAAAATCCACGAACAACTTTCTAAAAAATATGGAGTAGACAAATTGACTGCTGCGCAAATGGGAGGTTTAGAATGTGGTAAATGTCACTATTAATCAAATTATTAAGTTTTTAATATTTATATATGTCATCAAACAAAAAATACTGGAAAAGTGTTGAGGAACTAGACGGAAATAGTTCTATTGTTGAGGCGCTTAAAAATAACGAATTCGTTGAAGAAATTCCTACTGATGAATTTTTAGGAAATAGTGATTCTTTATCCTCTTCTACAACACGTCGTGACTTTTTAAAGTACGTTGGATTTAGCACCGCTGCTGCAACTCTTGCTGCATGTGAAGGTCCTGTTCATAAATCAATACCTTATGTGTTACAACCAGAACAAATTATTCCTGGTGTAGCTGATTATTATGCAACTTCTGTTTTTGACGGATTTGATTTTGCAAATTTATTAGTTAAAACACGTGAAGGTCGCCCAATCAAAATTGACAACAACACTATTGCTGGAGCAAAATTTTCTGCTAACGCAAGAGTTCATGCGTCTATCTTGTCATTGTATGACAGCATGCGTTTGAAAGAACCAAAAATCGCTGGTGCTAATGCAAGTTGGTCCGATGTGAATGCTAAAATTGCATCAAGCATTGTAGAAGCTAAAGCAAAAGGAGGTCAAGTTGTTTTGTTGACTAATACTTTGGCAAGTCCGTCAACTGAAAAGTTGATTACTGAATTTGTTGCCAAAAACCCAAATGCAAAACATGTTGTTTATGATGCAGTTTCCTCTTCAGAAGCATTAGACGCTTTTGAAACAGTATATGGTGAAAGAGCCTTAGTAGATTATGATTTTTCTAAAGCTTCTTTAATTGTTTCTGTTGGTGCTGATTTCTTAGGCGATTGGCAAGGTGGTGGATATGGTGCAGGTTATGCTCAAGGTAGAATACCTAAAAATGGTAAAATGTCACGTCACTTCCAATTGGAAGCGAATATGACTTTATCTGGTGCTGCTGCTGACAAGCGTTTGCCTATGTCTACGGCTAATCAAAAACAAGCATTAGTTCATATTTATAATGTAGTAACTGGTTCTTCAGTTGCAGTAAATTTAGATGAACAATTCAAATCAGAAGTTACTAAAGCGGCGCAACAATTAAAAGCTGCTGGTTCAAAAGGGGTATTGGTATCTGGAATTCAAGATAAAAATGCTCAATTATTAGTATTGGCAATTAACCAAAAATTGGCTAGTGAGGCTTTTACAACTTCTGGAACAAGACAAATAAGAAAAGGATCTAACGAAAAAGTAGCTCAATTGATTAATGAGATGAAAGCAGGTAGCGTTCATACTTTAATTATGAGTGGTGTTAATCCAGTATATACTATGGCAGATAGTGCTTCTTTTGTGGAAGGACTTAAAAAAGTAACTACTTCAGTTGCCTTCACTTTGAAAGAAGATGAAACAGCTTCAGTTGCTACAATTGCTGCTCCAGTTCCTCATTATTTAGAATCATGGAACGATTTAAGCTTGACTAGAGGTACTTATAGCCTTACTCAACCTACTATTCGTCCATTGTTTAATACCAAACAATTTCAAGATGTTTTATTGTTATTAAATGGTAATGCTGGAACTTTTTACGATTATATTAAAGAAACTGCTGCTTCAATAACAGCTGGTTCTACTTGGAATAAAGTATTGCACGATGGTGTATTCGTTGGAGTTATTCCAACTGCATCTGCTGGTTCAGCTGATTATGCTGCTGCAGCATCTGCTTTATCAAAATCAAAAGCTGCTGAAGCATTTGAATTGGTTTTATACACTAAAACTGGTTTAGGTGATGGTCAACAAGCTAACAATCCTTGGTTACAAGAATTTCCAGATCCAATAACAAGAGTTTCTTGGGATAACTATGTTACAGTTTCTAATGCTGATGCTAAAAAATTAGGATTATCAAATGAAATTGTTGCTAACGGTGGATTGAATGGTAGTTATGCTACTATTACAACTGCAGATGGTGCCAAATTAGAAAATGTACCAGTAATTGTTCAACCAGGTCAAGCTGTTGGAACTGTAGGTTTAGCTTTAGGATATGGTCGTAAAGCGGCACTAAAAGAAGAAATGGCAGTAGGAGTAAACGCTTACGCTTTATATAAAGGATTTAATAATGTACAATCAGTTTCTGTAGCGAAAGTTGAAGGAGAGCACGAATTTGCTTGTGTTCAAGGTCAGAAAACGTTAATGGGTAGAGGTGATATTATTAAAGAAACTACTTTAGAAATTTTCAATACTAAGGATGCCAAAGAATGGAATGAAGTTCCTATGGTATCATTAGATCACAAAGAAGTAGAGTC
>DFXW01000023.1:82684-83750 GCA_002382495.1 Flavobacterium sp. UBA4098
AATAATGTTCCTGTAGTTGGTAAGGCTGAAGTTAGAAGAAGTAGAGATATGCACTGGTTGCGTATTGATAGATACTATTCTTCTGAAAGTACTTTTGAAGGCGATAACGAAAGAAAAGAAAATATTGCAGGTTTGTCAAGTTCATTGTCAACATTTAACGAAATGGAAAAAGCGGGAGATAATCCTCAAGTAGCTTTCCAACCGGTAATGTGTCAACATTGTAACCACGCTCCTTGTGAAACTGTATGTCCAGTAGCGGCAACTTCTCATGGACGTCAAGGACAAAATAATATGGCTTATAACAGATGTGTTGGAACTCGTTATTGTGCCAACAACTGTCCATATAAAGTGCGTCGTTTCAACTGGTTCTTATACAGTCAAAACAGCGAGTTTGATTATCATATGAATGATGATTTAGGTCGTATGGTATTGAATCCAGATGTAAATGTTCGTTCTCGTGGAGTTATGGAAAAATGTTCAATGTGTCTTCAAATGACTCAAGCAACAATTTTAAAAGCAAAAAGAGAAGGAAGAGCTATTCAAGATGGAGAATTCCAAACCGCTTGTTCAAATGCTTGTTCTAATGGAGCAATGGTATTTGGAGATGTGAATGATACTGAAGCAAAAGTAGCTAAGTTGGCTGCTGATGATAGAATGTATCATTTGTTAGAGCATGTAGGAACTAAGCCAAATGTGATTTATCACGTTAAAGTTAGAAATACTTAGTTATTAAATTATTTATTAAGAAACAAGATAAAGGATTATGTCGTCTCACTACGAAGCACCCATTAGAAAACCTTTAGTNNGTGATAAATCTTATCACGATGTAACGGTAGATGTTGCAGCACCTGTTGAGGGAAAAGCTAACAAACATTGGTGGATTGTGTTTTCAATCGCATTAACAGCTTTCCTTTGGGGATTAGGCTGTATTATCTATACTGTATCTACAGGAATTGGAACATGGGGATTGAATAACACCGTGGGCTGGGCTTGGGATATTACCAACTTTGTTTGGTGGGTAGGTATTGGTCACGCAGGAACTTTGATTTCAGCTGTATTATTACTT
>DFXW01000006.1 GCA_002382495.1 Flavobacterium sp. UBA4098
ATGCTAGTGAATATTATCACGTTAGCAATTGTAAAAGGTTTCCAAGACGAAGTGAGAAACAAGGTCATTGGTTTTGGTTCTCACGCCATAATTACCAAATCAGGTGAGAATTCTATTTTTGAAAGTGAGCCAATATTAAAACAACAATCATTTTATCCGAGTTTAAAAAAAGAATCTTATTTACAACATATTCAACCAGTTGCTTATAAACCTGTTGTATTGCAATCCGATACAAAAGGAACTTATAATCAAGAAATTGAGGGTGTATTAATGAAAGGTATTGATGAAACGTATGATTGGGACTTTATAAAAAAACATCTCAAGTCTGGCCGTGTTCCAAAAATTATTTCATCAATAACCTCTGACGAGTTATTAATTTCTCAAAAAATTGCCGCTCGATTGAATTACAAAGTTGGGGACAAAGTCAGGGCTTTTTTCGTTAAAAATAAACCTGTTAAGAAAATTTTCAAACTTGTAGGTATTTATGAAACTGGCTTTGAAGAGATGGATAAGCAATTGATATTTTGTGATATCAAAACGATTCAACAGCTAAACGATTGGGGAATTCAAGCAACAATTAATGTTCACGATACTTTAAAAAATAACGGATTGGTTATTAGTGCCGAAACAAATGGAGGTAATGGTAAATACAGATACGATTGGGGGGTAGGTTATGAGAAATATGGTGGATTTACACTTCATTCTTTAAAAGACACAGTTATTCGAGTGATTGTTTCAGATTATTGGATGTTCATTGACGGTCAAAATGAAGAAACGGCTATTCCTGATACTTCTTACTTATCCATCAAAGTACATGGTTCAGGGGTTACTCCTTCCAATTTTAAGTTAAATTCCGATGGAACAGTCCAAAAAGACTACTTGGATGAATTTGGATTTCATTATTTTATTCCCACTTCTGGTTCAGGAAAGTTAGAAGTTAAAGTTACACCTGGAAAAGGTAGTTTTCAAAGGTATGTTGGTGCTTTTGAATGTACTGTAAAAGATTGGGATAAATTGGATGAAAGCATTGATAAAATAAGAAAAAAAGTGATTTTGAGTAAAAAAAACACCTTGCTTGAAGTCACAAGTATTGTTGAAAATCAATCTGATTTATTTGTTTGGCTGTCGTTTTTAGATATTAATGTTTGGATAATTATTTCTTTAATGCTACTAATCGGAATAATTAATATGGGTTCAGCATTATTGGTTATGATTTTAGTTAAAACTAATTTTATAGGTTTGTTAAAAGCTTTAGGAGCAAACGATTGGACTATTCGAAAAATATTTTTATATCAAGCCTATTTTTTAATTTTGAAAGGGATGTTGTGGGGGAATGGGATCGGAATTTTATTTTGTTTATTGCAACAAAAATTCAAGTTTTTATCCTTAAATCCTGAAGTCTATTATTTAGATGCTGTTCCAATTCACATCAGTATAGGATCAATAGCCTTATTAAATATTGGAACTTTAGTGGTGTGTTTAGCCGCATTGATTATTCCTTCGTATGTGATTACTAGAATTGCTCCTGCAAAATCTATAAAATTTAATTAGTACGCAGCATCCAAATGCCAGAGGAAAAGAAAATATTTACATTGAAACAAGTTGCTTTTTCAATTCAGAAAGCAATTCAGGAACGGTATTCACAAATGTATTGGGTGCAAGCTGAAATGCATAAATTGAATTATACACCCAAAGGACATTGTTACCCTGAACTGGTGCACAAAGAAGAAGGAAAGATTGTTGCAGAAATTAGAGGAACAATATGGAAATCTCATTACGATAGAATAAGCGATAATTTTTATAAAACCGTCAAAGAACCAATCAAAGATGGTTTAACTTTGTTGTTTTTAGTGAAAATTAGTTACCATCCCGTGTATGGAATGGGACTTGAAATCGTAGACATCGATCCTACTTTTACCTTGGGTGAATTGCACAAGGAACGTGAGGAAACGCTAAAAAAATTGACGAATGAAGGAGTCATTAATGCCAATCAATTGCTTCCATTTCCATTATTGCCAAAAAGAATTGCAGTAATTTCAGTGGCTTCTAGTAAAGGATTATCTGATTTTTATTCGGTGATTCATTCCAATCCATGGAATTATCATTTCTTTTTTCATTTGTTTTCTGCTCAGTTAAATGGAGACAGTGCTATCTTTTCAATTCAGCAACAATTGAAGCGAATACAAAAGTTTAAACATTTGTTTGATTGTGTTGTAATTATTCGCGGTGGTGGTGGAGAAATTGGACTTTCTTGTTACAATAATTATGATTTAGCAAAAGCTATTGCTACGTTTCCTTTACCTGTTTTAACAGGAATTGGTCACTCAACGAATGTGACTGTATGTGAACTAGTTGCGTATCAAAATGCAATTACACCAACAGAATTAGCAGATTTTTTGATTCAAGCATTTCATAATTTTTCTGTTCCCGTTAAAGAAGCGGAGAAAGTGATTGCTCAGAAAGCAAAAGAATTAATTTTACTGAATCAACAATACCTTCAGCACGAGTTGAGAGTGTTTAAATCTTCTACTTTTCAATGGTTGAACGCTTCAAAAACACAAATTAGAGGTAGTTCAAAGGAGCTTGAACAAAACATATTTGCATTTTTTTCTTCCCGCAAACTTGAACAAAACAATAGTTCTAAACGTTTGTTTAACGGTGTGAAATTTTTACATGTAAATGCTCAGATGAAATTGACTAACTCAGTCCAAAATATTCAAAAATCTTCGAAATCATTGCTCGATTATCAGTATAAATCAGTTGATGTTTCCAAACAAAATCTAGCAATAAAAGCACCTAAATATTTGAATGCATTTCAACAATCCATCGCTCAAACAGA
>DFXW01000032.1 GCA_002382495.1 Flavobacterium sp. UBA4098
AATAAATTAGTTTTGATAACACTCCAATAGAAAGCCCGATTTCGATATAAAAGTCCAACATCAAAATTTGAATTAAAGGTAGTCCTGTTGCCATTAATACTTGGGTCAATAGAAGGAATTTCGTAGGTGGTTTCGAATTGATTAATGTCAATTATAAAACGATTGATGTGGTAAGAAAGTCCAAAAGACAAATACTGTTTGGTGCTATAATCTAAAATAATATGATGGGCAAAAGTGATCTTTGCGCCCATTTGAAATGTATTGCCATTGCTATCGTTGTATAATGAAAACCCTAGCCCTGTTCGATTTTTTATCCTAAAATCAGCATAGAGCGATTGGGTTTTTGGCGCGTCTTTGATTCCTACCCATTGTGTTAACCCGTTGACGCGTAGTCGCAAATTATCGCCAATTCCAGCAAATGTTGGCGACAAAACAAAAGGGTTGTCTGACAAATATTGTGAGGTAACAGGTTGATATAATTCTTGGCCCAAGCCAAAAAAAGATACGAACAGCAAACAAAAAATTACTATAATTTTCATCTCTATTTAATTTAAAAATTATCTGTATAGTGTAAAATGCCCTACAAATTCTCTATCGTCTTTAGAATTATTGAGTTTCAATAGGTACCAATAATCCCCAGAAGGGAGAGGTGCTCCTTGATGGTTTCCGTCCCAAGATTGTCCTTGACGATAAGTGCCTAATTCATGTCCATAACGATCATAAATGAAAAAAACTAAATTGGTATAATTAGTACTACACCCTGGAGCCCAAGTGTCATTGAGTCCATCTCCATTTGGAGTAAAATAATTCGGGGTGCAAAGGTCTATGTAGTTGAATTTTTGAGAAACGGATGCGGTACATCCATTTGCGTCTTGAACAGTTACCAAGAAATCTTGGGTCGTATAATAAATATAACTTGGAATATCATCGTAATATTCGCCTTCAAAAGTGAATGTATAATTCCCAACACCGCCAGTTGGCAAAGCCATAATTTCGTTAATTCCACCGGATTTTAAACTCAAGCCCAATGGCGCAAGATCATTAATAATAATCCGCTTCGAGAATGCGGGAGAACAGTTGTTGCTTTCTGCCTTAATGCTATAATTACCGGCGCCAAGATTGGTAAATACTCCCGAAGTTTGAAATGGACGTAGGGTATTGCTTAATTCATCCACTAAACTATAGCGATAAATTCCTAAACCACCTGAAGCCATTGCAGTAATGGTTGCAGTAGTTTCGCCATTGCATTTAATTGTAGCTAATGATTCGTCTACCTCCACGAATAATCCTGGAATCGAATCAATCCTGATTTCATTCGATTTAGAACGACATCCTTTGCTGTCTTTTACATAAATAGTATACGAGCCAATCCCTGCTTCAATTTCTTCGGAGGAATTCAATATAGTATTATTAAAAACAGTACCGTCGCTACTAAAAGTATAACCTGGATTGCCTCCATTAACAACTAATTCTAAAAGCGGCGGAACACTACAATTCAAAGGTGTTTTAATAGTTAAATTGGCAACTAGCGGTTCTGGTTCCAAAATTGTAATAGTACCTGTTGCTGTACAACCTCTTTCTGAAATTACATCTACGGTATAACTGCCTGCTTTTAACCCTAAAAAAAGAGGTGATGACTGAAAATGTATTTTGTCAATGCTGTATTTATATGTAGAGCTATCATTAGTGGAACTTTTTGATGTGTCGATTTGAACCGTTATAGAGCCGTCGTTTCCCCCATTACAACTTACATCTGTAGCGGTTAATTTCAAACCCGCAATTGGTGTTGCGGATTCTAGTTTGACTTCTATTTCCTCAAAACAGCCCGTTGTTTTGTCATCAACTCTAAATCTATAACTTCCCGAAGAAAGAGAAGTAAAGACTGGATTAGTAGTGGGTAAATTGCCAATTATTTGGTATTCAAAATTAGCGGAACCTCCTGTGGTTGCTACTACCACTATTCCATCATTTGAAGTGCAGCTTGGCTGGGAAATGGATGCTGCTGAAAATGTTAAAGGCGAGAAAATAGTAATTGTCTGAGCACTTTCACATCCGTTACTGTCTTTTAGATTTAAGGTGTACTCCCCTGAATTTTGATTAGAAAGGGTGTAGGGTAAAGTAATAGTTTGAAAAACACTCCCATTTATACTTAAAAAATAAGGCGGAATTCCTGGTTGGGTAGCTGCTAGTTGGAATTCAAAATTTCCTTCAGGAACACATTGGTTGGCTAGGGTTAAAAGCATTTTTGGAGCCGAATCTTTGGTAACTGATTTAATTGTTGATACTACTACTCCCAGCCTGTCTTTTGCAAATAGGACATAGGTTCCTTCCGCTATACTAAATGTGTTGGAAGTTGACCAAGAACCTATTGGTGATGGCGGCGGTGGCGGTATTGGAGAACTGCCTGGGGGTATTGCTTGTACAATTTGATATTGATATGGGGCCAGCCCATCCTTGGCTTCTGCCAAGAGTATTCCTTTTTGATTACAATTGGCATTTTGCAGCACTTGAGCAGTGATGGTGAATGAAGGTAAACTGGTTCCGGTTTGCGCTTGAAGTGTCTTTGTCATTGGCAAAGCCAAAAACAAAAAAGCACAAAAATACTTTGGTATTGTTAGTGTCATTGGAATGGGGGCTTAAAGAAATTCTATTAAATAGTGCTAATTTGAAAGGAAAATTGGGAATTAATAGCCTTTCAAAGGGAGTTTGAAATAATAGAATACTTATTTTGGAATTTCTTTTTTTGGTTCCAAAACAGTAGCAAAAGGAACAAAAAAAGCGAACAGATAAGGGATACTTGTGCTTTCATGAGTTGTATTTTATGGTGAAATAAAATCTTGAAATGAGCGGGTAACTTCATTTCAGAAAATAAAAGTAGGCTTTTTTTTGAAATTGTGTTTCTTGTTTTTTAAAAAAATAATTGCCGGAATAAATTATATCTGTTTGATTACTAGTGTTTCACAAAAGTAAACATAGCCCAGGTTGAAACGATAAAGTTTAGAACCTAAAATTTTTGACTCTCTCATTTTCTGCTATCTTTGCTTTATGCAATTTTCAGAAATTTTAGGGCAGGAGCACATCAAAAGTCATTTGACAAAAAGCGCCGATTTAGGTCGGATTCCGCATGCCCAATTATTTGTAGGCCCCGAAGGAAGCGGAACGCTACCTATGGCTATTGCTTACGCACAATATATTTTGTGTAGCAATGCCAACGGCGAAAACGGCGGGCAAAACGAATCTTGCAATATCAAGTTTGATAAATTGTCGCATCCCGACTTGCATTTTGTGTATCCTACAGTATCAACTGAGGACGTAAAAACCAAACCTAAAAGCATTGATTTTATTGGAGATTGGAGAAACTTTGTTGGCCACAATCCCTATGGAAGTTTGTTTGATTGGTATACTGTTTTAGGTGTTAATAACAAACAAGGAGAAATCCGTGTGGATGATGCTCAAGAAATTTTAAAGTCTTTGGCTTTAAAATCGTACGAAGGAGGATATAAAATTATGATCGTTTGGATGGCTGATAAAATGAACATCGCTGCCTCAAATAAATTACTAAAACTACTTGAAGAACCGCCTGAAAAAACTATTTTCATACTGATTTCAGAACAAGAAGAAGATATCATTCAAACCATCCGTTCCCGTTGCCAAGTGTTGCATTTTGGCGGTTTGCCTGAACGTACTATTACTGAAGCTTTGGTAACCAATAAACAAATAGAGCCTCAACAAGCTGCTATTATTGCACATCAAGCACAAGGCAATTATAACAAAGCTTTGCATTTGGCACAAAACGATGAGGATGAATATCCGTTTGATGAATGGTTTGTGACCTGGGTTCGCGCTGCATTTCAAGCCAAAGGAAATGCTTCGGCTATTCAGGACTTAATTCAGTGGAGTGAACAAATCGCTGGTTTAGGAAGAGAAACACAAAAGAAATTCCTAGAATTTTGCATCGAAATGTTTCGCCAAGCCTTGTTGTTGAATTATGAAAGTCCAAGTTTAGTCTATCTAGAGCCAAAGGTCGAAAAATTCAAATTAGCTAATTTTGCTCCTTTTGTTACTGGGAATAATATTCATGATATTTTCAAAGAATTATCTGATGCGATGTATCATATAGAACGCAACGGAAATGCGAAAATTATCCTAACCGACTTATCCATTAAATTAACTCGTTTAATCCATAAAAAATAAAGACTATGAATAATGTTGCATCCATCTTGATTTTAGTTTTTTTGACAATTACCTTTTTACAATCTGGTTACGATAAAATCTTTTATTGGAAAGATAATGTCGAATGGTTGAAAGGTCATTTTGCTAAAACCCAATTGAAAAATCATGTGCCGTTAGCACTTTTTCATGTTTTGGTTTTAGAGTTACTTTCTACAATTTTGTGTGCTGTTGGTGCTATCGAATTACTACTGAATAGCGGAAGAACTTTTGGCTATTATGGCGCTGTTTTTTCATGCATTACCTTGTTGATGCTTTTAGTAGGACAACGATTAGCAAAAGATTACGACGGAGCAAGAACCATTGTGATCTATTTTATTCCTGCAGTAATGGCTGTATATTGGCTTAACTAAACCTTCATGATGACACCTAAACACCCTTCGGAATCCTTAACCGTTTTAACTGACTTAGTTTTACCGAGTGAGACCAATCATTTGAATAATCTATTTGGAGGCGAATTATTAGCCCGAATGGACCGCGCGGCAAGTATTGCAGCACAACGTCATTCTAGAAATATTTGTGTTACTGCATCGGTGAATCATGTGGCATTTACCAAAGCAATTCCTTTGGGAAGTGTCGTAACCGTAGAAGCAAAAGTTTCGAGATCCTTTAGTAGTTCCATGGAGATCTTTATTGATGTGTGGATTGAAGACCGTTCATCTGGTAACAAAACCAAAACCATGGAAGCTATTTACACTTTTGTAGCGGTTGATGCCACTGGTAAACCTGTTGAGGTGCCGCCAATTGTTCCCCAAACAGAATTAGAGCAACAACGTTATGATGCGGCATTGAGGCGCAAACAATTAAGTTTAGTGTTAGCTGGTAAAATGAAACCTAGCGATGCAACTGAATTAAAAGCGTTGTTTGTGGGAGAATAAATTTTTTTCCTACATTTGTCTAAATACCACCTTCAATGCTTTTATACGTTTCCATATTTACCATATTATTGTCGCTAATTCTATTGGTTAACAATTGGAAAGTTAATAGCAACGCCATCTATCTTGCGCTGTTTTTAATGAGTGCTTCTATGTATGGGATTGCACATTATTTTGTGCTTTATGGAAAATCCCCTTTTTGGCTCGCTATTTTTTACAATCATTTTACGCCCTTGATGCTATTGTTGGGTCCTTTTTTGTTTTTCTATGTTAGAGGTACTTTAGACGACACTACCCAATTAAAAAAATCGGATATTTTTCATTTTATTCCTGCTTTAATTCACCTTTTTGGAATTGTTCCATACAGCTTACAATCGTTTTCTGAAAAAACCCAAATAGCTTCAAGAATTATTGAAAACGTAGATGCGATTTTAGACATCAACACCAATTATTTTTACAGTATAACTTTGAATTTTATTATTCGGCCTGTATTACTTTTAGTATACATCCTCTACTGTATGTATCTCATTTGGAAGCGTTTTTCGGTTTCCAATTTTGACACTAATATTCCTAAAAGACAATTAATAATTAGCCTTCGTTGGTTGATGATATTAATTATGAGTTTGTTTTTTATAGTGGTCGTTTTTTTAATTATTACTTTCAATTCCGTACAACAAAAACCCAGTATTGGGCTAGTTAACACCTATCCATTGTATATTTTATCAGGAGTGGCTTATTGTGTGATGTCCTTTTCGCTACTATTGTTTCCCAATATTTTGTATGGTTTCCCCAAACGTGTTGAAGTAAAAAAACAAAGTGTAAAAAAACAAAAACCAACATTAGAAATACAAGCCGAAGTATTGGAGCAAATTGAAGACGATCCTTTCTTTGAATTATCCGAAAGTATTAAAATCTATTTAGAAAAAGAAAAACCGTTTCTTAATGCCGCATTTTCAATTAGTGATATTGCGCTAGCCATGAAGGTGCCTCAAAACCATGTTGCGTATTGTATCAACTCCATCATGCTAACCAAATTTGCTACGCTTAAATCGGATTTAAGAATCGACTATGCGGTGAAACTACTTTCAGGAAATCTAAACGATTCGTTTACTATTGAAGGTATTGCACAACAATCTGGTTTTAAAACTAGAGCCAGTTTTTATGGAGCTTTTAAAGAAAAAACAGGAATGACGCCTACTGAATTTATTGCTGCTGCAACCAAATAAAATTGGCTTCTAGTTAAGTAATAAATAAACGTATTGAATAGTTAAAAGCTTTACAGCTATTAATAAATTGTTTCGGATTTAATTAATTTATCATTGTTTCTATCCCTCTTTGAGAAGTTGAAATTTGCCAAAAAAATTCTCTTGTCACTTCAAAAAAAAACCTATTTTTACGAAACCATTCAGAAGAAATAAATCCCTTTTATTTCTTGAAATTGACAACCTAATAGATACATAAAAGATGAGTTCAGAGAAAGAAGCCAAGTTAAAAGCGTTACAACTTACGCTGGATAAACTAGACAAAACCTACGGAAAAGGAACCGTAATGAAAATGGGCGATAAAGCCGTAGAAGAAGTAGAAGTGATTTCATCTGGATCTCTTGGTGTCGATTTAGCATTAGGGGTGGGCGGTTATCCTAAAGGAAGAATTATCGAAATCTACGGACCAGAATCTTCTGGTAAAACCACTTTAACCTTACATGCTATTGCCGAAGCGCAAAAAGCAGGTGGTATTGCCGCTTTCATCGATGCTGAACACGCATTCGACAGAAATTATGCGGAGAAATTAGGAGTAGACATTGAAAATTTAATCATTTCGCAACCCGATAATGGAGAACAAGCACTTGAAATTGCGGAGAACTTAATCCGTTCAGGGGCGATTGACATTGTAGTTATTGACTCGGTAGCGGCCTTGACGCCAAAAAGCGAAATTGAAGGTGAAATGGGAGATTCTAAAATGGGGCTTCACGCACGTTTGATGTCACAAGCATTACGTAAATTAACAGGAACAATTAGCAAAACACATTGTACGGTTTTCTTCATCAACCAGTTGAGAGAGAAAATCGGAGTGATGTTTGGAAATCCAGAAACTACAACGGGTGGAAATGCGTTGAAATTTTATGCTTCGGTTCGTTTGGATATTCGTCGTTCGTCTCAAATTAAAGATGGCGAAAACGTAATTGGAAACAGAACCAAAGTAAAAGTAGTTAAGAATAAAGTGGCGCCGCCTTTTAGAACAGCTGAATTCGACATTATGTACGGCGAAGGGGTTTCTAAAACAGGTGAGATCTTAGATTTAGCAGTTGAGTTTGAAATCATCAAAAAATCAGGTTCATGGTTCAGCTATGGTGATACTAAATTAGGACAAGGTCGTGATGCGGTGAAAGCCTTAATCAAAGACAACCCAGAATTAGCTGATGAACTAGAAGAAAAAATCAAAACGCAAATCAAAGAATTAGCAGCTGAATAACGACTTCAATCTATAAATTAAAAACCGCAAGTAATTGAATTACTTGCGGTTTTTTTATGCTTCTTCCTTATCGAAATCAACTAGTTGTTGGTAAATCGTTTGAAAAACTTGTGCTTTAATTTCCTTTCTATCCTCTAAAGTTTTGCCTTTAGTCTCGACATGTTCGTGAATTTTTACCCGCATTAGTCCTGGACTTCCGCTAAAAAAAGTATAGGACAATCGTTTTTTGTTGTCGCCAAAAGAAATAGGAACAATTGGTATTTGGTGTTCAATTGCCAAGCGGAACGCACCGTCTTTAAAAGTATCCAAAACAATTGACTCGTCATAAGGCACTCCTCCCTCGGGAAAAATGCAAACACTCAATCCGCGATTCAATCGGTTTTGAGCGCTTTCATAAACCGCTCTTCGACTTTGCGCATTATTGCGATCTACCAAAATACAAGTTCTTTTATAGAAAAAACCAAACAACGGAATTGAAGCCAATTCTTTTTTGCCGACAAAAACAAAAGGACGATCCACAACCGCTAACATCAACATAATATCAGTCATTGAGGTATGATTGGCAACAATCATATAACTTTTGTTTGGATGTAAGCCTTGAATGGTTTCTACTTTGTAATAAAAACCCATGCTAAACAAAATGAACTTGGCCCAAATTCTTGCTAATGCAAAAAAATAAGGATAACCGCGCTCTGATACTATAGACAACAACAACAACGGTAACATAACCAATATAGGCAAGGCTATCATGATGTAAAACCACACCCGCCACAACAACCAAAATAGCATTTTAACTCCTCTCATAGTTGCCAAATGTATGAAATGGATCGACATTTTGAAAATATAATTATATCCTTGGTAATTCCGGTATCTTTCAACTGATATAAAAGTACTCTTGGTCGTTGAAAAAGTGAAATTGGGTTGAATTATAAAATTTTACAATAAATATTTATTGATTATCAATAAATTTATATCTTTGTTAAATCATTTTAAACTATTTCGTATGACAATAACAATTACACCTACACAAATTTTAAAAGTACTACACGTTGTATCCTGGATCATTTTTATAGGGCTTTGTGTAAATGCAGGAGGTTTTCTTTTCAACTCTTTGTTTGCATTGTACTACAACCCTATGGCAGCAAACAATTTTTGGCAAGGAATTGATCTCTCTAGTTTATACGATTTTGACAAAGGGTTCTTTTTGATAATTACATTGTATATGTTTATTGTTGGAACATTAAAAGCGGTATTGTTTTACTTAATTGTGAAATTAATCCATGACAAAAATCTGAATTTAAACCAACCCTTTAACAACAAAATGACGCGTTTTGTTGCAAATGGTGCCTATCTATCACTAGGAATTTCGTTCTTTTCAAAATGGGGAGCAGATACCCTTAAGTGGTTGATTGGAAAAGGCGTTCAATTACCTGCAATTCAAGATTTGAATTTAGGCGGTGCGGATGTTTGGTTTTTTATGGGAATTATTTTTTGGGTGCTGAAACAACTATTCAAAAGAGGAGAAACTATTCAAACCGAAAACGACTTAACAATTTAAAATATGGCAATTGTAGTAAACTTAGATGTCATGATGGCAAAACGCAAAATGTCATTAAACGAACTTTCCGAAAAAGTAGAACTAACTTTAGCCAATCTTTCCATCTTAAAAACAGGAAAAGCAAAGGCAATTCGATTTAGTACTTTAGAAGCTATATGCAGCGCTTTAGACTGTCAACCGGGCGATATATTGGAATTCAACGCTGAAAAATAAAAAACAAAAGCACTACGAGAGTAGTGCTTTTTTAGTACTCTTAGTTAGACAACCAACCCGCAGGATTGATATACGAAGTGTTTTGTAGAATTAGAAACTTAATCACCGTTTTTCCGGTTTCTCCATTAGAACGTACACGACCAATAGATTGTTTTCGGCTTACTTTATCTCCTTTACCCACACTCACAGAACTTAGGTTTTGATATACGGTGAAATAATCCCCGTGTTGAATCATGACTGCTTTGTTCACTGGTGTAGAATTAAAAACATTGATTACTACACCATCGAAAACCGCACGGGCGTTGGCTCCTTGATCAGTGGTGATTTCAACTCCACTATTGTGAACCATTAACGATTTATAGACCGGGTGAGGTTGGTTTCCAAAACCTAATGTAATCGATCCGCGTTCAACAGGATAAGGCAATCTTCCTTTGTTGGCTCTAAAATTATCCGCCACAATTTTGGCTTCTGGTGTTAGCTCAATTTTAGTAGATGAAATAGGCTTTTTGGCTTCTTCTTCAGGTTCTTCCACTTCAACTGGCTTAACCACTGTTTTTGTAGAAGTTTTGTTCGTTTTATTAGCAAGGGCCAATTCTTTTGCGGCAGCGGCAGCAGCGGCTTTCTTCTCTTTTGCGGCAGCTGTTGCAGCCGCTTTTTGTTTCGCACGTTCAGCGGCAGCTTTTCTATTGGCCTCAGCAATGGCTTGACGAATCAAACGGTCAATTTGCTTGTCAATTGCGCGCGCTTCTTGCTGCTTTTTCTTAATGTCATTAGCAATTTTATTCTTGTCTTTTTTAATGGCATTGACTAACTTTTCTTGTTCTTTCTTTTCTTGCTCCAACGACAAGCGCTCTTTTTCCTTCTCATCAATTAGCTTCTGCTTGGCTGATTTTTGAACGTCAAGTTTTTGGTTATACACCACTAATTCTTTTGATTTTCCTTTAATTTCCTCGCCTTGAATTTTTCTAAAACTAGTATACTGTTTCATATACTGTAATCTTTTGTAAGCTTGTTGGAAATTTTTAGAAGACAATAAAAACATGGCTCTACTTTCTTCTGAACGGCTTTTATACGACTTCACAATCATTTTCGAATAGTCTTCTTTAAGAACCTTTAGCTCTTTTTTAAGCCTATTAATTTCTACCTGATTGATGTACATATCATTGCTCAACAATTTGGCTTGTTTCTCCGTGGTTTTAATTAAGTTTTCTTTCAAGGCAATTTTTTTCTCTTGAATAGCCATCACACTTACCGCCGATTTTTCTTTTTTCTTAACGGATTGTAAGAGTCTTTCATTCTCTTTAATTTCCTGCTGAATTTGAGCTTTTCGTTGTTCTAATTTTTCTTGTTGGGCGTCTTGGCTCCAAAGCATTGAAGTAGTACAAATAAAAAGTAGACTTAGGAGAAATTTTGGCATGGTAAAATGTTTTTGCAAATTTACTTAATTAATATTCTTTTATACCCATTTGGAATGCTATATGGGAAAGATAGTTCTTCGTTAAACGTAAGTGTGGTATAGTTAAAACTGATTTCTGTTTTTCCTTTGGATTGAAAAGTCTCAATCAATGTTTGCATCGGGACACTCCATTCTTTAAATAAAGCATAGTCCCTATAACTGACATTAATCATTCTGTCTTGTTCTGGCTGGGCAATAGCTTGTGATAGAACGCTATACTTTTCTTTATCCAAAATAAAAGATTTCATTGTTTTTCCCGATTGCAAATCGGTTAGTTCAAAACCTTCATCACCCGTTGACAAAGCATATTTTCCTTGTTGTAAATTATCGAAGGCCTCGCCCAACAACATATTCTGAATTTTAGCATAATCCAAGTCGGTACCTAACCATTGTGTTAGTCCGCTAAAATCGCCTTCAAAATAGGTGCCGTTCATCTTTTCGTAATAACTCACTGATGAGGGTGTTATCAAGGCTTTCGCCATAGTAATTCCTAGAAAACGAACGCTAACTAAAATTTGTTCGTCTTTCTTAATTTTAATTTCTGCCGTTACATTCTGAGTTTGCTTTTCATCTGAAAAACGGACATTCGATTTGATATAAACGGTATTGAAATTGGATTTATTGTTGTAATGATTGGCTATTACTTCTGCTACTGAAATCCCTTTTTCTTTGGGAACTTCGGGAGTTGATACAACCGCCGCTTGTTGGGTTTTACAAGACGCCAATGCCATAATAAACAACAACGGAATTATACGTTTCAGAGTAGGAAAATTAATGGTCATATGTGCTATCGCCTTTTTGTGTTTGTTATTCCAAAACAGAATAATCTCCAATGCTGATACTTGTAAAATTACCGTCAAAACTTGCGTGATTTCCAATCATCGCGTTGTCTAAATGGGCATTTTTAATATGAGAATGGGTTTGTACCAAACTGTTTTTGATAGTGCTATTGATTACATGGCATCCTTTCCCTAAAGAAACATTAGGTCCAACAGTCGCATTAATTAATACCACATCTTCGCCAATATAACAGGGTGGAATAATCGTTGAATTTTCAGATTTCACTCCATAATCTACCAAATGCTCTCCGTCATTGTGTAAAAATCCTAACATTCTGGAGTTCGTTTCTACCGTTACATCTTTGTTTCCACAATCCATCCACTCAGCTACTTCTCCCGGAACAAACTTCATTCCTTTGGCCATCATTTGTTTGATTCCGTCGTTGATTTGGTATTCGCCTCCGTGAATGATATTATTGTCCAATACCAATTGCAATTCGTTTTTCAACACCGCTACATCTTTGAAATAGTAAATTCCAATTACGGCCAAATCCGAAACAAATTCTTTTGGTTTTTCTACCAATTCTACAATTTCATTGACTTCGTTCAAATTGATAACCCCAAAGGCTTCGGGTTGATCTACTTGTTTTACCCAAATTACGCTGTCGGCATTTTGATCCAAATCAAAGTCGGCACGAATCAAAGTGTCTGCATAAGCAATTACCGCTGGCCCGCTCAAAGAATCTTTAGCACACATAATGGCATGGCCCGTTCCTAAAGCTTCATTTTGGTAATAGATGGTTCCTTTAGACCCTAATTTTTCAGCTATAGCAATCAAATCAGCTTCGACTTGTTTACCAAAACTTTCGTGAATGATAAAGGCAATTTCTTCAATATCTTGATTCAAAACCCCTGCAATATCTTCCACCAAACGGTGAACAATCGGTTTCCCAGCAACTGGAATTAAAGGTTTAGGGATAGTCAATGTGTGTGGGCGAAGACGAGAACCACGTCCAGCCATAGGTACTATTATTTTCATGTTGTTGTCATTACGAGGAACGAAGTAATCTCATCCTCCTGTTAATTTTTTTATTTTACTCCCGTGCTCCCAAAACCGCCTTCTCCTCTGGAGGTTTCAGAAAGTTCTTGAACTTCAATCCATTCGGCACGTTCGTGTTTAGCAATAATTAATTGAGCGATGCGTTCGCCGTTTTCAATTACAAAATCTTCATTAGAAAGATTAACTAAAATCACTCCTATTTCTCCTCTATAATCGGCATCAACGGTTCCAGGCGAATTCAAAACGGTAATTCCTTTTTTGATGGCCAAGCCGCTTCTTGGGCGAACTTGTGCTTCGTACCCAATAGGTAACTCGATAAACAAGCCCGTTTTTACAATAATTCTTCCCAAAGGAGCCAATGTGATCGGAGCTATTAAATCGGCTCTTAAATCCATTCCTGCAGAAGCAATCGTCTCGTAATTAGGCAACGGATGTTGCGACTTATTGATGATTTTTATAGTCATTTTATTTTTTTCGTTTTATAATAGAAAGAATGGTTGCTTTTTCATTGTGGTACACAAAATACACAAACAACAACAATAACGGAATTCCCACAAAATAATTTTCTCGGAAGCCGTAAAAAGAAATCGCAGAAAAAAGAATCGACAAGCCTAAATAACCGCCAATTTTTTCCATATCGTAGGGAATTGGGTAATAGCGATTTCCTAAAACATACGAAATGAACATCATGCTCCCATAAGCTGCAATAGTAGCTATAGCCGAACCATAATAGCTGAATTTTGGGATCAAAAGATAATTCAATACCAAAGTTAGCACTGCGCCAACAATCGAAATATAGGCGCCCATTTTAGTTTTGTCTGTTAATTTGTACCAAACCGAAAGGTTATTATAAATCCCTAAAAAGAAGTTCGCTAAAATGATCAAAGGCACCACCTTCATCGCTTCCCAATAGGATTTGTCATCCAAAAGCAAGAACTTCAATACATCCGCAAAAACGATAACCCCTAACAAAATGAGTGAACCAAAAATAACAAAATATTTGGTAATCATGGCATAGGTTTGCGGAGCATTTTCATTTTTAGAGTGACTAAAAAAGAAAGGTTCAATTCCCAAGCGGAATGCTGTGGAAAACAATACCATAAAGAGTCCTAATTTATAACAAGCTGAATACGCTCCTACTTCCGACTTAGCAACGCCTTCTGGCAACCAATAGCCTAAAAGGATTTTGTCGAAATGTTCGTTTACTGCAAAGGCAATACCGGCTACCAAAATAGGTAATCCGTATTGCATCATTTTTTTCCAAAGCACCACATCAAATTTTCGGGTTAAAGAAAGGTAATTAGGAGAAAGTACTAACAAGGTAAGTAAATTCGATACTAAAAAAGAAACGAAAATATAACCGATTTCGTAATTGGCAACATATAGATTTCCTATAAAAGAATTCGGATTTGACGCTGCAATTTTAGGAAGTGCCAGTAAGAAGAAAAGATTCAATGCTAAGTTAATCGCTACATTTCCAATCTTAATAATAGCGTAGAGCATTGGTCTTTGGTTGGCTCGCAACTTTGAAAAAGGGACAATCACCAAGGCATCTAATACCAAAATCCAAATTGCATAGGTGACATATTGTACTTCAACATTAGCCAATGAGGCTAAGGTTCCCCTAAAAATTAAAGCGGCAAACAGAAAAATAATGGACGACCAAAAAATAGAAATCGTAGACGTGGCAATCACATTTTCTTTGTCGGTTTCAGAATTGTAAAAACGGAAAAAAGCAGTTTCCATTCCGTAGGACAACACCACATTGAAAAAAACCATCCAGGAAAGGACTATTGACACCTCTCCATACTCGCCTGTGGGTAAGATACCGGTGTACAAACGCACAAGTAAAAAACTCAACATTCGAGGCAAAACCGTGGCTAATCCATAGATTGCGGTTTGTTTGAAAAGATTTTTATATAATCCCAAGTTGGTCTGGTTTAGGTATTGATAAAAACAAAAATAACGAATTCTTTGGTTTAATTCTGATTTTGAAATTGGAATAACCCCAAATTTGTTAACAGCTTTTTTATGATAATCCGGCTTCGTTCAAGGTTTTAATAAAGTGAAAACCTCTTGGGTAATACCCTTGATTATAATAAAAACGATGGGCGGTAAAGTTACCCGTAAAGGCGTCCAATACAATCATGGTGCAACCAGCTTCTTCTGCTTTTACATTAATATAATCGGTCATTAATTTTGCAGCGCCTTTGGAACGATGATCGGGGTGTACGATAAAATTATCGATTTCAAAATAGCGTCCTGACCACAGTTTAATTCCAGACCATAACCCAGAAAGTCCTATGCATTGCTCGCCCTCATACACTGCAATTTGAATATAATTGTGCGGAAGCATTTCGGTCAGATAGGATTCGTATTTTTCTATAGTAAAATTATTGCTATATAAATGTTTCATGAGCTCAAAGTGAGCTAACATGTCTTCTAATGTAGTAAGTTCTCTAATTTCCAAAGTGTAAATTTTTTATAAAAATAATCAAAAAAAAGAGCCCCGCAATGCGAGGCTCCTATAGTCTATTTCAAATTGCAATTATCCGTTCAACGCTTCAGCACCGCCAACAATCTCTAAGATTTCGTTAGTAATTGCTGCTTGACGCGCTTTGTTGTAGGTCAATTTCAATTGGTCTCTTAATTCTGTTGCGTTGTCAGTTGCTTTGTGCATTGCTGTCATACGCGCTCCGTGTTCAGAAGCGAATGAATCTCTAATTCCTTTGTACAATTGTGTTTTCAATGATTTAGGAATCAAAGTCAATACAATCTCTTCTTTAGAAGGTTCAAAAATATAATCGCCTGATGAAGCTGGTTTATCAGATTCGATTGGCGCCAAAGGCAAAAATTGTTCGGTTTGAATAATTTGAGTCGCCGCATTTTTAAATTGGTTGTATACCAATTCGATACGATCGTATTCGCCAGCCACAAATTTTTGAGTTAACACTTCAGCAATTTGAGCTACGTTGTCGAAAGTCAAATTATCAAAAATAGCACTTTGATTATCGATAACGGTAAGTGATTTGCTCAAAATATCGTTTCCTTTTTTTCCAATTGCAAAAACATCAACTTGTTTTCCTGCATAGTAATCAGAACGATTTTTAACTTCTTTAATTACGTTTGTATTAAAAGCGCCACACAAACCTCTGTTTGAAGTGATGGCCACTATCAATACTTTTTTGATTTCACGTTGCGACGTGTAATCTCCTCCTACATCACCATCTAAGGTAGCAGAAAGATTTTGCAATAATTCCGTTAATTTTTCGGCATAAGGGCGCATCGCTGTAATCGCATCTTGTGCTTTTTTTAGCTTTGCAGCAGAAACCATTTTCATTGCCGATGTAATTTGCATCGTAGATGAAATGGAAGTAATTCTATTACGGATTTCCTTTAAATTTGCCATCTTTTATTGAGTAATTAGTGAGTGGTGATTAGTAAATAGCTCTTCACTAATTACTAATCAATCTTCACTTAAAATTAATTATACTTAGCTGAAACTTCTTTTGCAACTTTTTCGATAACATCAGTAATGTTGTCATCTAATTTACCTGCTTTCAAAGCGTCAAGAGTGTCTCTATGTTTCGCATTTAAGAATTCTAAAAAGTCTTTTTCAAATTCTTTTACTTTGTTCACAGGAACATTTCTCAATAAGTTTTTAGAACCAGCGTAGATAATTGCTACTTGATCTTCCACTGTAAATGGATCGTTCAAGCCTTGTTTCAAGATTTCAACGTTTCTTTTCCCTTTTTCAATTACGTTCAACGTAACTGCGTCTAAGTCAGAACCAAATTTAGCAAACGCTTCCAATTCACGGTATTGCGCTTGATCTAATTTTAAAGTACCTGATACTTTTTTCATGGATTTAATTTGTGCATTTCCTCCAACACGAGACACCGAAATACCTACGTTAATAGCAGGACGAACCCCAGAGTTAAACAAATCTCCATCCAAGAAAATTTGACCATCAGTAATCGAAATTACGTTGGTTGGGATATAAGCAGAAACGTCACCCGCTTGTGTTTCGATAATTGGCAAAGCAGTTAATGAACCTCCTCCTTTTACGATTCCTTTTAAAGAATCTGGTAAGTCGTTCATGTTTTTTGCAATACCATCATCAGCAATCACTTTACAAGCACGCTCTAATAAACGAGAGTGTAAGTAGAAAACGTCTCCAGGATACGCTTCACGTCCTGGTGGTCTTCTTAATAAAAGAGATACCTCACGATACGCCACCGCTTGTTTAGACAAATCATCATAAACAATCAAAGCTGGACGACCAGAGTCTCTGAAATACTCCCCAATTGCAGCACCTGCCATTGGAGCATATACTTGCATTGGAGCTGGATCAGAAGCGTTAGCGGCAACGATAATCGTGTAGGCCATAGCTCCTTTTTCTTCTAACATTTTTGCAATTCCTGCAACTGTAGACGCTTTTTGCCCAATAGCAACATAGATACAAAATACAGGTTTTCCTGCATCGTAAAATTCTTTTTGATTTAAGATCGTGTCGATACAAACAGTTGATTTACCTGTTTGACGGTCACCAATAACCAACTCACGTTGTCCACGTCCAACTGGAATCATTGCATCTACCGCTTTAATTCCTGTTTGTAATGGTTCTGTTACTGGTTGACGGAATACAACTCCTGGCGCTTTTCTTTCCAAAGGCATTTCGTATAATTCCCCACCGATTGGTCCTTTACCATCAATTGGCTGACCTAGTGTGTTTACCACACGTCCTAACATTTGCTCTCCTACTTTAAGAGACGCAATACGTTGTGTTCTTTTTACAGTTGAACCTTCTTTGATTCCTGTTGAAGCACCTAAAAGTACCACCCCAACATTGTCTTCTTCTAAGTTCAATACAATAGCCTCAAGACCATTTTCGAATTCTACTAACTCTCCGTATTGAACATTAGATAGCCCGTACACACGAGCAATACCATCTCCAACATTAAGTACTGTTCCTACTTCTTCTAGTGTAGCACCAGATTCAAAACCTTCTACTTGCTTTCTTAATATTGCTGAAATTTCAGCAGGTTTGATTTCCGCCATCTTACTTTATAATTTAGACACTTTTATGTGTAATAACTAATTACTAAACTCTCTTTTTAATACTTGTAATCTGTTAGCAACAGAAGCATTGTATTGCTTGTCGCCTATTCTTAAAATAAATCCTCCAATAATTGATGGATCTACGTTATTTTCAATGGTAATCTTCTTGTCTGAAAGGGTCGCTACTTTAGCCAAAACCTTAGCTTCTAATGCGGCGTCCATTGGAATAGCTGTTGTTACTTTCGCTATTTCAATTCCGTTCATCTCGTCAGATAATTTATTGTATTCTAAAGCAATTGCTTCAAGAATCTCGAATCGTTTGTTTTCAAATAATAAATGAAACAATCCTTGTGTTACTCCATTCACACCAGAGAAAACTTCCAATAACGCTTTTTCTTTTACCTCAACAGTAGTTGTTGGGCTTTGAATAAAAGTGTTTAATTCTTCGTTTCCGTTGATTGTAGAAGCAATCAATTTCATATCGTTATTCACAGCCTCAGCTACTCCTTTTGAATTGGAGATGTCTAAGATTGCTTTTGCATAACGAATTGCTGCTCTTGTACCTGCCATAATTAGTTCAGTTTTACGTCACCTAATAGTTGGTCAACTAATTTAGTTTGAGATTCTTTGTTAGACAATTCGTCTTTCAATATTTTTTCTGCAATACTTAATGACAAAGTAGCAACTTGTGATTTCAAATCAGCCATAGCTGCATTTTTTTCACTTTCGATAGCTGCTTTAGCTTGGTCAATCATTTTTTGACCTTGCTCTTGTGCTTCGTTTTTAGCATCGGCAACCATTTTCTCTTTCATTTCACGAGCATCTTTCAACATCGCGTCACGTTCAGCTCTTGCTTCTTGAAGAATACGTTGATTATCTGCTTGCAAGTTTTGCATTTCATTACGCGCGCTTTCAGCTGATTCCAAAGCATTTTTAATCCCTTGTTCTCTTTCGTTTACCGCATCCAAAATGGGTTTCCAAGCGAATTTTTTTAATAAGAATATTAATCCAACAAAGATGACTACTTGCCAAATAAATAAACCAAACGAAAAATCATTAATTAACTTCTCCATTATATGTAATTATAAAATTGTAAACTTTTTTTTAATTGCGTAGCGCAATTGAATCTGTTTTAATTTTTAAAAACAATAGTTACAACCAACCGTTGTAACTACTGTTTTGTGTTTTAATTAAGCAGCGAATAACGCAGCGAAACCAATACCTTCAATAAGTGCAGCTGCNNAATCCTGCTCCTACAATAGTTGGAATTTGCATAATATATATATTAAAAATTAAACATTCATTTTGTGGTTTAACTGGTTAATTGTTTATTAGGTTAAACTATTAAACAATCAACTAGTAACCTTTTTAGTGATGCGCTTCTTCGTGATGATGCTCTTCATTTCCAGCACCAAAATACAAAGCAGACAACATCGTGAAAATATACGCTTGTAAAAACGCTACTAATATTTCTAGGATAGAAAGTGCAAATGCCAATCCAAATGACAAGGTACTTCCGATCCAACTTTTAAAAATAAACATCAATCCAATGATGCTCATTAATACTACGTGTCCAGCCAAAATGTTAGCATACAAACGAATCATTAATGAAAATGGCTTGATAACTGTTCCTAACAATTCAATTGGAGCCAAAATAAATTTCATTGGTGTTGGCACGCCTGGCATCCAGAAAATGTGTGCCCAATAATTTTTATTAGCTGAGAAAGTAGTAATCAAATACGTCAATAAAGCTAACGAAGCTGTAATAGCAATGTTACCTGTTACGTTAAATCCTAGTGGAGTTAATCCTAAAATGTTCAAGAAAAACACAAAGAAAAATATGGTAAGCAGGTAGCTCATGTATTTTTTGTAGTTTTTCTCTCCAATGTTTGGAATCGCAATTTCGTCTCTTACATACAAAACCAATGGCTCAAAGAAACGTCCTGCGCCTGAAGCAATTCCACCGTTTTTAGCATATGATTTTGCCAAACGGCTGAATATTATAAACATTAAAATTGATACGAATAAAATCCCAACTACACTTTTAGTAATAGATAAATCTAAGGGTTGAACGTTTGTTGGGTGACCGTGCTCTTCAGTTAATTTTCCCGAAGCGTCTGTTTTGTATATTTTTTCGTGGTGAATTACGTAGTAGTTTCCGTTGTGTTCCGCTACTTTTTCTCCGTGGTGAAATTCGCCAGAAGAAAAAACTTGCAATCCATTATCCCATAAAATAATTGGTAATGAGAAACCGTTGTGCTCTCCAGATTCTTTATCTGCATTGAAAGTAAAGTCGTGAGCGTCAAGTAAGTGGTGATTAATAAACTCTTTTATTTCCGATTTAACATCTGTAGATTCTGTAGGAGTTGGTTCTTTTTCCTCAGTTGGGTTAGCAAAACTTACAAAAGGAAGAATTGCTACTAAAGCTACAAGTATAAATTTAAGTGGTTTGTTTGAAATCACCATAACAGTTAAATATCTTCGTTTATTTTGGTTTCTAAAATTTAGGTGCAAAGGTACATTTTTTATTAATATTCAAAAGAATATAAAAATTATTTTTCGTCTAAATTGACGCTTATATAGGTCTTTTATTGTTTTTCGTTTAATATCCGTATTGTTACTACAGTTTCAATTGCTAAAAACACAATAAACATCACAAAAAAATTAGTTTTTTCAATAGACGCACTGACGGTAGTACTTTTTAATATAGGCCGCACCAAAAGGAAGCAAATCAACATTTTTAAAGTGGTGACAATTAAAAAAGACATGCCTAATAAATCAAAATTTCGAGAGCGTACTCGGAACACAATCGCCATCAAAACTGTAGAGAATACTCCAAAAAAAAGATATAAGCTAACTAGAGAATATGAAAAAGAATCTTGGGCAATTCCTGTCGAGTCAAAAACAAATTGATGAACAAGGCACGAAATGGACAATAAGGCGATCCAAAACACTAATCCTAGTTGTTGTTGTTTGGAGGTTTTAAACAAAAGAAAATTCAATTGGAATCAGATTTATTAATATCGTTTACTTGTCGGATCGTATTGTATAGCGCTAAAAAAACACCTACTAACAAAACTACTTTGTGGTAATAAAAAATAGTGTTGGGATGTATTTCGTCTAGCCAACTTCCTAAATAGGAAAACAAAAAAATAATAACCCCCATTTGAATGGGAATATTAATCAACGCTAACCATTTGTTCAATGGTTTTTTGTCTTTATTGTTCTCCATTGGTTGTTGTTGGCGGATTGGTTTTCATGGTACAGGTTGCGCTAAAATCAGCGCCTGGTTCTACAGATAACTTGCCAATTGTGACTTCGCCATATATAGTTGCTGTCGCTTTTACGTTTAACAACTCCGCGACTTGTATTTTGCCACTGTATCTACCTTCAATGTCGGCACTTTTACACACAATATCGCCGATGACAATTCCGGCAGGGCCAATAACAATTTTTCCTTCGCATTGAAAATTACCTGTTAATTCGCCGTCCAATCTAAAATCGGCTACCGAATAAATATTTCCTTTTATGCGGGTTCCCTCGACGATGCGATTGGTTTTTCCTAATAGATCGGTATAGGATTTTGTTTTTTTATCAAACATAATTTACTGTTTTTTCGAGGCTAAATAAATCTCCAAGTTTTTTTTAATTTGGATTACTTTATAATTATCACTAGATATGATAATGGCAGGCTGAGTAATCGTATACTGCTTATTTGCCTTCATATAATTGATAATATCATTAGCATATGCCTCCGATTTTATATTGTGAATCACCAAGAAATTTTCTTTGTCAGTATACACATCATACGAATACGAGCGTTTTTCTATTTTCTCGTCCTCGATGAATTTTTTGATTTTTTCTTCAATCTCTTTCGTCAAAGGGTCAGACTGTATCCCTACTTTAAATAGTATTTTCCAGCTTTTGGCTGTCGTAGTAAAGTCTATTTTTTCTAAACTAGGTATTTGATTGCTCAAGAGATCTTTTGCTTGTTTGCCTTCGTCGGTGTTTGGATATTGCTCGGCAACTTCTTCCAACGTTTTTTTATAAACCGTTACACCAAATAATTTTGCTTGGGTATTGGCTCTTAATAATTCTAATTTTGGTAGAATTTCGTCGCCAGAAAACTGAATAATTGAAGTATTTAATTTTTCTAAAAGAGCCACAAACTGCTCTTTTTTAAATAAGTCATAAAATTGATTGTATGTTTTTTCAGGACTATCTGCATTCAAATTATCAGTTCCGGCATTGTTGATTATTTGCGCATATCGAGACTCTGGAAATTGAGAAAGAATACGAATTTTCATTGCCGCTGCTTTTGTATTATCCGTAGTTTGATATATTTTATACAAATTATACATCGTTGGCAACACTAATTTTTCAGCTGGATTTTGTTCCAATATCTTTTCTAATTTGGCGGCTGCCAAATCATATTCTTTGAACTTTTCTTTGTAAATGATTCCAAGTTGATAGAAGGCAAAATTGCGTTCTTGGTTAATGCTGTCGATTACTTTTTGGTCTGTCGGAATTTGATCCAAATAATAGGCAACCGCATATTTATCATTTGTTTTTTCGATTGTTTTTTGGTTGATGTCAACCCCAACTACCAGATCGTCTGACGTTGCTGAGATGGAAATATCTCCTGCGGTTGTAGTGATTCTCCAATATCCATTCGGACTGCGTTTTCCCCAATTTTTTTTAAATTCTAATTGGCCAAATGCCATAGTAGAAGGAGTATAAAAATAGAAGGAAGATACTGCATTTCCAACATCTGATTTAGGAAGATTGCGGACAGGAACATTCGGTTTTATGAATGTTTGACCAGCGGGGAGATTGGTTCCAGATTGTTCAAAATTAGCCATCGCTTCTTGTTGCTTTTTAGCCAATAGCTGTTGTTTTTCATCCGCTTTTTTAAGTGATTCAATATGATTGCCAAAATAAACAATGCGTTCCGAATCAGAAAGAGCGACCACTCTTAAAATACTATCATTCGTATGTGCTAATGCATCGTACTTGATCACGTCGTCCAAATTTTTTCTCGTTTTTTCAATTTGAAGATACTCTCTGGTATTCTTGTCTAGCTTCACTAATGTGCTGTCATAATATTTGGCAGCCAAAGGAAATTCGGCGCTTTTGAAATACATATTTCCTAAGTTTCTGTAATTAGAAACGGACAAATAGGTATTGTCTTTTATTAATTTTAAAGAGCGGTTGTAATTTTTTAAAGCCAATTCTGGATCATTGCTTTTGTCATAATACAATCCTATTTGATGGTAAATCAAATCCAAAAAAGGTCGGTTTTCACGATTTTCAACCAATTGGGTAAACATTTTGGTCAGTTCCTCTTTATTGCCATTTTGAAAATCAAACAATTGTGCTTTTTTGGCATAGGCCTGAATCACATACTCTCTATCTGCTTTTCGACGCATATCGATTACAGATTGGAAACTCAATAGCGCACTGTCTTTTTTGCCTAACTCTTCGTACAACTGTCCCAAAATAAATCGATAGCGTGCTTTTTCTGTATTAATCAAAGTTAGCTCTTGTGCTATTCTCAATTTGGTCACTGCGCTGTCTTTTTCTTCCAAATTCAAGAAAGCTTCTGCTAAAACAGCATTAGCATTAGCCACATATTGCGCTTTCAATTTAAAATCTTTGAGAAGTTTTGAAAGATTTTTGATGACCAAAGCGTCGTTGCCCAAGCGCATATTCGTTTTTTCGCGCCAAATCTTAGCTTCGAAGTTTTTATTGCTATTCGGGTTTTTGTACAAAATATAATTGAACGCATCCAAGGCAGGAATATAACGCTGGCTAAAATACCGCGCTTTTCCGAGCATTAAATACGCTTCATCGGTTTGAGAATTGCGCTCTCGCCCGTCTATATTCATAGAGTGTTTTTGAATCGCCTTAGTCGCTTTTGTTTCGGCCAAATCAAAATTAACATTTTTGGTAGTGTCATTGATCGACCCGTCAGACAACTCCATTTTTTCGACCGGCAATCGCTTCCAAAAATTATTTTTGCTTTTTGCGTTAATATCGGCAACGCCTTTATCAAAACCAATTCCTCCGTTATACAAGATGTTGTTTTGGGTAGTCATCGCGTGGTAATTGCGCGATACAAACGAATCTTTCTTAGTGGAACAGGCCACTAAAATTAGTAAGGTAATTAAACTAAGTATATATGGAGAGCGATTGATTTTCAATTGAAACGGTTTATAGCTTTAACTTCTATACATTAGATTTAGTATACAGAGAGGTAAAATTACGTTTCTTTTTGAAATACCGAAACTTAAACCGCGAAAAAGGCCTCGAGTTCTTTCAGCGTTTCGTCAGAAGTTACAATGTCTTTAACCACTTCACCTTTGTTTAGTGCTACAATTCTATCACACACTTCCACAGTATGTTGCAAGTCATGACTCGAAACTAAAATCGTCACTTGCGGATTTTCACTTAGTTCTTTGATTATTTTTTTTAAACGATTGACCGTAGTAGGATCTAAATTAGCAAACGGCTCGTCTAAAACTACGACTTCCGGATTGCCTATCAATGTAGCAATAATGCCTACTTTTTTCTGATTCCCTTTAGATAAATCGCGCAAATATTTTTTGTTGTTCAAAATTTCGCCATTAAAAAACTCTTCATGTTTTGATAAAAGCGCATCTACATCTGCTTTGTTTTGCCCACGTAAATCCCCAATAAAATAGAAATATTCTTCGGGAGTTAAATAACCAATTAAGAAACTTTCGTCTAAAAAAGAGGCGGTAAAGGGTTTCCAATTTTCGCTAGTATGTACCGGGATTTCGTTATTGACGATTTCGCCAGTGGTAGGTTGAATTAAATCCAAAAGCAGGCTGAAAAAAGTTGTTTTTCCCGCGCCATTATTTCCTACTAATCCAAAACTTTGTCCTTTTGGAATACTTAAGTTATCGATATGTAAAACGGTTGTTCCGTTGTATTTTTTTGAAAGTTGGTTGACTTGGATCATAGTGAATTAAGTTTATGAGGTTAAAGTTTATGGGTTAGAAAATGTTTATTGCTGCTAACCGGAAACTGAATTTTAATTGTTTTGTTTGTAGGCCTGAATAGTTTTGTATTTTTCTGCTTTATAGACTTTTTCAATTTTTGAAAAAACCCGGTCGCGTAATGCAAAACCAATTAGTCCAGCTCCTGCCACTAAAGCCAAACCTGTATTAGGGCCTTCAATGTATTTGCCTAATGCATATAACAAAACAGGTAATACGATTTTAGGTAATGAAATTAAAGCCGTTTGTAAGTTGAACGCTTTTTTATCGCCAAAAGCCCCTTTGCTTGAAGTTAAATCAATTGGGGTTTTAGTGTAAGCACCTGCATATAAAACCAAATGGGAATTGATGCCTATATTATATACAGCACCCGCCAAAATAGTCAAATAAATCTCCCATCCGAGGTAGATGTAAAAGGAAGATATAATGGTAGAAATTACTGTTGCAATCACAATTAACCACCATTTTGAGGTCAAATAGTTTTTGTATGAAATATTTTGGGTCATCATCAAAGGATAGTATTGACTGTCCCAACTTGGTACAAACTGACCAAAAGTGAACAAAAAGCCGCCTGTAACAAAAATCCCCGCAAAAATTTGCATGACTTGTGGTTGAGACGGATTGTTAAAAAAGATAAACCCGTAAAACAAAAACAAAATGCTCATGCCCACCGTCGTCTTAGAACGTTTGTTTCGCTTGATTAATTTAATGTCATTTTTTAAAAAGGTCCCCAAAGTTCCAAACTGATTCAGCCAACTTAAATTTTCTGTTTTGGCAACAGTCGATTTAGTAGCTAATCCAGCATCGAGATACAATTGGTTTTTAAAGAAATCATAGGTGATTTTATATAAGCCCACAAGTAATAGAAGTGGGACTAAAAATAATCCAGGACTGTGAAATAATGCTTCAAAAAAGGGTGCAGAATATTCCGTAATATTAAAATATCCGTAATGTTGTAATCCGCCAAAAACAACTACAATTGCTAGTAAAATTCCGAATAAATTGTCTTTATTGCTAAACAATACATTGATGAAATTATTGATGTAGACTATCGAAAACATAGCTAAATGCCAAGAAATAATACTTTCAATTGGGTAATTTTCTATGTACAACACTATAGAAAAGGGTACAAAGAAAAAAACATGCATTAGGTTAAAAAAAGACAAAGCTGTTTTTCCAAGAGAAAAATGAACAATTGTACTTTTTTTAATGGGCAAAATCAATAAAGGACGGATATTCATCACCGGGATTTTTTGCCATAAAAAACGGATTGTTAAATCAAACAGAAAATAGTAAATCAAAAAAGTATTGACTTGTATTAAAGGGTCTAGTTGATTTTGTTTCAAACCATAATACAAACCAATTCCCATAGAGAGAAGTACAAACGAATACAATAAGGCCACAATAGCCATTACAATTTTAAGGGCAAGATTGGTTCCAAAAGAGGCCGAACGGGAAAACGATTTCCATTCCAGCGAGAGAAAATGTAGAATAAACTTCATTGGGTATAGATTTGGTGAATAAGTAGTTAAAAGTAATAAAAAGTTACAAATTTCAATTTTTGCATTTGAATTTTATAAATTGATTTAAATCAAATATTCCTTGACAAAAGAATTGCTATTACAAACCTGATTATTATCATTTTCTAAAAACACCCTAGTTTAGTATATTTGTCAAAAATTACAATTATGTCTTCCTTTTTAAAATTAATCATTAAAGAAGTAAAACGCGAAACCAAAGACGCTGTTTCGATTCTTTTTTCTGTTCCTGAAGAATTACAATCCAACTATACTTTCATTGCGGGTCAATACATTAACTTGAAATTGACATTGGACAACCAAGAAATTCGCCGTGCATATTCGATTTGCTCTGCTCCGAATAGTGGCGAATTGCGCATAGCGGTAAAAGCCGTTTCCAATGGTCTTTTTTCGCAGTTTGCCAATACCAAACTCAAAGCGGGTGATGTCCTTGAAGTGGGAAAACCAGAAGGAAAATTCACCTTTGAACCTCAGGCTGATCGCCAACGCAATTATGCTGCTTTTGTGGCCGGTAGCGGTATTACTCCTGCTATTTCCATTTTGAAATCGGTTTTGCAAAACGAACCAAAAAGCACCTTTGTTTTGGTGTACGGAAACAAATCTCCAGAAGACACCATTTGCCACCAAGAATTACAGGATTTACAATCGCAATTTGTTGGACGATTGTTTGTTCAATATGTGTATAGCCAAGCGAAAGCAGACGGAGCTTTATCTGGACGTATAGACAAAACTACTGTGAATTATATTTTGAAAGAAAAACACGCGAGTTTGGATTTTGACAAGTTCTATTTGTGTGGACCTGAAGAAATGATCAATACCGTTTCAGATGCTTTGAAAGAAAAAAATATTAAAGAATCGGCTATCAAATTTGAATTGTTTTCTACTTCCTCTAAAGAAAATACTATCGAACAATCCTTAGAGGGACACGCTCAAATTACCGTAATGGTGGATGATGAGGAAACTACTTTTGAAATGTCGGCCAAACAAACCATCTTGGATGCTGCCTTAAAACAAGGAATTGACGCTCCTTATTCTTGCCAAGGCGGAATTTGCAGCAGCTGTTTAGCGCGCGTTACTGTAGGAACTGCCGAAATGACTAAAAACTCTATTCTTTCCGAAAAAGAAGTGGCAGACGGACTGATCTTGACTTGTCAAGCGCATCCTACTTCGGCTACAATTCGAGTAGATTTTGATGATGTATAAGTTTTTTGCCGCAAAGGCACAAAGTCGCAAAGTTTACAATTGATATATAAAAAAACGAGAAGTGATTGCTTCTCGTTTTTTATTTTTTATCCTTAAGAACTTCTTCTATTCGAGCCACCACTTGCTCTGGCAGGATGGTACGCATGGCGTTTTCATAACCGGCCACCTTTTTATTTCCATATACTGAAGTAGGTAGGTTTGGGTATTGGTTTCTGTCGGAAACCAAAGCTTTATCCATGGTTTGATTAAACGGTAAAAATCCGGCAAACGGATGAGTAGCTCCCCAAAGTGTCACCACCGGAATACCCAGCATGGCGGCAATATGTCCGTTGCCCGAATCCATGGATAGCATCACGTCTAGATTACTGATCAAATTTAATTCTTCTTGAAACGGTATCTTTCCCGCAATATTCAAAACATTCGTTTTGTTTCCAACGAGTAACTGCAATTGTTCTTTTTCTTTTTGGCCGCCGCCAAAGAGGAAAATAGTGCTATTTTTATGGCTTGCCAATGCGTCAATTACTTTCTGCATTAAATCTAGCGGATACACTTTAGAATCGTATTGGGCAAAAGGCGCAATCCCAATTANNCAGGAAATTGAGGTCGAGACAAATCGATTGGAAAACCCAAACTTTCCAACACCAATTGGTGTCTTTCAAACATGGTGGTTAAGGGTTGGAAAATTTTATTTTCAGCGCGTGTTAGTGCTTTTTTCTCAACACGGCCTTTGTCTACAAAAGCCACTTTTTTTCCGCTTAGCGCAAATAAAGTTCGCATTACTTTGGAACGCAATACATTGTGTAAATCGGCAAAAGCATCGATATTAAAAGCTTTCAAATCTTGAAACAAACGCCACAATCCTACAATTCCTTTGTGACGTTTTTTTTCATCAAAAGCAAAGAAATGAAGATTCGGAATGTCATTGAAAAAAGGTTGAAAAAACGGCCGTGAAATCACCGTAAGTTTCAGCTCGGGATAGTGGTGAGCCAACGCCCGTAAAACAGGAACCGTCATGGCGACATCTCCCATTGCGGAAAGTCTCATGACGGCTATATGTTGAATTTTATATGACAAATTTATTGTCTGTAGATTACTTTTTGTTTTGGTACAGCACCGGATTCAAATCATCATCATTGTACATTTTCATTTGTTTGTACACTTTCATGAATTTATTTCCGTTTTCGATATCCGCCAACAAATCGTCAATAGCGGTAGACAAATCGGTTCTTTGTTCCAATAAAATATTGAGTTTTTCTTGGCATTTGTCTTTGTGTTCTTGCGATGCATCGGGACGACTTACCTCCTCTTGCATATGGTAAATTTTCAGTGCCAAAATAGACAAACGGTCAAAAGCCCAAGCGGGACTTTCAGAGTTGATTTTAGCTTCTGGTTTGGCATTTACGTGACTGTATTTTTGAAGAAAATAACTGTCAATGTATTCCACCATATCGGTGCGTTCCTGATTCGAAGCGTCAATTCGTCTTTTCAAAGTCAAAGCCGCCACGGGATCAATATTCGGGTCGCGAATAATATCTTCAAAATGCCATTGCACCGTATCGATCCAATTTTTTAGGTACAATAAATGCTCGAATTGGTCCTTTGGAAAAGGATTATTGATGGGTTGGTCCACGTTATCAAATTGATGATAATCTTGGATACTTTTTTCGAATACAGAATAGGCTAATTTTGAAAACATCTCTTAGTAAATTGAAAGACAAAGATACTTTTTTATACATTTATAGGATGGAAAAACGATTAAAGTTTTGCCGAAATACTCAAAATAAAAAGTATGCAAATTCATCATCTGTCTGAAAATAATAGTGTTTTAAATCATTTCTTGGGTCAAATTCGAGATATTGGTATTCATAATGACAGTATGCGTTTTAGAAAAAATATGGAGCGCATTGGTGAAATTATAGCCTATGAACTTAGCAAAAATTTGGATTATCAAGCAGTTGTAATTCCAACTCCATTAGGAACCAAAGCAACGCAGTATATTAAAAATTCATTGGTGATTTGCTCAATTCTTAGGGCAGGTTTAACACTACACAATGGGTTCTTAAACTATTTTGACGCTGCCGAAAACGGATTTATTTCGGCTTACCGCCACCATCCTAACAACGATGATTTTTTCGAAATCATAGTACAGTACCAAGCGGTTGCAGATATTACTAATAAAACGGTTGTAATTGTAGATCCAATGTTGGCTACTGGCCAATCTATAGTAGCCGTATTTAAACAATTAATGGAAAGAGGCGCTCCGGCTGAAATTCATATTGCAGTGGTGATTGCTGCTCCAGAAGGTATTGCACATTTAGAAGCGGAACTCCCTGATCATTGCCATCTTTGGATTGCTTCAATAGACGATCACCTCAACGAACACAGTTATATTGTCCCTGGATTAGGAGATGCAGGGGATTTGGCCTACGGTATAAAATTATAATTGGCCCACAAAGGAAAACAAGCTACACAGCAGTACTAATCCAAACGCTATTTCTTGCTTGAATCTGGTTTGAGAATACTCAAGGTGTGCGCTTGCTAAAATGGCCAAAGGAGCGATAGTAAACACTAAAAAATCACTGCTTTTATTTGCGGAAAGCACAAAAACAATGACACCAATAAAAAAGGAAGCGACCATTTTTTTATAGGAAGTTTGTGTCATTGATGGACGATGCGATAACGAAATAAACATCGAAAACACAAAAAACAAGGCGACCGAAACATAAATTGAAAAGGCTAGGTTTTGATTGGAATTCGCAAAATAATCAAGTGCTAGATCTACTTGCGTGCTTTTATTTAAATATTCCAAAGTATTGATTCCGAAAAAAGAAGTGAAAAACGCAAACAAAATTCCTACGGCAAATAAGGCAACAAAAGGCAAAACCCAATTCGTATAATCTCTTGAAACCAATAAAATAATCGAAATAAAAACTAATATCAAGAACAAAATGGCCCAAAAATGAAAAAGCGATGCTAAAATGATCCACAAAGAAGCATCAAATATTTTTTCTTTAGAGGCTTTCATGGACTGCAAGGAAATTAAACGGCGCAGGGCTAATAAAACAAAAAAATTAGCCAACAAAATATTTAAATTGTTCAAAATAGAAGGGAAAAACAACAAAAGTAAGATGAAAAAAACCGCAGTATAACTGCTGTCTTTAGTCAATCCGTTGCGTTTTCCAATAAAACTGGTCAAGAAAACAGAAGCTAAAATAACTAGAAAAGTAAATCCTTTTTTTAGCAGTAAAACAACCGATGACATCCAAGAAGTATCTTGAATTTGGTAGATAAAAAAGAAAAACAACACTAAAAATACAATTAAAGCATAATTTAATGGTGTAGATTTTTTAAAAACACTTGCAATCATAAGGATATTTTATACTTTTGTCTCGGTAAATATACTACTTGTTTAAAACAAGTTCAAAAAAGATTCGTTTTCAAAATAGCTTTCTTTTTAAGGTACTTACTCAAACGCTAAATAAAACTATAATTTTATATCATTATGAAATCATTTTTCGAAGGAATTCAATTTTTATTTGTAGATGTGTTATTTGCTCCTCTTGATTTTTTAAGATCTTTAGAGTTGTCTTCATGGACTGCTGCTAATGCAATCAACTGGATCTTTATGATCATTTGTGCTGCTGCAATTGTTTATTGGATCAAACAATTACAAATTTTTGATGAAGCAGGTACTGAAAATCAAGATACAACTGCACATTCATTCTTGAAATAAAAAAAATATTGGAAACTACTTTAAGTCGTTTCCAATATCTCTTCTAAAATACATCTTATCAAAATTGAGCTTAGCGATATTTTGGTAAGATTTTTTTATAGCCTCTTCAAAGTTATCGCCATACGAAGTCACAGTTAAAACGCGTCCTCCATTGGATACCACTTGATTGTTTTCTAATTTCGTTCCTGCGTGAAATACAATAGAATCGGTTATATTTTCTAGTCCTGAAATGACTTTTCCTTTTTCAAATTCTTCTGGATACCCTCCTGAAACCACCATAATAGTGGTAGCGCTTCTTTCGTCAACTTCTAATGCAATTTGGTCTAGCTTTTCATTGGCTACCGCCAAAAACAATTCGACTAAATCGGTTTTCAATCTTGGAATGACCACTTCAGTTTCTGGATCGCCCATTCGCACATTGTATTCAATCACGATAGGCTCTCCCTTTACATTGATTAACCCAATAAAAACGAATCCTTTGTACGGAATTCCGTCTTTTTGAAATCCGTCAATAGTTGGTTTTACAATGCGTGTTTCTATTTTTTCCATCAAAATGGCGTCAACATAAGGAACCGGAGAAACAGCCCCCATACCGCCTGTGTTTAGGCCGGTGTCGCCTTCGCCAATGCGTTTGTAATCTTTGGCTGTTGGTAAAATTTTATAGCTTTTTCCGTCGGTCAAAACGAAACAACTCAATTCAATTCCGTCTAAGAATTCTTCGATCACTACTTTGGCGCTAGCAGATCCAAATTTTTGGTGCACCAACATATTGCGCAATTCTTCTTTGGCTTCTGCCAAATCTTGAATAATTAACACGCCTTTTCCAGCAGCCAAACCATCTGCTTTCAATACATACGGAGGTTGTAGTGTTTCTAAAAATTGGCATCCTTGTTCTACCGTTTCGGCAGTAAAACTATCGTAAGCAGCTGTTGGAATATTGTGTCTGAATAAGAATTCTTTGGCAAATTCTTTACTTCCTTCTAATTGCGCACCAATAGTTGAGGGCCCAATTACAGGTATCTCTTTTAAGTCGGCATCGTTCAAGAAGAAATCATAAATTCCTTTTACCAATGGATCTTCTGGACCAACCACTACCATTTCCACTTTTTCTTTCAAGACAAAGTCTTTGATCGCAGGAAAATCAGTTGGGTTGAGGTTTATATTATTGGCTATTGCTGCAGTTCCCGCATTTCCGGGTGCTACAAAAAGGGTGTCACAAAGCGGACTTTGAATCATTTTCCATGCAAATGCATGTTCTCTTCCGCCTGAACCCAATAGTAAAATAGTCATGTTGTAGTTGTATTAGTTGTGGTGCAAAAATAATGGCTTTTGAACGGAAATTATAATTAATTTTTAAAAAGTTGTTAGGAGTAATCAAATAGAATCTCTAAAAGAAGTTGATTTGGAATCCACTACCGTTTTAATAGAATAAATTATCCCAACTATTTAATAGTTTCTTTCGCCATAAAATTTAAAAAATAACCTCGTTTAAACAACTAAACGAGGTTGTTTTTTAAGGCTAAGTGCAATCCGAATTCAAGTGTCTAGAGCAATAATCTTTTAAAAAACTATTATATAAATTGTTTAACTTGAATTGACATTTAAATCATTCTGCATATTGTTTTTTTCTTAAAAACCAGAGTGAGATTATTAAACCTATTACTGGGAAGGAAAAAATTAAACATATGTAAATCAACTTATTAATGACGCTTAAGTCTTTTTTAGATAGAATATATATTCCAGCTATTAGATTTATAGTTATTATTATAAATAAATAATTTGTTACACTTGTATTTTTAATTAAAAATTCCATATTGACTAGTCTTTAATTACATGTTGAACTACCTGAAGGACAAGATATTTCGCTTACACTAAAGCAAGCAAAATCACCAAATACACAATATGAATCTACGGCTCCAATCTGTTTACATTCTTTATGATCTTTCAAAAAATTATTTACCATTGTTTGAACATTCGCCTCTGAAACGCTTTTTCTACCTTGAATTGATATTGCTGAATGAATACATTCATTTTCAAAAGCATTTTCAAAAGGTGGAGGCGCATCAATTGCATTTATATTTCCGCCAATCATAATATACGCTGCAACAAACATGTCATCAAATAATGTATTCTCAATTGTTGTTATTATTCCATTCTTTTTAAAAATCACACCATTTTCGTTATTGCTTATTAACAATTCCCTTTTCTCTACTGTGGTTTCATATAATTTTAAATAAGTTTCGGTTCTATTATAATAATACGTTTTAATAGCGCCATTTGTAAATGCAACTTCAATATTAAGATCTGAATTGTTATTTTCGGTTTGATTTACTTCTTTATTAAAGCTTTTGACACCAAAGACATTTCTGTCAATTAGAACCGTTGATTTAAGTAAGTTATCATTATGTTCCATGTGATGTTCTTGATTACATGAAATAATAGCTAAAAAAGTAATTAATAAACTAAATGCTATTGTTAGATTGAAAAATTGTATTTTCTTCATACTACATATAGTATTATGCTTCAAATCTTTGCAAGAGCCTCTGGCTCTTTAAGGCAGTCAAAGATTTTCTGCTGTTGTTTTTCCTTATGGGTTTCTGCCCGCTACAAGTACTTTATTTTCTTCTGTTAGGTGTTATTTCAATTCTTTAATAAGCCATTACGTAGGCTGAACGTAGAAATTTTACACGAACGTTAGTCATAAGATAATTGCAACTCGTTTTTTGGCGCAAGTTGCCCATACAAGCAGTTTCAAACGATTTTTGTCGTTTGCTTTTAAAATAAAATCTGTAAAGGAAGTTGATTTGGAATCCAATGCAGTTTTGGGGCTTTTCAAATATAATAATTTTTTTAATTTGAAAATGGAACAATATAAAAATGTTTAAAAACTCGTGACAACCATGTCCCAATAAAAAACCCGCTTCGAAAAACGGGTTGGTTTTTTATGTAATATAATTCGAAAAATCTTTGTGTTCCTCTTTTGACAATTCTTCTGGAGAAAGTGATTTGAAATACTCATAGGTAATTTTCATTCCCTCGGCACGACCAACTTTGGCTTCCCATCCTAATAATTCTTTGGCTTTGCTAATGTCGGGTTGACGCTGTAAAGGATCGTTTATAGGTAACGGATGGTAGACTACTTTTTGATTGGTGCCTGTTAATTTAATGATTTCTTCAGCAAAATCTTTAATGGTAATTTCGTCTGGATTTCCAATGTTCACAGGATACACATAATCCGAATGTAGCAATCTATAAATTCCTTCCACTTGATCGTCTACGTAACAGAAAGAACGGGTTTGAAGGCCATCTCCAAAAATCGTTAAATCCTCGCCGCGAATCGCTTGGCCAATGAAGGCAGGAATAACTCTTCCGTCGTTAAGGCGCATTCTTGGTCCGTAGGTGTTAAAAATTCGAACAATGCGCGTTTCTACACCGTGAAAGGTGTGATATGCCATCGTGATGGATTCTTGAAAACGTTTGGCTTCGTCATACACTCCTCTTGGTCCTATTGTATTTACGTTGCCGTAGTATTCTTCGGTTTGTGGGTGCACCAAAGGATCACCATAGACTTCAGAAGTTGAAGCAATTAATATGCGTGCTTTTTTTACGCGTGCCAATCCCAACAAATTATGAGTGCCAAGCGAACCAACTTTTAAGGTTTGAATTGGAATTTTCAAATAATCGATTGGACTTGCTGGCGAAGCAAAATGCAAAATATAATCTACCTTTCCTGGAACGTGAACAAATTTAGTAATGTCATGGTGGTAAAATTCGAAGTTTTCAAGCTTGAATAAATGCTCGATATTTTTCAAATCGCCCGTAATCAAATTGTCCATCCCGATAACAAAATAGCCTTCTTTGATAAATCGGTCACAAAGATGCGACCCTAAAAATCCCGCCGCTCCTGTTATCAATATTCGTTTCATAGTAAATTGGTATTGCCTTATTTTACATTAAAAATTTGTTCCAAAATTTTGATCGTAATCAAATAAGTTGGTTTTACTCCTGTGGTTCCTAAACCTCCTGAAGCCAATGTGCTTCCGGTTTCTAGTGGATTATCTGAAGCATAATAAGCATAGCGCACTTTGATGTCTTTGGGTACGCTTTTTCTAATTCTAGAAGCCGATTGAATGGCTTTTTGATAATAGGCGCCTTCCATTTCTAATCCGATGGCTCTCCAGGTCGATTCGTGGAAAAATTGCAACAAATCCCTGTTTTGCAATGAGGTCCCCAAAACCGTGACCATGGGTCCTGCAAAAACAGCAATGTCATTGCCTTCAAACATATCGGCAGTTAATTCATTTTCAAAAAAGTAATTATCCGCTGTTCCTTCATTGATATGGGCATTCGGAATCATAATGTCTCCCTTGCCTCCTTCTAAAATTCCGGCTTTTCCCATAATTGAAATCGACTGGGCATTTAAGAAGGTTTCTTTTTTGTACGGTTTGAACAACTCATCTATCGTTTCGTAGGCTTGCTCGCCAAAAGCATAATCCATGACAATTAACACGGGTTTTTCTTCGCCAAGTTGGGCTTTTGGGAAAGATGTTTTGCTCCAATCTATTTTAGCGGTATCAAAAATTTGTACATCGATATTCGTTCCTGAAGTGTCGGGTAACGAAATCATCCCTTGTTTCAAGGCAATCGCTTCGACTAGATCGCGAACTTCATTCGCACCTGATTTACTTAATTCCTCATATATAAAGAAATCGGATTGGTTTTTGAATTTCGTCTTTAAGGCCGGAACCGCAAAAATAGAATTCATCACCGAGTGCATATTGGCACTAATCACGTGGATAGGTCTGCCTAATAAATTGTTTTCTTTTAAAACTTCTTTAATATTGGTCGCCCAAATCTCACCATGAATATGGTGTCCCAAACGCTCTCTCAACACTGGGCTGAACGTAATGGTGCGTTTGTTATTTTCAACCATTTCTTCGATGGCTAATTTTCCTAACCAATAAATAAGGTGTAAAAATCGATCTGGAGTTGTCGCTGAGCCAAAGGCATCATAGATATCTAAAATTTCTTCAAAAGTTCGACCTAAAATATTGGCAGTATGAGAAATCGCTTTTTCTTTCTCTACTTGAGTTAATTTTTTATTGTGCTGAACGGCAATTTCTAATTTTTTCCAATCGTGTGACACCTCTCCGGCTTCGTCCAACAACACTCTGTTTTTAATCTTGTGCGATTCAATAAAAATGAAAGTCAGGTGGGTCAAAATATCATAAATATCGGAACGACCACGAGTAATCACTACGTTCATTTGGTCTTCGTCAATACGGTAACAATTACGGCGTCTTTTGGGAGGAACAATCGCTTTGAAGTGCGATTTGGCATAACCTTCTTCTGAAGTTAGGTTGATGAATCGACATTCTTCGATTCCAATTGGGAGCCGTTCAATAACGTACAAAAGTCCGTTAAGTTCTACTTTTTCATCGGCAATGTTTCCGTAAATTTCTGGGCGTAAAGCTAATAAAGCTTCTCGTAAAGTGTCTCCAGAAACTCCCATCGGCTTGTAAAAACCGCGGTTGAATAAATGCCTCATGGTAATGTACAGTCGTTCAATAGCTGCTGACGACTCTTGCGCTCTAGAGCGCGAAATGTGTTTAGTATCCATCCTTTTCTTATTTATTTAACCTGCAAAAGTACACTATTTTTTCTAGTTAGTAAGGATTAAATTAATGGCTGGCTCAAAAACTTTATTATCAAATTTTCTAAAATCCCATTGATTTGGAGTAACAGATTGTTTCGGAAATTTATACCACCCTTTTTCGGTAAAAACAAAACTATTTTGGTCATCAACTAAATTGTAAAGCAATCCGGGTTCATAACTAACTGCTTTCGATTTTTTATTAGGTTGGCTGTAGAAACTTTTATTTTCTTCTAAAAAAAGCGTTTCAAAAACTATAAAAATTCCGTTTTCAGGAAATACAAAGTTGTACTTTTCAAAATTGATTACATTTTCATTCTTTCCTTTTTCAACTGTAATAATTATTTCTTCATCAATTAAATCATTGCCGGGATAACCTAATTTATTGACTCCTAAAACGCGAAGTTTAAATTTTGCTGCAGCTATATTAGATTTAGTGAAGATTTTTACTTTTTTGATAAACTTAGTCTCTTTATAGCTTTCTTGAAAAGGAAAATAACGCCCTTTCAAATTGCTAAATATAGCTGTAATGCGAATTGATTTCTTTTGAATATTTTCACCTATTTCTATTTCTTTTTTAAATTTTGGTCGATCAATTACTACCTCATTCAGTTCAAAAATTTTTGGTGTCAATACAATTATCTCTTTTTTTGAAGAGACTCTTTTTATTTCAAAACCAAGAGCCGAAAAAACCAATACTTTTTCTTCTTTTATGTCCAATGAAAAACTTCCGTTTACATCAGAAGTAGTTCCAATAGTTTCATTCTCCACCCAAATATTCACATAGGGTATAGGCTCACCTGAAATACTGTCTTTGACAACGCCGCGAATTTGTGCGGAGGTATAAAACCCCAGCAAAAAGAAAACTAACAAAAACCTTTTTTCTTGCATCTTTTTCCTATTCTCTATCTAATAAATCAGCAATTTTTCTATCGTTAGACAATCGCGGAATTTTGTTCTGGCCTCCTAATTTTCCAATCGATTTCATATAGTCTTGAAAACCGTTTTTAGGTACTTTGGTAATCACTAATTTTTGCAAAACATTCCCCACAATTAAATCATCATAATAGACATTTTGCTTGCGCATCGCATCGTCAATTTGTAATGCAAATGCGGCTAAATTATCGGGTTCCTTTTCAAATTCAATCAACCATTCATGGTAAGGCAATCCTTCGGTTGGGTTGATCTGAGGCGCCACTGTAAATTCATTGACGCGAATCGCACTTCCTTCCATAGCTTCTTGCAAAGCGCTTTCTACCTCTTTGCCAATCACATGTTCGCCAAAAGCGGAAATATAATGTTTGATTCGGCCCGAAACCACCACTCGATAAGGTGCTAAACTGGTAAATTGAACCGTGTCGCCAATATTATACCCCCAAAGGCCCGCATTGGTTGATAGAATTAAAACGTAATTCACCCCCAATTCGACTTCGCCAATGGTATAACGACGAGGGTTTTCGGTAGAAAATTCCTCGCTCTTAATAAATTCATAGAAAATTCCGGAATTCAATAACAACAACATGCCTTTCTCTTTTTGGGAATCTTGGTAGGCAAAAAANNGAAGCAGGGAAAAGTTCAATTGAATCGACTTTTCGACCTATTAAATTTTCAAATTTAGCACGGTACGGTTCGTAATTGACCCCGCCATAAATAAACAAATTGAAATTGGGGAAAATGTCTCCAACAGGCTTATTGGCTTTTTGTTGTAGTTTTTCGAAATACATTTGAACCCAAGACGGAATTCCAGAAATGACCGACATGTTTTCATTGAATGTTTCTTCCACAATAGCGTTGACTTTGGTTTCCCAATCTT
>DFXW01000003.1 GCA_002382495.1 Flavobacterium sp. UBA4098
CCTTGGTTGGCTTACTGGGTATTGCCTATTCCAAACCAATTTGGTTCATTATGGGTTAACTTTAATTCACCTTTGCTTTGGGACGTATTTGCAATTTCAACCTACCTTTCGGTATCATTGGTTTTCTGGTGGACTGGATTATTACCTGATTTTGCAATGTTAAGAGATAGAGCAATCACACCATTTAACAAAAGAGTTTATTCTATATTAAGTTTTGGATGGAGCGGTCGTGCAAAAGATTGGCAACGTTTTGAAGAAGTTTCTTTAGTTCTTGCAGGTTTAGCTACTCCTTTAGTACTTTCTGTACACACTATTGTATCGATGGACTTTGCTACTTCAGTAATTCCAGGTTGGCATACTACCATTTTCCCTCCATACTTCGTAGCTGGAGCAGTTTTCTCTGGATTTGCAATGGTAAACACTTTGCTTATCATCATGAGAAAAGTGTCAAATCTAGAAGCGTATATCACTATTCAACATATTGAATTAATGAACATTGTAATTATGATTACAGGTTCTATTGTAGGGGTTGCTTATATCACTGAATTATTTGTCGCTTGGTATTCAGGTGTTGAGTACGAGCAGTATGCTTTCTTAAACAGAGCAACAGGACCTTACTGGTGGGCGTACTGGTCAATGATGACTTGTAACGTTTTCTCTCCTCAATTTATGTGGTTTAAAAAATTAAGAACAAGTATTATGTTCTCATTTATTATCTCAATTGTGGTTAATATTGGTATGTGGTTCGAGCGTTTCGTAATCATTGTAACATCATTACACAGAGATTATTTACCATCATCATGGACAATGTTCTCACCAACATTTATTGATATTGGTATTTTCATTGGAACAATTGGTTTCTTCTTTGTATTGTTTTTATTGTATGCTAGAACATTCCCGGTAATTGCTCAAGCAGAGGTTAAAACAATCTTAAAAGCAACTGGAGATAATTATATTAGAGAAAGAGCAAATAAAGAGTCACACCATGAGTAATAAAGTAATATACGCCATTTATAATGACGATGATGTATTAATGGATGCCGTTAAAAAAACACGTGCAGCTCATTATCATATCGAAGAAGTTTTTAGTCCATTTCCTGTTCACGGTTTGGATAAAGCGATGGGATTGGCCCCAACACGTTTAGCCATTTGTGCTTTCTTATATGGGTTGTGCGGTATCTCTTTTGGAACTTGGATGATGAATTATATTATGATCCAAGATTGGCCACAAGATATTGGAGGAAAACCAAGTTTTAGTTATATTGAAAACATGCCAGCTTTTGTTCCAATTATGTTTGAAGAAACGGTATTTTTTGCAGCTCACTTAATGGTAATAACTTTTTATATGAGAAGTAAATTATGGCCATTTAAAGAAGCAGAGAACCCAGATGTTAGAACTACAGATGACCATTTTTTAATGGAAGTTGCGGTTCATAATAATGAAGCTGAATTAGTTTCATTCTTTGAGAACACTGGAGCTGTAGAAGTTAAAGTAATAGAAAAGCATTAATCATAGTTATGAAAAATATATTTAAAATAGCGTTATTGTTTGGTATGACTACATTGGTGTCATGTCACGATAAATCTGCGCCAAACTACCAATATTTTCCAAACATGTATGAATCTGTAGGATACGAAACGTATTCTGAATCAGCTGCATTTAAGGATGGTAAGGAAGGTCAACTTCCTGCAACTGGATCTTTAAAAAGAGGATTTGATGTGTATGAATATGAAAATTCTACTGCAGGTTATGAGTTAGCGAAAGCTAATTTGAAATCACCACTAGATTCTATTCAAAAAGATATTGTTAAAGGACAAGAACTTTATGAAATCTATTGTATCAGTTGTCATGGTGCTGCCGGAAATGGTAAAGGGAAGTTAGTAGAAAGAGAAAAATTCCTTGGAGTTCCTAGTTATGCTGATAGACCAATTACAGAAGGAAGTATTTTTCATGTAATTACTTATGGATTAAACTCTATGGGTTCACATGCCAATCAATTGGATGCCAAAGAACGATGGTTAGTGGCTAACTATGTTCTAAAACTAAAAAGCGAATTATAATTTATAATTGTTGAACTAACTGATCGTTAAAGATATGTATACATTTTCAAGTAAATTAAAAACTTTTTCACTAATCCTTATGGCTGTAGGTCTTTTAGGAATTGGTTACGGTTTTTATACTGCTCCTAAAGATATAAAAGAAGTAGAAGCACTTTTGGCTGCTGAAAGTCATGGTGGTCATGCTGCTGTTAAGCATGAGGCTACTGAGGCTCACGAGGCAAAAGCGGAAGCTCCTATTGTAAAAGGTCATGAAGCTACTGAGGCTCATGAAGCTGACCAATCTCATGAGATGAAAGCAGAAGCTCCTATTGAAAAAGCACATGAAGCTACTGAAGCTCACGAAGGAGATGCTCATGCTGAACATGAAGCACACTTAACACATGTTTTGCATCAATTGCAAAACAAACCTTGGGCTGCATTGTATGTTGCTTGTATTTTCTTCTTGTTAATTTCAATGGGAACATTAGCATTTTATGCTATTCAACAAGTGGCACAAGCTGGATGGTCTCCGGTATTATTTAGAGTGATGCAAGGTATTACAGCCTACTTACCTGTAGGTTCTGTTTTGTTCTTTGTTTTTCTAATTTTATCAGGATTGCATTTTAATCACTTATTTGTTTGGTTAGGTGAAGGTGTTACCGACCCTAACAGTGCCAATTACGATCACATTATTGCTGGTAAAGCAGGGTATTTAAATTTTCCATTTTGGATTGTTAGAGCTGCTATTTTCTTATTAGGCTGGAATGCTTACCGTTATTATTCTAGAAAAAACTGTTTGGCTCAAGATGAAGCGGACGATAATTTGAATTACAAAAAGAACTTCAAAATGTCTGCTGGATTTTTAGTATTCTTTATCGTTTCGGAATCAATTATGTCTTGGGATTGGATTATGTCTATTGATCCTCACTGGTTCAGTACTTTATTTGGATGGTATGTATTTGCAAGTTTCTTTGTAAGCGGAATTACTGCGATTGCTATGGTAACGTTGTATTTAAAATCAAAAGGTTATTTAGAGCATGTAAATACTAGTCATATACATGATTTAGCTAAATTTATGTTTGGTATTAGTGTATTCTGGACCTACTTATGGTTTTCACAGTTTATGTTAATATGGTACGCTGATATTCCAGAAGAAATTACTTATTACGTTACTCGTATTCAATTGTACAACTTGCCATTTTTTGGAGCAGTTGTTATGAACTTCTTATTCCCATTATTGATTTTAATCAATACAGATTTCAAAAGAATTACTTGGATATTGGTGATGGCGGGTTCAGTTATATTATTAGGACATTATGTTGACTTCTTTAACATGATTATGCCTGGTACAGTTGGTGACCAATGGTTTATTGGAGTATCAGAAATTGCTTCTGTTCTTTTCTTCTTAGGGTTGTTTATTTATGTTGTTTTCACAGCATTAACTAAAGCTCCTTTATTGGCTAAAAGAAATCCATTCATTGAAGAGAGTAAACATTTTCATTATTAATAATATTTAAATAAAAACAGATGACAAGTTTGTTGGTAATTATAGTTTTAGTTTTATTAGCTGTTGCAATTTGGCAGTTGACCAAAATATTTGATTTGACTCAAGTAGGGAATTCAAGTGCGGATGACTCACAAATAGCCTCTGATAATGATAACAATGTTCAAGGATATTTAATGTTTGGCTTTTTAGCATTCATTTATATTTTTACAATTTATGGATTTATTAAATGGGGAGATCTTCCTTTGCATACCCCTGCTTCAGAACATGGTTCTGATGTTGATGCTTTGATGAATATTTCATGGGTTTTAATTTTTATAGTTCAAGCCATTACTCAGGTATTATTACACTTTTTTGCATTCAAATACAGAGGTAAACAAGATCAAAAAGCGACATTTTTTGCTGATAATAATAAATTAGAAGCTATTTGGAGTTCGATTCCAGCTTTAGTATTAGCCGGTTTGATTTTATACGGTTTATATGCTTGGAATAACATTATGTTTGTTGATGAAGACGAAGAAGTAATTGTTATTGAATTATACGCTCAACAGTTCAAATGGACTGCACGTTATGCTGGTGCTGATAATGTATTAGGAAAAGCTAATGTAAGACTTATTGATGGTGTTAATGCTGTTGGTATGGATTTGTCAGATCCAAACGCACAAGATGATTTTGTTGCTTCAGAATTGCACATTCCAAAAGGGAAGAAAGTACTTTTCAAGATTCGTTCTCAGGATGTTTTGCACTCGGCTTATATGCCGCATTTTAGAGCACAAATGAATTGTGTTCCAGGTATGGTGACTCAGTTTTCTTTCACTCCAATTTATACTACTTCAGAGTATAGAGAGTTACCATTTATGGTTGAAAAAGTAGCAAGAATTAATGATTTAAGAGCTAAGAAAAGTGCTGAATTAGTTGCAGCAGGTAATACAGCTTTAGATCCGTATTCATTTGATTACCTTTTGTTGTGTAACAAAATTTGTGGAGCATCTCATTACAACATGCAAATGAAAATTGTTGTCGATACGCCTGAAGAATATAAAGTATGGTTGTCTGATAAAGTAGCTTTGGTTAAAGAAGTGAAAGCTTCAAATGAACCAGCTCCAGCTGCAGATGGTGCTTCAACTGACACTACAGTTGTATCATCGGATACAGTTGCTTCTAAGGTTGCAATGAAATAATTAAATTAAAATTTATAAAGTATATAAATATGTCAGCAGATTTACACGGTCACGAACACGATCATCATCATAAAGAAACATTCATTACTAAATATATTTTTAGTATTGACCATAAAATGATTGCTAAACAATACTTATTAACAGGTATTGTTATGGGTATTATTGGAGTTGGAATGTCTTTACTTTTCAGAATGCAATTGGCTTGGCCAGAAGAGTCTTTTAAAATTTTCAATATTTTATTAGGAGATAAATTTGCCCCTGATGGAGTTATGGCTAATGATATCTATTTGGCTTTGGTTACCATCCACGGAACTATTATGGTTTTCTTTGTCTTGACAGCTGGTTTAAGTGGTACTTTTAGTAATTTATTAATTCCACTTCAAATTGGAGCTCGTGATATGGCTTCAGGATTTATGAATATGATTTCCTATTGGTTGTTTTTTATATCATGTGTGATCATGGTTTCTTCATTATTTGTTGAAGCTGGACCAGCTTCTTCTGGTTGGACTGTTTATCCTCCTTTAAGTGCATTACCACAAGCAATACCTGGTTCAGGAACTGGTATGACACTTTGGTTGGTTTCTATGGCTATATTTATTGCATCTTCTTTAATGGGATCATTAAACTACGTTGTTACCGTTATCAACTTGCGTACCAAAGGTATGACTATGACAAGACTACCATTAACTATTTGGGCATTCTTTATAACTGCTATTATTGGTATAGTTTCATTTCCAGTATTGTTATCTGCAGCTTTGTTGTTGATTTTTGATAGAAGTTTTGGTACCTCATTTTTCTTATCAGATATTTATATTGCTGGAGAAGTTTTACATTATCAAGGTGGATCTCCGGTTTTATACGAACACTTATTTTGGTTTTTAGGTCACCCTGAGGTATATATTGTATTATTACCTGCTTTAGGTATTACCTCTGAAGTTATTGCAACAAGTTCTCGTAAACCAATTTTTGGTTATAGAGCGATGATCATGTCTATTTTAGCAATTGCATTTTTATCAACTATTGTTTGGGGGCACCATATGTTTGTTTCTGGTATGAATCCATTCTTAGGATCTGTATTTACCTTTACTACTTTGTTGATTGCTATTCCTTCTGCGGTAAAAGCGTTTAATTACATTACTACTTTGTGGAAAGGAAATTTACAGTTTAATACTGCTATGTTATTTTCTATCGGTCTTGTATCTACTTTTATTACTGGTGGATTGACTGGAATTATATTAGGAGATAGTACTTTGGATATTAATGTTCACGATACTTATTTTGTAGTAGCACACTTTCACTTAGTAATGGGTATTTCTGCTCTTTATGGAATGTTTGCTGGTGTTTACCATTGGTTTCCAAGAATGTTTGGTAGAATGATGAATAAAAACTTAGGGTATATTCACTTTTGGGTAACAGCAGTTTGTGCATATGGAGTTTTCTTCCCAATGCACTTTATTGGATTAGCAGGTTTACCAAGACGTTATTACACGAATACGAACTTCCCATTATTTGACGATTTGCAAAATGTAAATGTTTTAATTACAACATTTGCTTTAATCGGAGGTGCTTTCCAATTAGTGTTCTTATACAATTTCTTTGTAAGTATTTTTTACGGTAAGAAATCAGAACAAAATCCATGGAAATCAAATACTTTAGAGTGGACGGCTCCTGTAGAGCACATTCACGGGAACTGGCCAGGAGAAATTCCTGAAGTACACAGATGGCCTTACGATTATAGTAATCCAGCTCATGATGAAGATTTTGTACCGCAGAATGTTCCAATGAAACCAGGTGAAGAAGTTTTACATCACTAATATAAAAAAGCCTCTATTGTAGAGGCTTTTTTATTTCAACTTCATTAGCACGATTATTTCTTACTAATCTTTCTCTATATTTGTTTCATGAACGAAAATTTAGATCCAACTACAAAAGGCTACAATCCTGAAGAACTTGATCTTGAAAAAAGATTGAGACCGCTTTCATTTGATGATTTTGCTGGTCAAGATCAAATTCTTGAAAATCTTAAGGTATTTGTAGAAGCAGCGAATCAACGTAATGAGGCTTTAGATCACACCTTGTTTCATGGACCTCCCGGTTTGGGTAAAACTACCTTGGCTAATATTTTGGCTAATGAATTGCAAGTAGGAATTAAAATAACATCAGGCCCTGTTTTAGACAAGCCTGGAGATCTTGCGGGTTTATTAACTAATCTTGAAGAACGAGACGTTTTATTTATCGATGAAATTCATCGTTTGAGTCCAATTGTGGAAGAATATTTGTATTCTGCCATGGAAGATTTCAAGATTGATATTATGATTGAATCTGGCCCGAATGCTAGAACGGTTCAAATTAATTTAAATCCTTTTACGCTAATTGGAGCAACTACCCGTTCAGGTTTATTAACTGCTCCAATGCGTGCTCGTTTTGGAATCTCCTCTCGTTTACAATATTACACTACTGAGCTTTTGACAACCATTATTGAACGTAGTGCCGGTATTTTAAAAATGCCTATTGACCTTGAAGCTGCCATTGAAATTGCTGGACGAAGTAGAGGCACACCTCGTATAGCCAACGCATTGTTGCGTAGAGTGCGTGATTTTGCACAAATTAAGGGTAATGGTACAATTGACATAGAAATTGCTAGATACGCCTTAAAAGCGCTTAATGTGGACGCTCATGGTTTGGACGAAATGGACAATAAAATTTTAAATACTATTATCGATAAATTTAAAGGCGGTCCTGTGGGTCTGACTACGCTGGCAACTGCGGTTTCAGAAAGTAGTGAAACCATTGAAGAAGTTTATGAACCTTTCTTAATTCAAGAAGGATTTATAATGCGTACCCCTCGCGGTCGTGAAGTGACTGATAAAGCTTATAAACACTTGGGCAAATTGAAAACCAATATTCAAGGCGGATTGTTTTAATTCTATTTTTTATTTCTAACAAATCAACATATTCGCAATTTATTAAATCAGAGGCGCAACGCCTTGGTTTTTTGTCTTGTGGTATATCTGAGGCTGGTTTTTTAGAAATAGAAGCGCCACGACTCGAAAAATGGCTAAAAAATAATAGTCATGGTCAAATGTCCTACATGGAAAATCATTTTGACAAGCGATTAGACCCTACCTTATTGGTTGACGGTGCCAAAAGTGTTGTTTCTTTGCTTTTGAATTATTACCCTTCCGAATTGCAAAGAGAGGATTCCTATAAAATATCCAAATACGCTTATGGCCAAGATTATCATTTTGTAATCAAAGAAAAGCTTAACGAATTATTATTTGCAATTCAAGAAAATATAGGAGCTGTATCTGGAAGAGCTTTTGTAGATTCTGCTCCAGTTCTCGATAAAGCTTGGGCTGCGAAGAGTGGTTTGGGTTGGATTGGTAAAAACAGCAATCTGATTACCCAAAAAGTGGGCTCATTTTATTTTATTGCCGAATTAATTATTGATTTGGAATTAGAATATGATTTTGCAACAACAGATCATTGTGGCAGTTGTACGGCTTGTTTAGATGCTTGTCCAACTCAGGCGATAATTGCTCCTTATCAAGTCGATGGTAGTAAATGCATTTCCTATTACACCATTGAATTGAAAGATAATCTTCCAGAGGAGATGAAAGGGAAATTGGATGATTGGGCTTTTGGATGTGATGTATGTCAAGATGTTTGTCCGTGGAATCGATTTTCAAAACCGCATAGCGAACCCTTATTTCAAGCCAATCCTGAACTGCTTTCGTATTCCAAAAAAGACTGGGAAGAAATTACAGCCGAAACTTTTCAAAAAGTATTCAAAGATTCGCCATTGAAAAGAACAAAACTAGAGGGTTTAAAACGAAACATACAATTTCTGAAATAAAATTAATTAGGTTTTACTTGACTCTCTTTCTATAATTTGAGTATCTAATTCTATGGTTTTTGGATTGTATTCTGATTCTTCTTTTCGTGCTGCCATTTCTTCTAATAATAAATTAAAAGCAGCGATTCCCATTTCGTGACTAGGCTGTTCTACCGTACTTAACTTGGGTGTAATTACTTGAGACATAAACCAGTTGCTAAAACCAATTACTTTAACATCCTTCGGAACATTGATCTTTTTGTCGTTACAATACGCTAATGCTCCTACGGCGACTAAGTCAGTTATTGCAAAAATCCCATCTACATCTGGATGTTCTTCAAATAATTGTTTGGTAAATTCCAGTCCTTCTTCAAAGTTTACTTTTTCACAGGTGTATACTAATTTCGAATCAAATGGAATTCCGTTGGACTCTAATGCTTTTTTATAACCTAAATAACGATCAATTGAATTTTGAGGATTAAGGGGACCGCGAATATGGGCTATTTTTTTACAACCTTTGTCAATCAAGTGTTGTGTAGCATCAAATCCCGCTTTTTGATCGTCAATAACTACTTTGGAACATTTAGCAAGTTTGGCAATTTTATCAAACATGACTAATGGAATTTTTCTATTCAATATGTCTTGAATATGCGAATCGTTATTGGATTCATTAGACAAGGAAATTAAAATACCATCAACCCTTTTGTTGATTAATAAATCGACTTGTTTTTTTTCTAATTCAAGGCTTTCATTGGATTGTAATATAATCACTAAATAGCCATTTTTTTCAGCGGCATCAATTATTGATTTAATGATATTTGAAAAAAAGTGGTGTGTCACCTCAGGAATAATTAAACCAATAGTTTTGGACTCTTTTGTTCTTAAATTGACGGCAAAACTATTGGGTGTATAATTCAAATTTTCAGCCAATTCCTTGACTGCTTTTTTAGTTTTTTCACTAACATCAGAATAATCTTTTAACGCCTTTGAAACGGTCGTTATCGAAATTCCTAGGGTAGTTGCAATTTCTTTAAGAGTAATGTTTTTCATTGACTTTTGATTTGGGAACAAATATATTAAATATCAGTTTGTGAATTGTTTTACTACTAGTAAAACACATAGAAACGCCAAGATATTCATTTTTTTGAAAATAGGGTTTCAATTTGTTTACTATATTACAAATAGGATGTAATATGTTATATTTTTTATCAAAAGTATCAGATATATAAAATGCGGTTTCAAATGAATTGAAACCGCATGTATAAATAAAAATAGTAGATTTTATACCTGCATAAATTTAGCAATAGCTTCAGGTGAAATTTTTGGATTAGCTCCTTCCTCTTGTGCCACAAGTGCACCTAATGCACAAGCAAAATTAATGGCTTTTTGAGGGTCAATTCCAGTCAATAATTGGGTTAACAATCCAGCCAAAAAGGAATCTCCAGCACCAACGGTGTCAGCTACGTTTATTTTGTATCCGCTATTGTAAAATAATTGGTTATTGTACATTAAAACTGCCCCATGACTCCCTTTGGTGACACAAATATGCTGAGTGTTAGTTTTCTCGGCAATAAACTGTATGTTTTGTTCCAAAGAATGAAAAGGAGATCCTAAAAACGCGCTAATTTCATACAACTCATCATCATTGAATTTGATAAAATCAGCTTTGTTCATTAATTCTGAAAGTAATTCTTTAGTATAAAATGGCGCTCTCAAATTCACGTCAAATATTTTATACTTTGCCGAATTTAAAAGTGTTAATAAGCTTTGATACGAAGTAGTATCACGACAAACTAAACTTCCAAAAACTAAGGCATCGGAATTGGCAACCACACTTTGCGCTTCTGGAGTAGCTTCAATTTTGTCCCAAGCTACGGGATAATTGATGGTATAAGACGCAGATCCTTTTGCGTCTAATTGAACTAGTACTTCACCAGTAGCAAAATTGGGGTCTATTTGAATAGAATCGGCACTTACTCCATTTTGGGAAACAAAAACAAGTAATTCATTCCCAATTTCATCTTGTCCAATACGACTAATGATCTGCGTATCGATTCCAAGTGAAGCCATTCGGAGTCCAACATTTAAAGGGGCTCCGCCTATTTTTCTGTGCGTTGGAAAAACGTCAAATAAGACTTCGCCAAAACAAGCAATTTTTATCGCCATAATTAGTTGTTATTGGATAAACTTTCAGACAATTCTTCTAATGTTCTTCCTTTTGTTTCTGGCATTTTGAAGAATACCCAAAGTAGTTGGAATACCATCATAATGCAGAAAATGGCGAAAACAGTAGTGGTTCCAATTTCTTTAAATAAAAATGGAATGAATGACGGAATCAATGCTGCTAAAACCCAGTGCACTGAGGTGCCAAATGAAGTTCCGGCCGCTCTTAATTTGTTAGGGAATAACTCAGAAATAAATACCCAAATTACTGCTCCTTGACCAATGGCATGAGAGGCAATGAACAAGAAGAAAAACAGAGGCACAGCCATTCCTTTCCATTCAAAATAAAAGGCAGTCGTTACTAATCCTAACGAGATAATATATCCAAAAGAACCTAAATACATCAAGGTTTTACGGCCGTATTTATCAATTAATGAAATACCCACCATGGTAAACAACAAATTGATAATTCCAATTCCAATACTACTCAAGAAAGAAGCTGATTTTTCTAAACCGGCCAATTCAAAAATACGGGGCGCATAATACAAAAAGGCATTAATTCCAGAAAGCTGATTGAAAAATGCAATGAAAAAGGCAAGGAGCAATGGCTTTCTATATTTTTTCATGAAAATAGATTCATTTTTCACTTCTTGAGTAGTTTCCATTTCCATAGCTGCGATTTCTTCTTCTGCTTGTGCGTCAGAATTGATCTGTTTTAGGATGGAAATAGCTTGAGCTCTGTCTTTTTTGTATTCAAAAATCCACCGCGGACTTTCTGGAATACCAAAAACTAATATGGTGTATACAAAGGCTGGAAAAGCTTGAATTCCTAGCATCCATCGCCAAGAGTTTTCTCCAATATCTTGTAAGTAAAAATTAGAAGTGAAGGCAATTAGAATTCCAAAAACAATATTAAATTGGTACAAAGCAACTAATTTTCCTCGATCCTTTGCAGGCGCAATCTCAGAAACATAGGTTGGTGCAGCAATAGTTGAGGCTCCAATTCCAATTCCGCCTAAGAATCTAAAGATAGAGAAGATGATAGAATCTGTTGCAAATGCAGTTCCGATTGCCGAGATGAAAAATAATAATCCAATTATAATTAAGGTCTTTTTTCTTCCGAGAATATTGGTTGGGTACGAACCAAATATAGCTCCAATAACGGTTCCCCATAAAGCAGATGACATCACTACTAATCCGTGATATAAATCGGATGATCCCCATAATTGTTGCAATTGTTTGTCGGCTCCTGAAATCACTACAGTATCAAAGCCGAATAAGAATCCTGCCAAGGCTACTACAATGGACCAGTATAGAATTTTTTTGTTGTTCATTTTTTTTTGGTTTAGTTAATTTTAGTTGCAAATGTATATTTACCAAATTCTTTTCACAGATTGGATGGTGGTGTTTTTTATTTCTTGACTTTCAACCGACTGAATAGTTAGTTTAGTGTAAGGTTGGTTGGGGAAAATTTGTTCTGTAAACGAATACACTCCTCCGTTTAAGAAAATTTCAATAGAAGACCAATCCAATATGATTTGAAAATCAATATTTTTTGTAATTATATTCGGAGTCGGAGTAGTGTGAATTTTTTCGCCAAAACTTTTCTCGAAATTCACTTTTCCTGAAAGTCGTCTGTCAATAGCAAAAGTTTGTTTTTGTGCATCGTAATGAAGTACTAACAAATCATTTGCATCATTCGAAAATACTAGTTTAAGATTTTTGTTTTCCGCTTTAAATTGGATTTTCGATTGATTTAAATTGGAGTAAGTAAATGTTTTATTTGCACCTTTATTTAATTTAATTTTTTCAATAGAAAAGTCTGTTGATAATTGTTTATCTAATTGTGCAACAGGCTGACTTTGTAATACATAATCTCCTTTAATTGTGGAAAGCGAAAGTGTTCTTGGCAACGTCATTGCACTTCGCCAATTGGTTGTAGGCGTATCTCGGGCATAATTCCAATTACTCATCCAACCTAAGAAAATGCGTTCTCCGCCTGGAGCATCATTATACGTAACACCAGCATAGTTATCTGTACCATAATCTACCCATTTAGTTTCTTTTTGCGAAGTAGTAAAGGTTTTTCCGTCAAAATTACCAACGAAATATTGTGTAGCTGAACCACCATTTGGCGCACCTGGATTAATACTTACTAGAAGCACCCATTTTTCTTCTTGTGTTCCGTTTACTTTTATTTTAAACAAATCAGGACATTCCCAAACACCTCCATGGGCCCCTTTGTTTTGTCCAAATTCACTTTCTAGTTTCCATTGAAGTAAATTAGCTGAAGTGTATATTTGAGCACGATCACCTGCAACTAATACTAAATTCCACTGTTTTGCCTCTTCGTTCCAAAATACTTTAGGATCTCTAAAATCCTTTAAAGTTTCATTATTGATAATTGGATTGGCTTCGTATTTTGTCCAAGTTTCACCCTCGTCTAAACTGTAGGCTAATCCCTGAGTTTGTGTATTAATTTTTCCTGCCTTTTCAAATTCCATGTTATGGTACGTAAAAACGGCGATCATGGGAGGGTTTTCTTTTGTACCAAGTCCTGAAGTGTTGTTGGTATCCATCACCGCACTACCTGAAAATATATATCCTAATTCGTCAGGGAATAAGGCAATTTTTTTATGCTGCCAATGAATTAAATCGCTACTAGTGGCGTGTCCCCAATGCATAGGTCCCCAGACTATGTCTTCAGGGTAGTATTGGTAAAACAAATGATAAGTTCCTTTATAGAATACCATTCCGTTAGGGTCATTCATCCATTTTTTTTCTGGCGAAAAATGGAATTGTGGTCGGAAAGGTTCTTTGTAATATTGATTGGAATCAACAGTATTTATTTCTTTTGACGAAATTGAAATAGGATTATTTTCTTGAGCCTGACATATACTGCTAAGCAATACGCTAGCGGCTATTATTTTTTTCCACTGGTTTTTCATTTTGTTTTTTTGAATGGATAAAAATAGTATTCTTTTTGTGAATTGATTCCTCTATTAGTTATATTAAGGTATTAATTTTTCCGAAAACGTTGCCGCTACAGGTATTGGATTCAATTAATTGGAATAATCCATTTTGATCCTATTTTTTTTGATTTTATGGAATTCGCAATAAAATTTATTTTTCAGTTAATTTATTGGGAATAATTCACTGTTTTTTCAGTGAATTAGATATAAATATATTAAATGTGTTTTTTTAGTTCTTTTTTTTTAAAGAATAGCTATTTTTTCAATTGTTTTTTTGCGGTATTAATTTTCGAATCGAAAACGTTTTCGATACCCCGAAAACGATATAGTTCACTTTTTCTTAATTTTTTCATAAAATTAGTATTATGTTTGGCTCAATATTTAAAACAAACCATTTATTAACCAACTTATTTATTACGTATGAAAAATAGTCTACTTAAAGGCTTGATGGTTTTTCTAACCATGCTATGTACAAGTTTGACATATTCGCAAGATGTGTCAGGTACCGTATCCGATGCTAGCGGACCTCTTCCAGGGGCTTCTGTATTAGTTAAAGGAACGACAAAAGGAGCACAAACTGATTTTGATGGTAAATTTACTATCAAAAACGCTGGCTCAAATGCAGTTTTAGTTTTTAGTTACATTGGTCTTAAAAGTCAAGAAGTAAATGTAGCAGGAAGAAGTAATGTAAATGTTACTTTAAAAGAAGATTCAGCAGAATTAAAAGAAGTAGTCGTTATCGGTTACGGTTCTGTTAAGAAAAAAGATGCTACTGGAGCAGTTGATCAATTAAGCTCTAAAAGCTTTGACAACGTAGGTGCGCCTAACCCTGCAGACTTATTGAGAGGTAAGGTTGCTGGTGTTCAAGTAACACAGTCAAGTGGTGAGCCAGGAGCTGCTGCTAGTATCAGAATTCGTGGTAATTCATCTATCCGTTCTGGTAACGGTCCGCTTATTGTTGTGGATGGTGTGCCTTTGGATGGTGGAGATGTATCTCCAGGTAATGATATTGGTTTAGGAAGTCAATCTGCAAGAAATCCATTGAACTTTATCAACCAAAATGATATTGAGAGTATGACTATTCTTAAAGATGCGTCTTCTACTGCTATCTATGGTTCTCGTGGAGCAAATGGTGTGGTGGTTATTACTACTAAAAAATCAAAATCTAAAGAACCACAATTAACGTATTCTAATTCATTCACTTTCAGTTCTGTTGCAAGTAATTTAGATATTATGTCTGCAGATGAATTCGTAGCTAATGGTGGTAAAGATAACGGATCAAGAAGTTACGATTGGAAAGATGCAATCATGAGAAATGCATTTTCTTCAAACCATGATGTATCGTTCACTAAATCAACTGAAAATTCATCTACACGTGTGTCTATTGGAGCTTCTAATACAGAAGGTATTGTTAACAAAACAGGTTTAGACAAATACACATTTGCTTTAAATAACTCAAATGATTTCTTTGGTGGTGCTTTGAAAGTAGATACTAAAGTAAATTATTCTAATATGAGAGACCAAGCAGCTTTGATTTCAAACGATGCTGGTTTTATCGGTAACTTGATTGGTGCTGCAATGTACTGGAACCCTACTGATAAATTAACTAATACAGATGGTTCATATAACATGTCTCCAAATGGAGGAACTGGAATTAATAACTCTTTCTTAAATCCAGCTTTGTTATCTGATGCTTATACAGATTATACTAGTACTAACAAATTGCTAGCTAGTATTAAATCTACTTTAAAAATCAATGATAATTTGAACTACCAGTTCTTATTTGGAGTTGAGACTTCTAATTCTACAAGAAAATCTCAATTATCTCCAGGAATCCAAATTCAAAATGTTGCTCAAGCAACTCCTACAGGTTCTTCTGTTGTGAAATATGGTCAAGCTGGTGTTACTCAAATCGAAAGATTAAACAGAACTTTTGAGCATACTTTGAATTACAACAAAACATTCAATGATAATTTTATCTTTGATGCTTTAGCTGGTTATTCTTACTATGATTACACTGCTAGTGGAAGTAATTTTTCTGCTAAAGGTTTTGATCCAAAACAAACTAACCTAATCGATAACATCGAAGGAGGTTTGCAAAATGAATTCCGTGCGTCTTCATTCAGAAACAGAAATGAATTACAGTCTTTCTTCACTAGAGTTAATGCAACTTTATACAAAGATTTTTTAATTACTGCATCTTTCCGTTCTGATGGATCTACTAAATTAGGAGCAAATAACAAATACGGTGCTTTTCCAGCAGTTGGTTTAGGATACAAAGTATTTGAAGACAAAGCTGGTCTAGTTAATAGCTTGAAATTAAGAGCTAACTATGGTATTACTGGTAACCAAGAGTTTGCAGTGAACTCTGCGGTAGCTCGTGCTTCTTATGGAAATAATGGATCGTTAAATGTTGATTCAAATGCTAACGAAGATTTGAAATGGGAAACTACTACATCTTCAGGTCTTGGTTTAGATTTCTCTTTATTGAACAATAGATTAACAGGTTCTGTTGACTATTTCATGAGAGATACTGAAAACTTAATTTTCCCAGTTCCATCTGCTGCTTCTCAGCCAGGTCCACCATCTCCACGTTTTGTGAATTTGCCAGGAAACTTAATTAACAATGGTTTTGAAGTAAGTGCAAACTACAAATTAATTGATTCTGATCAATTGACTTGGGATATTGCTGCTAATGCTTCTTTCTTGTCTAATAAAATGGAAAACTTCGCTGGATTTATTCAAGCAGGTGCTTTGAATGGTCAAGGTTTAACTGGAGCTTTTGCTCAAGTTGTAACTAATAATGAGCCAATTTATAGCTACTATATGTATGAGTTTAGAGGATATGATTCTAACGGTGCTTCAATCTATGCTGACGCTGCTGGTGCAGATGCTTCTTTAGGTTTAGCAGCTAAAAAATTAGTTGGAAAACAAGGTTTGCCAAAAATGAACCTAGGTTTCTCTACTAATGTAACCTACAAAAACTTTGATGCTGCTGTATCTTTCTATGGAGCTTTTGGTCACTATTTGTATAACAATACTGCTAATGCCTATTTCTTTAAAGGAGCTTTCAATGGTGGTAGAAACGTACCTGCTAGTGTAGCTACTTCTCCACAAGATGCTGGAGATCCTAACTCTCCATCTACTAAGTATTTAGAAAAAGGAGATTTCTTAAGAATGGGTAACTTAACTTTAGGTTATACTTTCACAGGAGCTACATTAGAGAAATTGAAAATTAAATCAGCACGTTTCTTTGTAAACGGTCAAAACTTATTGTTGTTTACTAATTATTCTGGATTTGATCCTGAGGTGAACACAGATAAATCACTTAACGGTGTGCCATCTGCTGGTATCGATTATTTATCTTACCCACGTTCAAAAGCATTTGCTTTAGGTCTTAATGTAACATTTTAATACTATTTAATAATGAAAAGAAATAATATAATTAAAGGATTTTTATACTTAGGTATAGTTTCTTTTAGTATTGGTTGTACTAATCTAGATGAAGAAATCTTAGATGGAGTTCCCAATGCTACTAGTGCAGGTGGTACTGTAAACACAGCTGCTACATTGCAATCTGCTTACGAGGGGTTGAGAGACTTCAACGGGCAAGGTGGTGTATATGCAATGGATGAAATGTCAACGGATGCGATGGTTGGACCAACGCGTGGTGGTGACTGGGATGACAATGGTGCTTGGAGACAAATCCACACACATACTTGGGCTCCAGATCATCCTGAAGTTCGTAATGCGTGGAACTCTTTATTGTCAAACGCATACAAATGTAATTTGATCATTGAAAATGGAGGTTCAGCATCTCAAGTAGTTCAAGCTCGTTTTTTACGTGCATGGTACTATTATACAGTAATTGATTTGTTTGGACAAGCTCCATACAGACCAGCAGGTTCAGCTTTGACTGATGATCCTCAAGTATGGTCTCGTGCAGAAGCAACTGAATTTTTCATAAAAGAATTAGAGGCTGTTGTTAGTGCTTTACCTGCAAGAACAGCTGGTGATGCAAGTATTGCAAACAAAGATGCTGCTCATTTCTTATTGGCAAAATTCTATTTGAACAAAGCGGTATTTACTGCTGCTGACCCAGCAGGACCTTACACATTTGCTGCTGCTGATATGACTAAAGTTGTACAACATGTTGACGCAATCACTAACACTTTAGCTACTAACTATTGGTTGAACTTTGCTCCAAACAACAATACTTCATCTGAAGTTATTTTTTCTTCTAAAAATAACAAAGGTGGAGACGGTGGAGGAATGCAGTCTAAATGGAGAATGTGTAACCACTACAACCAAACTCCAGACGGATGGAATGGATTCTCTACTGTAGCTGATTACTATAGCACATTTAATGCTGCAGATAATCGTGCACATTACGCTGCTCCAGGATATACTTTTACTGTTGATGCAGCTGGTAAAGGGATTGGTTTCTTAGAAGGTCAAATGTATAAAAACGGTACTGTAAGTTCTGCAAATGCATTGAAAGATAGAAATAACAATCCTATGAATTTTACTCGTGCTCTAACTTTGATTACTTCTGGTTCTACTCTTGAAACAGCTGGTGTACGTGGTATTAAATACATTCCAGATGCTGATAACCTTGGTCAACCAGATAATGACTTAGTCTTGATGCGTTATGCAGATGCTTTGTTAATGAAAGCAGAAGCAATTGCTAGAGGTGGATCTGGATCAGTTGGTACAATTATGGCTGACTTGGCTGCAAGATCAGGTGTAACTGCTGCTGCTGCTACATTAGATGGTATCTATGCTGAAAGAGGTAGAGAATTATGGTGGGAAGGTTGGAGAAGAAACGATGCAATTCGTTTTGGAAAATTCCTTGCTGCTAGAGGTTTAAAACCATATACTTCTGACAAGAAATATTTATTGTATCCAATTCCAGCGGATGCATTATTTAACTCTAATTTATCTCAAAATCCTGGATACTAATTACTCCTGATTTTGTTTAAAATAGGTAAGGAGGACAGCAATGTCCTCCTTATTTTTTTAAGAGCCTTTTTGGCTCTTTTTTTATTTACAATCTCCCGTAAACACAACAATATTAAGCTTATTTTAATTTTTTTATATTCTACTTTTTCCATAAATTGCTGGCTCGTATTATTTCAAAATTAACCTCCATTTTATTATGTTGAATCGTCTACTTTTTATTGTTCTTGTATTTGTTACAGCAAGTTGTTCTAAAGGCAATTCAGATGTACTTTTTACTCTTTTGGAACCTTCTCAAACGGGAATTGATTTTAAAAATGAAGTCAAAAACGGAGAGAACATGAACATTTTTAAATACCGAAATTTTTATAACGGTGGCGGAGCGGCTATTGGAGATATCAATAATGACGGTTTAGCGGATGTTTTTTTAATTTCTAATCAAGGAGTAAATAAATTGTATCTCAACAAAGGTGATTTTAAATTTGAGGATATTTCAGTAAAATCGGGTATTCAAGGAAAAAAGGCATGGTCTACCGGTGTTGTTATGGTGGATATTAACGGAGATGGTTTTTTAGATATTTATGTTTTGGATGCTGGAAATAATATTGACGCAATAAGAAAAAGTCAATTGTACATCAACAATGGCAATAGTACTTTTACAGAAAAAGCGGCTGAATACAATTTGGCAGATACAGGAATTACAACCCATGCTGCCTTTTTCGATTATGATAAAGACGGTGATTTAGATTGTTATATTTTAAATAACAGTTTTATTCCTGTGAGTTCTTTGAACTATTCCAATAAAAGAGAATTACGTGACAAAGACTGGAAAGTAGCTGACATATTGAAAGGTGGTGGTGATAAGTTACTACGTAATGATGACAGAAAATTTGTAGATGTCAGTGAAGCTTCTGGAATTTATGGAAGTTTGATCGGTTTTGGATTAGGCGTAACCGTTGGAGATGTTAATGGCGATTTATATCCAGATATTTATGTTTCCAATGATTTCTACGAAAGAGATTATTTGTATATCAATAATAAAAATGGGACTTTTTCTGAACAAATACAAACTTGGGCTACCCATATTAGTCAAGCCTCAATGGGTGCTGATCTTGCTGATATTAACAATGATGGGAAGGCAGATATTTTTACAACTGATATGTTGCCTGAAGGCGATGAACGTTTAAAATCTACTACTAGTTTTGAAAATTACGATTTATTGACTCGAAAATTAAACATGGATTTCTTTAATCAATACATGTCGAATGCATTACACATCAATGACGGAACTCATTTTACAGAAATTGCCAATTTTGCTGGTGTATCAAAAACCGATTGGAGTTGGGGAGCGCTAATTTTTGACATGGATAATGATGGTTACAAAGATATTTATGTATGTAATGGTATTTATCATGATTTGACTAATCAGGATTTTATGGACTTTTTTGCTAATGAATTGATGCAAAAAATGGTGGTTACTGGAGTAAAAGAAGATATTGAAACCATTATTGCTAAAATGCCAAGTACTCCAATTCCTAATTATGCTTTTAAAAATAATTCTAATTTGACATTTACTAATAACGCTACATCTTGGGGATTAGATACGCCAAGTTTTTCTAATGGAGCAGCTTATGGTGATTTGGATAATGATGGTGATTTGGATTTAGTAGTCAATAATGTGAATATGGAGTCGTTTGTATTCCGTAATAATTCAGAAAAAAATAAAGCCAATCATTTTGTAAAAGTGAAGTTGAAAGGTGATCTTAAAAATAAGTTTGCAGTTGGAAGTGTTGTTGAATTGTATTCTGGAAAAGAAGTGATCCGTCAAGAGTTAATACCGTCAAGAGGATTTCAATCGTCAATTGATTATGTAATGACTTTTGGTGTTGGAACCAAAAAAATTGATTCCTTACAAGTGATTTGGCCAAATGGCAAAACACAAACTATTAAGAAAGTAGCTTTAAATACAACTATTAATTTGTCTGTTGCAAATGCTACTTCAGATTATGTATTTAAAACAACAATTACAAAACCACTATTAAAGGAAGTTAAATCGAATTGGGTAGCACATAAAGAAAATGATTTTATCGATTTTGATTACGAAGGATTGATCTCTAAAATGCTTTCGCAAGAAGGACCTTCATTAGCAGTTGGAGATATTAATGGTGATGGTAATGAAGATGTGTTTATTGGCGGAGCCAAAGGACAAGCTGGAAAAATATATAGTAATAACGGAACTGTGTTTAGTGTAACTAAACAAACTGCTTTGGAAACAGATGCTAATTTTGAAGACACCGCTGCTTCTTTTCTAGACGCTGATGGTGATGGCGATTTGGATTTAGTTGTTGGCTCTGGAGGTAATGAAAGAACCAGTCCGGAAAATTTTAAAAATCGTTTGTACTTAAATAACGGAAAAGGTATTTTTTCTAAATCTACTACAGTTATTCCTTCTGCAAGTACTAATGTAGCTGTTATAGCTCCATACGATTTTGATCAAGATGGTGATGTGGATATTTTTGTGGGTAGCAGAAGTGTTCCTGGAGTGTATGGAATTGATCCGAAGCATTTGCTATTGGAAAATGATGGAAAAGGCAATTTTACCAATGTAATTGATAAAAAAGCGTTCAAACTAAATACCACAGGCATGATTACCGATGCTGTTTGGGAAGATGTCGATAATGATAATAAGAAAGACTTAATTATAGTTGGTGATTGGATGGCACCACAAATTTTCAAAAATACAGGAAGACGTTTGGCTGTGTATAAATCAAATTTATCTGGATATAGTGGTTTTTGGAATTCGGTTCAATGTGTAGATTTGAATAATGATGGGAAAAAAGATTTAATTTTAGGTAATAAGGGAACAAATACATCCTACAAAGCAACTGCTAAAAATCCAATGCGTTTGTTTATCAATGACTTTGATAGTAACGGAACGATTGAACAAATTAGCACACGTACAATTGATGAAAAAGACATGCCGATTAATTTAAAACAAGAATTGGCTAAACAAATTCCTTCTATTAAAAAGAAAAATTTAAACTATAGCGATTATGCAAAAAAAACAATTCAAGAGATCTTTGCTCCTGAAGTAATTGCTAATTCGTTGCAAAAAATGGCAGTTATTCAAGAGAGTATTATTGCGATAAACAAAGGGAATGGTCAATTTGAAATCCAAATAATGCCTCAGGAAGTACAATTGTCAACTGTAAATACCTCTTGTGTTTTGGATATTAATAAAGACGGAAATTTAGATATTATCCTTGGAGGAAATCAATACGAATTTAAACCTCAATTTGGGCGTTTGGATTCCAGTCACGGAAGTGTTTTATTAGGGAATAAAAAAGGCAAATTCAGTTTGTTGCCGTACCCGAAATCTGGAATTTTCATCACAGGTGAAGTGCAAAAAATGAAGGCAATTAAAACTAAAAATAAAGCAGCTTCATTTATAGCAGTATTGAATAATGCCTCACCTAAATTGTTTACGATCAATGAATAAATTCATTACAATAGCGCTAGCATCTTTAATTATTGCAGGCTGTTCCAAAAAAGAAAACCAATTGTTTGATAAATTGTCTCCAGACGAAAGTAAGGTGACTTTTGTGAATCAATTGGACGAATCCAAAAACATTTCGATTTTAGATTATCTCTATTATTACAATGGAGGTGGAGTGGCACTTGGCGATATTAATAATGATGGTTTAGTAGATATTTATTTTACTTCTAATCAAGGAAAAAACAAATTGTACCTGAATAAAGGGGCAAATAAATTTGAAGATATTTCTATAAAAGCGGGTGTTGAAGGCGAAAGCGATTGGAATACCGGATCCATTATGGCAGATGTTAACGGTGATGGTTATTTAGACATTTATGTTTGTGCTGTTGTGGGAATTCACGGATTTGAAGGTCACAACGAGTTGTACATCAACAATAAAGACAACACATTTACCGAAAGTGCGGCTGAATACGGTTTGGACTTAGACAATTTTAGTACATCAGCAGCCTTTTTAGATTACGATAATGACGGCGATTTGGATATGTATTTATTGAATCATGCAGTACATTCAGAGGCATCTTATGGTAAAGCTGATATTAGAAATAAAAGAAGCTATGAAACTGGGGATAAATTATTTCGAAACGACAATGGTCATTTTGTCGATGTGAGTGAAAAATCCGGAATTTTTGGAGGTGCCAATGGTTATGGATTGGGAATTGCTGTATCCGATTTTAATTTAGATGGCCATCCGGATATTTATATTTGTAATGATTTTCATGAAGACGATTATTACTACTTGAATAATGGCGACGGTACTTTTACCGAAAGCATGAAAAATTATTTTGGGCATACCAGTCGTTTTTCAATGGGTGTAGATGCTGCCGATATCAATCACGATGGTTTTCCTGACTTGATGACTTTGGACATGCTTCCTGAAGACGAAACGGCTTTAAAATCTTCTGCTGGAGATGATAATCCGCAAATGTTGAAATACCGTACAGAAAAGTTGGGCTACCACTATCAGTACACTCGAAATATGTTGCAAATCAATCAAGCTGGAAAACATTTTACCGAGACAGCTTTACTAAGTGGAGTAGCTGCAACAGATTGGAGTTGGAGTACTTTATTTGCTGATTATGATCAAGATGGTGAACAAGATATTTTTGTTTGCAACGGAATTCCAAAACGACCTAATGATTTGGATTACATAAAATACTATTCCAATTCGAACATTAAAACCAAGTTAAATTCGACAAAACTTATAGACAAACAAGCTTTGAAAAAAATGCCTTCGGCAAATGTTCCAAACTATGTATTTCAAGGGTCTAAAGATTTACAGTTTAAAAACCGTTCTAATGACTGGATAGAAAATGATTCCATTATTTCTAACGGTGGCGCCTATGCTGATTTAGATAATGACGGTGATTTAGATATTGTAACGAATAATTTGAATAGTGTTGCATCGATTTACGTTAATAAAACTAACGAGAAAGCGAATTACTTAAAAGTAAAATTGCGTTTTGGTGCAAAAAATACTTTTGGAATAGGTGCCAAGGTCATTTCGTATGTTAAAGGTCAAAAACAATTTAAAGATATTCAAACGACACGTGGTTTTCAATCCAGTTCAGAACCAATAGCGCATTTTGGTTATGGGAAATTTACACAGGTAGATTCGGTTCAAATTATTTGGCCAGATAAAACCTTCCAGACGCTTAAAAAGGTGAAAACCAATCAAACACTTACGGTTCGCCCATATAAGAATAGAAAAATATTTAATTACGCCAATTTACATCCTTCAGTATTGCCGATTTTTAAAAAGTCAGCAACTAATCTAGGGATTGATTTTGTACATCAAGAAAATGATTTTGTGGATTTCACATCGCAAAAATTAATTCCTTATCAACGTTCTGATCGAGGTCCTGCCACAGTTATTGGCGACATTAACAATGATGGTAAAAGTGATATTTTCTTTGGTGGAGCACAAGGAAAACAAGCGGTAATTTATCTTCAAAACGGAAATGGATTTACCAAGAAAAGTTTTGCTTCTATCGTTACTGATTCGATTTATGAAGATGCTTCGGCAGTAATTGCTGATTTCAATGGGGATCGCCAAAACGATTTGTTTGTGGCTTCAGGAAGCGGACAATATGCAGCCAATTTAATTCCAAGATTGTACCAAGGAAATGCATTGACTAAATCTAATTTGCCAGAAACCAAAGGAATGAATGCCTCGGTTATTAAAACAATTGATTACGACAAAGACGGAGACTTGGATGTTTTTATTGGTAACAATTCCAAATCAAATAGTTTTGGAAGAATGCCTGATTGTTATTTGATGAACAATAATAAAGGCGTATTTACCATAGTACAAGGAGCAGCTTTTTCAAGTATTGGAATGGTTACCGATGCTCTTGTAACTGATTTTAATAAAGACGGCACTCAAGATTTAATAGTCGTGGGTGAATGGATGAAGCCTACCTTTTTTGCCAATAGTAAAGGAAGTTTTAAAGACATTACAGAGAGCCTATTACCAGGAAATCATAATGGATTATGGCAATCTATTACTGCATTTGATATTGATCAAGATGGAGATCAAGATTATTTGCTTGGCAATTGGGGAATGAATTCCAAATTCAAATCATCAGCAGAGTTTCCAATGAAAATGTACTATGATGATTTCGATACTAATGGAACATTTGAAACGATTGTTGCGATTGAGAAGAAAGGGAATTACTATCCGACTTTGGGATTGGACGAATTAGTAGAAGAATTCAGCGGTATGTTGAAGAAAAAATTCAATAACTATAAATCCTTTGCAGGAAAAAAAGTGGATGAAATTTTTGATCCGGCCATGTTAGAAAAAGCAGCTTTGTATGAAGTGCATAATTTAAAATCAGGTTATTTGAGAAACGATAAAGGAAAATTTACCTTTGTTCCTTTTTCAAATAAAATGCAAGTGAGCCCAATCACTAGTTTTGTGCAATCGGATTTTGATGGTGATGGAAAAAATGAAGTTTTTGCTGCGGGTAATTATTTTGGAGTTACTCCTTTTCACAGCAGATTTGATGGATTTTCAGGAGCTTTAATTAAAAATCAAAAAACGATTTATTTGGGTAACCAAATTGGAATAGATTTGTCACAAAAAGCGGTACGCCATCTAGATATTATTCCGTTTAACGGAAAGAAATATCTTTTGGTCACCATCAATAATAAAAAGGCGGAAGTGTACGAACTTCCCATGAATAAAAATTAAATAATTTAAAATGAAAACTAAAATTTCTCTTTTGGGATTGCTATTGGTTCTTTTTAGCGCTTGTAAAAAAGATCAACCAATTGTTGTAACTACAGATGATTATTGTGCAGCAGTAGACACCGTAACCGGAATCATGGTACATGATATTTTTTCTCCACCAGTTGCGAGTAGAATTTACGTCTATCCTAATGTAGCAGCTTATGAGATTATTGCGCAAAACAGTACTAAGTATGAAAGTCTGCAGGGGCAGTTAAAAGGTTTGGATTCCATTCCTGCATTGGATGCTAAAAGCGGAGTGAATCAGCAATTAGCGGCTTTAATCGCCCATATGGAAGTGAGTAAACAATTGATTTTCTCAGAAGAAGCATTAGAAAAATATAGAGATAGTTTGTACGAGAAGTGGGGATCGGAAAACAAAAAAGAATTTGAAGTTTCTAAAGAATATGCTTTAAAAGTTGTCGATAGAATTAAAATTTGGATGGGAAAAGACAATTACAAACAAACGAGAACTTTTCCAAAATACTCAGTTCATACCGATCAAGCTG
>DFXW01000022.1 GCA_002382495.1 Flavobacterium sp. UBA4098
CTTGAGATAAATCTCCGTGCAAAGCAGCAGCGCTGTACCCATCTTCAATTAATTTTTCGGCTACGGCTTGAGTATCACGTTTTGTTCTACAAAAAACCACCGAAAAGATGTCTGGATTAGCATCAGCTAAACGTTTCAACGCTTCGTAACGATCACGTGCATTCACTAAATAATACTCGTGAGAAACTGTAGCTGATCCTGAATTTTTGCTACCAACGGTAACTTCAGCAGGATCGTGCATGAATTTTTTTGCAATACGTGCTACTTCAGCAGGCATTGTTGCAGAGAATAACCAAGTGTTTTTCTCGTCTGGAGTATCGGATAAAATCGATACGATGTCTTCATAAAAGCCCATGTTCAACATCTCATCTGCTTCGTCAAGAATACAGAAATTGATATTTTTAATGTTGACAAGACCTCTGTTGATCATGTCTTGCATTCTACCTGGAGTAGCCACAATAATTTGTGCTCCACGTTTAATTTCTCGGGCTTGTTCTGTAATGCTTGCACCACCATAAACTGCCACTGTATGTAAACCTTTTACGTATTTTGAGTATTGTTTAATCTCGTTGGTGATTTGTAAGCATAGCTCACGCGTTGGTGATAAAATTAACGCTTGTGTACTTCTGTCTTCAGCATCAATTTTTTGAATAAGTGGAAAACCAAAAGCTGCTGTTTTCCCTGTTCCTGTTTGTGCTAAAGCTACTAAGTCTGTGTTTTGTTCCAATAGTACTGGAATCGCTTTTTCTTGCACTTCTGATGGATTCTCAAATCCTAGATCTTTGATCGCAAGCAGTAGCGACTCATTCAGACCTAATTGTTCAAATTTGTTCATATATTATTTTAAATTGGCTGCAAAGGTAGGTTTTAAAAACGATATAAACTAATTTGTTATTTTTTGATTATCAATAAGTTAAATGTTTTTGATTTTGATTTTTTCCACTTAAAGTTGTAGAAAGCGACTAGGTCTTACTCAAAACCAATTAAAAAAGTGTTTTCTAGTTTAGAAAATCGATCAATTTTTGAACTGCAATACCACGGTGGCTGATTCTGGCTTTTTCCTCTAATGTCAACTCAGCAAAGGTTTGTTGATAGCCATCAGCAACAAAAATGGGATCGTAACCAAATCCGTTAGTTCCAATGCGTTCTTCAATAATTTTACCGTTAATTATTCCGGTGAATAAATGTTGTTCACCATGGAGATTCAAACAAATAACGGTTTTGAAATTGGCTTTTTTGTTATCAATTCCGTTTAAATTGGCTATTAATTTGTCAATATTGTTCTCATCATTTTTAGGGTCGCCAGCATATCGTGCCGAAAAAACGCCAGGTTCGCCATTCAAAGCGTCTACTTCCAATCCAGAATCGTCTGCAAAACAATCGTAACCGTATTTTTGACTGACATAATTGGCTTTTAGAATCGCATTTCCTTCAATAGTAGTGGCTGTTTCGGGAATCTCTTCGGTACAGCCAATATCTTCCAAGCTTAAGATTTGAATGGAATCGGGTAGTAACAATTGAATTTCCTTGATTTTATTTTTATTGTTGGATGCGAAAACGAGTTGCATGTCTTTGAAGGTTAAATTGGACACCAAAGATATTGAATTTAAAATTTTAAAGTGAAAGTAATATGGGTTTCAAAACCAAATTTCTAGCCCAGATAGGAGTGAAAATCCTTGTTCCAATGCGAGGTGTTGCCTCGAATGGAGCAAGATTGCAACGGATAGCTGGAAAGCGCTCCTAAAAATAAATAGCCTTTCAATTCTGTTAATCAATTTTAAATAATTATTTTTGCTACTCGTTAAAAAAAACTATTTCAAAACTATATCATGGTAAAAGATTTATTCGAAAGAATTCAGACTAATAAAGGACCGTTGGGTAAATGGGCTTCACAAGCAGAAGGTTATTTTGTATTTCCAAAATTGGAAGGCGAATTAGGACCGAGAATGAAATTTCAAGGAAAAGATATTTTAAACTGGAGTTTGAATGATTATTTAGGTCTTGCGAATCATCCTGAAGTTAGAAAAGCTGATACCGATGCAGCGATTGAATACGGTGCCGCATACCCAATGGGAGCTCGTATGATGAGTGGTCATACAAAATACCACGAACAATTAGAGCAAGAATTAGCNNTATTGAATTTTGGTTACCAAGGAATTATGTCAACTATTGATGCTTTGGTTACTAGAAATGATGTTATTGTATACGATGTAGATGCACATGCTTGTATTATTGATGGGGTACGTTTGCACAGTGGGAAACGTTTTACCTACCGTCATAACGACGTGGAGAGTATGGAAAAAAACCTACAACGTGCGACAAAAATTGCTACTGAAACTGGTGGTGGGATTTTGTTCATCACTGAAGGTGTTTTTGGAATGCGTGGCCAACAAGGTAAGTTGAAAGAAGTAGTGGCCATGAAAAAGAAGTACAACTTCCGTTTATTAGTAGACGATGCACACGGTTTTGGTACACTTGGAAAAACAGGTGCTGGAGCAGGTGAGGAACAAGGTGTACAAGACGAAATTGATGTGTACTTTTCAACTTTTGCTAAATCGATGGCGAATATTGGTGCATTCGTTGCTGCGGACAAAGAAATCATTGATTATTTGAAATACAATTTACGTTCGCAAATGTNNNAAAAAGGATTTAATATTGGAGATACCAACACTTGTATCACACCAGTTTATTTGGAAGGTTCTATTCCAGAAGCTATGGTGATGGTGAACGATTTGAGAGAGAATTATGGAATTTTCTTGTCGATTGTGGTGTATCCAGTAATACCAAAAGGAATTATTTTATTGCGTATGATTCCAACAGCTTCTC
>DFXW01000024.1 GCA_002382495.1 Flavobacterium sp. UBA4098
TGGGCAGGTTGTCTATTAAATTTAGCCATTAACTTTTGCCCCATAGCCAACATTCTTGGATCTGGATCTGCAAAAGCAACGATCTCTACATCATCTCTTTTAAGCATTTCTTCTAGATGCGCTTGACCGCGATAGCCCATGGCAATGAATCCTAAACGAACTTTTTTATCTGTTTGAAAATTAGTATTATAAGAGAAAAGAGAATTGGGTAAAATTAAAGTGCCAAAACCGGCAGCTGCAGTGGTTGAAAGAAAATTTCTTCGGGTAACATTCGGATTCATAAATAGCTATTTTAAGCTAATTTAATAAAATTCTGTTTTGAAACTTTATTATTTAAAAAAAAGCAAAACTAGCAACCAAAAAATCGGCAAACTTTCTACCCAAAAAGAAGTATAATACCAACTCCTTTTTTCATGCGAAAAATAAATTGCAATTAGGGAAGATAATGCATAGATAAAGTAGGGATAGTGTATGGATAGTGTCTGAAATGAAGTAATACAAAACAAACCAATCAACCCATATCCTATTTGTTTGGTTCTTGCTATTCCGAAACAATGGGGCAAGGTTTTCATTGCTACTGCATCTTTTGAACTGTCCAAAATTTCAAACGGAATCATCACGCTTGATAACAATAAAAACCGTTGGACAAATAACACAATCACATCTACATCACTTTTGAGCGGAACAAACAACGTAATATAACTCACCACAAAACTGACATAAAACGGTTTTAGCCAACCTATTTTTCGAACGAATGGATACAAAACTACCAATCCAAAGGCGAATAATATATGTAATTGTACAGTAGTGTTTTGCTGCAAAAAGAACCAGAAAAACCCCAGGACTGAAATCAGTGTGACGACTAGTATTCCAATATACTGGATTCGAAAAAATTGATGAGTGAAAAACCATTCGGAATATTTCAAAAAATTATAGCCTACAATGGTTCCGAACAAAACCAAAAAAGAATAGCTACTCCATTGTTGAACACTAAGCTGCACTAAACAAAATACGGCAAACCCTACATGAATAGAAGACTGAATGTAAAAATTGAATATTTTCCTAAAAGCAAGCATCTTGCAAAACTAACAAATCTGTTAATAAGACCTGATTTTGGTTAACAAATTCTCAAAATATTACCATTTGTTGAACAATAAAATACAAGTTTAATAATTACTTTTGTACGCAAATTATTTGGTTTTAGACCAAGACCAATTTGAAACACAACTATAATTTACTTTTTATTCTAAATAAATGAAAACAGACGCATTTGCTTTACGCCATATAGGCCCAAGAGAAAGTGACCTTCAGCACCTATTTAAAACAATCGGAGTTGACTCACTAGACCAATTGATTGCTGAAACGATTCCTGCTGACATTCGTCTAAAAAAAGATTTGGAGCTGGATGCACCCATGACCGAATTCGAATACTTAAGCCATATTCAAGAATTGGGAAGTAAAAACAAAGTATTCAAATCCTATATTGGTTTAGGGTATCACCCTGCAGCCATTCCGGCTGTAATTCAAAGAAATATTTTTGAAAATCCAGGTTGGTATACTGCCTACACTCCGTATCAAGCAGAGATTGCGCAAGGTCGTTTGGAAGCGATTTTAAACTACCAAACAACGATCATTGAATTGACAGGTATGGAAATTTCCAATGCTTCTTTATTGGACGAAGGTACTGCAGCAGCCGAAGCCATGGCTTTGCTTTTTGACGTTCGTACTCGCGACCAAAAGAAAAATAACATCAATAAATTTTTCGTTTCAGAAGAAATATTACCTCAAACTTTATCGGTTTTACAAACACGTGCTACTCCAAAAGGTATAGAATTAGTAGTTGGAAACCACGAAACCTTTGATTTTTCATCGGATTTCTTTGCTGCTATTTTACAGTATCCAGGGAAGTTTGGACAAGTAAATGATTATGCTGGTTTTATTGCTAAAGCACATACTAACGAAATAAAAGTAGCTGTAGCAGCCGATCTTTTATCTTTAGCCAAATTAACTCCTCCGGGAGAAATGGGCGCAGATGTAGTGGTAGGAACTTCACAACGTTTTGGAATTCCAATGGGTTATGGTGGACCGCATGCTGCCTTTTTTGCAACCAAAGAAGAACACAAACGTTCGATGCCAGGAAGAATCATTGGAGTGACTATTGACGCTAATGGTAACCGTGCTTTACGAATGGCTTTAGGTACTCGTGAGCAACACATCAAACGTGAAAAAGCGACTTCAAACATTTGTACTGCACAAGTATTATTGGCCGTTATGGCTGGAATGTATGCTGTTTTTCACGGACCTAAAGGTTTGAAATATATTGCCAATAAAGTACATGCTTCAGCGGTGACTTTGGCGAATGCCTTAAATCAATTAGGCGTTTACCAAACCAATTCTGCTTTCTTTGACACCCTTTTGGTGAAAGCCGATGCTGTAAAAGTAAAGGCCGTAGCAGAGAAAAATGAAGTCAATTTCTTCTATGTAGACAACGAAACAATTTCGATTGCATTGAACGAAACGACTTCTTTGGCAGATCTTAACCAAATCGCGAGCATTTTTGCGGAAGCATTAGGAAAACCAAATGTGACAATTGATAAATTGGCAAATGAAACAATGGTTCCTAAAAATTTAGAAAGAAACTCGACTTTCTTACAACACGATGTATTTAATAACCATCATTCTGAAAGTCAGTTGATGCGATATATTAAAAAATTGGAACGTAAAGATTTGTCGTTAAATCACTCGATGATTTCTTTGGGTTCTTGTACCATGAAATTGAACGCTGCAGCCGAAATGTTGCCATTATCTATGGCCAATTGGAACAGCATCCACCCGTTTGCTCCAATTGAACAAGCGGAAGGATATCAAATCATGTTGAAAAAATTAGAGCAACAATTGAATGTAGTTACTGGTTTTGCCGGCACTACTTTACAACCTAATTCGGGAGCACAAGGAGAATATGCTGGTTTGATGACCATCAGAGCCTATCATTTATCAAGAGGCGACAACCACAGAAATGTGTGTTTAATTCCTTCTTCGGCACACGGAACCAATCCGGCTTCGGCAGCGATGGCAGGAATGGAAATCATTGTAACCAAAACAACTCCAGAAGGAAATATTGATGTAGAAGATTTGCGCGCTAGAGCCATTGAGTACAAAGACCGTTTGTCTGCTTTAATGGTAACCTACCCTTCTACACATGGTGTCTTTGAAAGTTCTATTATTGAAATCACTGACTTGATTCACGAAAACGGTGGTTTAGTCTACATGGATGGTGCCAATATGAATGCGCAGGTGGGATTAACAAACCCTGCAACTATTGGCGCTGATGTTTGTCACTTGAACTTACACAAAACCTTTGCTATTCCTCATGGAGGAGGTGGACCGGGTGTTGGACCAATTTGTGTCAACGAAAAACTCGTTCCATTTTTACCTACCAATCCAATTATTCCAACAGGAGGCGACCAAGCGATTTCAGCGATTTCAGCGGCACCTTTTGGTTCAGCTTTAGTATGTTTAATTTCTTATGGTTACATTTCGATGTTAGGATCGGAAGGATTGACCAATGCAACTAAATATGCTATTTTGAATGCCAATTATATGAAAGCGCGTTTGGAAGACCACTACCCTGTTTTATATTCAGGCGAAATGGGAAGAGCAGCTCACGAAATGATTTTGGATTGTCGCGCTTTTAAACAACAAGGTGTTGAAGTTACGGATATAGCCAAACGTTTGATGGATTATGGTTTCCATGCTCCGACAGTTTCGTTCCCAGTAGCCGGTACTTTAATGATTGAACCAACTGAATCTGAAGATGTAGCTGAGTTGGATCGTTTTTGCGATGCGATGATTTCAATTAGAAAAGAAATTGCAGCCGCTACTGCTGAGGATCACAATACAGTTTTACACAATGCGCCACATACACAAGCGATGTTGACAGCTGATGTTTGGAATTTTCCATACACTAGAGAACAAGCTGGATTCCCATTGGAATACATTGCTGAAAATAAATTTTGGCCAAGCGTTCGTCGTGTAGATGATGCGTATGGCGATCGAAATTTAGTTTGCTCATGCGCTCCAATTGAAGCGTATATGTAATTCAAATAATGTAATACACGAAAGGGTTCAGTTGAAAAATTTGAACCCTTTTTTATAAATAATAGTCTCGCAAATTGATCCAAATGAAAGACATTCAAACCGCCGAAGAAATTCATCTAATAGTAGATGAATTCTACAAAAAATTATTAGCCGACGAGAAAATTAGCTACATCTTTACCGATGTGGTCAAAATAAAACTGGAAGTTCACCTGCCTATTTTAGTTACCTTTTGGTCTCAAGCTATTTTGGGAACTGGCGGCTATGTCAATAATTTGACCCAAATTCACTTGGATATGAATGCCAAATCCTATTTGTCAAAAGAACTTTTCGAGATTTGGCTCGACCATTTTGAAGCTGCCATCAACGAAAATTTTGAAGGCTTCAATTGTGAACGAATGAAAAACCAAGCGCATAATTTGTCTACTATCATGCAAATAAAAATAGCCCAACAAGACAAATAAGTTTCCAATTATCGTTTTTTGACTATTTTTATTAAAATAATGGAAATAAATCGATTTCGTTTCCATTTTGTTGTGGTTATTTCGGATAAAAAGGATAAATTCGTGTTATAATTTATAATTTTATGAACATCAAAATAAGCGGAATAGGAAGCTATATTCCTGAAAAAAGCGTAAGCAATACCGATTTTACTAATCATGTTTTTTTAAACGAAGACGGAAGCCCATTCGGACATCCAAATGAAGTAGTAGTCAATAAATTCAAAAGTATCACTGGAATAGAAAACCGACGCTACGCCAACGATCAATTCACCACTTCAGACTTAGGTTATTTTGCTGCCCAAAAGGCTATTGCCAATGCCAATATAGACCCTGAAACTATCGATTATATCATTTTCGCACACAATTTTGGCGATGTAAAACACGGTACTATTCAATCGGATATGTTACCCAGTTTAGCTACTAGAGTCAAAAATAAATTACAAATCCAGAATCCTAAATGCGTAGCTTACGACCTTCTTTTTGGTTGCCCAGGCTGGATAGAAGGGGTTTTGCAGGCCAATGCATTTATCAAATCGGGCATGGCAAAACGTTGTTTGGTCATCGGCGGAGAAACCTTATCAAGAGTGGTAGACGATCACGATCGTGATTCTATGATTTATTCTGACGGAGCGGGCGCTTCCATTTTAGAAGCCTCAACTGACGAAAGCGGAATGTTATCCTATGAAAGTGCGACGTTTGCTAATGAGGAAGCCGGCTATTTATTCTTTGGAAAATCATATAATCCAGATTTAGATCCCGATACCAAATACATTAAAATGTACGGCCGCAAAATCTATGAATTTGCCTTAAGCAATGTACCTGCAGCCATGAAAAGTTGTTTGGACAAAAGTGGGTTAGGCATTAATGATGTCAAAAAAATATTGATTCACCAAGCTAATGAAAAAATGGACGAAGCCATTGTGCATCGCTTTTATAAACTATACGGAAAAACCCCTCCTAAAGATGTAATGCCTATGAGCATTCACGATTTAGGAAACAGCAGTGTGGCTACCGTTCCAACTCTTTTTGACCAAGTGCTTCAGGGTAAAATTGAAAATCAAGAAATCAACAAGGGCGATGTTTTAATCTTTGCTTCGGTGGGAGCAGGAATGAATATCAATGCTTTTGTTTACCGATATTAGGTACCATTCGAACACAATACTAATTCGCAGTTTAGACTCTAAGCTGCGAATTTTGTTTTGATATCCGACGCTTTCAAGTTCACAATTCAAAACTTTATTTATCTTTGTTGCTATAACAAAATCGAACGCAATTTTAATTCGTTCCTCATTACTACTATGTACGAAAAAACGTTTCCCAATAAAAGATTTAAACATACTTTAGAATTTTTACAAAAACACATTACCACTTCAGAAACTATTTTTGATTTGGGTGTTCCCAATCCTTTTTCGAAGATCATGATCGAAAATGGTTTTACCGTAAAAAACACTACTGGAGAAGATTTAGACAACAACCAAACTGCGCTTCAAAACGAAGAATATACTGTTTTTACTGCGTTCGAAATTTTTGAACATTTATTAAATCCATACACTATTTTACAAAATGTAAAATCAGATAAATTATTGATTTCAATACCGCTTCGTTTGTGGTTCTCTCCTGCTTATCGCAGTAAAACCGATATGTGGGACAGGCATTATCACGAATTTGAAGATTGGCAGTTGGACTGGTTACTGGAAAAAACAGGATGGAAAATTATAGCTCGAGAAAAATTCACACACCCTGTGAAAAAAATTGGTTTTAGACCTTTGTTGCGTTTCTTCACGCCAAGATATTACATCGTTTATGCCGAAAAAATAAAATAATGAGGTATTATATCGTCATTCCTACGTACAACGAAGAACAATTTATTGCGTTGACATTGCAATCGTTAGCAGACCAAACTGTTGTGCCCACAAAAGTGGTTGTAGTGAATGATAGCTCCACAGACAGCACTCCCGAAATTGTTTCGGATTTTGCTGAAAAATACCCTTGGATATCCTTGGTCAATAAAACTTCTGATGCTATTCATTTACCTGGAAGCAAGGTGATTCAAGCATTTCAAAAAGGACTAGAATCAATCGACGAAGACTATGATTTGATCGTAAAAGTAGACGCTGATTTGATCTTTCCTCCCAATTATTTCGAAACGATAATTCGTCATTTTGAATCAGATGCAGCTATTGGAATGGTGGGCGGATTTTGTTATATTGAAAAAAACGGTGAATGGATATTGGAAAACCTAACCGACAAAGATCATATTCGTGGTGCTTTGAAAGCGTATAGAAAAGCTTCCTTCCAACAAATTGGAGGATTAAGACCTCAAATGGGATGGGATACGGTAGACGAATTATTGTGTAAATTTTATCATTGGAAAATAGTGACTGATGAAAGTTTACATGTCAAACACCTGAAGCCAACAGGAGCCAATTACAATAAAACAGCACGTTACAAACAAGGGGAAGCATTTTACACCTTGGGATATGGGTTTATTATTACCGCTATAGCCTCATTGAAATTAGCTTTGCGAAAAGGAAAACCTTTCCTATTCCTTGACTATTTAGTTGGTTTTTGGAAAGCCAAATTAGCCAACAAACCATTATTGGTTACAGCGGATCAAGCCCAATTCATTAGGAAATACCGTCTTCAAAAAATGAAAAACAAACTATTTAGATAATATAAAGTTGAAACTCCTCAATCAATTAGAGCTAAGCTAGTTCTTTTTTGTAAATTAGCTTGCAATTAAAAAAATATGATACTCATCAAGAACTTAACCCAAATAGGCAGTTATTTCCTCATGTTGAAAGACATGTTCAACAGACCCGTAAAATGGAGTGTGATGAAACAACTTATTCTTAAAGAGATTGACGACTTGATAATCGATTCTTTAGGGATTGTTTGTTTTATTTCTTTTTTCGTGGGTGGCGTTGTTGCTATTCAAACAGCGTTGAACTTAACCAATCCTTTAATTCCAAGATACTTAATTGGATTTGCCACTAGACAATCGGTAATTCTAGAGTTTGCCCCTACATTTATTTCTATCATTATGGCGGGTAAAATGGGTTCATTTATTACCTCAAGTATCGGAACGATGCGCGTAACAGAACAAATTGATGCGCTAGAAGTAATGGGAGTTAATTCATTAAACTATTTGGTTTTTCCGAAAATTATAGCGCTATTTTTGTATCCTTTCGTTATTGGAATCGCGATGTTTTTAGGCATCTTTGGAGGGTATTTAGCTGCCGTTTATGGAGGATTTGCAACCTCAACTGACTTCGTAACAGGAATTCAAGTTGAATTCATTCCCTTTCATATTACCTATGCATTTATAAAAACCCTTGCATTTGCATTCATATTGGCTACTATTCCTTCTTTTCATGGTTATTATATGAAAGGCGGAGCATTAGAAGTTGGAAAAGCAAGTACTGTTGCCTTTGTTTGGACCTCTGTATTGATCATTATTACCAACTATTTTCTCACTCAAATTTTATTAAGCTAATGATTGAAGTTATAAACGTTGAAAAGAAATTTGGGGATCAAAAGGTACTAAAAGGAATCAGCACCACTTTTGAAGCGGGACAAACGAGTTTGATCATTGGTCAAAGTGGTTCTGGTAAAACTGTATTCATAAAATCATTATTGGGTGTTCATGAAATAGACAAAGGTACCATTGCATTTAACGGTCGAATCTATGGCGAAATGTCTCAAGATGAGAAACGAGAACTTAGAAGTGAAATAGGAATGGTTTTTCAAGGAAGTGCCTTGTTTGATAGTATGACGGTAGAAGAAAATATTGGTTTCCCTTTAAAAATGTTTTCCAATAAAACCGCAAAAGAAATAAAAGAGCGTGTCGATTTTGTAATTGAGCGTGTTAATTTAGTAGAAGCACATCATAAAAAACCATCTGAAATTTCTGGAGGAATGCAAAAGCGTGTTGCCATTGCCCGTGCAATCGTTAACAATCCAAAATACTTATTTTGCGATGAGCCCAATTCGGGTCTAGATCCTGAAACCGCAACCGTAATTGACAATTTAATTCAAGAAATCACCAAAGAATACAATATTACCACCGTAATCAATACTCATGATATGAACTCGGTAATGGAAATTGGAGAGAAAATCGTTTTTCTCAAAAAAGGATTAATTGCTTGGGAAGGAACTAAAGAGGAAATTTTTAGAACCGATAATAAGGCTGTAGTTAAGTTTGTCTATTCTTCCAATCTATTTAAAAAAGTAAGAGAGGCTGTTTTAAGCGGACATTAATTCATTTTCAACAACTCCACTTCGGCATTTGGGTTGAATAAATACGTTTTACCCGTACTAATTTCTACACATTCAAATCGTTTGGTTCGCACTGCTATCTTTTTGAAAATTTTCCCATTTGAAATTCGGAAAACACTTCCATACGGAATTTCAAACACATAATTTTTATCGTTCTTTTGGTCAAATTGTTTGAGTGCCAATGACAATGTAGTATCGGTATCGCTACTGGCGGATGGATTCCTAAAATGTCTTGCCAATAAAGGTAATAGGTGTTGTGGAAAAATTTCTGGCCGAATAAAAGGCACCATCAAACGCTGAAAAGTAATCTTCCATTCCTCCCCATGAGGTTTGATATTTCTACCAAATTTTTCAAAAGCTACTAGATGGGCAATTTCGTGAATCAATGTAATCAAAAACTTGTACCTATTCAAACTAGCGTTTACAGTAATTTCATGTTTTCCGTTTAATGCTCTTCGATAATCGCCATGGCGGGTTTGTCGCTCGTTGACTATTTTAAGATGAACTTGATTGGCCACAATCAATTCGAAGACCGGCTTAACTGCATGTTCTGGAATATATCTCGCTAAAGTATCACTCAAAACTAAACCAATTTAGGGATTCGAAGAAGAAACTTCCAATACTTTACCATTATAATATTGATTTCCGGTAAGCGTAAAATCAACAATGTATTTTGCCATATCAGCAGCTGAAATAGGCGCTTGGTATCCCGGAAAAGCTTCGGCAAGCATTTCAGTTTGAACTGCTCCAAGTGCCAATACATTGAATGCAATTCCTTGCTCTTTGTATTCTTCGGCTAACAATTCAGAAAGTGTAATTACTGCACCTTTACTAGAACTGTAAGCTGCTAAACCTGGAAATTTTAAACTCCCTTGAATCCCGCCCATCGAACTAATCGTAACGACATGACTTCCTTTTTGTAAATAAGGCAAAGCAATACGAGTTAAATTAGCAACGCCAAAAACATTGACTTTATAAATAGCTTCAAAATCAACTTGCGACGTTTCTGAAAAAGGCTTTAACAACAAACTTCCAGCGTTATGAATAATAGCATCTACTTGTTTCCATGTCGCCGTAAGATAATCGACAACTTTGTGTAAATCGGCTTCAGTAGCTAAATCAACAGATAAACAACTGATATTTTCATTTCCCAAAAGCGCTTGAGGAATTGTTCTTGAAATGGCTAATACACGATGGCCTTGGGCTGCCAATTGCAATGCTAATTCCAAACCTATACCTCTACTCGTTCCTGTAACAATAATATTTTTCATGCAGCAAAAATAAACAAAAGAGTGAAGATAATACCGAAACTAAAAAATCAATCCGCTAAAACGGCACGTGAGATTACAATCTTCTGAATTTCAGAAGTCCCTTCGTATATCTGAGTAATTTTTGCATCACGCATCATTCGTTCTACATGGTATTCTTTTACATAGCCATTTCCACCGTGAATTTGAACTGCTTCAACAGCTGTGTCCATGGCTACTTGCGAAGCATACAATTTGGCCATGGCCCCACTAATATCATAATTATTTTGATTGTCTTTGTCCCAAGCCGCTTTCATACACAAATGACGAGCCGCTTCAATACTCACTGCCATATCGGCTAATTTAAATGCGATGGCTTGGTGGTTGCAAATTTCGGTTCCAAAGGCTTTTCGCTCTTTCGAATATTTCAAAGCTAATTCATAAGCCCCTGAAGCAATTCCTAAAGCTTGTGCAGCAATTCCGATTCGTCCGCCTGCTAAGGTTTTCATGGCAAACTTAAACCCAAAACCTTCTTCTCCAATGCGATTGGCTTTAGGTACTTTAACATCCGTAAAAAGTAACGAATGTGTATCTGAACCTCGAATTCCCATTTTTTGTTCCTTTGGACCAATAGCAAATCCAGGCATGTCTTTGGTCATTATCAACGCATTGATTCCTTTACTTTTTTTATCAATATCTGTTTGAGCAATTACGATATAAAAGGAAGCAGTACCACCATTGGTAATCCAATTTTTTGTTCCGTTAACTAAATAATAATCTCCTTTATCAATAGCAGTAGTTTTTTGCGAAGTAGCATCGCTACCTGCTTCGGGTTCGCTCAAACAAAAAGCGCCGTGGATTTCACCCGAAGCTAATTTGGGCAACCATTCTTGTTTTTGTTCTTCGGTGCCAAAGGTTTGCAAACCCCAACACACCAGAGAATTATTTACCGACATCACTACCGAAGCAGAGGCATCTATTTTTGAAATTTCTTCCATCGCTATAACATAGGAAACAGTATCAAGACCACTTCCTCCGTATTTGGGATCCACCATCATGCCCATAAAACCCAATTCTCCCATTTTCTTTACTTGTTCAGCTGGAAAGATTTGTTTTTCATCTCGTTCAATAACACCAGGTAATAATTCATTTTGAGCAAAATCACGAGCGGCTTGCTGAATCATTTTATGTTCTTCGGTTAAACTAAAATCCATAATAATATAAAATAAATAGGTTAATTTGTTATAAAAAAGCAATCAAAGATACTTTTTAAAAACGAAAATTTAGCATTTATAGTTCAAAATATAGCTATTGAAATTACCAGTATTTCTTTTTTTCTCTTGACAATTTTTAGTACATTTCGACGTTTTTAAAACGACTTATTCAATTTCATAAACACATGGGTTTCACTCCTTCTTCAGACCAAAAAAAGTCCTTAGTAGTATCGCTGCTTATTTATGCTTCAATGGTATTGATTTTATTCTTCATCCGATTTTGGCCGCCATCCAATTTGGCTGAGCTAACTGGTGGTGGAGGTGGAGGTGTCTCTGTTAATTTCGGAGACAGTGATTTAGGCTCTGGCAGCAATTATGAAAGTGAAGTCCTTGAAGTACAAAATCAAACGAAAGAAACACCTACTGAATCCACTCCTGAGGAAGCGGTAATTGCACAAGAAAACAGTACTGAAGAAAGTGTTGTTTTTCCTAAGAAAGAAAAAACAGAAACTAAAACAACCGTTGTTAAAGAGGAGGCTAAGCCAGAAATGGTAAAGCCTAAAGTTTCCAACACGACCAATGATGCTTTATCAAGTTTATTAAAAGGATCTAACAAAGGCGGTGATGGCGATGATAAAACAGCTGGAAATAAAGGGAAATCAAATGGCAGTTTGAGTGCTACCAGTTATTACGGCAATGGCGGTTCCGGAGGTGGTACTGGCGGCGGTAATGGCACAGGCAACGGAATTGGAAACGGTAGTGGCTATGGAACAGGTTCAGGTAGCGGTTCCGGAAACGGAATTGGTGGCGGCTATTCTTTAGGCAATCGAAGAGCAATTTCAAAACCGGCACCAAAATACACCTGTAACGAAGAAGGAAAAGTAGTCGTAGAAGTTTCAGTGGATCGAAACGGAAAAACAGTGAGCGCCATTGCTGGTATCAAAGGAACTACAAACACGGCTAAGTGTTTATTAGAACAAGCTAAATCAGCTGCATTGAATACCAAATGGGATGCAAGTAGTGATGCTCCTGAAAAACAGGTTGGAAAAATCGTTTACAATTTCAATTTGAACTAACAAAAAAATATATCAAAAAGCCCCATAATTCTTTTGAATTATGGGGCTTTTTGTATTTGAATCAGAGCTTATTTAGGACTTGTTGCAATCACAAATTTCAAATTGTTTCGCACTCCAATTTGCAATACATCAACCAAATCTTGTACTTGTAAATTAAAGGGAATTCGAACTACAACCGTCTGATCTTTGGTAGTATTCATTTTTGACATTAAAGTACTTTCTAAAGCTTCGAAAGCCACTGGTTCTTTGTCGATATAGAACTTCTTGTCTTCTGTAACTGATAGACTTATAAATTGTTTATTCGTTTTTTCGTTTGCTTGCGCTTTTGGCAAGGTCATTTTAATCACATTAGGATTGGCCAATGTAGAAATGATCAAAAAGAACAACAATAAAAAAAACATAATATCACTCAGTGACGAGGTTGCCACTTCAGCATGAAATCTTCTTTTACGTTTAATTGACATACTTATGCTTTTTGAATAATATTGACAAATTCTAAAATTTGTTTCTGAATTTTCAAGGCAAAATTATCGATTTTACCATTCAATAAGTGATAGGCACTGTAGGCGATAATACCTACAACCAATCCCGAACCACTACTGATCATTTTCTCATACAAACCTCCAGAAATATTTCCAATACTAATATTCTCTGTAACCGAAATACTGTAAAAAATCTTGATTACTCCAGAGATCGTTCCGATAAATCCTAATGTAGGCGCAATACCAGCAATCAATCCTAAATGACCCAAACGACTTTCCATTTGTGCAATTTCGATGTCAGCTGCACGATCCATATTCGATTCAATTTCGGCAATTGGTCTACCCACAACTAAGATTCCTTCTTTTAATATGTTGCCAGAAGCTGAGTTACTTCTTTCGGCAATACTTCTTGCTAAATCCAAATTACCTAAATGCAATTGATCTCGCACATCTCCCATCAAACGGCTGTCAATAGTAGCCGCTTTGCTAATGTATAAGTAACGTTCAATGATTACATAAATAGTATAAAACAATAAAATAGCAATTGGAATCAAAAAGAAACCGCCTTTGAATATGAATTCTAAAACTGAGATTTCAGTATTGGTAGCGATTTTTTCAACCACTACATTAGAGGCAGTATTGGCAAGGGTATCAGACTGTAATTGTAGTAAACTAAACATATATTATTCGTGTTTTTTAAGCTTTAATTCTAAAATTTGTTTCAAATTTGCAATAAAGATACTTTTCGATGCAATAGTAAACTAAAAAAACCGAAAAATATTTTAAACAATTACTTTTTTTCTAACAAAATGACCTATTCTGAAACCCTAAATTGGCTCTACAATCAACTCCCGATGTACCAACTTCAGGGGGCTTCTGCCTACAAGAAAGATTTGACTAATGTCCAAGTATTAATGGATTATTTGGGTCATCCCGAAAGCCAATTACAATGCATTCATGTAGCCGGTACTAATGGTAAAGGCTCTTGTTCACATATGTTAGCGTCTGTATTGCAAGAAGCCGGTTTCAAAGTGGGATTGTATACTTCTCCACATTTAAAAGACTTTAGAGAACGCATCAAAATCAACGGCCAAATGGTGTCTGAAGCTTTTGTTTGTGATTTCGTCAACCAACATCAATCGTTTTTTGAAGCCAACGACATGAGTTTTTTCGAAATGAGTGTGGGCTTGGCTTTTGATTATTTTACCAAAGAAAAAATTGACATTGCGATCATTGAAGTAGGGATGGGTGGCCGATTGGACGCGACGAATATCATTTCGCCATTAGTTTCTGTAATTACCAATATTGGTTTGGACCATACACAGTTTCTTGGAAATACACTAACGGCTATTGCAGCCGAGAAAGCTGGCATCATCAAATCGAATATCCCAGTGGTTATTGGCGAGTATACATCGGAAACACAGCCCGTTTTTTTGGCTACAGCAAAAGCCAATCAGAGCCCACTCTACTTTGCATCCGATTTGATTGCAACGGCTTATCCGTCGGATCTAATTGGCGATTACCAAATCCACAATAAAAAGACAGTTCTTCAAACCCTTACCGTTTTAAATCATAATACCGCCTTCAAAACCACCGAAAAGGATTGGGAAAAAGGATTGGCTCAGGTAGTAAAAAACACAGGCTTAGAAGGACGCTGGCAACAACTAGGGGCGGCTCCCAAAATAATTTGCGATACCGCACACAATACGCATGGTTTATCCATTGTCTTAAACCAAATCCATAAAGAACCCTTTGATCAACTCCATTTTGTTTTAGGAGTGGTCAATGATAAAGATTTGGACGAAGTACTCCCTTTATTTCCGAAAAATGCGATCTATTATTTTTGCAAACCCAATATTCCTCGCGGACTAGAAGCTGCTATTTTAGCTCAAAAAGCAGCGCAATATGGACTAGATGGAAAAATATATAATTCTGTTTCAGCTGCTTACGAAAATGCGAAGCAAAATGCTCAACCAACAGATTTTATCTATGTTGGCGGAAGCACCTTTGTAGTTGCAGAAATTTTATAATTTTTTTTCTTTTTTTCTTGCAAATACAAAAAACAGCTGTATATTTGCACTCGCAATAAGGGAATGAAAATTTACAAATTGCAATCGGGCGATTAGCTCAGCTGGTTCAGAGCACCTCGTTTACACCGAGGGGGTCGGGGGTTCGAACCCCTCATCGCCCACCGATTAACTCCTTAAGAAATTAAGGAGTTTTTTTTATGTTTCTTATTCCCATTCCACACAAAGTAATATACCCACTTTTAGTTCGTGAATTTTATTAGTAACTTTGGCAAAAATTAAATCGACTACAATCTACAACTACACAATGTCATCAATTACAACTACAAAAAGCATTTCTAACGGCGTTATGTTGAACGCGTATCCAGATAGTATTGGAACTCAATTAAAGGATATCGTTAGCATGTTGCAACTACCAGAATTCAAGGATACTTTCTCTCTTTTTTATGTATTGCCTACTTTTTTTAATAGTGATTTAGACCGAGGCTTTTCTATTGTTGACTATAACATCAATGAAGAATTAGTTTCCAAACAAGACATCGAAGCCTTGAAAGCTTTGAATATTCAGTTGAAATTTGACATTGTATTGAATCACTTATCCGTTGCTTCTCCTCAATTTAAAGATTTGATTGCTCATGGAGATCAATCGAAATACAAAGATTTCTTTATTGACTGGAACGAATTCTGGAAAGAAAATGGAACGCTTGGAGAAGATGGAATTATAGTTCCAAATAAAGAATACTTGGACAAACTGTTCATGCGAAAATCAGGTTTACCCATTTTAAATATCGTATTTCCTGACGGACAAGAAAGACCCTATTGGAACACTTTTTATCAAAAAGTCACCTTTCAAAAAATCAGTGTTGCCGACTTACAATCACTACCAAGTATTTCAGCAGAAGCAGCTGATGTTATTTGCAAAAAAATAAATTCCGCAATTGACCAAAACCAAGACATTCAGACTATTGATTTAGATCATGACAAAGAACTAACAGCTGAAGTACTGAAAATTGTAAACAGCAAGCGGGAGTATTTAGGCCAAATGGATGTGAATGCCAATTCGCCTTTGGTTTGGGATTTTTACGAAGAGGTTTTGGCTAAAGTAGCAAGTTACGGCGGACAAATTTTACGTTTGGATGCTTTTGCGTATTTGCACAAAGCCATTGGCGAAAGTAATTTCTTCAACAAACCGGGTACTTGGGATTATTTGGCTCGAATTAACGAGATTGCCAAACGAAATAATTTACAATTATTACCCGAAATTCACGCCGAATATGGTTTGCATTTGCACGAAGAAGTAGCCAAAGAAGGCTATGCTATTTACGATTTCTTCTTGCCAGGATTGTGCATTCAAGCGATCGAAAAAGGAAGCAACAAAGCGCTTTTGACTTGGGCGAATGACATTATCACCAAAGGTTTGAAAACAGTCAACATGTTAGGTTGCCACGACGGAATTCCTGTTTTGGATTTGAAAGGGAAAGAAGTGAATGGTGTGTACCAAAAAGGATTGTTGGAAGACACCGAAATCGAAGACTTGATGAACCTCATCATTGAACGAGGTGGTTTAGTGAAGAACCTATACGGTGCCGACGGTAAAAAAATATCGTATTACCAAGTGAATGCTACTTACTTCAGTGCGCTAGGCGAAAGTGAACAAAAATTGATTTTAGCCCGAGCTATCCAACTTTTTATGCCAGGAATACCTCAAATTTGGTATTTGGATATTTTTGCGGGTGCCAATGATTATGTAGGAGTAGAAAAAGCGGGTAAAGACGGTCACAAAGAAATCAACCGAACTACATTAAGTGTCGAAGCTATTCATGCAGGATTGAAAAGAGAAGTTGTTCTCAAACAATTGGAATTACTTCGCCTACGCAACACCTCTAAAGCCTTCTCAGGAACTTTAGAATTTGGTGAAGCTGCTGAAAATGAATTGCACCTTATTTGGAAAAACGGAGCCGAAGTGGCACAATTGAAAGCCAATCTGACCACTCATGAATTTTCGATTCAGTATACAGATGATGGTGCATTGAAAACATTATAAATAAAAAAGGCTTGTCTAATTAGACAAGCCTTTTTTATTTATTAATATATTTTACCAACCTTGGTGCAAGCCAATTTTCAAGACTTCTTCGTATCGACCTTTATCAAAAGAATACAAGTTAGGCGCTTTGTGAGCGACATTGCTTTTCTTTTCATCCAATTTCGTCAAAATACCTATTGAAGTAATTTTTCTTAAAAAGTTACGGCGGTCGAGTTGTCTGTCTAAAATGGTTTCATATAATTTTTGTAATTCTGGAATCGTGAATTTTTCTGGTAATAAATTATAGCCCACAGGAACTTGATTCAATTCCATTCGAAGTGTTTCAAGTGCTTTATCAAAAATTTCTTTGTGGTCTAAAATCAAATTAGGAATGGAGTGGCAATCAATCCATTCTACTATTTCACTGTTTCCTTCAGGTTGAGGAACAGCTTGTAAAAAATCAACTAAAGCATAATAGCCTATGGTAACAAAACGACCTAAGTACCATTCTGCTTGTTCTTTGGGGATGTCATAAAAACGCAAGGTGTTTTCACTAAATTCTCGCGGATTTCGATTCGCTTTTCCAAAAGTGGCAAACTGTCGTAGAAAAATTCCTTTCAATCCAGTTCTTCTTTGCAATACATTCACCGCTCCTTCATCAATACTCTCCTCTACACGTACAAAACCTCCAGGCAAAGCCCAATTCTCGCTGTATTTGGTTTTGATTAACAACACTTTCAATTGATTGTCATGAAATCCAAAAATAACACAATCCGTAGATAAACCAGGTTGGTATTTTTCTTTGTTAGCGATAACTTCTTTTAGCATGGATTTGATTTTAGAATTGTTGCCGTTTTTGGGTGCAACGAATATACTATATATACCGAAACGGTCAAAATTTAAAACGAACCAAAAAATAAGGGATGCTAAAACAAATTAGCATCCCCTACTTACACTACAATCTACTCTACTTTATTGTTGCTTTGAATTTTAGTTTATTTCACCAATTCAAATGTTGTTTTTAATCGAATATCTGATGAAGAGGTTCCAATCATTACATCAAAATCACCTGCTTCTGTATTCCATTCTAATTGCTCGTTGTAGAAGGCTAATTTTTCTTTGTCAATTGTAAATTGAATTGTTTTTGTTTCGCCAGCATTCAAATAGATTTTTTGAAAATCTTTTAATTCAATTATAGGACGAACTACCGTGCCTACTTTGTCTCTTAGATACAATTGCACTACTTCATTTCCTGCAAATTTTCCCGAATTAGTTAATTGAAAACTAACTTCAATTGTATCTGAATCGCTTATTTTGTTTTTAGACAACTTCAAATCGGCATAGGTAAAAGTGGTATAACTCAAACCGTGTCCAAAAGCAAATTTCGGGCTGTTTTTCAAATCAGTGTAGGCCGAAACATAGTTAAAAGCCGTCTCATTTGGCGCTGGTCTTCCTGTATTGAAATGGTTGTAATAAATGGGCAATTGACCTTCCTCTCTCGGAAATGTCATTGGCAATTTCCCTGACGGATTGTAATCGCCAAACAGCACATCTGCAATAGCATTACCAGCTTCAGTTCCTAACCACCAAGTATATAAAATAGCCGGTGCCGTATCTGCAGTTTGATTAAAAACAAGAGGGCGCCCAGCATTAATCAAAACAACCACAGGTTTTCCTGTCGCTTGCAATGCTTGTACCAATTCTTCTTGTACGCCTGGTATGTGAATATTACTTCTACTTTTAGCTTCTCCACTCATATTGCCTCTCTCACCGATACTCACAATTACCACATCAGCTTGATTAGCAACTGCAATCGCTTCAACAAATCCGTCTTTATTAGTACCTTCTATTTCACATCCTTTAGCATATAATAATTGAGTATTTTGACCCAGTTTATTTTGTAAACCTTCCCATTGGGAAACCACATGTTTGTTATAATCTAACTCAGGCAATTCCACTGCCCAAAATCCCATATTTTCTTTATGCTCTTTTACCAAAGGACCAATAAAGGCAATCTTTTTCAAGTCTTTTGACAAAGGCAAAAGCTGTTTTTCATTTTTCAATAAAACGATACTTTTAGCTGCCATATCACGTGCAATTTTTCGATGCAACGGATTGTTCAATTCTTTGGCTTCGCGTTTTGGATTAGAATATTTATAAGGATCGTCAAATAATCCCAATTCCATTTTCTTTCTTAAAATACGCTTTACTGCATCGTCAATCAAAGCTATATCTACTTTACCTTCTTGAACCAATTGTCCCAAATTGTAACGGTAGGCATTACTTTCCATATCCATATCGCTTCCTGCTGTAATGGCTAATTGCGCGGCTTCTTTGTTGTCTTTCACATTCCCGTGATTGACCATTTCGCCAATAGAACCCCAATCAGAAACTACAAAACCTTGAAAATTCCATTTCCCTTTTAAAATGTCACGTTGCAAAAATTTATTTCCTGTTGCTGGCACCCCATTCAAATCGTTGAACGAATTCATAAAGGTTGCAGCTCCAGCATCCAAAGCGGCTTTGAATGGTGGTAAATAGGTTTCCCACAACATTCGATCACTCATGTCAACTGAATTGTAATCACGGCCGCCTACTGCAGCTCCATATCCAACAAAATGTTTAACACAAGCCATCACTGAATTCACATCACCTAAATTACCTTGAAATCCTTTTACTCTTGCAACCGCAATTTTAGACCCTAAATAGGTATCTTCTCCTGCTCCTTCCATGACACGACCCCAACGTGGGTCACGAGCAATATCAACCATAGGTGCAAAAGTCCAATGAATACCACTAGCCGAAGCTTCAACAGCGGCGATTCTTGCTCCCAAAGCAATGGCATCCATATCCCAACTCGCTGCTTCCGCTAAAGGAATTGGAAACGTAGTTTTATACCCATGAATGACGTCTTGTCCAAACAACAACGGAATTTTTAATCGGGATTGCATGGCTAATTCTTGGTATTGACGCGTATATTTTGTGCCAATTACATTCAACATCGAACCGATCAAACCGTTTTTGATTTCGGCTTCTTTATTGGGATTGATAGTAATTGGACCTGTTGCCTGATTATTACCAGTGTATTGATTTAACTGACCAATTTTTTCCTCCAAAGTCATTTGTTTCAACAACGCTTCGACTTTTTGATCAATTGTTTTTTGTTGAGAAAATCCTAATAAGGAGAAAAATAACAACCCAATAAAACTTACTTTTTTCATGTATTTTATTTTAAATATAAATTAATAAACCAACGTTTGAATAGCGTGTGGCGGTATTTCAACTATTGTTTTTTCTGTGCCCAAAATCAAATTGTATTTTATCTTGTCTGAAGATGAATTCATAACTACTGTCACAAAACTTCCATCGAGATTTTTGAATGTGGTACTTAACAAATTACTTCTACTAGAGGCGGTACTTATGCGTTTCGCATCAGGGCGTATAAATTTAGAAAAATGACCGATATAATAATAACTTGGAGTATAAATTAACTCTCCCGTTTTCATATCAGCATGTATGGGTGCAAAACAGAAATTGCCTTTGTGATTTGGCCCACCATTTTCGTCCAAAAGAATATTCCAATCGGTCCAACCAACAGTACCATTATTAAAATCATTAATCATTGAAGTTCCATATCGTTCGGCATTCCCCCAAAATTGGTATTTTTTAGCATCAAAACGTTCTACGCAACCTTCGGTAAACAATAAATTTTTAGAAGGATAGGCTTCATATACTTTACGAACATTATCAAACATCGGTTGTCCACCAGACCAAGTTTCATACCAGTGAAACCCCATCCCCCAAGCGTATTTTGCAGCTTCTGGATCATCAAAAATTACATTAGCACGTTGGTTCATTAAATCTCGATTGTGATCCCAGACTACAATTTTCTTAGAACTTAAACCTTCTTTTTGCATCGTTGGTCCAAGATAATTTTTAAGAAAATTTCTTTCGGCATCAGCCGTGAATAAGCAGGATTCCCATGTTTGAGTAGCCATTGGTTCATTTTGAATCGTAATTCCCCAAATAGGCATCCCTTCTTTTTCGTAGGCTTTTACAAATTTGGTATAATAATTTGCCCAAGCCTGATAAAATTCGGGTAGTAACGTTCCTCCCTTAAGCATGGTTTTGTTACTTTTCATAAAGGAAGGAGGACTCCAAGGTGAAGCATACAAAAGCAAATTTCCACCTGCAGATTGAATGGCGCGTTTAATCATTGGAATTCTATATTTCTTGTCATGATCAATTGAAAATGTTTTCAATTCCTGATCTCCTTCTTGAATGTAGGTATAACTTTCACTTGCAAAATCAGAACTATGAATGGAAGTTCGTAACAAAGAATACCCTATTCCGTTTTTCATATCATAATAGGCTGAAAGCAACTCCGCTTGTTTAGCTGCGCTCAATTTTGCAAAAACCTCAGCGCTAGCATCGGTTATTGCACCACCTATTCCCATGAAATTTTGGAAGGATTGTGTGGGATTTACGAAAACTGAAATCTCGCTTTCAACAGGTTGTTGAGAAGGAATAAAATTTACATTATTTGTTGGGGTCAAGCGTAAATCTGTATTTTCTGCAGTAGTAAATACTTGGATTAATTTTTCTTTAGAATGTAACTTTTGTATCTCTTGTCCATAGCTTGAAAAGGACATAATAACGATACATAATAAACCGTATTTTAACATGATTGTAGTTTGAATTGTTTACCAAATAAATGTAGCTACAGCACCTGCTCCGATAGAAGTTGTAACCCATTTCCCATTTGATTTTATGTTAAATAATTCATTAGCAGACCCATCATTTTCAATGATAAGGACTGTTTTTCCAGTTGGTGTTTTAAAAGCCACTGTATTTAAATTGGCCGTTTGATTTGAAGCAATACGAACCGAACCTGCAGGCACAAATTTAGACGCATGCGCAATAATATAATACCCAACATTTCGATCAAAACTATCAGCTCCATTTATAGTTAATCCTCCTTTACAAGTAGAACATCCACCTGGCGTGTAGGGTCTGAAATTAGCATCATTAGCTAAATTCCATTCCAAGGCTACCTTGCTCCAGTTGCGCATGGAACCAATAATTACATTTTTCAAATGCCACTTTAGATCTCCATCAAAAGTGCCTGAAGTACCCGTATATTGTTCTGTGAAATAGAGATTTTTATTCGGAAACGCGTTATGAATTGTAGATAAAACATTGATATCGCCAGCATATAAATGAAAGGCCGAACCATCCACAAAAGGATTTGCGGCTACATCATTCAAAATGGCTAACGGATAATCAGGTCTATCACAATTGTGATCGTAAATAATAATTTTAGTAGTCAGATTAGCTGCGGCAAAAGCAGGTCCCAAATGATTCTTAATAAAAACTGCTTGTTGTTGCGCCGACATGTACATACTTGGATTATTTCCTGGATGTAAGGGTTCGTTTTGGGGAGTAATCGCCGTAATGGTAATTCCCTGTTCCTTCATTTTTTGAATGTATTTGACAAAATAATTAGCATAAACACCATAATATTCTGCTTTTAGGCTTCCGCCAATGAAACTATTATTGTCTTTCATCCAAGTTGGTGGAGACCAAGGCGTAGCCAAAATTTTTATTTGTGGATTGATAGCAACAATTTCTTTCAACATCGGGATTACATCATTTAAATCTGGATGCAAACTAAACTGAGATAAAGCAACATCGGTTTGACCTGCTGGTAAATCGTTGTAACTAAAAGGAGATGCGTTCAAATCAGAAGCTCCAATACTAACCCGAAGGTAACTTATAGCAATAGAATTGTCATTCTTACCAAACAATTCTTGAAGTAGCTCGTTGCGCTTTTGAGAATTGAGTTTGTTGATGCTTTGAGCACTTCCACCCGTAAGTGTAAATCCAAAACCATCAATAGTTTGAAAAGTTTGTGTGGCATCTACTTCAATACTTGGATACACATTATAGGCAGAACCAAATGCCAAAATACCAGTTTGCTTTTGCAGATAAATATTTGTAGATCCATTCGTTAACCAATAATCAACTTCATTTACTTGTACTGAAGGGACTTTAGGAGTTACCTCAGGCAATACTGTATCAGTAGATGAGGAACAACTAAACAAGCTGATGGATAAACTTAGTAAAGAATATAGGATCATATTTTTAAACATAAATAAATTAGTAAATCAAATTATTTAATTTCAACATAAACTGGAAAATGATCTGAGGGGTATCTCAAATTTTTTGAATCCGTTAAGACAGCATACTTTTTTACTTCTAATTTGGCATTTTTAGAAATAAAAATGTAGTCTATTCTTTTGGTAACTGGTTTGTCAAATTCAAAATTGTTGAATGTCCCAATCGGCCCAAAAGCACTTTTAACTGAAAGCTCTCGAGCATCATTCATTTTCTTTTTAAGATCAATTATAGATTTGTCATCAGGCTCTAGATTAAAATCACCCATTAAGACAACTGGATAATTAGGGGTGTTCAACTGATCTATTTTAGATAGAATTAAGGCAATTGCTTTTACTCTAGCTTCTATCCCAACATGATCTAAATGGGTATTGAATACCCAAAATAGTGTATCAGAATCATTTTCTCTAAAAAGTGCATAAGTACAAACTCTGTGACAGGCTGCATCCCAACCCTTTGAAATTGAATCTGGGGTATCCGAAAGCCAAAACGTATTCGTTTCAACTACTTCTAACTTCTCTTTTTTATAAAAAATATTGGAAGATTCTCCTTTGCCTTGCCCTTCTCTACCAATACCAACTTGGTTATATTGAGGAAGCATTTGCTCTAAATCAAGAACTTGATTGGGCATTGCTTCTTGCACACCCATAATATCAGGTTCATAGAATTGAATTTGTGAGGCAAAAAAATCTTTTCGAACTGGCCAAGCATTTTGTCCATCAGAAGCAACATCTAAGCGAATATTATAGGACATTAATTTTAAGTTTTGACTATAGGATATACTACCTAGAATCAAAAAAATATAAATCCAATACCACTTTTCGGTTTTCATAATCATACAATATCAATTCTTCAAGAAAGCTTTTATCCAACTTACAAATAAAAGCTTTTTATGAAGAACTCTAAGTTAACAAACCTTTTTAATTGAAAACTCTGATATAATCTACTTCGAAAGTAGAGGATGTAAAATTAGGATCAACAGAACCTCCCCAGCCTCCCATGGCATTATTAATTATGAAAAAGAAGTTAGAATTAAACGGGGTTGAATTATTATTCGTGTACGAATAAAACAAAACATTATCAACATAAAACTTAATAACGTCTGATCTCCAATCTAACGAATAAATATGAAACTCTGAAGTAACGTTGTTGATTGTAGTGGTTCCTGTTTTTGAATTTCCTCCATAATGAGAAGGAGCATGCAAAGATCCATGTACTTTATTCAATTCCCGACCTAAATGTTCCATAATATCAATCTCTCCACAAGCAGGCCAACTAACTGATGATATATTTTCTCCTAACATCCATAAAGCAGGCCATGTACCAACCCCAGAAGGAAGTTTAGCACGAATGTCTACTCGACCATATTTGAAAGAAAACTTACCTTGAGTTTTGATTCTTGCAGAGGTATAATTACTACCCCCAAAATTTTCTTTTAACGTAATAATTTTTAATACTCCATTCTGAACTTTAACATTTTCAGGTCTATTGGTATAATTTTGAATTTCGTTATTTCCCCATCCATTATTACCAAGGTCATAGCCCCAATAAGTTGGGTTTGGAGCACCATCAACATTAAACTCATCAGCCCAAATTGCTTTTGGAGCAACATAAAGTGTTAATGCAACAGAAGTGCTAATAAATTGTGAGCCATTGTATGCAGATACATAAACGGTATATGAATTTGTTCCGCCAGCATTATAGGTATACGTTAAAGATCCTGTAGTAGTTTCTTTAGTTTCACCATCTCCAAGAGCAATTTTGTAGGATTTTGCATTGGTTGCACTAAAAGTGAAACTAACTGTTCCGCTACCATCCCCATTTGGATTTTGAGTTGAAACACCCACTGGAGTTGCAACAACTACTAAGTTAGATGGTTTTATTACCTCTTCACCTCCAGTTGTACCAGCGGAATCGCCACTACATGAAAAAAACATAAACGCTGATAAGAAAATACTTAACATAAGCTTAGAATAAATGGAATTAGTAAATTGTTTTTTCATTTTATGATCTATTGGTAATAAAAAATAAACTCAGAACCACTATTGATTCTGAGTTTATAAAGATTAATACTATTGTGCTGGTACTAATTTTAAATACCAGGCATTTCCTGATTCAGGACCGTATCCTAAAACACGTAAATGCATTGCTGTTGGTGTGATTGAAAGAATTTCATATTCTTTTTGCACAGAAGCAACACCGATATAAGTGTCTACTCCAGCCAATACAATACTAGTTTGAGTTGAAGGAGTGGATGCTGCAAAACCAGAAGATGCACTTGCAAAACTAAATGCTGAAGTTCCTCCACCGTATGAATAACAACCTTCGTCTCCAGAAGCAGGTATTCCAGGCAAACTAGTGAAAGCACCTGTTTTTGTAAAGGCTCCATCAGGATTAGTTACTTGCAAAGTATAATTGAAAGCACCTAGTTTAGTGAATTTAAATGTAGTAGTATAGAAACAATTAGCTGTTGCTACTTTTTCATTAACATTAGCAGACCACCAGATTGGGGCTGGATTATCAGCAGGCCCTACCCCAAAATGCGCAGGAACTGATTTATCTACCACCCAAGTCTTGTTGGAATCTCCAGTTAAAGCTGTAACAATTGAAGCAGCTGGTGCAAAACTTACTTTTACAGTAACCTCTTTAGTAACAGTTGTAGCTACACCTCCTGCACCATAAGCTACAATTGTAATTTGGTACGTTTTGGTTCCATTTGTAGAATACTTTTTAGTGATTTTCCCGTTTGGAGCATCCACTAAATCTACTGCATCATCAGCATCAAAATCAACTTTTGTAGCTAATATATTCTTTCCAGTTATTGTAAAATTTACAACTCCGGTTCCATCACCATTAGGATTTGCAGTAGTTTTACCCACAACATCGGCAGCAACTGTAAGTTCAGATGGACTTGTCAAAGTACCAAATTCATAAGTATCTTGTTCACAACTGGTAAAACCAATCGCAATTAATACTAGCATAAAATATTTTATATTTTTCATTTTATATCCTTTTTAAAATTAAACTCTAACAAGTTTGAAATACCAAAAACCACCTCCAAAATTAATTACTACTTCTAAAGTGTTGTTTCCGTTAGAAAGCACTGCAGAATATACTCTTGAATTTGGAACTGTTGCACTTGCATTAAGTTCTCCAGCATTAGTAGCTTTTGGTAATCCCAAATAAGCTCCTATACCATTCAAAGTAATTGTATTTGCAACTGAATCATATGTATAGGTAGCATTTGCTGAGCCATTATGAGGCGCAACTGGAGTGCCACAGGCGTCAGCTGTACCTTGCCAAGCTTCCAACCAAGTTGTAGAACCCTGAACATTATTAAACGTTCCGTTTGAATTGAAAACATATCTATCATCAAACAAACAAGCACGAGTAGTTACGTCTGCTGAATTATTTTGCCACCAACTGAAATCTGTTGCAGAAGGACCCACTTTTAAAGCACCTGCTTCTGGCGCTAATTTCCATGTTCCTTGTATTCCTGAAGCTGGGGTTGGGTTTTTATAAAAATACAAATTGTCAATAAATACAGTACCTCCAGATGAAGCAAATAACATTTGGGTGATCGCCGATTTGTTAGTTGTAAAATCTGATAAAGGAATATTTACACTTACCCAACTCATTCTAGTAACGGTTGACAAATCAAATTGAGACTCTTTAGATGGACCATCAGGCTGACTAGTATTTACAATTTTAAAACCTAAAGTAGTTGCATCTGGTGTCCAATAATCAAAATGAACATAGGTCATATTCGATAAATTAGTTGGATTACCATAATCAGTTACAATTCCAGTGTAATTAAGGGCGCTATATTTCAAAGTATTATTTGAATCAATTGTTACATTGGTCAATACTGTTGATTGTCCCCAACCTGGATTCCATTCAGAAACTCCAATATTAGTGTAAGCATCACTAAAAATTGACACTACATCACCAGCAATTCTACTAGGAGGTGTTGGTGCTGCGGTTGTTGGAGCCATAATAGCTGTTACAACGAAATCCTGCTCGTATGTGGTAGGTCTAATAGCACCACTTTTTGAAACAATTTTAATTTTATATGTTCCTGCATTAGCATATACATGAGAAGTAGATTCTCCGTTATTCACTTGAACTGGAACTTCATTAGCAACATCCCCAAAATACACTTCATAAAACAAAGCAAAATCTGCTGTAGCACGAACTGTTACTTTTTTAGAAATAGCTCTGTCATTCTCAATAGTTACCACTAAATTTTCAGGAGATCTAAAAGACACATTGATTTGTTGTGTACTTTCTGTCTTTTTTCCAGTAATCCCAAAGGCAACAATTTTAACAGTATAAACTCCTTCTCTATAGATATGAACTGCAGAACTACCTGCATTCACAACAGCAGGTTGTGCTGTTCCGTCACCGAAATACACTTCAAATTTAGTAGCGCCTTCTCCACGAGGAGTTAATGTTACTTTACCAGAGTTATTTTGAGTAATTGTCGCTAAAGCAGACACTGCTGCTGGATCGGATGCACTATTCAAGAAACTGGTGTCATCATCAATTCCTTCCGGAACACTACAACTTATAGTTACAGCTAACATCAATAGAAAGCTGAATAGAATTTTTATATTTTTCATAGTTATCTAAATTTATTAATTATATCCAGGATTCTGAACCAATTTAGTGTTTTGCAATTCTTTATATGGAATAGGGAAAACTTCGTTTTTACCTGCTTTAAATCCTCTTGAAGCTAATTTGGCAGCAGCATCTCCCCAACGAACTAAGTCAAAGAAACGGTGTCCCTCACCAGCCAATTCCGCTCTTCTTTCTGCTTTAATTGCAGCCAAAGAAACTGGAGTGCTAGCAAGTCCAACTCTTGCTCTAACAGCGTCTAATAAGGCTTGCGCTCTAGCACCTGTTCCTCCTAAAGCTTCTGCTTCCATCAAATAAGAGTCAGCCAAACGAATTACATAAGAATTTTGTCTGTAATTCAACACTGGCTCTCCTGTACCTGTTGTAACATCTGAACGTCTTGGAATGAATTTATTCAAGAAATAACCTGTATCCTGATAACCTCCAATATAAGAAGCTTTTCCTCTTGCTTGCAAGTCTTTCATATCTAAAACCGTAGAAGCAAAACGTGGATTCGTTTTGATAAAATCATAAAAATCTTGTGTAAATACGTTGAAGCTCCATCCTGAAGGTAAATCTGGTGCATCAGAAGCAATTTTAGAATAGGTTCTTGGCCCACACATTACATTAGTAGAGTTTCCTTCATCTACTCCATTACCCCAATTTTCCCAACCAATACTAGAAGCATTGGTATGAGCAACTTCAAGAATAGATTCGGTATTGAATTTATTATTTACTGTCCATAAATCTCCAAAATTAGTTAGTAATCTATATCCATACTGACTAGTTCCACCTGGAGTTCCATTCACAGCAGCTAATTCAGCAGCAGCTTGTGTATTTTTATTTTGATACAAATACACTTTTCCTAATAAAGCACGTGCAGCACCTTTAGTAAAACGAGCTGATTCAGAAGCCGAAACAGTTGATGGTAAATTAGTAATAGCTTCTGTCAAATCTTTTTCAATTTGAGCATAAACTGCAGTTGGAGCAGATTGAACTACAGTATAAAACTCTGTGTTGGTCATTGGAACAGTAATTAACGGAATGTTTTTGAACATTCTAACTAAGTTAAAGTAATAATTCGCACGTAAAGCTTTTGTTTCTGCAGTGTAACGATCAATCAAAGCGGCATCCATTGGCACAGAAGGCAACTTAGTTAACAAATAATTTGCTCTAAAGATTCCTTGATAATGATCATTCCATAAACTAGAAGGCATTATATTGGCAGTAATGGAATAATTAGAAAAACCTTGTATTCCAGCTCCATCCGAAGCACCACCACCACCTGCATAATGATCATCAGAGCCGGCATTCATCATCGTTATCATATTCTCAAAACCACCTGAGTTTTTTCTCATTACATCATAAACGGCTACTAATCCCGCAAATGCTTGTTCTTGATTTTGATAGTAATTACTCTCCAGATTGGTACCTTTAGGTTCTACTTCTAGATACTCTTTAGAACATGAACCTAATGTTATAACTGTTGCAGTTACAAAAGATAATAATTTAATATTTATTGTTTTCATAATTTAATTTAGTATTAAAATTGAACATTTGCACCAAACATGAATGTACGAGCTTGAGGATAATAACCTCTATCAACACCCATAATGTTCCCTCCAATTTCTGGATCAAAACCTGTATATTTAGTCAACGTAAGTAGGTTTTCGCCAGTTACATAAAAGCGAACTTTTTGAGCTCCTACTTTGTTCACAAAACTTGATGGAAGCGTATATCCTAATTGAACTACTTTAAGACGGATATAATCTCCTTTTTCTAAATAAAAATCAGAAGAATTTCCAAAGTTTCCATTAGTATCATTGTTTGTTAATCTTGGATACGTTGTAGAAGTTCCTGGACCTGTCCATCTAGATAATGCTTCTGTTTGATAATTAGCATTTAAAATGTCCAAACGTCTGATCCCTTGGAAAATATGATTTCCAGTTGCTCCTTGAGCAAAAGCCATCAAATCAAATCCTTTGTATTCAAGGTTTAATGTTAATCCGAAAGTAAATTTAGGAAGCGGACTTCCAAGAAATTGCTTATCATCATTTGTAATTGCACCATCACCATTTGTATCTGTCCAACGGAAATCTCCTGGACGTGCATTAGGTTGAATTAAACCACCTGCAGAATTAGTATAGGCATTAACTTCATCTTGTGTTTGGAAGATTCCAGCAGTTTTAAAACCATAAAAAGAATTGTATGATTGGCCAACTTGAGTTCTTGTAATTTCTCCCATTGATTGAAATCCTGCCACACCATTAGTAATAAATTCTTTCCCTTGCCCTAAGAATGTAACCTCATTTTTAAGATAAGATACGTTACCATTAGCAGAGAAATTGAATTCTCCCATTTTTTTACGGTAACCTAATTCTACTTCGATACCTTTATTTTCCATATCGGCAACATTTCCTAAAGGACTTCCTGTTGCTCCTACATAACCTGGTAAATCAACATATTGAAGAATTCCAATTGTTTTTTTATTGTAATATTCAACGGTTAAGTTCAAATCATTAAACAACTTTGCATCAAAACCAATATTAAATTGAGAAGTCTCTTCCCATTTTAAATCTGGATTTGCCGGTGCGCTTGGACTGTTCCCAGAAGAAATTGTTGAACCAGCGCTACCAAAAGTATAGTTACGACCTCCATCAATTAATGCCAAGAAACCATTAGCTGCAATGGCATCATTTCCAACTACTCCGTAACCTCCTCTTATTTTAAGTGAATTAACTATTTTATTTTCTTTCCAAAAACCTTCTTTAGAAACCACCCATCCAGTTGAGAAAGATGGGAAAATTCCAAATTTGTTATTTGGACCGAAATTAGAAGAACCATCTCTACGAATGATACCTGTAAACAAATATTTTTCATTGAATGAATAGTTCAAACGAGAAAACAATGAAGTTACTCGGTGTTCTTGAGAAGTATACGATGCACCTACACGTTGTGCTGTAGGTAATGGGAAATTAAATGATGCTTCTCTGTAATCATTAACTGGTAAATTAGTATGAGCTACATAAGAACCTCTTGTATTGTTATCAATGTAAACCCCTTGTCCAACTAATACAGTAAAATCATGTGAACCAATATTTTTAGTATACGATGCTGTGTTCTCTATATTCCAAGCAAATGTTTGGTTAGTGGCACGAGTCAAACTATTCTGTGATGATAATACAGTAGGACTCAAATAAAATTTAGGTGTAAATGCCTCATCTCCCCAATATGCAATTTTACCTCCCATAGAAGATCTAATTTTAAGATTTTCGATTGGTTTGATTTCAGCAAAAACATTTCCAATAAAATCGTCAGACCAATTGTAGTTTCCTAAACGAGTATTTACATAGGCAACTGGATTTGACATTTCTTGCCCTACTATAGAAGATATACCGTAAGGATTACCATTAGCATCTCTAAAAACAGGATTACTAGTATAAATTGAAGAATTAGAAATTATAGGATCTGTAATTACAACTGGAGTAATTGGATCTAAATTCAAAGCTGAACTTAATGGCCCTCCAAATTCACTATTAGTATTTCCTAAGCCAACTCCTTTTTGATGCGTATAACCCAATGTTTGACCAATTTGGATTTTTTTGCTCAAATTATGAGTAGAGTTCAAACGAATACTTTTCTTATTGAAATTAGAAATTGGTTTAGATACAATTCCTTGTTGATCTTGAACGCTAAATGAAGCAAAGAAAGTAGAAATGTCATTCCCACCACTAAAACTTACTTCATGATTGGAACGTTGAGCATCATTACTAAAAATCTGTTTTTGCCAATCTGTACCTTTACCCAAAGCAGTTAAATCAGAATAAAGTATAGGACCACCTCCTGCAACAGATTTCTCATTCATCAAGGCTCCATATTGAGTTGCATTCAACAATTTTAATGTCTTTTCTGGAGCAGATACACCAGTAAAACCAGTATAATTAACACTAATTTTTCCTGATTTTCCTTTCTTTGTAGTTACTAAAATAACTCCTGAAGCAGCACGAGCACCATAGATTGCTAGAGAGGCTGCATCTTTTAATACCTCGATTGATTCAATATCGGATTGATTAACAAAACCAATACCGCCCGAATCAACAATAACTCCATCAACAACCCACAAAGGATTGTTTCCTCCATACGTATCAAAAGTGGTTAAACCTCTTACACGTACTGTTGATGCAGCACCTGGTTGACCAGATTGTGCAGCAATAGTAACTCCAGAAACTCTACCTTGAAGTGTTTGTTCTATTCTACCATTAGGAACTTTCTCTAAATCTTTAGCTTTAACACTAGAAATTGCACCAGTCACAACACTCTTCTTTTGAGTACCATATCCTACTACAACTACTTCATTTAAATCTTGAGATTGGGATTTTAGCCTAAAAGTCAAGGAATTTTTACCATTAACAGATTGTTGAATAGTAGTGTACCCAATAAAGCTTACAACTAAAATCCCTTTGCTAGGCGACTTAATTTCAAATGCACCGTCAAAATCGGTTGTTGTAGCCTTATTTGTTCCTTTTAATAAAACGGTAGCCCCTGGAATAGACAAACCACTTTCGTCATACACTTTTCCCTTTACGACAAGATCCTGAGCTTGCCCATAAATAGTGAAAAACAAAGACAAAAAACAAAAAATAAATAATTTCGTTAATTTCATTTTTCTTAAATTTTGGTTGATTAATTAGTAATTTGGCACAATATTATTGTTTTAATTTCAAATAGAAGAAAAAAAAATCTATACAAAAACACATCAATAGATAATATTTAGAAATACAAAAACACATCAAAATATTTATAATAAATTGATTAATAATATTTTATAAAAAAAATAAATATATTTACAGAAAAATAAAAAGTAAAAACAACTTACAAATTGTAATTTAAATTAAATTAGCAAAAATTGAACTTTTCATATACTTCGTTTCACAAAATTTATCTATGAAAAACCTAAAAAACTACTCTTTACTTATACTATTTTTATTACTTAACTCTGTATTTTTTGGTCAAGTAAAAAGTATCGGGATTCCCGAGATTAGAAACTACAAAAGAACGGATTACAAAGGAGGTACACAAAACTGGAACATAGACCAAGATTCTAACAACAATTTATATTTTGCCAATAATGATGGAATGTTCATGTTTGACGGAACCGTTTGGTCCAAATATGAACTTCCGAATAAATCTGTAGTAAGATCTATAAAAACCCATTCATCTGGAAAAGTATTTGTGGGAGGTTATAATGAATTTGGTTATTTCAAACCTAACAGCAATGGGAAGTTAGTCTATTTTTCATTATCTAGATTTCTAAAAGAGAAGAATAATAGTACGATTGATATTGTCTGGAAAATACATCAACTCAAAAACGAAATAGTTTTTCAATCATTTAACGCAGCCTATATTTATAAAAACAATCGGATACAAATCCTAAAAGCACCTACTCGATTTCAATTCTCGTTTTTGGTTAAGAATACTTTGTATTTTCAAGATATTAATAAAGGAATTTTAAAATATAGAGATGGAAATTTAATTGCAATTCCAAACTCAACACAACTCAATAATACAGAAGTATGGGGAATGTTTCCAATAGACAATAAAATAATTATAACCACACTAGATAAAGGACTCTTTATTTATCAAAACAACAAAATAACCCCTTGGGAAACTGACGCAAATTGGTTCATCAAAAAAAATAGCGGACTTGGTGGGGCATCTATGAAAAATAATTATATCGTATTGAATTCAGTTGTAGATGGGGTTATAATTTGCGATCGTAATGGAAAAATAATACAACATATCAATCGAAAAAAAGGCTTACAAAACAACACCTCTTTAACCTCATTCATAGATAAAAATGACAACCTTTGGCTGGGCTTAGATAATGGTATATCATTTATTAATGAAAATTCACCTTTTACTTTTTTTGGATCGAGTTACAATTTAAGTACTGTTTATGCTACAATTGTACACAAAGGCATTTTGTATGTAGCAACTAACCAAGGTGTGTTTTACCATAGATGGAGTAATCCGTTTAAAGAAGAGGATTTTCAATTGATTAGCGGAACGGAAGGTCAAGCTTGGAATTTGCAACTTATTAATGGCACACTGTTATGCGCCCACAATAGAGGAGCATTTATTTTAAGTGGAAACGCAATAGTAAAAACTCTAGACAATACTGGATACTGGAGTTTTAAAAGTGTACAGGGAAAACCTGATAAAATAATAGCATCCAATTATAATGGATTTTCCCTATTAGAATTTACAAATGGAAATTTGGTTTTGAAAAATCAGATAGAAGGGTTTTCAAAATCAGTAGGTGAATTTGAAGTTTCCAATACTTGTGTTTGGGTAAAAAAAGATGATGTTTTATATCAATTAAAATTTGATGCTAATTATTCGAGATTTTTAGCTGTAATTAAACACAAAAAACTATCCAAAATAGATAAAGGTATTACAAGTGTTCAACGTATTAAGAACGCTATTGTATTTCAACACAATAATCATTTTTATACCTACTCAGAAAAGAAAAATACATTTGAACCAAATGCGCTTCTGACAAAAATTTTTCATAAAATTCCTAAAACCAATACAATTGTTGAAGATAAAGCCGGAAATATTTGGTATGTAATTAAAGAAACTTTAGGGGTTTTAAAAAAGAACAATAATGGGACATACACTAATACGAGTAACCCTTTTTTAAATTTTACACAGTATTTGGTATACAACAACTTGTCTATAAATACACTTGATTCTCATAATATATTCATTGGACTAACTGACGGACTTGTTCATTATGATTCCGATCAGTTAAACAACATTAATACCAAACCAAAGGTGTTTATTCAAAATTTTACGACTCAAGAAGCCACAATTTACAACAGTTCAGAATCATCCCTTGAGAATAAAATTACAATACCCTACGAATCAAATTTTGTGAAATTTAGATTTTCATCACCTACATTTGAAAATGTAGAAAATATAAAATATTCCTATAAATTAAATGGATTTGACGAGGAATGGAGTAACTGGTCGTCGGCAACAATTAAAGAATATACTAACCTGAGAGAAGGGAAGTATACTATGAATGTTAAAGTGAAAAATAGTTTTGGAATTATTTCAGATACGGCTTCAATACCATTTACGATTTCCCCACCTTGGTACAGACATTTTATTGCTTATCTATTTTACCTTATTTTTATTGGAGCAACCATTCGTGTAATACGCGATAGAATTAAAATAAAGATTCGAAGAAATAAATATTATGAAACGATAGAGCAACGTCGATTATACTTAGAAAAAGAAGCCCGAATTCGTCAAGAACAATTTAATTTGGAAAAAGAAATTGAAAAATTAAAAAATGACAAACTACAGCTCAATTTATTATCAAAAGATAAAGAATTGGTTACTAACTCACTTCAGGTTGTGAAAAAAAACAAAATTCTGAATGGTATTATTCAACGATTGAAAGATATCGACACTTCTACTTTTGATGAAAACAATAAGTTTCAATTTGAAAAATTACGTAAAAGCATCCTTAAAGAAGTAAATTCAGATAAAAGCTGGAAGGATTTAGAAAAACATATAAAAAATGTACACTTTGAATTTTTAAAACGATTAAAAGAAAAACACCCAACAATTACTCCAAGAGAATTGGATTTGTCAACCTATTTATTAATGAATATGTCAACAAAAGAAATCTCTGAAATTATGAATATTTCAGGAGGTGGTGTAGAACTTGCTCGTTATCGTTTGAGAAAAAAATTGGACCTTGAAAAAAAGGAAAGTTTAACAGGGTATCTAATGCGAATTTAAATACACAAGTACCTCTATTTTTAAAATAGATCTAAAGTTCGCTCTAAAGCCATTCCTCTAGATCCTTTAATCAATAAGGTACTCTGATTGATTTTTTGTTCATTTATACAAGCTGCTAAATCTTCGTAAGTTGCATGGAAATGAAAATTTTCAGCATTAAAGCGATTAGCAAAAAAATCAGTCCCAACAAAATGACAAACAATTTCGTTTTGATTTGACAAAGAATCCACTATGTTTTTGTGTTCTTCAAAACTTTCTTCGCCTAATTCAAACATATCGCCTAATATTGCTATTTTGTTAGAATTATCTAGCTGTTTGAAATTTTCAATTGCTACAGCCATACTACTCGGGTTAGCATTGTAAGCATCTAAAATGATTTGATTTGTCCCTTTAGTTATCAATTGCGATCGATTATTCTCTGGGACATACCCTTCTAAAGCTGATTTTATTTGCTCGTACGGAATTTTGAAATAATCCCCTATAGTAATGGCGGCATTAAGATTATTAGCATTGTATAAGCCAATTAAATGTGATTTAATTTTCAAATCCTGTAGTGTTATCGTCACAAATGGATTAGCAGTGACTTCTGATATAGTCACATTGGCTTCCAATTTATTAACTCCAAAGGTATAGTGATTAATAGCTCTCGTTTTTTCTACCTGAATAGCATCATCTAAATTCACAAAGGCTAGTTTACTATTGTCAGATAAAAAATGATACATTTCACTTTTCCCTTGAATTACTCCCTCAACACCTCCAAATCCTTCTAGGTGTGCTTTACCAAAATTAGTAATATAACCAAAATCGGGCTGAGCTAAATCACACAAAAACTCGATTTCTTTTTTATGATTAGCCCCCATTTCTACTATCCCTATTTCAGTTTCAGTAGTAAACGAAAGTAACGTCAATGGAACTCCTATATGATTGTTTAAATTTCCAATAGTAGCTTTAGTTTTGTACTTTGAAGAAAGTACAGCATATATCAACTCTTTGGTGGTGGTTTTACCGTTACTTCCAGTTAACGCAATAATTGGCAGTTTCAAAAAATTCCTATGGAACTTTGCTAACTCTTGAAGTGCTTGAAGACTATCCTCAACCAATATAGTTCTATGATCGATATAAAAATCCGAATTATCAATTACAACATAGGCCGCCCCTTTTTCAAGTGCCTCTTTAGCAAATGTATTGGCATCAAAATTCTCTCCTTTTATAGCCACAAATAACGAATTGGCTTGAATTTTTCGGGTATCAATTGAAACCGATGTACATTTTAAAAATAACTCATGAATTTTTGCGATATCCATAACTTGAAAATTTTATAAACAAAAAGCCCTAAAAAGGGCTTTTAATTGGAATGGTATAAAAACTAATTTCTAGGTCTTTTCTTATTTTGTGATTTGGAACCCACTTTTGACATAGCACATCTAAAACCAATGTAATCTGTTGCCATATCTTCAGGAAAATATCTTCTTTGCGCTGGATCCAACCAATAGGCTCTATCTCTCCATGATCCGCCTTTGTAAACTCTCGCTTTGTCATCAATTAATGTAGTTCTTTTGTTTGACACGTCATAACCAGAAGGCATTCCTAAACTATCCCTTTTTAAAGTATGCTTAGGAGAATTGTACATGTTTTTTTGAACTTTAGTAGATTCTGAAGATCCAAACTTATATTCTTTACTTGATTGTTGATCACCATCTCTATAATTCAAGTTGTCACTTTTATCAAAATTTTGCCTTAAATAAGTCTCATTTTTATCAACTGGAACTTGAGCTATTTGGCCTGGAAAAGTTCTAGCTATGACTTTACCATTACTTAGAGTATCATACTTCATGGTTTCTTTAGTAACAATTTCAGCCTTACCGTCTTTACCAATTTTATTTTTAGTGTATTGATTTCCTCTAAAATAATTAAAATCATTGAATTCGTTGTCAATAATAGGTCTGTATACATCGGCAACCCATTCTGCTACGTTTCCTGCCATATCATATAAACCAAAATCATTAGCTGGATATTTTTTGACTTCGTTAGTTATATCAGCACCATCATCAGACCATCCAGCAATACCTCCGTAATCTCCATTACCTTGTTTAAAATTAGCCAACTGGTCTCCAACAGTTTTGCGTTTTCCTGAACGGGTATTTTGTCCAGACCAAGGATATTTCTTTTGACCTTTATATACGTTATACTCTCGTTGTCCTATATCTGCAGCTGCTGCATACTCCCACTCCGATTCTGTAGGCAATCTATATTCTGGCAATAATAAACCTGAAGAACGTTGCACATAAATATTTTTAGGCTGGATTACTTTTCCATCTTTACCTGTTTTAGTTCCTTTTGCTGCAGAACCTTTTCTTCCTTTCAATACGATTTTTTCATCACCTCCATATGTAGAAGAAGGAGAATTAAAATAGGTCTCAGTATTAAATGAATTTTCAGCAGATACATCTTGCGTTTTTGCATCTTTTTTCAAGAAACCGTTTTTTTCTAGGAGTGCTTCATTAACACGATCTGTTCGCCATTTACTAAATTCATTGGCTTGTATCCAATTTACTCCAACTACAGGATAACTTGCATAAGCAGGATGTCTTAAATAATTATTAGTCATGTTTTCACTATATCCTAATCGATTTCTCCATACCAAAGTATCAGGCAAAGCACCTTCATATATTTGCTTATAATTTTCTTCTGTTGGTGGAAAAACATTTTTCAACCAATTTAAATATTCTAAATACATAAAATTAGTAACCTCTGTTTCATCCATATAAAAGGACTGAACATGTTGTTGTGTAGAAGAATTATTCCAATCGTGCATTACGTCATCTTGTACTTTACCCATTGTGTAGGTACCTCCCTCAACAAAAACAAGACCAGGACCTGCTTCTTGATCTCCTGTTTTTTGGAATCCGCCTTTCTTTTTATTTACATTCCAGCCTGTTGCTTGCGAAGCTCCTTTACCAGAACTAGATGATTTTTTACTACAACTCGAAACACTAAAAATTACTACTAAGGTAAGTGCTAATTGTAAAAATTTTATATTTTTCACTTTCATATTTTTTTATAAAATAAAATTGTCATTTGGAAGCTACAAAAAACCAGTTTTGTAGAAATTAGTTCAAAAATAGCTTTTAAACGATAACTAAAGACAACAGAACGCAAATTTATAATTTTTATTATTAATATTAAACTTTGAACTGGATTTTTACATCCAAAATCTGTATTAATGACATTATTTATAAACACAATCCTTATATTTCGAATTAAATCACAATAAAAAATAATAATTAATGTTATACACTTAGAAACTAAAAAATTAATTCCGCACAAAAAGTCTTTTACATGTTTGGAATTAACTACCTTGTGTATTGAAAATAATATAAAAAAAATTACTTTTGTTTATCAAACATCATTTTAAAATGAATAAATATATCTTTTTTATTTCCTGTATTTTTACTTTTTCAATTAGCAATGCCCAACAAAGAGTAATTACTACAAGCACCCCGTTCTTGATGGTTGCTGCTGATGCAAGATCGGCAGGAATGGCAGATATAGGTATTGCTACTTCATCTGATGTTTTTTCTCAACAATGGAATCCTGCAAAATTTGCATTCGCAACATCAGAACAAGGACTTTCAATAAGTTACACCCCCTATTTAACTGATTTGGTGAATGATATCTCACTAGGACAAATTTCCTACTTCAACAAAATAAATGATAGAAGTGCATGGGCAACTAGCTTACGGTATTTTGGCCTTGGAAATATTGAATTGCGTAATGACCCCTACGAACAAGCTAATGTAGTTTCTCCAAACGAACTAGCACTTGACGGTTCCTATTCCTTACAGATAAGCAAAACATTTTCCATGGCGGTAGCTGGACGTTATATTCGTTCCAATTTAAATTTTCCAACGCAAAATAATGATGCCACATCAGCATCTTCGTTTGCTGTAGACGTAGCTGGATTTTATCAATCTGAAGAAAAAGTATATACTCATTTTAATGGAATCTGGAGAGCTGGATTTAATATTCAAAATTTAGGCCCAAAAATAAATTATGACAACGTTGCTGATAAAAATACAGGCTATTTCTTACCTGCCAACTTAAAAATCGGAACGGGATTTGAATTTATTTTTGATGAAGACAATAAGTTTACAGCCAATTTAGAATTGAATAAATTATTAGTGCCTTCTCCCCAAAATGCTGATTTAAATGGAGATGGTACAACTACCACATTGGAGAACGAACAAACTAAAAATAATTACATAAAAACCGGATGGGTATCTGGAATTTTTAAATCTTTTGGCGATGCTCCAAATGGTTTTAGTGAAGAACTAAAAGAAATCACCTATGCAATTGGTACTGAATATGCATTTAAAGATTCATTTATGGTACGCGCAGGTTATTTTCATGAAAGTCCAGATAAAGGAGCTCGTAATTATTTCTCTATGGGAGCAGGATTCAAGTACACCTCTACAAGAATTGATGTTTCCTATTTATTCTCGACTTCAAAAATAAAAAACCCACTAGAAAATACACTTCGCTTTTCATTGACTTTTAACTTTGGAGACAATTACGGACTCAATTAATCTATAGAATAAACTAAAAATCACAATCCAAATTTCAAATGAAATTTGGATTTTTTTTCCCAAATAAAAAATGAATAAAGTAACTATCACAACCGACTTTGATGTTTTTGAAACAATTCAAGAACTTCCAACAGACATTCAAAATTTAATGCATGAAGCAGTGGCGATTAGAAAAACTGCCTATGCTCCCTATTCACACTTTAAAGTTGGTGCAGCTATTCTATTAAACAACGGAGAAATTATTTTAGGATCTAATCAAGAAAATGCCGCCTACCCTTCAGGTCTTTGTGCTGAGAGAGTTGCTGTTTTTTATGCAGGAGCAAAATACCCCGAAGCCAAAATACTAAAAATGGCTATATCAGCTGCTTCCGACAATACTACAACAAGCGCACCAATTCCGCCATGTGGTGCTTGCCGACAATCAATAGCCGAATACGAAATAAAACAAAACACCCCCATTGAAATCTATTTTATGGGAGAAATTGGTTCCATTTACAAATCAGACTCCCTTAAAAACTTATTACCACTTCTTTTTGATAAAAAGTTCCTGTAAAATATTCAAAAAATAGCATATTAATTTTAGTGCTAAGTTGGAATGTCTTATTTTTGCACTTCGCAAATTTGTGTGAGGAAACTATTTTGCGTTATTAGGTACAATTGATAACACAACATTATTCAAATGAAAGAAGTTACAAAAGAAGTTTATTTAAAGTGGTACGAAGACATGCTGCTTTGGAGAAAGTTTGAAGACAAACTTGCAGCATTATACATTCAACAAAAAGTAAGAGGATTTCTCCACTTATACAATGGTCAAGAAGCCGTTTTAGCAGGTGCTTTACATGCTATGGACTTGACTAAAGACAAAATGATTACTGCCTACAGAAATCACGTTCAACCTATTGGTATGGGAGTTGATCCTAGAGCAGTTATGGCCGAACTTTTAGGTAAAGTAACTGGTACATCAAAAGGAATGGGCGGATCCATGCACATTTTCTCAAAAGAACATCGTTTTTATGGAGGTCACGGAATTGTAGGAGGTCAAATTCCTGTTGGAGCTGGACTAGCATTTGCTGATAAATATTTTGAGACTGGCGGTGTTACTATGACTTATTTTGGTGATGGTGCAGCACGTCAGGGATCATTACACGAAGCCTTTAACATGGCAATGCTATGGAAATTACCAGTTGTATTTATTGTTGAAAACAATGGATATGCAATGGGAACTTCCGTGGAAAGAACTGCCAATCACACTGATATTTGGAAATTAGGTTTAGGTTACGAAATGCCTTGCGGACCTGTTGACGGAATGAATCCTGTGAAAGTGGCCGAAGCAATGACCGAAGCTATTGAAAGAGCGCGTCGTGGAGACGGACCTACTTTCCTTGAAATGAAAACTTACCGTTACAGAGGACATTCTATGTCTGATGCACAACTATACCGTTCAAAAGAAGAGATAGAAGAGTATAAAAAAATTGATCCAATTACTCAAGTATTAGACATAATTAAGGACAAGAAATATGCTACTGAAAAAGAGATTGATGCTATTGACCAACGAGTTAAAGATTTGGTTGACGAATGCGTAAAATTTGCAGAAGAATCTCCATATCCAGAAATTCAGCAATTATACGACGTAGTATACGAACAAGAAGACTATCCATTTTTACCTCATAAATTATAATTAGTTATGGCTACAATAGTAACAATGCCTCGTTTGAGCGATACAATGACAGAAGGAACGGTGGCTACTTGGCTTAAAAAAGTCGGAGATAAAGTTAGCGAAGGAGATATCTTAGCAGAAATCGAAACAGATAAAGCAACAATGGAATTCGAATCCTTCAATGAAGGAACTCTTTTACATATCGGTATTCCGGCAGGAGAAACTGCACCTGTAGATTCTTTATTAGCTATTATAGGAAATGAAGGAGAGGATATTTCATCATTACTAACTGGCGGTGCTACTACAGTAGCAGCTCCAGTAGTTGAAACAGCAACAATAACTGAAACAAAAACAGAAGCAGCACCTGCCGCTTCACTTCCAGAAGGAGTAATTGTTGTAACAATGCCTCGTTTGAGCGATACAATGACGGAAGGTACAGTTGCGACTTGGTTGAAAAAAGTAGGCGATACAGTAGCAGAAGGCGATATACTTGCTGAAATCGAAACTGACAAAGCAACTATGGAGTTCGAGTCATTCAATGCAGGAACATTATTATACATTGGAATTCAAGAAGGAAATACAGCACCAGTAGATAGTTTATTAGCTATTGTTGGTCCTGCAGGAACGGATATTAGCGGCGTAGCTGACAACTTCAAAGTGGGTGGCACTACTGCTGTTGCTAAAGAAGAAACTACTGCTGCCCCAGTTGAAAAAGCGGCTCCAGTTACTCAAGAAGCTGCTGTAGACGGACAGCGCATTTTGGCTTCGCCTTTAGCTAAAAAAATAGCTAATGACAAAGGTATCCAATTGTCTCAAGTAAAAGGCTCCGGAGAAAACGGACGTATCGTAAAAAGCGATATCGAAAACTTTACTCCATCTGCAACAAGTGCAACAACTGCTGCAACACAACCTCAAGAAACTGCTAAAGCTGCAGCGCCACAAGTATTTGTGCCTGCAGGTGAAATTTTTACAGAAGAAATTAAAAATTCGCAAATGCGTAAAATCATTGCGAAACGTTTAGCTGAATCTTTATTTACTGCTCCTCACTACAATTTATCAATTGAAGTTACCATGGACGAAGCAATGAAATCAAGAGCAGTAATTAATAGTGTTCCTGATACCAAAGTGTCTTTTAACGATATGGTAATTAAAGCCTGTGCATCAGCATTGAAAAAACACCCAATCATTAATTCACAATGGAGAGAAGATGCTATTATCATCAATCACCATGTAAATATTGGGGTAGCTGTAGCTGTAGAAGACGGATTAGTTGTACCTGTATTACGATTTACTGATGCGATGAGTTTGTCTCAAATTGGCGCAAGCGTAAGAGATTTAGCTGGTAGAGCCAAAAACAAAAAATTACTGCCTAACGAAATGGAAGGAAGTACATTTACCGTTTCAAACCTTGGTATGTTTGGTATCACTGAGTTCAACTCAATCATTAACCAACCTAACTCAGCTATCCTATCTGTAGGAGCAATTGTTGAGAAACCAGTAGTTAAAAACGGACAAATTGTCGTTGGAAACACAATGATGTTATCATTAGCTTGCGATCACCGTACCATTGACGGTGCGACTGGAGCACAGTTTTTACAAACATTAAAACAATATATCGAAAATCCAGTTACCATGCTGGCTTAAGATTAAGTATGTGATGTAATTGATCCCGTTTTGATAAATCAGAACGGGATTTTTACTTTTAACATCTAAGATTTAGTAATTTTAAAGTCTCATACAAAAACAATGAAACCAACTATTACAATTATCGGTGCTGGTATTTCAGGCTTAACGGCTGCTGTGTATTTACATCAAAAAAACTACAACGTACAAATTCTTGAGGCTACTGATCGTGTAGGAGGACGAATCAAAACAGATAGTATAGATGGGTTTCGATTAGATAGAGGATTTCAGGTTTTGCTCACTGACTATCCGGAAACGAAAGCGCTTTTAGATTATCAAAAATTAAACTTGAAACCCTTCTTACCAGGAGCAACCGTACTCTTTGAGGGTGGACAATTTGACATTGCTGATCCGTTCAGAAGACCTACTGCCCTTTTTGCTACATTATTTGCACCCGTAGGAAGCTTAAAAGACAAGATTCAAACCTTTTGGTTAAAGCTTAAATTAGTCCGTCTTTCAAACTCAGTTATTTTTAAACAACCCGAAACTGATACTTATTCGCAATTGAAAAGATATGGCTTTAGCCAAAAAATGATTGATCGTTTTTACAAACCTTTTTTCTCTGGAATATTTTTAGAAAATGAATTGACAACATCTAGCAATATGTTTGACTTTGTGATGAAACAATTTTCAACTGGTGATGCTGCGATACCAGAACTTGGCATGGAAGAAATTCCAAAACAACTAGCTGCACTACTTCCTGAAAATTCAATTCAATTTGAAACAAAAGTAACAGCGATTGAAAATAATACAATCTATTTAGAAAATGGTTCAGAAATGATTTCAGACATCATAGTAATTGCAACAGAAGCAACTGGTTTAGCGGGTAATTATATTGCCCAACAAAAACAACAATCCCATTCCGTTACTACTGTCTATTTTGAAGCAACAAAAGCACCAACAAACCAAGCTGTTGTCATTTTAAATGCTTCTGAGAACAAAAAATGGGTAAATAATCTCACCGTGATGTCGAATATTTCGAACAAATATGCCCCAGATGGAAAAGTGCTACTATCCATATCCTATAATGGCATACCCGAAATAGAAGATACAATTGTAGCGGAGAATATGAAAGCTGAGCTAAAGCAATGGTATGGAAATCTAGTTGACGATTGGAAGATGTTGAAAACCTACCGCATTCAGTATGCTTTACCAAATCAAGATAGCGTTAGCGATGAACTAACTAAAACTGACATGAAAATCAACGACAATCTTTTCATATGTGGAGACCATTTGATGAATGGCTCTATAAATGCCGCTATGAAATCAGGACGACTTGTGGCTGCATTAATTGATGAAAAGAAAAAATAGCAAACTACATTTTTCTATTTTTTTCTTCTATCCATCGCGACAGGTATTTAGTACTTTGCAAAGTATGATGCATCAACATTTGACCAATAAAATTTTTGCGTCGGTGTTGTACCAAATTCAATAGCAACAAAGACAATCTTGTTTCAAATTCATCTTCAAAAAGTTCTTTCAAATACCGTTGCTTGATAATTGAAAATCCATTATGTTGACTTTGTTTCCAGTATATTTCATCCTGATACAATTGGACAGCAGCAGTAGCAAATTCTTGCGAATCATCTTCAATACTCCCATTCCAATCTAAATCAGCATGCATAGATTCTGCACCGATAGAAGTAGTAACAGAAGGGGTACCGTATTCCATTGCCTCTAGCAATTTACCTTTAATTCCGGCACCAAAACGAATTGGAGCCAAAAGAACACGCGCATTTGAAATAACCTCCTTAGCGCTTTCAGCCCTACCTTTTATTAAGAAACCATCCTTTTCATTATGTAACTGAAAAACCTTTTGCGAAGGATAAGCTCCATATATTTCAACAACTGCTGTTGGGAATTGCTTTCTAATAATAGGCCAAATTGTCTCTTTCAAATACTGAACTGCATTCCAATTGGGTTCATGCAGAAAATTACCTATAAAAACAAAATGTTGCCTTTGTATGTAGGGTAAAGGATTAGGATCAACAGTAGTAACAAGTAGAGGTAAATAATACAAAAGCGATGGATCAATATTAAATACAGACTGCAAAACCTCCATTTCATATTCAGAAACCATCAAAGCAACATCCGAACGTAAAATACTGGCAATTTCTCTTTTAGCTACATCCTCTTTCGTTAGATCTGAAATATCAAAATTCCGATTTGCCTTAAAAGCATTCTGTCGCGCTAACCGCAAACAATGCAAGTCTTCCGTATCTAAAACTCGAACAGCATTTGGACAATGTTCTGCTACACGCCAACCAAATTGCTCTTCAATCATGAAACGATCAAATACTACCACATTGGGCTGCAATTCCTTTATATAAGAATCAAAACTAGAATCATTTAAAGCAATCGACACTTTATCTACATCGTAATCAGCAAGATTGACCATAAAATCACTATCCTGTGCGGGACTAGCGAAAGTGATATCAAAACCCTGATTTTGAAACAACGAAATCAATTGTATCATTCTTCCACCTGCAGCAGAGGAATTGGGCTCAGGCCAAACAAAACCAATTAGTAAGAGTTGTTTATTTGTATTCATGTATCCATTTTTCCGAACTACAAAATAATGGTAATTAAACGGAAAATCAATCCTATTTCCCAAAAATTGAACATAAAAAGAGTAATTTTGCTACACTAAATCTATAATTCATGTTAGGACTTAAATTAGCAACTGATCCAAGATGGGTCAACATCGTCGAATCAAATATTGAAGAAATCTTGACCGATCATGCTTGGTGCGAACAAAAAGCAGCCTCCAATGCTATTTATATCATCGTCAATAATTCAGAAAAAGAAGAATTGGTAACTGAAATGACTCGAATTGCATTAGAAGAAATGGAACATTTCCAAATGGTTCATACCATTATTAAAGAAAAGGGCTTGACATTGGGTCGTGAACGAAAAGATAATTATGTCAACGATCTAGTCAAATTTGCAAAAAAAGACGGGAGTAGAAACGATGCCTTGGTCGAACGATTGTTGTTTGCCGCCATGATCGAAGCACGGAGCTGCGAACGCTTTAAAGTCCTTTCAGAAAACATTCAAGATCTCGAATTGGCAAAATTCTATAGAGACCTTATGATTTCTGAGGCAGGACATTACACTACCTTTTTAGGCTTCGCAAAAAAGTACCAAGACAACATCAATGTAGATACCCGTTGGAAAGAATGGATTGAATACGAATCGTCTATCATAGCCAATTACGGCAATCGAGAAACCGTACACGGTTAATCAAAAATCCTCAATTAGTAATTGGGGATTTTTTTTATGCAGCACCTTTCTAGGTCCTGAACACTAGTTGTCCCGCTATCCGCGCTACGCGGTAGCTAGCTCCTATCGGGGCTAGGTTAGCTATTTGGTAATCGTAAATATTTTTCAAAAAGTATTAAAACAAAAAACCCCGTTTGGTTAGAAACAGGGTTTTTAAAAGACCCGAGGCTTTAGCCGAATAGGCGAAGCAAAGGCGACATTTGAGCTTAAGAGGAGGA
>DFXW01000002.1:0-143316 GCA_002382495.1 Flavobacterium sp. UBA4098
TACTCAGTTCATACCGATCAAGCTGGAAGATGGCAACCTACTCCTCCTGCTTATATGGATGGAGTTGAACCGCATTGGGGAGAAATTAGAACTTTAGTAATGGATTCAGCTTCTCAATTTAGACCAAAAGCACCACATCCATTTTCTACTGATAAAAACTCTTTGTTTTATAAAGAAGCGAAAGAAACCTATGATGTAGGAAATTTGATTTCTACAAAATTACTAGCTATTGAAAACGCTAAATCAAATGTAATTCCTGAAGAATCTGCTATTGCAACTTTTTGGGATTGTAATCCGTATGCTACAGTAACGCAGGGCCACATGATGTTTGCGAAAAAGAAAAATACTCCTGATGCGCATTGGATTAACATTACCAAGATTGCATTGAAAAAGACTAAATCTGATTTTGAAACAACGGTTTTTGCTTACACCAAAACATCTATTGGTATTTTTGAAAGTTTTATCAGTAATTGGCACGAAAAATACAGAACCAATGTGATTCGTCCAGAAACTTATATTAATTTATATATTGACGAAGATTGGAAACCACAATTGCAAACACCTCCATTTCCAGAATATACGAGTGGACACTCGGTTGTTTCTTCTTGTTCGTCAGTTATTTTAACATCCATCTTTGGGGATAATTTTAGTTATACAGACGATTCAGAAATTCCGTTTGGATTGCCAAAACGAAATTTCAAATCATTCAAACAAGCGGCTTCAGAAGCTTCAATGAGTAGATTGTATGGCGGAATTCATTACCGAGCTGCTATTGAAAATGGGGTTGTTCAGGGAACAAATTTGGGAAATTATATTAATAAAGAAATCAGTTTTTTTAAATCAAAATAATAATAAATAAGTACAATGAATACTAAAATTAAAGGATCTATTGTTGTCATTCTAATCACTTTTTTTGCTTGGTATTTTTTATTGAAGCCTTCTGATTATACCATTCGTTTTGAAGCCAAAACTGCTACTGGAACGATTTATCAGGGTGTTCTAGATTGGGCTGCAGCCAAAACAAAATCCAATACAGAAAGTTATACTACTGTAGAAAAAAGAAACTACGATTTTATTAAACAAGAACTTAAAAAAGGGGACGAACATCTAGTGTATACATGGACGCTTACTTCAGTAAATGATTCCACTACTAAAATTGTAGTAGATATTAAAGACGAAAATCACAGTTGGTACAATAAACTTACCGCCCCGTTTGTTTCAACACCTTTTCGTGAAAAACAAATTGCACGCGTCAAAGATTTCAAAGTTGGATTAGATGAGCATTTAAAAGCATTTAAAGTACGTATTGATGGCGAAGGTGAATCAACTGCTGATTACATTGCGTATATAAGCCTTACTAGTGTAATGCAAGAAAAAGCGCAAACGATGATAGCGAATGATGCTGTTATTACGGGCTATTTATTTAGAAATAATATTAAAATTATTGGAAAGCCTTTTATAGAAGTTACTAATTGGGATAAAGACAAAGAGATACTTCAATTTAATTATTGTTTCCCAATTCCGAAGGATGCTAAATTTGTTGCAAATCCAAAAGTAAAATTCAAAACAATTCCGGCTGTCAAAGGATTAAAGGCAACCTATTTTGGAAATTTTAGAACTTCAGATAGAGCTTGGTTTGCATTGTTAGACTATGCAGAAAAACAAGATATTGAATTGGATACTAAAGTTGTTGAATATTTCTTAGCCAATCCATTTAATGGAGGTAATGAATTAGAATGGGAAACTAAGATTATAATTCCTTTTGCTAAAAAATAAGATATAAATTATACTTCATACCCTCATCAACTCGAAAACGTTTTCGCCTATTGCGAAAACGTTTTTTGGTTTAATAGGGTTTTAAATTGAGATTTTACATTTACTTTTACAAGCTAACCAAATAACCATACAGGATGAGTTCGAAATTAAAGCTAAATTTTTGGCAAATAATAAATATGAATGTTGGATTTTTCGGGATCCAATATAGTTTTGGTTTACAACAAAGTGCTGTGAATCCTATTTATGATTTTTTAGGTGCTAATCCGGATCAAATTCCGATTTTGAATTTGGCAGGACCTTTAACAGGATTGTTGATTCAGCCCATCATCGGAGCTATGAGTGATAAAACGTGGCACCCGCGTTGGGGACGACGTAAACCGTATTTCTTTGTCGGAGCTATGATTTGTAGTGTGGCTTTATTGTTATATCCTTTTAGTAGTTCTTTATGGATGGCAGCAGGTTTATTGTTGTTGTTGGATGTTGGTAATAATACGGCTATGGAACCTTACAGAGCTTTTGTTGCCGATACTTTAGATGAAGAACAACAACCAACAGGATTTCAAGCGCAAAGTTTCTTTACAGGATTTGGACAGTTTTTATCTTATATTTCACTTTTCTTATTTCCAATAGTATTTGTGGGTTATACAGGTGCGTTACCAAACTGGATTTATGCCTCCTTTTTTCTGGGATCGGTTTTGTCCATTACTTCCATTTGGTGGAGTATGAAAGAAACTCCGGAAATTCCGCCAACAGCAGAAGAATTAGTGCGTTTAAAAGCAGAACCATTAAATATTTTTTCTCCTTTTATTGATATTTACAAAGCAGTTTTAGAAATGCCCAAAGTGATGTGGCAATTGTTTTTAGTGTATTTATTTCAATGGTACGCCTTAATGTGTTATTGGCAAAACAACGCCAAAAGTATTGCGCTTTCTGTTTGGGATGCGACACCAAAAGACAAATCACTTTATGAGAATGCAGTAGAATGGAATGGTTTAATTGGAGCTTTTGGTTTCGTAATCACGTTTTCTATCGCCTTTTATTTGGCAAAATTAGCCAAAAAATACAGTCCAAAATTAGTTCACTTTGCTTGTTTAATATTAGCAGGTTCTAGTTTTTTAATTTTCCCAACAATACAAAATGAGTATTTGTTTTTTGCTGTTATTATTGGTTATGGAATTGGTTGGGCAAGTATGATGGGAATACCTTATTTGATTATTGTAAATGACATTCCTAAAGAGCGTTATGGTGTTTATATGGGAATTATCAATATGATGATTGTTATTCCAATGATTTTTCAAAACTTAACCTTTGGATATATCCTAAAAAACTTCTTGAATAATGATGCCCGATTAGCCATTAGTTTTGCGGGAGTTTTACTATTGATAGGTGCAGCTTGTACTTTATTGATTCAATCAAAAAAGAGTACTCAAAATAATTAAATACAAATAGTTCGTTACCATTGGAAAAAGAAATAGACTTGATCTGTGCCGGAGAGGTACTTATAGATTTTATAGGACACGAAGTAAATACTTCTATCAATAGAACCAAAGATTACCACCGATTTTTAGGTGGTTCGCCAACTAATGTTGCAGTTAATGCGACACGTTTGGGATTAAAATCAGTTATAGTAGCTACTTGCGGTGAAGATGGACTTGGCGAATATATAGTACGAAAGTTGAAAGACAATCATGTGATTACCTCTCATGTTAGAAAATCTGAAACAGAACCAACCTCTGTGATTTTTGTTTCTAAATCTACAGGAACACCAGATTTTATTCCGTATAGAGAGGCAGATTATCAAATTTTGCCATCTCAAATTCCAGATGAATTATTAGAAAGTGCCAAGATTTTCCACACCACTTGTTTTGCATTAAGCAAAAATCCAGCGCGTTCTACTATTGTTGAAAGAGCAAAAAAAGCCAAATCACTAGGTTTGCAAACAAGTATTGATATCAATTTTTCCGAACGTATTTGGCCAGACAGAGAAGAAGCAAAACAAGTATTAAGAGATTATTTGTCTACCAATCCGTTAGTAAAATTGAGCGAAGACGATTGTTACCGACTTTTCGCAGCCTCTAAAACTGAGGATTATATTTTTGACTATTTTCATGAATTAGGCGCTTCGACCATTTGTTTAACCAAAGGGAAAGATGGTGTAGTTTTATCAGATAAAGAACATGGAATGTTTCATCAACAAGCTACACAGATAGATGATATCAAAGATACGACAGGAGCTGGCGATGCTTTTTGGACTGGATTTTTATATGCTCGATTGTTAGGTAAAGATTTTGAAGAAACGATTACGATTGCCCAAAAATTAGCTGTTTTGAAACTTCAAAATGTAGGTCGACTTCCAGAAGGAATTAACATCAAAGAATATTTGGCATCCAGTAAATAGATTTTTTGTTCTTCGAAAGATTATTTTCTTAACTTTAGGGTTCACTAAATCTTAAAATTATGACTGTAAATCAAATTCTTAGTTCAAAAGGCAAAGAAGTATATTCAGTACTTTCAACCAATACAGTGTTTGAAGCATTGACTATCATGAGTGAAAAAAATATTGGTGCAATTCTCGTAATTGAAGACACTGTATTAAAAGGAATTCTTTCGGAAAGAGATTATGCTCGTAAAATTGTTTTGAAAGACAAGTCATCAAAAGATGCTTTAGTAAAAGAGATTATGGTTAGCGAAGTTATTTGCATTAAACCATCCGATAATTTAGACTATTGTATGGAATTGATGAATACAAAAAAGATAAGGCATTTGCCCGTAATGGATAATAATATAGTGGTTGGAATCATTTCGATTAGTGATGTAGTTAAAGCGATTATCGAAATACAAAAAGACACGATTAACCATTTGAATTCATATATTACCCAATAGTGTTAACTAAATAGATAGAAAAGCTGCAATTGATGCAGCTTTTTGCATTTTGCAAAAGACTCGTTCTAAAATCCTTTTTTTAGCTCAAGAGTTCTATCTTTGTGCATCTCAAAATTCAAAATGAAATGGATAAAAATACTAAAAAAAGCGAGGCGTTATTATATCATTCCCATCCACAACCAGGTAAAATCCAGGTTATTCCAACTAAAAAATATGCTACTCAAAGAGATTTATCTTTGGCCTATTCACCAGGTGTTGCGGAGCCTTGTTTAGAAATTGCAAAAGACGTCAACGACGTATATAAATATACTACAAAAGGAAATTTAGTTGCTGTTATCTCCAATGGAACTGCCGTTTTAGGTTTAGGTGATATTGGTCCAGAGGCCTCTAAACCAGTAATGGAAGGAAAAGGATTGTTGTTTAAAATTTTTGCTGGAATTGATGTTTTTGATATTGAAGTTGATACTAAAAATGTTGAAGAGTTTATTCAAACCGTTAAAAACATCGCGCCTACTTTTGGAGGGATCAATTTGGAAGATATTAAAGCGCCAGAATCCTTTGAAATTGAGCGACGTTTAGTAGAGGAGTTGAATATTCCGGTAATGCATGATGACCAACACGGAACAGCAATTATCTCATCTGCAGCACTTTTAAATGCTTTAGAATTGGCAGGAAAAAAAGCAGAAGATATGAAAATGGTAGTTTCAGGAGCGGGTTCTGCAGCTTTGGCTTGTGCCGATTTATATATTTTGCTTGGAGTTAAATTAGAAAATATTCTAATGTTCAATAGTAAAGGTTTGTTGACCAAAGACAATCCTTCACTCTCGCCTTTACAACAAAAATATGCTAAGGACATGCCACAGATGAATTTGGCAGAAGCCCTGGTTGGAGCGGATATTTTCTTAGGATTATCATCAGGAGATATTATGTCGCCGGAGATGTTATTGACTATGGCTGACAATCCTATTGTTTTTGCCATGGCCAATCCTGTTCCAGAAATCGATTATAACGTAGCTGTTGCTACCAGAAAAGATGTAATTATGGCAACAGGAAGATCTGATTTTCCTAACCAAGTAAATAATGTTCTTGGGTTTCCATATATTTTTAGAGGAGCGTTGGATGTTCGTGCCACTAAAATTAACGAAGCTATGAAAATGGCAGCTGTTAGAGCTTTAGCGGCTTTGGCAAAAGAAAATGTGCCAGAACAAGTAAACATAGCTTATGGTGTAACCAAATTAACTTTTGGTAGAGAGTATATCATTCCATCTCCATTTGATCCTAGATTAATAACTGTAGTTGCACCTGCTGTAGCAAAAGCGGCTATGGATTCGGGTGTGGCGTTAAATCCAATTACAGATTGGAACGAATACGAAGAATCGCTTTTGGAACGATTAGGGCATGATAATAAAATGGTTCGTTTGATTACCAATAGAGCCAAAAGAGATCCAAAACGAATTGTTTTTGCTGAAGCAGATCATTTAGATGTTTTGAAAGCAGCCCAAATTGTTCATGAAGAGGGTATTGGTTTTCCGATATTATTGGGAGATAAAGAGGTAATTTTAGAATTAAAATCAGAGATAGGATTTGATGCTGATGTAGTTATTATTGATCCTAAAGTTGGTGAAGAAGAACGAAGAAATCGCTTTGCATCTTCATTTTGGAAAACAAGACAAAGAAGAGGAATCTCCTTATTAGATGCCCAAAAATTAATGCGCGAAAGAAATTATTTTGCAGCAATGATGGTCAATTCAGGTGAAGCAGATGCTTTGGTATCTGGACATTCAAGAAGTTATCCATCCGTAGTAAAACCGATGTTACAGCTGATCGAAAAAGCACCAGGAGCGTCTTTAGTAGCCACTACAAACATGATGTTAACGGCTCGTGGGCCAATGTTTTTATCGGATACTGCAATTAATATCAATCCGTCAGCTGATGATTTAGCTAAAATTGCCATTATGACTGCCAATTCTGCTAGGATGTTTGGTATTGAGCCAGTGATTGCCATGGTTTCTTTTTCAAATTTTGGTTCTTCAACTAACGAAGGCGCTGGAAAAGTAAGAGAAGCGGTAGCTTATTTACATAAAAACCATCCTGATTTGATTGTGGATGGAGAAATCCAAGCTGACTTTGCTTTAAATCAAGAGATGTTGGAGAAAAAATTCCCTTTTTCAAAATTAGCTGGAAAAAAAGTCAATACATTAATATTCCCTAATTTAGAGTCGGCTAATATTACCTACAAATTATTGAAAGAATTGAACAATGTTGAATCGATTGGTCCAATTATGTTGGGAATGGGTAAACCCGTTCATATTTTTCAATTAGGTGCAAGCGTTGAAGAAATGGTGAATATGTCTGCTATAGCTGTAATTGACGCTCAAGAAAAACAAAAAAAGTAATAATTAGAGAACCCCTTTCTTCATCATGATAGCACATATTCAAGGAAAATTAGTTGAAAAAAACCCAACCGATGTCGTAATTGATTGCGGTGGAGTAGGGTATCATATCAATATTTCATTACATACATATTCGTTACTTCCCAATTCCGATCAAATCAAATTGTTTACCTATCTTCAAGTAAAAGAAGATGCGCATACATTATTTGGTTTTTTCGAAAAATCAGAACGTGAAATATTTAAAATGTTATTATCAGTATCGGGAATCGGGGCAAGTATAGCCCGAACGATGCTTTCTTCTTTAGAACCTAAACAAATAATTCAAGCAATTGCTTCAGGCGATGTTGGCACGGTACAATCTATAAAAGGGATTGGGTTAAAAACCGCACAACGCGTCATTCTTGATTTGCAAGACAAAGTGCTTAAATTATATGATTTAGATGAAGTTTCCATGATATTAAACAATACAAACAGAGATGAAGCGTTATCTGCTTTGGAGGTTTTAGGTTTTGTTCGTAAAACATCCGAAAAGGTAGTAGAAAAAATCATCAAAGAAGATCCAGATGCTTCGGTTGAATCGATTATTAAAAAAGCATTAAAAAGTTTGTAATTGCATAAAGAAACAGGGAATTTCATGAATAAAATTTGTCATTTAGTGCTAATTTTATTTGCAACTTGTGCGGTTCAAGCTCAAGTTACACCAGCAGTTCAAGATACTATTAAAAAAGGGTTTTCAATAGGAAAAATTACTATTAAAGACCCTAAAAGTATTTTGTCTGGCTATACCTATGACCCTGCAACGGACCGATATGTTTACACCAATTCGGTTAATGGTTTTACAATTGATTACCCAATTATTTTAACTCCTAAAGAATATGAAAATTTGGTTCTTAAAGAATCAATGCGCAACTATTTCAGAAAAAAATTAGATGCAATTGATGGTAAAAAACTAGGAGCTGAAGAAGCAAAAAAAGATTTATTGCCCAGGTATTATGTTAAATCTGGATTGTTTGAAACCATTTTTGGAGGTAATACAATTGATGTAAAACCAACAGGTTCTGTAGAAATGGATTTAGGTCTTCGGTATACCAAACAAGATAATCCCTCTTTTTCTCCTAGGAATCGGACAACAACTACATTTGATTTTAATCAAAGAATTAGCTTAGGCTTAATGGGTAAGGTGGGGAAACGACTTAGTGTCAATGCCAATTATGATACGCAATCCACTTTTTCTTTTCAAAATCTATTTAAAATAGCTTACGACCCAACCTATAGTGCTTCTGAAGACGCGATCATTCAGAATATTGAAGTGGGTAATGTGAGCATGCCTTTGAATAGTACTTTAATTCGAGGAGCACAAAGTTTATTTGGGGTAAAAACTAAATTGCAATTTGGAAAAACTACGGTTACAGGAGTGTTTTCTGAACAAAAATCACAAACCAAAAGCATAGTAGCCGAAGGGGGAGGTGCCATTCAAAATTTTGAAATATTTGCATTGGATTACGATAGTGATCGCCATTTTTTCTTGTCCCAATACTTTAGAAATAATTACGATAAAGCGCTTTCCAACTACCCATTAATAAATAGTAGAGTTCAAATCAACCGAATTGAAGTTTGGGTGACCAATAGGCAAAACCGCATTACCACTACTAATAATAATATTCGAAATATTATAGCTATTCAGGATTTAGGAGAAGCGCAATTAACCGGGCTTACAGATGCAGAAGTTGTAGTGAAAGATCCGTCATCGGGAATGTTTAATCAACAACCAAATTCACCTTCAGACAATAAAAATAACGATTACGATCCAGATCAAATTAAATCTGGTACGGGATTGTTGAACTCTAATATTCGTGAAATGGCAACGGCACAAGCCGGTTTTAATTCCACAGTAAGCGAAGGACAAGATTATTCTAAATTAGAAAATGCTAGAAAGTTAAATTCTAATGAATTTACTTTTCATCCTCAACTAGGGTACATTTCGCTCCAACAAAAATTAGCCAACGACGAGGTTTTGGCTGTAGCCTATCAATATACCATAGGAGACCAAGTATTTCAGGTGGGTGAATTTGGAAATGATGGAATTGATGCGACAATGGTAACAGGAAGTACTCCAGCAACCCAAGCAGTAATTACTCAAAGTTTGATTTTAAAGATGCTAAAAAGCAATCTGACTAATGTAAAAAATCCAGTTTGGAATTTGATGATGAAAAATATTTATCAAATCCCTGGAGGTTATCAATTGAAAAAAGAAGACTTTAGATTCAACATTCTGTATACCGATCCTTCTCCACTAAATTACATAACTCCTGTTGCAGGTTCTCCTTTTCCAGTTAACCCAAGTCCGGATAATAAATTAGCTGAAACCCCTTTGTTAAAGGTATTCAATTTAGATAAATTGAATTATAATAATGATCCTCAAGTTGGTGGTGATGGTTTTTTTGATTTTATGCCTAGTTTGACTATTGATGCTCAAAACGGTCGAATTATTTTTACTGTAAAAGAACCTTTTGGAGAGTTATTGTTTTCAAAATTAAAAAATACAGGATCCGCTGAATCCTATCAAAGTGTAGACTCTTATAACCCCAATCAAAAGAAATATGTTTTTAGAAACATGTATCGAAGTACTCAGTCAGCGGCTTTACAGGATAGTGAAAAGAATAAGTTCTTACTGCGTGGAAAATATAAATCATCAACAGGTGACGGAATTCCAATTGGAGCGTTTAATGTGCCACAGGGTTCTGTAAAGGTTTCTGCTGCGGGAAGGATATTAGTAGAAGGGGTTGATTACAGTGTAAATTATCAATTAGGGAGGGTTCAAATTTTAGATCCTTCACTGCAAGCGTCAAATACACCTATAGAAGTTTCATTAGAGAATAATTCTATTTTTGGACAACAAACCCGACGTTTTATGGGGGTGAATGTAGAGCATAAGATTTCAGATCAGTTTCTGGTTGGTGCTACATTTTTAAAAATGAACGAAAGACCATTTACCCAAAAATCAAGTTTTGGTCAGGAATCGGTTAATAATACTATTTTTGGAGTAAACACTGCATTTTCAACAGAGATGCCTTTATTAACGAGGTTAGCCAATAAATTACCCAATGTTGATACAGATGTTCCTTCTAATCTTTCAGTAAAAGGTGAAATTGCTTTCTTGAAACCCGATACACCTAAAGCAGATCAATTTCAAGGAGAATCAACCATTTATGTGGATGATTTTGAAGGATCACAGTCTACTATTGACATGCGTCCTCCCCTTGCTTGGAGTTTGGCATCTACCCCAGTTAATGATTCTGAAAGCAGGTATAATTTTAACGAAAGTGCCAATGATTTGTCATACGGATTTAAACGGGCTAAGTTAGCTTGGTATACCATAGACCCTGTTTTTTACACCCAAAAGCCGAGCGGAATTTCGAATACTGATCTTTCTTTAAATTCAACAAGAAGGATTTTTAGCCAAGAATTATATCCGTTAACGGATATTGCACAAGGGCAAACACAAGTAATTAATACTTTGGATTTGAGTTATTACCCTTCAGAACGTGGACCATATAACAATAATTTAGCAGTAGGGTCTAATCCTAGAGCCAATTTTGGAGGTATTATGCGTGCCATTAACTCCACTAACTTCGAACAAGGAAATGTCGAATATATTCAATTTTGGGTTTTAGATCCTTATGTTGGAAATGGCGCGACAACGCCATCAAATGCTGGAAAAGTATACTTCAATTTGGGAGAGATTTCCGAAGATGTCCTCAAAGACGGAAGAAAACAGTATGAAAATGGATTAGGACCTGATCAAGTTGTTGCTAATCCTAGACCACTTTGGGGAAATGTACCGGCATCTCAATCGTTGATTTACACTTTTGATACCAATCCGACCAATAGAACCAATCAAGACATTGGGCTTGACGGTCTAAAAAATGATGACGAAGCAGCAACCTATTCCAATTTTGCAACCGAAACAGATCCTGCAGCAGATGATTATAATTATTATTTAAATGCTTCTGGAGATGTATTAGATCGTTATAAAAATTATAATGGAACCGATGGGAACTCAGCAGTTTCTATAGATACACCAAACAGAGGCGCTACCACTTTTCCTGATGTAGAAGATATTAATCGAGACAATACCATGAATACTATTAATGCGTATTATGAATACAGTATTGATATGAAACCGAATATGGAGGTAGGTCAAAATTTTGTAACTGATATTAGAAATACACAAGTACCATTACCTGACGGATCCACGACCGATGCCCGATGGATTCAATTTAAAATTCCGGTTTCACAACCTCAAAACACCATAGGTAGTATTTCCGATTTTCGTTCTATTCGATTTATGAGACTTTTTATGACGGGATTTGCTGATCCAGTTACTGTTCGTTTTGGCGCATTGGAATTAGTTCGTGGAGAGTGGAGAAGGTATACCAATACATTGGATATTCGTGATGTTAATGTTGATGATGACAGAACAGATTTAGATGTTCTGGCAGTTAATCTACAGCAAAATAATGAACGATGTCCTATTAATTATATCACTCCGCCAGGAGTAGTACGCGAACAATTATTTAATAACAATACGGTTATCAACCAAGATGAGCAATCACTTTCTCTACGTGTTGCTGGGGATGGTTTAGAAACCGGAGACTCAAGAGCTGTATTTAAAAATGTAAGTGTAGACATGCGTCAGTTTAATAAATTGAAAATGTTTTTGCATGCAGAATCGTTGCCGAATGAAATCGCGATTAGAGACAATCAAATGATAGGATTTATTCGTTTTGGGAATGATTTTACCCAAAACTTCTACCAAGTCGAAATTCCTTTAAAAGTAACCTTGCCATCTTCATCGTCTAATTCGGATTGTTCACCCTTAAGTCCCGAAGTGGTTTGGCCCGAAGAAAATGAAATCGATGTGGCTTTGGAGTTGTTAACCAAATTAAAAATTAAGTCGATGGGTGTTGATCCAACTACTTTACCTCAAGATGGTATTTACTATCAAAATGAAGAGGAACTGGATCCAAAAGCGGCTGGCAAAATCAATAAACTTCGTATAGGTATCAAAGGAAATCCCAATTTTGGTTTGGTAAGAACCTTGATGGTAGGGGTAAAAAGTAATGAAACATCGAGACGAATTAAAGGAGAAGTTTGGTTCAATGAATTGCGTTTGGCTGATATGGATAATAAAGGGGGTATGGCAGCGATATTGAATATTGATTCTAACATGGCTGATTTAGTAACGGTTTCTGCTTCAGGTAAGAAAACATCGATTGGATTTGGTGCTTTGGAGCAAGGTCCAAATGAACGAAGTCGAGAAGATATTCAGCAATACAATATTGTAACCAATGTTAACCTAGGAAAGTTGTTGCCCAAAAAATGGGGTGTTAATTTGCCATTTAATTATGGTGTTGGAGAAGAAATCATTACACCAGAATACGATCCGTTCAATCAAGATATTCGATTGAAACAATTACTTGATAATACTTCGGATGCTGATAGTAAGGCGAATATTCGCAATCGCGCCATTGATTATACAAAACGAACTAGCATTAATTTTATTGGTGTTCGTAAAGAAAAAAATCCTCAAAGTAAATCCCATTTGTACGATCCTGAAAATTTCACATTTTCGCAATCGATCAATGCAGTAGAACGTCATGATTTTGAGATTGAAGATTATGCCGATCAACAAGTTACCACCTCTGTAGATTTTGCTTATAGTTTCAAATCAAAGCCTTTGGAGCCATTCAATAAAATGGCATTTATGAAAAAAAGCGGGTATTGGAAATTACTACAAGACTTTAATTTTAACTTTTTGCCAGATAATATTTCATTTAATTCAGATATTATTAGACAATACAATCGCCAACAATTTAGACAAGTAGATGGTGTAGAAGGAATTGGTTTAGACGCATTATATAGAAGGAATTATGCGTTTAACTATCAATATGGGTTTAATTATAATCTTACCAAAGCATTAAAATTAAATTATTCAGCTTCTTCTGGAAACATCGTAAAGAGTTACCTAAACTCTGACAATACTTCTAATAATGACTTAACTGTTTGGGATGATTATTGGAATATTGGAACTCCTAATCAACACCAACAACAGCTTGTGGTTAATTATGAATTACCGATTAACAAGATCCCTCTTTTTAGTTTTATAAAAGCGAATTATTCCTACACAGCAGATTATAGTTGGCAACGTGCCTCTGAGGCTTTGTCTCAAATTGAAATAGATGGCGCCTCATTTAATTTAGGAAACACCATTCAAAATGCCAATTCAAATAATTTGAATGCTACGTTTAATATGGAAAGTTTGTATCGTTATTTAGGTTTAACTAAATCAAATCCACAATTCAACTCAAGACCTAAACTAGTCACTCCAAAACCGGGAGAAAAAATGGCGCAAGTGACTAGTCCCCAAAACCAATCTAGTCCTTTTCTGGATGGGTTAATTGGTGTTTTGACTGGTGTGAAAAACATCCAAATGAATTATACCCAAAACAGTGGAACGGTCTTGCCTGGCTATACTCCAGGTATTGGTTTTTTTGGTTCTTCCAAGCCTACATTGGGTTTTATTTTTGGAAGCCAAGATGACATTCGCTATGAAGCCGCTAAAAGAGGTTGGTTGACTAATTATCCGAATTTCAACCAAAATTTCACCCAAGTAAAAAATACTATTTTTAAAGCCACCGCCACTTTAGATGTGCTACCCGATTTGAAAATTGACCTGAGTATGGACCGTTCCTATTCTGAGAATTTTTCTGAACAATATGATATTGAAAACGGAAATTATAATGCAAGATCGCCCTATAGTTCTGGAATATTTTCAATTTCAACCGTACTTATTTCAACTTCTTTTGCCAAAAGCGATGCGGTTTCATCAGCTGCTTTTGACGATTTTAGAGACAATCGAATTATTGTGGCTAATCGTTTAGCAATAGCAAAAGGTATAGATATCGGAAACCCAGCTAATTTAGATGCAGATGGATATCCATTAGGTTTTGGAAAAAATAATCAAGCAGTTTTGTTACCAGCTTTTCTTGCCGCTTACTCGGGATCAAATGCTACGGATGCGTCATTGGGTATTTTTAAAAGTATGCCATTGCCCAATTGGTCAATTCGATATAATGGATTCATGCGTTACGAATTTTTCAAGAATAATTTCAAACGGGTTTCGTTCCAACACAATTACAGATCATCGTATACGATTAATGCATTCCGTTCCAATCTAGAATTCGATAAAAATCCAGAGGGATTGGATAAAAATGGTAATTTCCTAAACTCAACGATTATGTCCAACGTCAATTTAGTGGAACAATTTAGCCCATTAATCCGAATGGATTTTGAGTTGAAAAATTCGTTAAAAGTACTTACTGAAATCAATAAAGACCGAGCATTATCAATGAGTTTTGACAATAATTTATTAACAGAAGTAAAAGGTATAGAATACATAATTGGATTAGGGTACCGATTTAAGGATGTAATTTTCTCTTCGCGTTTAGCAGATAATCCAACTGGAATTATCAAAAGTGATATTAATATAAAAGCTGATTTGTCCTTACGAGACAATCAAACATTAGTGAGGTATTTGGATTATAACAAGAATCAATTAGCCGCGGGTCAAAATATTTGGACTTTAAAAGTGACCGCAGATTATTCTTTTAGTAAAAACCTAACGGCTATTTTCTACTATGATCATTCGTTTTCAAAAGCGGTTGTATCCACCACTTTTCCATTAACCAATATTCGATCAGGTTTTACGCTTCGATATAATTTTGGAAATTAATTTCCAATTCTAATTTGAATTTCAAATGAAGATACTACCTTTGCTTTTCAAAATTCAATAATTAATTTCATACACCAATATTATGAATATACCTGCAAATTTAAAGTACACAAAAGATCACGAATGGGTTAGCATCGATGGAGATGTTGCTACAGTTGGAATTACAGATTTCGCTCAAAAAGAATTGGGAGATATTGTTTATGTTGAAGTAGAAACTTTAGATCAAACACTAGATAAAGATGAGGTTTTTGGAACTGTAGAAGCAGTAAAAACAGTATCTGATTTGTTTTTACCGTTGTCAGGAGAAATTATTGAATTCAATGATGCATTAGAAAGCGCGCCAGAAAGCGTGAATTCTGATCCTTATGGAGCGGGATGGATGATTAAAGTAAAAGTAGCTGACTTGGCAGAAGTGGATTCATTACTTTCAAGTGACGCATACAAAGAATTGATTGGTGCTTAAAAATCTTTATTTTTGGATTGCCTTCAGCTGGACAGTAGTGGTCGCCTATTTTTGTTTGGCACCTGCTTCAGATATTCCATCAATTAGCATTCCGAATTTAGATAAATTGGCCCATTCTTTTTTTCATTTTGTATTTACCATACTTTGGTTTTTATTTTTTAAAAAACAAGTAAAAAAGAAAAATCAAACTAAGCTTTTAGTTGGCGCAGTGTTTTTTTCTTTGTTTTTCGGAATCGGAATAGAAATACTTCAATCCCGACTTACAGTAACTAGAAATGGAGATGTTTTTGATGTTTTGGCAAATTTTACAGGGGCATTGCTAGCTTTAGTTTTTGTTCTTGTTGCAAAACAAATTCGAAAAAATCAGTCATAAAATACATAATTAGTCCCACTTAGGTGGGATTTTTTTATAACTAAAATATGAAATTAAAACCTACTGCGGTTATCTCATTTGCTCTTTTCCTCATTACTTTGGCTGTCAATTTGTCCATGCCATTATTTCGTCCTTATGCTGAATTAGCTGGATTCAATAACGGACAAACGTCATTAGTTTTATCAGCTTATATATTGGGAATGCTGCCATGCTATATTTTTTCAGGGGGTATTTCGGATCGAATAGGCCGAAAACCAGTATTGATTTTTAGTCTTTTTTTAGCTTTTTGTTCCAATTTAATTATTACTATTTTCCCAACGATTTACGCCTTAATTTTTGCTCGTTTTTTTCAAGGGGTTGCCTTGGCGTTGAGCATGGGAACAGGAACTGCTTATATTTCGGAATTACTTCATTCTGATGCAAGAGCATCTGTTCGTGCTGCTAATGCTACATCAATGGCAACAGCTATCGGATTTAGTGGGGGTGCTTTTATGACGAGTATCGCCTTACTTATTCATTTTTCGTATTTACCATTTACCTATTTCATTGCAGTTGGGATTACAATTTTAGGTTTACTACTCACTTTCTTTCTTCCCAAATTACCGCCAATTGGGGGGTCTTTAGTTAGATTGCCTTATTTTCCTAAAGGATCTTTTCCGATTAATGTGTCGATTGCAATTTGCTGGGCAACAACAGGCGTTGTCATTGCAATAATTCCTACGCAATTGGCCACTTTTGGATTTACAGCCTATGCGGGTTTTTGTTTAGTGCTAATTAATTGGACGGGTGGTTTTTTGCAACCAATTATTCGAAAGTATTTCCAACCATCAACAAGTTTAAAATTAGGATTTGCGATAATTCCAATTGGTTTCGGAATCGTAATTACAGGATCGTATTTTGGTTTATTACCATTAGTATTACTGGGAACCGCTTGTATTGGAATGGCAGCCTATGGATTTAGTTACCAAGGGGGTTTAGCGCTTATTGCCGATTTAGGAGGTCCGCAAAAAGCAAGAGCTGTTTCAGGTTATATGTTTTTTGGCTATGTTGGTTTTGGAATACCAGCAGTTATACTAGGATTTTTAGCAGATTCAATTGGAATTATTTCTTCATTAATCGTTTTTGAAATTGCAATTATAACGCTTAGTTTGTATTTGTATTTTACTTTTGATAAGCTAAAAAAGTAAATATTTTCCAAGTATATTTTTCTAAAAAAAATCTAAAATTCAAGCTCTAGTTTCCGTAATCTTATTTGTATCTTTGCACCAGTTTTATACCAATTACATTGAATACAATTTCACTCAAAGCTATTTATTTTGATTTCAAAGCGATTACTAAAGCTGGTCTTGCGGTTAGTGTCGTTTTTTCATCTATTGCAGGTTTTTTGCTTGGCGTAACTGATTTGGCATCATTAAGTGTTGTGGTTCTTCTAAAATTAATTATTGGAGGATATTGTATGGTGGGTGCTTCTAATGCATTTAATCAAGTGATCGAAAAAGATTTAGATGCTTTAATGGATCGTACCAAAAATAGACCCATACCGTCAGGTAGAATGGAGTCTAATATCGCCTTGATAATTGCTGTTGCACTTACTATTTTAGGTATTGTTTTACTGTATACAATCAATCCAAAATCGGCCATGTTTGGTGCGATTTCAATATTTCTATACACGAGTGTTTATACACCCTTAAAAACAGTTACATCTCTTTCCGTTTTTGTTGGTGCTTTTCCCGGAGCTATCCCGTTTATGTTAGGTTGGGTTGCGGCAACAAATAATTTCGGTATAGAAGCTGGAACTTTATTTTTGATTCAGTTTTTTTGGCAATTTCCTCACTTTTGGGCCATAGGTTGGTTTTTATATGAAGATTATGAAAAAGCTGGTTTCTTTATGTTGCCAACGGGTAAGAAAGATAAAGGAACAGCCATGCAAGTTATTTTGTATACGATTTGGCTGATAGTTGCATCTCTTTTGCCGGTATTGGGATATACAGGGCAGTTGTATATTACGCCAATAGCTGCTGTTGTAGTTTTATTACTTGGACTTTGGATGTTGTTTTATGCGATCCGATTGTATCAATTACGCACTGCAAAATCGGCAAGAACCTTAATGCTAGTTAGCGTTTCGTACATTACATTATTACAATTAGTTTATATATTTGACAAATTTTTAAGATAGTTATGGATATGACAATGACACAAGACGAAGAAAAAATTAAAAAAGAGCGTTCGGCTAAATTAATTTTATTGTTTGCAATGGTAAGTATGACCATGATGTTTGCTGGACTAACTAGTGCTTTTGTAGTAAGTAAGTCAAGAGCAGATTGGTTGAAAGATTTTCAGTTGCCAACGGCATTTTATTGGAGCACATTTGTAATTTTAAGTTGTAGTCTTACCTTTTTCTTGGCAAAAAAAGCCATAAAAAAAGACAATTATGGTCAGACAACTTTAATGTTATTATCAACATTATTCTTAGGAATTTTATTTGTGATCTTGCAATTTGCTGGTTTTGGACAGATTGTGGCTGAAGGCTATTATTTCACAGGACAAGCTAGTTCGATTACCACTACCTTTCTTTATGTTGTAACTGTAATGCATTTGATGCACCTTGCTGGCGGATTAATTTCACTTTTAATTATAATTTATAATCATTTTAAACAAAAATACAATGCATCACAAACTCTTGGAATTGAGCTAGGTGCGATGTATTGGCACTTTCTTGATATTCTATGGGTATATATATTTTTATTTTTAATTTTCTTTAAATAAGAAAAAAACGTAAATTTGGGAACTTTTTAACGAATAACTTTTTATGGGAGCTACAGTTACTACTGCAAATAGTGAAGAAAAAACTTGGGGAGGCGGAAATGAGCCAATGGGAGCAAGTTATGGGAAATTAATGATGTGGTTTTTTATCGTATCAGATGCCTTAACTTTCTCTGGATTTTTAGCAGCTTATGGTTTTTCTAGATTTAAATTTATTGAAACTTGGCCTTTGGCTGATGAAGTGTTTACACACTTTCCATTCTTACACGGAGTATCTGCTCCAATGTATTATGTGGCATTAATGACATTTATATTGATTTTCTCTTCTGTTACTATGGTTTTAGCAGTTGATGCAGGTCATCAATTAAACAAAGCGAAAGTTACAATTTACATGTTCCTAACGATTATCGGTGGTTTAATTTTCGTTGGTTCTCAAGCTTGGGAATGGAAAAATTTCATCAAAGGGGAATATGGCGCTATCGAAACCAAAGGAGGTAGTTTACTTCAATTTGTTGACAAAGAAGGTCATAGAGTAGCTTTGGCTGATTTTGCTGTCACTTTGCCTGAAGAAAGAGAACAATTGACAAGAAATAAAGGAAGATGGTTCATGGAAGAAGCTACTTTACCAACTTATTCTGTTGCTGAAGTTCAAGCTGGTTTTGAAGCACATCCTGATTTATTGATTAGAACTGAAACAATAACTGAGAAAAAACAAAAAACGGTTTTATCTAGAGAAGAGTCTATTGCTCGATTGAAAGATGCTGCGGTAGTTGTTGAAGGTGCTAATCTAATTAGAAATGAATATGGTAATAAATTGTTTGCCGATTTCTTCTTCTTCATTACTGGTTTTCACGGTTTTCACGTTTTCTCTGGAGTTGTCATTAATATCATTATCTTTTTTAATGTTCTTTTAGGTACTTATGAAAAAAGAAAAAGTTATGAAATGGTTGAGAAAGTGGGGTTATACTGGCACTTTGTAGATTTAGTTTGGGTATTTGTATTTACAGTATTCTATCTTGTTTAATTTTCAAAAAAAGTAATTATTATGTCACACGATCACGTATCAAATACTAGCAGAATCTGGAAAGTTTTCGGAATTTTATCTGCAGTAACAATTATAGAAGTTATTTTAGGGATTATCAAGCCTGAATCGCTTCATATGACTAATTTTTTAGGAATGAATTTGTTGAACTGGATATTTTATGCTTTGACAATTTTTAAGGCGTATTATATTGTATGGGCTTTTATGCACATTGAAGGCGAAAAAAGTTCATTGCGAAATGCAGTGGTTTTTCCAGTTGTATTTTTAGTATTGTATATTCTTTTTATTTTATTAACTGAAGGAGATTATATTTATGAGGTTTTTAAGAATTCTACTATAAAATGGAATTTTTAACACGATATTAATTCAAAAAAAGAGGTACGCTTTGCGTGCCTTTTTTTATTTTTGTACTTTATTTAACTGTTCGAACTTATGAAAAAAAATATAGTTTTATTTGTACTATTTGTTTTACCTATTGTTGCGTATCTTTTTTTCGCATCAGGTGTCAACAGTTATACAAAACTACCTGTTTTAACTTCTAAAACTGCTGATTTTGGAAATTGGGAATCACTTAGCGGAATGAAAGTAAGTTTGGATAGTAAGGTGACTATACTTGGTTTTGGTGGTACTGAACTATTAAAAAATAGAGGTAACCTATATAATTTGAATCAGAAAGTGTATCAAAGATACCATGGATTTAAAGACCTACAGTTTGTTTATTTATGTCCTATTGGAACTGAAAAAGATGCAGAACGAATTGTTAAAGCATTAGGGACCTTTACAGAAGTGAATCAATGGCAATTTGTTTTTACTACTCCTGAAGCAATTGCAGCTTACCATAAACAATTACATTTAGTAGATAAATTAGATGCTAATTTAGGAACATCCATGATTTATATTCTTGATAAAGAAAGAAATCTTAGAGGAAGGAAAGATCGTAATGATTACAAAGAGGGTTACGATACGTTTCATCCATCAGAATTAAGTAATGAAATGTTAGATGATTTTAAAGTGATTTTATACGAATACCGTGCAGCACTTAAGAAAAATAATAATGCCTCAAGAAAAATTTAATTGAAGTAGCATGAAAAACAAATCTTATATAGGGATCTCATTTATTATTTTAGTTTTCGGAATATTAGTTGTTCCAACTATCGTTGAACGTGTTCAAAAAGGTACTGTTACTTCAGCAGACCGTTTGGATAAAGTGCAAAATGGCGGGTCTAATAATGAAAGTTTAGTTAAAATTGGACCTTGTCCAAAATTTGAATTAACGAATCAAAATAATGTAACGATTACAAATGACACTTTTAAAGGTAAGGTTTTTGTAATTGAGTTTTTCTTTACCAGTTGTCCTACCATTTGTCCAAAGATGAATCAAAGTATGTTGGTTATCGAAAAACAGTTTTTTGGAAACCCTAATTTCGGCATTGCCTCTATTAGTATCGATCCCGAAACTGATTCGCCTAAAGTATTGAAAGATCACGCTTCCACTCTTGGAGTTACATCATCAAATTGGCATTTCTTAACTGGCAGTAAAGATTATATTTTTAATTTAGCCAACAAAGGGTTTAATTTGTATGCTGGAGAAAATAGTAAAGTAAGTGGCGGATTTGAACATTCAGGACTTTTTGCTTTGATTGATAAGGATGGAAATATTCGATGTCGTAAAGATCAATATGGGAATCCAATATTATATTATGATGGCTTAGAGGCAAAAGGGGTAAAAGAAATACAAGAAGATATTAAACTATTATTAAACGAATAATTATGAAAGAGAATACAACTATTGATAAAAAGTACAATACATTAATTGTATTAGTTTCTATTGTAATACCTGTTGTTGTAGCCATTTTATTTAATGTAAAATTAAAGGATTTAGGTTATGATGTAGAACCGCTTTCTTTTTTACCTCCTATTTATGCGACAATTAATGGAATAACAGCCGTAGTTCTTATTGCAGCTGTAATGGCTATAAAAAAAGGAAATAGAAAACTTCATGAACGTTTGATGACTTTTGCAATTGCATTATCATTAGCTTTTTTAGTGATGTATGTTGCCTATCATATGACTTCTGATTCTACTAAGTTTGGAGGAGAAGGTGCTATTCGTTTGGTTTATTTTGGCTTCTTAATATCTCATATTATTTTGTCGATTGCTGTAATACCTTTAGTTTTGATCAGCTATGTTCGCGCCTTGGCTGCCAAATTCGACCAACATAAAAAAATCGCTAAAATTACGTTTCCTATTTGGTTGTATGTTGCTGTAACGGGTGTAATTGTTTACATTATGATTGCTCCTTACTATGTGCACTAATCCATTTCAAAAGATACCAAAAAGAAAATCTAGTTGGATTTTCAATTTGAGTCTTACTGCACTTTTCTTTTTTATTTTCGGTACAACTTCCTATGCGCAATGCGCGATGTGTAGAGCGTCATTAGCAAGCGAAGGAAATAAAACTAAGGCAGAAGCTGTAAATGATGGAATTGTTTACTTAATGGTAATTCCGTATGTTTTGGTTGGGGGAATAGGGTATGCTATTTATAGAATGAAGAAAAAATAGGGCTATTTTAATCCGTTTATTGTGATTTTTATTTCGCCATCAATTTTCAAATAAGCCAAAATTGCTTGGTTTGTTAATTGTATTTTTTTCAATTGAATATTTCCAACATTTCCATTTATATAAACTCCAGATAATGGAGAGTAATTTTTCAAATACCCTTCAATATTTTTCTTCCCTTCTTCTAAATTTTGACGAATCGAATACCTACAATTGGCTTCAATTTTTTTAAGGATAATACCTTGGGCTAACCAATTCGCAGTTTGAAGGAGTTTGTTTTTGGTTTCTAATGCATAATCCATTTGGTCAAAATAGATTTCTTTACTGCTTTCGTTATATTTTGGTACACCAGTCAAGTAAATAGATCCGTTTACATTTCCGGTAACATCAAGAGCGATAATTAGTTTTCCTTTTTTATGCCAAATAGTTACGTTTTGCACTTTGATTTTCTTTTTACCAGCAACAAATTCTTGTCCAGCAAAGTTTTTTGTAATGAGAGTGGATGCATCATGGTAGGTTGATACCGAAGTAATGTTTGCAGATATTGCATTTGGAATACTTGTTACGGCTTTTAAAATAATCGCTTTAACATTAAATTTAGTCTCAGGTTTTTTACCAATTAGGGTTTCAATAGTACATTTTAGCCCCATGTTTATATGGATAGATTCGCCAACCAATTTTGCATTGGTACTGTATATTTCTTCAGGTGTAACTCGAAGCCAACTTTCATATTCTTGACTTATTTGAAAAGGCAAAGCTATTTTTTCAAGAGCAGATAAAACATTGGGCTTGAAATCCATAGATTTGGAAATGGACTCGTCTATTTTTCTTTCTATTTTAGCTTTAAAAAGAGGAAGACTTGAATTGATTAGGAAGGTAACCGGGATATTTTTCCCTAGTAGTTTCATGGTAGGACTTTCATTCCATTCAATGGATTGAAATTTTGTTGTAGTAGATAGCTTCCAATTTGATAAATCAATATCACTGATTAAAGTAACTACTCCATTCAAGTTGAATTCCTTTGTGTTATAAAGTTGTATTCCCAGTTTTGTAGTGCCTATTCTGTATCTTACAGTCACTTTTAATGGTAAAGTAGTTTTTAGTTTACCATTATCATTTTGACTAGTACTATTTTCGAATTGAATTGGAGCAACTTTCCATATTTTAACTTCAATATTATCATCTTCGATAATCGTATCTTCATAAATTAAACCGTTTAGTAAGCTATTGGTTTTATTTTCAATGTCTTTTAATTGTAAGGATATGGGTAAATTGATGTAGGAAGGGCTGTTATCATAGACTAAAGGAACTGCATCATCAGGCTCAGGCTTGAAGTTGTTAATTTTAGTAGGCGATGAACAGCTAACAGCTACTACCAGAAAACTTAGAAATAAAACAATAATGCTGATGCGTTGCATAGAATATGAATTTGTACAAAAGTACTAAAAGTAGTATATTTTCGATGGTAATTGTAACAAATGAGAAACTATGATGTCTAATTGGTTTTAGTTGCTAAAATAATTAATGCTTCGGCTGTAATTCTAAACTAGAAAATGTAAATTTGTAATAGTATCTTACACTACATTCATTCAAAGTATATGAGAAAAAATAGTTTTATCAGTTTGGTTGTAATCTTCTTTATTGGATTATCTACCCAAGCACAATCCGAAAAGTGGACTCTTGAAGAGTGTGTAAACTACGCTTTAGAAAATAATATATCGATCAAACAATCAGAATTGGATACCCAGATCGCTTCTGTAGATAAAAAAACTGCTATAGGCAATTTTCTTCCTTCAATCAATGTTACAACAAACCATTCATGGAATATTGGTTTAAATCAGGATATCACCACTGGTTTATTAAGAAATCAAACCACTCAATTTACTTCTTCTGGAGCCAATGTAGGAATTGATATTTATAAAGGACTCCAAAATCAAAACAATTTACGAAGAGCAAATTTAGCAGTAATTGCTTCTAAATATCAATTGCTTAAGATGCAAGAGGATATTGCATTAAATGTTGCCAATGCTTTTTTGCAAGTCCTTTTTAATAAAGAGAATTTAAAAGTACAACAAGAGCAGTTGGCTATTAATGAAAAACAATTGAATCGTTCTTTAGAATTAGTAAATGCAGGATCAATACCTAGAGGTGATGTTTTAGACATCAAAGCTAATTTAGCTTTGAACCGTCAAAATGTGGTTGCTGCAGAGAATGCGTTATTAATTTCTAAATTGAGTTTAGCTCAGCTATTACAAATAAAAGATTTTGAAAATTTTGATGTAATTGATGCCATCAGAGTTACTGATGAAATAGCTGTTTTATCACAGTCTCCTTCTGCCATAGTTGAAAAAGCAAAAGAATCTCGTACAGATCTTAAAATTGCTCAAACTAATCTAGAAATTGCTCAACAAAATCTGGCCATAGCAAAAGGAGCTTTTCAGCCTACTGTTCAAGGTTTTTATGGATTCAATACCAGAATTTCATATGCAGATGTAGCCACCATTTCAGGTGGAGCTCTTGTAACAAAACCAGCGAATCCTTTTTGGACTCAGTTCGGTGATAATAAAGGACAATCTTTTGGAGCACAATTGTCAATCCCTATTTTTAATGGATTTTCTGCTAAAAATAATGTAGAACGCTCCAAAGTTAACTTAGAGAAATCAAAAATTGCTTTAGAACAACAAAACTTAGACTTGCAGCGAACAGTTTATGCCGCTTTTACAGATGCTAAAGGTGCATTGAATGCTAATGAATCAGCAATTTCTACATTGGAAGCACGTCAAGAAGCATACAACTATGCCAAAGAAAAATATGCTGTAGGTATGATGAACTCTTTTGATTATAATCAAGCCCAAACCTTATTAATAAATGCTCAATCTGAAGTGCTAAGAACTAAATACGACTCTATTTTTAAAATCAAAATTCTTGAATTCTATTTTGGAATTCCAATCATTAAAAACTAATTTATCATGTCAAAAAAGACCATATACATCTTAATAGGTGCAGCAGTAGCTTTTATTACGTTATTAATCGTTTTGTCTAAAACAGGCGCTATTGGTAATAAAGACGAAGGAAAAGAAATTGAAACAGTTAATGTTGATGCTTCAACAATTATCGAAACTGTTTCTGCCACTGGAAAAATTCAACCTGAAATTGAAGTAAAAATTGCTTCGATGGTTTCGGGTGAAATTATTGAATTGCCAATCAAAGAAGGGCAAGTAGTTAAAAAAGGAGACTTATTAGTTAAGATCAATCCGGATTTATATACTTCAGGTTTGAATAGAGCGCAAGCTAATTTATCTGGAACTAAATCGGGCTTACAACAAGCAGATGCTAGTTTTAATGAAGCGAAAGCAAGCTACGAAAGAAACCGTATATTATTTCAAAAAGGAATCATTTCGAAAGCAGATTGGGATAAATCGATTGCTGCATTTGAAGTAGCTAAGTCATCTAAAGAATCAGCGTATTACAATGTTAAAAGTGCCTCTGCATCCGTAATTGAAGCGAAAGACAATTTGGGAAGAACAGTTATTTATGCTCCAGCAGACGGTACAGTTTCTGTTCTTAATGTAGAATTAGGGGAACGCGTATTGGGAACCCAACAAATGGCAGGTACAGAGATTTTAAGAGTAGCCAATTTGAACAATATGGAAGTGGAAGTTGATGTTAATGAAAATGACATTGTTAAAATCAAAGTAGGAGATGAGGCTAAAGTTGAAGTTGATGCCTATTTGAAAAAAGAATTTAGAGGTGTAGTTACTAGTATTGCTAACTCTGCAAGTTCTGCTTTAACGGCAGATCAGGTGACTAATTTTAAAGTTAAAGTACGTATTTTGAAAGAATCGTACCAAGATTTGTTGGAAGGAAAACCTTCAAAATATTCTCCATTTAGACCAGGAATGACTGCTACTGTTGATATTATTACTAAAACTAAGAAAAATGTTTTATCAGTTCCAATTAGCGCTGTTGTGGTAAAATCGGATACAGCTGCAGTGAAAGAAATAAAAGTAGACGATCCTGAAGCAGAAAAATCAGCACCTAAAAGTGATAAGAAATTTGAGTGTGTGTTTGTTAAAGTAGGTAATAAAGCAAAAATTCGTATTATCAAAACTGGAATTCAAGATGATACCAATATTGAAGTTCTAACAGGTCTTAAAAAGGGTGATGTTATTATTACTGGTCCATATACAACAGTTTCCAAAGATTTAAATTCTGGCGATAAAGTAAAAGTAAAATCAGATAAGAAATAAATCAGCTTGAATTATATTTTAAATATTGAAACAGCTACTAAAAATTGTTCGGTAGCTTTAGCTCAAGAAGGAAAAATTATTCTTTGTAAAGAAATTGCCGAAGAAGGTTATTCTCACGCTGAAAGATTACATGTTTTTATTGAAGAAATCATTCAAGAAGCTGGAATCACTTTTCAAAATCTTACTGCAATTGCAGTGAGTCAAGGGCCAGGTTCCTATACTGGATTACGAATTGGAGTTTCAGCAGCCAAAGGCTTGTGTTTCGCGTTAAACATTCCGTTAATTGCTGTTGACACTTTACAAGTTTTAGCATCTCAAGCATCAATTTCTGAAGGAGTAATTATTCCGATGTTAGATGCTAGAAGAATGGAAGTCTACAGTGCCATTTTTAATTCTAAATTGGATAAGCAACGCGAAGTTCAAGCGGAAGTTATTACTGAAGCTTCTTTTGAAACTATTTCCGAGACTGTATATTTCGTGGGTGATTGTACTGAAAAATGCCAATCTGTTTTAATAAAACCTAATTTTGTTTTCTTAAAAGAAATGAAATACCCTTCTGCCAAAGAGATGTGTGCCATCAGTTTTGCTAAATTTCAACAATCTGATTTTGTAGACGTCGCTTATTTTGAACCATATTATTTAAAAGATTTTATGATTACGACTTCCAAGAAAGTTGGGTAATCATCTCTTGAAAATCTTCAACAGGTAATTGACATGTTTTATTTTGACAAACATAAAAGAGGTTTTTTCCCGATGTAAATCGATCTTTTAGAAAAGGCAAGTGAGAGGATTTTTCAGTGCTAGCAACAATTACGTTTGGCAAATACAAGCCAGTTATAATCGTATTCATTTCCTTAGCATTAGGACCACAAATAGCCAATTCTCTATTTTGATCTGACAGGGTCAGAGATAGATCCAGCCAATTAGAATAAGCTGAAGGATAATCGATTATTGGTAATAGAATAGTCAGCATTTGTCGGCTTACTTTTTCATAATACGAATTGTTAAAATAAATACCGAGTTGGTTTAAATTTTTAGCCATAACCGAATTAGAAGCTGGAATTACATTGTCTTCTGTTTCAAAATGCTCACTAATTAATGCGTCATCTTTATCCGAAGTAAATCTAAAAAATGCTTGTTCATCATCATAAAAATGTTCTAAAGTATAATCGGTTAGTTGTTTGGCATCATGAAGCCATTTTTCTTCAAGTGTTACTTCGTATATGGCAATAAAAGCAGCAATTACAAAGCAATAATCCTCTAAATAACCATTGATGGAACTTGTGCCATTCTTATAACTGTGAAATAAATTACCTTCATTCGACCACATTTTTTTGATTATAAAGTTGGCATTTGCTATAGCAGCATTTAAGTAGTCTTGGTTACCCAAAGCTTTATGGGCATCTATAAATCCTTTTAGCATGATGGCATTCCAAGAAGTAAGGCATTTGTCATCCAATCTTGGTTTAGCCCGTTTTTCTCTTTCGGTATAGAGGAGTTGTTCCCAATTTTTCTTTTTCCCTGCTAATTCAGTTAAAGAAAGATGGTTTAGTTCGGCAATCATTTCAAGACTTAGATTCTGAATTAAAACATAATTTTCCTCTTCCCATAAACCAAATGAATTGATATTAAATACCTGTGCAAACAGTTCGAAATCTTCCTTTATTAACTCCTTTAATTCATCGATTTTCCAAACGTAAAATGCCCCTTCTTCCAGATGCTCTTTGTCATTTAAACTATCTGCATCCAAAGCAGAATAGAAACCCCCTTCTGTGGTTTTCCACTCTTTGTTCACAAAGTCTAATGATTTCTCAATGATTTCTTTATACAAAGGATTTTGGGTCAATTTATAGGCGTCGCTATACAATGAAATCAATTGTCCATTATCATATAGCATTTTCTCAAAGTGAGGGACATGCCATTTAATGTCGACAGAGTAGCGAGAAAATCCGCCATCTACCGTGTCAAAAACTCCACCATAAGCCATTTTAGTCAATGTGAGATTAACAAAATCTAACAATTCATTATCTTGATTTTGATGCGCATAGCGTAATAAAAAATGGTAATTGTTGGGCATCATAAATTTTGGTGCTCTAGCCATTCCACCAAATTCCCAATCAAAACTCTTTTTCCATTTGGCGACTAAGTTTTCTACTAGTAGTTGTTGATTTATGTTTTCTTGACCCTCATTTTGAATGATAGAAATGGCATTAATACCTTGATGTAATTTTTCAGCATAATCTATCATTTTTTCTGGAGCCAATTGATACATTTTTTGCAATTCCTCTAAGGTGTCAGTCCATTCCTCTGTTCTAAAATACGTTCCACCCCAAACAGGTCGACCGTCAGGTAACGCCACAATATTGAGAGGCCAACCACCGTGGCCGGTCATAATTTGCACCGCCTTCATATAAACAGCATCTACATCGGGACGTTCTTCTCTATCTACTTTGATGTTCACAAAGTGCGCATTCATAACAGCTGCAACGGATTCATTTTCGAAACTTTCATGCTCCATTACATGACACCAATGACAAGCCGAATACCCAATGCTGATAATGATAAGATGGTTTTTTTCTTTGGCAGCAGCCAAAGAGGTACTATTCCAAGCTTTCCAATGAACTGGATTGTTGGCATGTTGTAATAAATAAGGGCTGGTTTCTAAATGGAGCTCGTTCATTTTTTTTGTTGCTAAAAAAAGCGTTTCAAGATGGAAACGCTTTTAGTATGTTATAATTAAGCGTTGGCCGCTTCGACAACTATTGCATCATCATTTAACATTGATTTAAGTAAGCCTTCAATACCGCTTTTTAATGTAAATGTGGATGAAGGACATCCGCTACAGGCCCCTTGAAGAATTACTTTTACCACTTTATTTTCTTCGTCAAACGATTCAAAAGCAATATTTCCACCATCGGCAGCTACGGCTGGTTTTACATACTCTTCTAATATGTTGATTATTTTTTGAGATGTAATATCTAAATTATCAAATTCTTCTGTTTTTTTAGTTTCCTCAACCAATGTTTCTTGCACAAAATTTTCTTCTAAAACCGTTCCGCCATTTTCAATAAATTGTTTGATAAAACTTCGCAGTTCTAAAGTGATTTCATCCCAATTATTGACATCGTATTTAGTAACAGAAATATAGTTTTCGTCAATAAATATTTCCTTTACATAAGGAAATTTGAACAATTCTTTCGCCAAAGGGGATGCAGCTGTTTGATCTATATTTTTAAATTCAATTGCTGTGCGAGTTAGCATTCTACTTACTACAAATTTTAATGCGGATGGATTAGGTGTAGTTTCGCCATAAACAGTTATAGGTTGTTTTTTAGCTTTGTTTTCATCTTGTTTGATGATAATGCCACCATCGTTCACAAATTTTTCTATTTGTTCTGCAACGGCTTCTTTTACATCTTCCCATTCTACAATGCTAAAGCGTTCAACAGCAATAAAGTTTCCTGAGATATATACTGTTTTAACAAAAGGCAAATAAAAAAGTTGTTGTGCTAGTGGAGATGCTCCTGCTTCGTCGATATTTTTAAATTCGAAATTTTCATTTTGAGTAATAAAATCAGGGAATTCAAATTTTAATATAGCTGGATTTTGTGTTTCTTTTATGGTAACTTTTGTCATGAGTTTTTATTTTTTACAAATTTACTAAAGTTATTTTCTTTGAATCGCTATATTTGATAATTAAATACAATACTAACATAGTATTAACGTTAGTTTAAGAAACTAAATACCACAAAGTGTGCACAATAAATTAAGATTTTTATTTTTTGTTTTATTGATTCAATTAACTTCTTTTGCACAAGAGGGAATTCCTATATACTCTGATTATTTGACAGATAATTATTATTTATTGCATCCTTCAATGGCGGGTGCTTCTAATTGTGATAAATTAAGGATAACAGGTCGTAAGCAATGGTTTGGTCAAGAGGATGCTCCCGAGTTACAAACTGCTAGTTATAATATGCGTCTTGATGAAAAATCGGGAGCAGGAATTATTTTGTTTAATGATAAAAATGGCTATCATTCTCAAAAGGGAGTTAAATTAACTTATGCACATCATATTATGTTTTCCAGAGATGATATCGATTTGAATCAATTGTCTTTTGGTATGAGTGCCGGATTTATTCAAAATCAATTGGATGAGACTACATTTACAGATTTTGATCCGATTATTTTAGGGCAAGTTCAAAAGAGTTCTTATTTCAATGCTGATTTTGGGGTGTCGTATAATTTCTTAAATTTTTATGTCCATGCTACGGTTTTAGGGGCATTAGATGTTAAAAGATCATTGTATAGTGATTATGAGAGTCCTAATTTGCGTAGGTATATATTCAGCACAGGTCATGCTTTTGGTGATAAACTAACGATACTTTGGGAGCCTTCGATTTTGTTTCAAATGATTGACGCTACTAAAGAAAAATTAGTTGATTTGAATATAAAAGCCCAAAAACAATTTGCTTTAGGAGAAGGAACAATTTGGGGTGGATTTTCTTATCGACGAAGCTTTGAAGGTGCACAATATTTGAATGGGACTGGTATCTCAAGTCAGAAATTACAATATCTAACTCCTTTTTTTGGAGTAACATACAAACAATTTATGGTTGCATATACCTATTCCAAAGTTTCAGGACCGGTATTATTTGATCAAGGGGCCTATCATCAAATTACTTTAGGTTTCAATTTTAATTGTAAACAAGAATACTATATTGGAACCACACTATAAATTCATTTTTATTTATATTCTATGCTAATCAAATCCGTTAACGGGAGGTCTCCTGTAATTCCAGAAGATTGTTATGTTGCCGAAAATGCTACAATTGTAGGGGAAGTTACTTTTGGTCATTCTTGTAGCGTTTGGTTCAATGCTGTGATTCGCGGCGATGTCCATTTTATCGCAATTGGTAATAAAGTAAATATCCAAGATGGAGCGATTATTCATTGTACCTATCAAAAACACCCTACTATTATTGGAAACAATGTATCCATTGGGCACAATGCTATCGTTCATGGTTGTACTATTAAAGATAATGTCTTAATTGGAATGGGAGCGATCGTAATGGATAATTGTGTTATCGAAAGTAATTCAATAGTTGCAGCCGGTTCTGTAATTACTCAAAACAGTGTAGTGGAGTCTGGGACCATTTGGGCAGGTGTACCTGCTAAAAAAGTAAAAGACATTAATCAATCAGATTTTGCTGGGGAAATTGAGCGTATATCGAATAACTATGTAATGTATTCGAATTGGTTCAAAGAAGAATAGTTTCTTTAAAAATTGATTTGTTCTGCGGTATATTTATTTTTTAAAATAGCATTTAATACTGACGTATCTGTATTTGAATAAAAAACAGGTTTTGGGTTTTTTATGTTTGAAACGCCTACCTTTTCTTGTAGTATTTTTTGGGTTTGTCTTGCAACAGCTTGTCCAGAATCGATAATTTGAATGTGATCAGGCAGCATTTTTTTTATTTGTGGGATCAAATAAGGATAATGGCTACAACCTAATACTAAATAATCAATATTAGCATCAATCATGGGTTGCAAATAGGAGTGAAGCAATTGTTTCATTTCTATAGAATTGATTTGTCCTCCTTCGATAAGTTGTACCAAACCATGTCCTACCTGTTCAATAATTCTGATATCTTGAAACATTTCGGTGGCTTTATGGAACAATTCGCTATTGAGAGTTCCTTTGGTAGCTAAGATTCCAATAGTTTGTGTCTTTGAATTGGTTGCTGCAGGTTTAATTGCAGGTTCAATACCAATAAAAGGCACAGTGTATTTAGCTCTTAATTCTTGGATAGCGTTAGTTGTTGCGGTATTGCAGGCAACTACAATAAGCTTACAATTCATTTGAAGTAGAAAATCGGTATTTTTAATACTCAAATCAATTATTTCTTGTTTTGATTTTTGGCCATAGGGAGCATTTTTACTATCGGCGAGGTAGATTGTTTTCTCATTGGGAAGTAATTGATGTATTTCTTGCCAAATTGATGTACCTCCAATGCCAGAGTCGAAAATTCCTATAGGTTGGTTGTTCTCCATAAAACAAAGTTACCAACTACAATTTTAAATTCCTACAAATATATTGGTGTATAAAAAAACGGCCCTTTCATTAAGAAAGAGCCGTTTGTATTTAATAAAGTTTTAGATTAAAATCCTAAATCTTTTTTCACATCAACTGTTAAGTTAGTTCCATCAGCTAATAAAAGAGAAGATCCATCTAATACGTATTGAAACCCTTTAGCTTTTCCTACTTTTTGTATTGAAGCTCTTACTTTTTCCATTAATGGCTTTACTATATCTGATTCTTTTTGTTGCAATTCTTTTTGTGCATTATCTCTATAGTCTACAATTCTTTTTTGCATGTCTTGTACTTCTTTAGAACGCTCTCCGTTTACAGCCTCAGTTACAGTAGCTGCTTCTGCTTCGTATTTTTTTAACTTTCCTTGGTATTCTTCAACCATTTTTTTATATTCAGCATCATAGGTTGCGCTTAATTTTTCTAATTGTTTTTGTGCGTCTAACATGGCTGGCATTTTTGCCATAATTTCATTAACATCTACGTGAGCTGTTTTTGTTTGTGCTGAAATTTGATTTGCTCCTAAGAATACTATTGCAGCGATTACTAAAGTCTTGATTTGATTCATTGTTTTAAGGTATTTAATATTAATTTTTGTTTGTATTTGTTTTTAATTTTTCTTCAGCCGCTTTTTTAGCTGCTGCTCTTTCTTCTATTATTTTCTTCCTTTTATCTTCGGCAGCCTTTCTTTTTTCCTCGATTACTTTTTTACGTTCTTCAAGGTTTTTAGCTTTTTCTTCTGCTTGTTTTTTTCTAATTGATTCTGCGGCTTCTTGCTTTTCAATACTTGTAACTTCTGTAGTAGCCGTTTTGTTTGCTAAATTAGGGTTTTTCTTTGCTTCTTTTTCAGCTGCTAATTTTTTTCTTCGGTCTTCAAATTCTTTTTTCTTCGTTTCTTGCAATAATTTACTCTCTAATACTATTTTTTCTCGAGCTTCTTTTTTTGCATCTAACGCTTTTTGTTTATCAATGAGTTCGGGGTTTTCGTTAATTTCATCCTCTCTCTTTTCTTTGTCTTCTAGCTCTTTTTGTTGTTTTTTAGTAAGTTGTTCTATTTTCTCACTTCTATTGATAACGCGTAATACTTGGTCGCTAATATCAAATTTTTTTGCTGCAAATAACATTGTTAAATCGGAAGATTTATCAAAAATGAAATCATATTTTTTTGCTTCTGCAATATCTTGTACTGTTGTAAAAACTTGATCCTGAATAGGCTTGGTTAACAGTAATTTTTGTTGGATTAACGCACCATTGGCGCCAAATCTATTTTGTTGAAACTCTAATACCTCTTTCTCTAAAAACTTGATTTCGGTTTCTCTTTCTTCAATCAGTTCTTTGGTTAACAAAGGTTTTTCTGTATTTAACGATTCAGAAAGTTTTTTTATTTCATTCTTTTTTTCTTCAATTTCTTGTTGCCACTTTTGCGCTTTCTGTTCTAATTGGTTTTGCGCTTCTTTATAATTGGAAACATTTTGCAAAATGTATTCCATGTCAATATATCCAATTTTAGTGCTTTTAATTTGTCCTTGAATTACTCCAGTTCCAATAATCGTTAAAAATAGAAATAATAATTGTTTTCTCATAACTTTTGTTATTTTGGAAATGAATTCAAGTCTTAGAACTGTTGTCCAATAATGAAATGGGTTTCCCATCCATTAGGAGCTGTTTGTCCAGGCAATGCATCAAAACCTTTAGCAAAATCGATCCCTAACAATCCGAAAGCTGGCATGAAAACTCTTAATCCAACCCCTGCAGAACGATTTAATGAGAAAGGGTTGTAGTTTTTAAAGGATTCATATGACGAACCAGCTTCTAAAAATGCTAATGCATAAATCGATGCCGATGCTTTCAGTGTAATTGGGTATCTCATTTCTAACGAAAATTTATTATAGATTGTTGCTCCCAATTGTTCTCCCGAATTATTAATTGGTGTTAGAGAGTTGTTTGGATAACCTCTTAATTGGATAGTTTCTCTACCATCCATTGCAAAATTAGCCATGCCATCTCCACCTAAATAGAATCTTTCAAACGGAACTGATCCACGGTTTTGATTATAAGCTCCCATAAATCCAAATTCTGATAAACTACGCAATACTAATTTTCCGTATATTTTGGTGTACCAATCAGCTTTAAATTTTACTTTGTAGTATTCTAATAATTTGAATTTTTCCTGGTCTACTTTGGATGGGTCAGCTGCTGCATCTTGGATATTTGTTACTCGGTTTGGAGTTGGGTTTTCTGCACTTGGTAATGCTTCAACTAGATCACCTTCATTTACTAATACTCCGTCTGTTCCTGCATAGGTAGTTCCNNCTAAATAAAGAATAGGGAGGTGTTAATTTAGCCGAAACACTAAATTCTGAACCATATGTTGGAAATATTGGGTTAACTCCTTTGTTGCTTCTAGTTAAACCTACAGTATAGGATAAATTTCTTGAGGTTCCATTTCCAAATGTAAACAAACCAGTATTGTAATTGTTTAGTGCATAATGTTGGTAACTCAATGATTGTGATAATACAAAATAATCATCAGGAACTGTTAATCTTTTTGCTATACCTACAGAAAGCGTTAAGATGCTAAAACTTTTAGATTTATCCACTTGATAAGTAACAAAATTATTTAAATATTGTTGGCTAAATGATAATGAAGAACTAAACTGAACTGGTTTTTTTCCGCCAAACCATGGTTCAGAAAACGAAGCGCTGTAGGTTCTAAAATACGTACTTGCTTGTAAACGCAAGGATACTTTTTGCCCATCTCCCATAGGTAATGGTCTATAAGCTTCTTTTTTAAACATATTTCTTGCAGAAAAATTATTAAAAGACAGACCCAGGGTTCCAATAAAACCACCGCCACCATAACCACCTTGTAATTCTATTTGACTAGCTCCCTTTTCAGCAAGGTTGTATTCAATATCAACAGTTCCAGCACTTGAATCAACATTTTTAAATTTCGGATCAATAGTTTCTGGATCAAAGAAACCAAGTTGACCAATTTCTCTAATAGTTCTTACTAATTCTTCTTTACTGTACTTTTCTCCTGGTTTAGTTCGTAACTCTCTGTATATAACCTGATCGTTAGTTTTATCGTTTCCAACAACAGTTATTTTGTTGAAATAAGCTATAGGACCCTCGGTAACGCGTATTTCAAAATCAATAGTATCATTAGCTGTTTTTACTTCAACCGCATTGATGCTTGAAAATAAATATCCATTGTTTTGGTACAAGTTGGTAATGTCTTCTCCGTCTGGTTTTGATTTATCAGCAATTCTTTTCTCCAATAAAACACCATTATACACATCTCCCTTTTTTAAGCCTAAGACTCTACTTAATCCTTGGTCAGGATAAACAGTGTTGCCTAAAAATTTGATGTTTCCAAAGTAATATTTATTTCCTTCTTCAACCTTAATTGAAACAGCCAAAGCATTTTTAGATTTATCATAACTTACTGTATCTGAAACGACTCTAGCATCTCTAAACCCTTTTTCTTTGTATGCATCAATTACTTTATCTAAATCTGACTTGTATTTGTCTTTGATAAATTTGGAGGCTTTAAACAAACGAGTAATTTTTTTCTGTTTGGTATCCTTCATTGCTTTTCGCAACGATTTATCAGAAATTTTGCTATTACCAACAAAGTCTATTTTATCAATTTTGACTTTGGTTCCTTTATCTATAGTAACCAACATATTTACTTGGTTAATTGTAGTCGTATCCGCAACGGTATTGATATTTACTTTAGTGTTGAAATAACCGTCTTTTTTGTATTTGTTTTCGATGTAGTTTTTGGTAGTAGTAATTAAGTTTTCATTTACTACTTTATTTTCAGTTAGCCCATTGTCTTTGATTAAGCCTTCGGTTTTGTTTTTCTTTACACCGACGAATCTAACCTTATTTAATTTAGGTAATTCTTCTAAATGTAAATCAAGATAAACACTGTCATTTTCTACTTTATTTACATAAAATGAAATTTCATTGAACAAACCTAATTTGCCTAATTTTTTAATGGCGCTACTAATTTCTTCTCCAGGAACAGTAATTTCATTTCCTTTTTGTAATCCAGAAAAAGCGACAACTGTTTGGGTGTTAAATGTAATTTTACCTACTATATTGACATCTGCTAAAAAATATTTTTTTCCTTGATCAAATGGTACTCTGTCTTGTGCTGCTGCTTGGAAAATACTTCCAAATAATAGTAAGCAAATTACTATTCGTATGCTTTTTTGTAACACTAAAAAATTATTTAATTTGTTCGCTTGTTTTTCCAAATCTACGTTCTCTTTTTTGATAACTAAGGATAGCCTCATATAAATCTTCTTCTTTAAAGTCAGGCCATAATATGTCAGTAAAATATAATTCTGCGTAAGCTATTTGCCAAAGCAAAAAATTACTGATTCTATGTTCTCCACTAGTTCGTATTAATAAATCTACCTCTGGTAAATTTTGGGTGTAAAGATGCTCATTTATAATGGAATCGTCAATAGTGTCTATTGAAATTATATTATTTTTAACTTTATCACTTATATTTTTAACGGCACGTACAATTTCTTCTCTTGATCCGTAACTTAGTGCTAAGGTTAGTGTGAGTTGAGTGTTGTTGGCTGTTTTTTCAATTACTTCTTGTAATTCTTTTCTAGCAATTGTAGGTAATTGGTCTAAATTACCTATGGCATTCATTTTAATATTGTTGCGTTCTAAAGTGGGAAGTTCTTTTTTAAGGGAATTAACTAAAACTCTCATTAATGCTTCAACTTCTAATTTTGGTCGGTTCCAATTTTCGGTTGAAAAAGCATACAAGGTTAAATTTTCAATACCCAATTTCGCACAAGCCTCAATAATTTTTTTTACTGATTTTGTACCACTTTCGTGACCTAGTGCACGTAATAATCCACGTTGTTTAGCCCAACGACCATTGCCATCCATAATTATGGCGAGGTGTTTTGGGAGTTTATTTACATCTATATTTTTTATTATATCCATTTTATTCTGCGCAAAAACAAGGTTTATTGCCAAACGTGTAGGTTAACGTCAAACCTGAAAATACATACCAATCTTTATTATTGAAATTTCCAAAAGGAATTCCATTACTATTTTTAGGAAGACTACCATCTAAGTCGTCAGCAAAAGTAAATCGGCTACCTACTTCCAAACCGACCACAAAATTAGAAGTTAAATTGGATTTTACACCTAAAATTAATGGTAATCCAAGAGTTTTTTGTTTTGAATCAAATTCTGGCCTTCCATATTTGAAAAATAAACTATCATAAAAGCTAAGACTTATACCTGTAAAGACATAGGGGGTTATTTTTCTTTCTAAGGGATTGTAAATGTTAAAATCAAAAAAATTGAATTCGATACCACCAGAAAGTTCAGTTATAGCATTTTCGAATTCATACTTTCTCACCATTCGTTTCTGATCATTAGATTCGATATCTTTTGCTTTTAGTTTTGATTTAACAATAGAAAATCGCCAAGAATGTCGAGGGGTTTTGTTCCATTTGTAGATTAAACCTAACGCAGGGCTATTGGGGTTTATGTATTGAGTTGATCCCACGTCTCCAATGAAGTTACTTCCCCCCACAAAAACGCCTAACTCATTAATTTGAGCTTGAGTTGCTGTAAAGAAGAAAAAACATATTAATGCAATATTGATTTTAGTCATTGAAATAAAAAATGGGTCACAAATATAGGACTATGAGTTCAATTTAAGTAGATTCTGTTCGTTGTCTGAATAGAAAGTTTAAATTTCAGAAACTCTAAACTAAGTAGAAACGAAAAACAAATTCAAATCGTATAAACAGGAATTAATTTCTTTTATCTTCTCCCCACAATAATTTGTTACGCAAGGTTTTTAAGAAAGTTTCTTCTGGGATTTCGATCATATTGATTTCGAAAGGATTTTTTTTGATAATCAAAATGGATTCGTTTTTTACTGTGGTTACTCGGGAATCGAGCGATACCAAATATTGATCTTCTCGGCCAGTAACTCGAAGTTTGATTTCGGTATTATCCGGAATAACAAGTGGACGTGCGTTTAAATTATGAGGTGCAATTGGAGTAATTACTAGGCTTTTTACCTCTGGAGTTAAAATTGGACCGCCACAACTCATAGAGTAACCCGTTGAACCCGTTGGAGTGGAAATAATTAATCCGTCTGCCCAATACGAATTTAAAAATTCGTCGTTCAAATAAGTTTCTATTGTAATCATCGATGTAGTGTCTTTTCTACTAACGGTGATTTCATTCATGGCAAAATTGATCTCATGGATCTCTTCATTTTCTGGCGAACAGGCTAAACTAAGTAAGGCTCTTTTGGAGATACTGTATTTTTTGTCAATTACAAATTGCAAGAACGAATCAATTTTTTCTTTTTGAACCGTTGCCAAAAACCCTAATCTTCCAGCATTAATTCCTAAAATAGGCACTCCTGAATTTCGAACTAAAGTAGCCGCTCTCAAAATAGTTCCATCACCACCAATACTAAGTAACATATCAAAACTCGAGTCTAGTTCGTTGTGAGACGAAAAGGTTGGATAAGTTTCGTGAATAATATTTTTTTCGTACAACATTTCGAGAAAAGCCGATTCGATGATGAGCTCAACGTTATTCTTTTTAAAAAAAACAAAAATGTCTTTAATAATCGGTTCGGTGCTATTAAGGTAATATTGTCCGTAGATGGCTATTTTCATTTTCTATAGGTATAACTTGAAGTTAAATATTTAGGTATTTGTCTAAATAGTCAGAACGTTCTTTCAAGTTGTTAATGTAATTATCTTCATTATGTTCTGATATAATTTCATAATTGTAGCGTCTGAAAGTTTGGATAATGTCGTTTATAACACCTAAAGTTACTTTTATTGTAATTTCTATCGTTTCATTATCTGAATCAGATACAAAAAGTCCTAATAATTTTCCATTATTGCTTTCTACAATCTGGGTAATCTGGCTCATGGAGTAGTCAATCAGGGCTTTTTTTACAATAATGATGCCTCCTGCTTCTTTAATGAATGGCGTTTCGTTAAAAAATTTCATAACATTGGCTAATTCATAATACCCAACATAATGGTTGTTTTCATCTAAAATAGGAACAATGTCAGTATGATTTTTTCCAAAAACTTCTAAAACATCCAGCCAAATCATATTGGGTCTTACAAAAAACGGTTCCAAAGTATATTTGTAATCACCTACTTTTTTGTCAGTATCAAAAGTTTCCAAATCGTCGGCTACAATACTACCAATGTAAACTCCCGCTTCCAAAACCGGAAAATGAGAATACGAAGCGTCCATAAAAAAGTCCTGTGCAGCAAGAATTGTTTCTTGGCTATCTAGGGCTCTATAGTCGTTGTTAATGTAGTCTGTAATTACTGTCATAAAATCAATTCTCGATAGTTTATGCAAAATAATCAAAAAAAGGCAAAAACTCCTACCTTTTACTTTGTATTTTTGTCTCCGCAAAAATAGTGTATTTAAACCAATTCCAGTTGTATGACAAAGTTAAGCGTAAATATCAACAAAATAGCAACTTTACGAAATGCCCGTGGTGGAAATGTGCCTGATCTATTGAAAGTCGCTGCCGATATTCAAAGATTTGGTGCGCAAGGCATCACTATTCATCCGCGTCCAGACGAACGCCACATTCGCTATCAAGATGCACGCGACTTGAAATCTATTGTTTCAACCGAATATAATATTGAAGGCAATCCGCAACATAATTTCATTGATTTGGTGTTAGAATGTCAACCAGACCAAGTGACTTTAGTTCCAGATGCCATTGGTGCTATTACCTCTTCGGCAGGTTGGGACACAGTAAAAAACCAATCGTATTTGACAGAGATGATTCAAGAATTTCAACGCAATGGCATTCGCACTTCTATTTTTGTAGATCCCATTCTTGAAATGATCGAAGGCGCTAAAAAAACAGGAACAGATCGCATCGAATTGTACACCGAAGCCTTTGCACACCAGTACGGTTTAGGCAATGAAAAAGGCATTGAGCCCTATGTAGCTTCTGCAGTTTTAGCTAACGATTTAGGCTTAGGAATCAACGCAGGTCACGATCTAAGTTTGGACAATGTTCAGTTTTTCAAACAAAATATTCCAGGCTTATTAGAGGTTTCTATTGGCCACGCATTGATTTCCGAAGCTTTGTATTTAGGTTTGGACAATGTCGTTAATATGTATTTGCAAAAATTAAAATAATTTGGGCGTGTCCCTTCGGGTCGGGCTTTCGGCTTTATCTCTCCGTTGCACTACTAGGATATCGCCTCTATCCTTCACGCAGCTCAAAATAAAATAGTATGTTATATTCAAAAATAGAAGGTTCGGGCAAACCACTTTTAATTCTTCATGGATTTTTAGGAATGTCAGACAATTGGAAAACATTGGGAGTACAATTTGCTTCCGAAGGTTTTGTAGTCCATATTTTGGATTTGCGCAACCACGGGCGCAGCTTTCACTCGGACGAATTTAGTTACGAACTAATGGTACAAGACATTGTTCAGTATTGTAAGGAAAATCAGTTGAGCAACATCAATATCATTGGTCATTCTATGGGTGGAAAAACGGCTATGCTCTTAGCAGCACGCTATCCAGAATTGGTAGATAAATTAATTGTGGCCGATATTGGTCCTAAATACTATGCACCCCATCATCAAGATATTTTGGCAGGTTTGAATGCTGTTGATTTTACTTTAAAACCAAGTCGAATTGAAGTCGAAGCAACACTTTCACAGTATATTCCAGACTTTGGAACTCGTCAGTTTTTATTGAAAAGTTTGTATTGGCAAGAACCGGGTCAATTGGCCTTCCGATTTAATTTAGCAGTTTTCAATACAAAAATTACCGAAATTGGAGTACCTCTGCCATTAGAGTTAAGTTTTGAAAAACCAACACTTTTTATCCGTGGCGGTAATTCCGATTATATTTTGGATACGGATGTTCCGGCAATTAAAGAACAATTTCATAATGCTAGAATTGAAACTATTCCAAATGCGGGTCATTGGCTTCATGCCGAAAATCCAGCCTTGTTTTATCAATTGAGTTTGTCTTATTTAAATAAATAGAATTATGAAGTTGTTTATTAGAATTTTAGTTACCACAATTTTAGTATTGGTCTTGTCTTATTTTATGAAAGGCGTCCGAGTAGACGGTCTGGTTACTGCAATTACGGTTGCAATTGTTTTGGGATTGTTAAACGCTTTTATCAAGCCCGTTTTGGTGTTTTTTACTTTGCCCTTTACCATTTTCACTTTAGGTCTATTTTTAATTGTGATTAATGGAATTTTAATCTTGGCATGTACCAAGATTGTGGGCGGATTTCATGTAGATTCGTTTTGGACAGCGACCTTATTTAGTATTATTTTATCTCTTTCCCAATCCATTATGTTTAAAATAACTGGAGGTTCAAAAAAATAAGGATTATTAGGTTGTTTTTAACCTAATGTATTGATTGCATTAAAACTTGTTTGGGTTGTAAAATTTTTATAATTTTGCAACCCAATTTTATTATNNGTTCATATGGATTACAAAGGACAAGTAGCAAAAAGAATCAATGAAAAAATGCCTTTGGCTACCGTAAAAGGATTTAGAAAAGGACAAGTGCCAAAAGATCTTGTTGAAAAACAATACGGAAAAGGAATTAAAAAGGAAGAGGTTAAAAAAGTAGTTGATTTGGCTTTAGAGCGTTTTATTCAATCAGAGCGTTTGAATCTTTTGGGAACACCATTGGCTAAAGAAAATGAAAATTTAGATTGGGATGCTGAAGAATTGGTGTTCGAATATGAAATTGGTTTAGTGCCTAATTTCGAATTGGATTTAGAAGCAAAAAACAACATCATCAAATACGTAGTCAAAGCAGACGACAAATTAATTGACGGTCAAGTGGCACGTATCCAAAAACAATTTGGTAAAGCAATTCCTCAAGAAGTGGTAGCTGAAGGATGTGATATAACAGGAACTTTTTCAAATGAAGAAAAAGGAATCAACAATAAAACCGTTTTGGCTTTAGATGTTTTCAAAGATAAAAAGACAGCTAAAAAATTCATTGGAAAACAAGTGGGTGATGTTGTAGCTGTTAATACAAAAGGATTGTTTGAAGATGATCACCAATTAATGGACTACCTTAAAGTAGGACACGATGAGGTACACTCTTTGGCAGTAGATGTTGACTTTACAATTGAGTCAATCAACTCAACTGAATTGGCTGAATTGAACCAAGAATTGTTCGATAAATTATTCGGAGAAGGAAGCGTTGCTACTTTAGCCGAATTGAAAGCTAAAATTAAAGAAGATGCTGAAAGCCAATTTGCGCAACAGGCAGACCAAAAATTATTAGGTGATGTAACGGAGTTTTTAATTGAAAACACCAAATTCGATTTGCCAGCTGAATTCTTGAAAAAATGGTTGCAAACTGTTGGAGAGAAACAATTAACAGCTGAAGAAGCAGAAGTAGAATATGCTCGTTCTGAAAAAGGATTGCGTTTCCAATTGATCGAAGGTAGAGCTTTGGCACAAAGTAATATCCAAATCAATTTTGAAGATTTGAAAGCTTTTACTTCAAATGCGATCAGACAACAAATGGCACAATTTGGACAAACTAATCCAACGGATGAGGAAGTTCAAGGAATTGTAGCTCGAGTATTGTCAAACCAAGAAGAAGTAAAACGTTTATCGGATCAAGTGGTAGCTGCTAAATTATTGGAAGTATTCAAAGAAAAAGCAAACCCAACTACAAAAGAAGTTACTTACGAAGAATTTATTGCTGCTTCATACGGAGAATAATTTCTAAAAAATTAAGTATATTTGAGCGTCAAAAGAATATTTTTTTGACGCTCTTTTATTCTGGATCCATTCCAGGATTTCAAAAATCTAAACTTATTAAAAATGAACTACGGTAAAGAATTTAGAAAATTTGCTACAAAGCACCAAGGGGTAAATGCCATGTATTACGACAAAATCGTAGGGGCTATGACACCAAAAAATATGACTCCATATATTATTGAAGAACGTCATTTGAATGTTTCGCAATTGGATGTATTTTCACGATTAATGATGGACAGAATCATTTTCTTGGGAACAGGAATTGACGATCAAATTGCAAATATTGTACAAGCGCAATTACTATTTTTAGAAAGTGCCGATGCTTCTAAAGACATTCAAATTTATTTGAATTCACCAGGCGGAAGTGTATACGCTGGATTAGGGATTTACGATACCATGCAATACATCAAACCTGATGTAGCCACAATTTGTACAGGAATGGCTGCTTCTATGGGAGCGGTTTTGTTATGTGCAGGTGCTGCTGGAAAGCGTTCAGCTTTGCCACACTCAAGAGTTATGATTCACCAGCCTTCAGGAGGTGCACAAGGAGTTGCTACAGATATGGAAATCAATTTACGCGAAATGTTGAAATTGAAAGACGAATTGTATAACATCATTTCTCACCATTCAGGACAAACTTTTGAAAGAGTTCATGCTGATAGCGAACGCGATTATTGGATGATTGCTGAAGAAGCAAAAGCGTATGGAATGATTGATGAAGTTTTAGTTAGAGGATAAAAAATTGTTTCAAAGGATAAAGTTGCAAAGTTTCCTAATTTAGGACTTTGCAACTTTGTAGCTTTGTTACTTTGCAACTTAAAATAAATGGCAAAACAAGTATTAGAATGTTCTTTTTGCGGTAGAAAAAAACCAGAAACCAATTTATTGATTGCAGGTATTGATGCACATATTTGTGATAAATGTATCGAACAAGCCAACGGAATTGTATTAGAGGAACTAAAATCGAGTGGAAGCTCAAAACTGGCAGGAGATTTAATTCTTAAAAAGCCAAAAGAAATCAGAGCCTTTTTAGATCAGTATGTGATTGGTCAAGACCAAACTAAAAAAGTCATGTCGGTTGCGGTTTATAATCATTACAAACGTTTGATGCAACAACAACTGGATGATGAGGTTGAGATTGAGAAAAGTAACATCATTATGGTGGGGCAAACCGGAACAGGAAAAACATTGGTCGCTAAAACGATCGCTAAAATGTTAGACGTTCCTTTGGCTATAGTTGATGCAACAGTACTTACCGAAGCGGGTTATGTGGGAGAAGATGTCGAGAGTATTTTGACGCGTTTACTTCAAGCTGCTGATTATGATGTGGCTAAAGCCGAAAGAGGTATTGTATTCATTGACGAAATTGATAAAATTGCTCGCAAAAGTGATAATCCATCAATCACCCGTGATGTTTCAGGAGAAGGAGTACAACAAGCTTTACTGAAACTATTAGAAGGAACGGTGGTGAATGTACCGCCAAAAGGAGGTCGTAAGCATCCGGATCAAAAATTTGTGGAGGTGAATACTCAAAATATTCTATTTATTGCAGGAGGTGCTTTTGACGGTGTGGAGCGTATCATTTCAAAACGTTTGAACCGTCAAGCAGTGGGCTACAGTACTTCAAAAAATGTAGATAATATTGACAAAGACAATTTATTGCAATACATCATCCCAAAAGACATCAAAGATTTTGGTTTGATTCCGGAAATTATTGGTCGTTTACCCGTATTAACACATATGGATCCATTGGATAAGGAAACTTTACGCGCTATTTTAACACAGCCTAAAAATGCCTTAATTAAACAATATGCTAAATTGTTTTTGATGGATGAGGTCGAATTTACGATTTCAGATGGCGCTTTAGATTTTATTGTTGAAAAAGCCTTGGAATACAAATTAGGTGCTCGTGGATTACGTTCGTTATGCGAAGCGATTTTAACGGATGCTATGTATGAATTACCAAGTTCTGAGGATAAAAAATTAGCGATTGATTTGGAGTATGCTCAAGAAACCTTGAATAAAAATTTATTGAAGCGTTTAGAAATTGCATCCTAATTATTGGTTACTAAATGATATTGAAACCTGCTACTAATTGATAGCAGGTTTTTTTATGTACAATTGGAACTATTCTGCTGACTATAAAAAAACAAGATTATTCTTTTTTATCAGCTATAGAATGTCGATTTTTGTGCTTCTAACTCACAACACTTCAAATGGCAATAGCAGATAAAGAGATTATTTTGTTGAAAGTTTCTGGTCAAGATAAACCGGGTGTAACTGCGGGTTTGACCTCTATTTTAGCAAACTATGATGCCGTTATTTTGGATATTGGCCAAGCCGATATTCACGACACACTTTCGTTAGGAATTTTATTTCAAATTAAAGCGGGTTCCTCTTCAGGACCAGTTTTAAAAGATTTACTTTTTAAAGGGTATGAATTAGGAATTAAAGTAAAGTTTATTCCGATTTCTATTCCCGATTATGAAACTTGGGTTAAAGCACAAATCAAACAACGCTATATTATCAATATTTTGGGGGAAGAGCTAACAGCAATTCAATTGGCTGCGGTAACCAAAATCATGTCAGACCAACATTTGAATATTGATTCTATTATTCGTTTAACGGGACGAACTTCGGTAGTGGAGAAAGAGGAGTATCCTCGTTCTTGTGTGCAATTATCAGTTACCGGAATTATTGAAGATAAAACAGCAATGACCGCTAGTTTTATGGAAATATCTAGAACATTGAATGTGGATATTTCATTTCAAGAAGACAATATGTACCGCAGAAACCGCCGTTTGGTGTGTTTCGATATGGATTCGACTTTAATTCAAACCGAAGTTATTGATGAGTTAGCAGATCTAGCTGGAGTTGGAGAGCAAGTACGTGCGATTACCGAATCAGCGATGAATGGTGAGATTGATTTTAAAGAAAGCTTCAAAAAACGCATGGCTTTACTGGAAGGATTGAGTGAAGAAGTATTGCACAATGTAGCCGTCAATTTGCCAATTACTAAAGGAGCGCACCGTTTGATGAGAGCCTTGAAATACTATGGTTACAAAACCGCTATTTTATCGGGAGGGTTTACTTATTTTGGAGAATATTTACAAAAGGAGTTGGGAATCGATTATGTACATGCTAATCAATTGGAAATCAAAGACGGTAAATTAACGGGTAAATACTTGGGCGAAATTGTCGATGGACAAAAGAAAGCCGAATACCTGCAAGCCATTGCTGAAAAAGAAGGTATTCACATCAATCAAACTATTGCAGTGGGTGATGGTGCCAATGATTTACCCATGTTAAATTTAGCCGGTTTAGGAATTGCTTTCCATGCCAAACCAACAGTAAAAGAGAATGCAGCGACCTCAATTTCAAGTTTGGGATTGGATGGTGTTTTATACTTGTTAGGGTACCACGATCGTCACATTGATATGATGGAAGACTAGAGATTAGATAGAGTAAAATTATAAAAGCTCAACATTTATTGTTGGGCTTTATTTTTGTCTGTATTTTTTTTATAATTTTAATTCATTAACCAATTGCTATTAAGAATAAACGGTAATGAATTTAGAAACGTAATATTGTATTAGCCCTAACAATATTGCGAATATCATTAAGATTAATAGTAATTAAATCTCAAATCAAATGAAAAAAATTATTAGATTATCAAGTCTATCAATGATTTTAATTTTATTAATCTCATGTGATAAAAACGACTCTCAAATTAATGATACTGTTACAACCAACGAAAAAACAGTACCTTCAAATCCTATCTATTATTCTACTTCAGAAAAAGAGTATGCTCAAGCCTCGCCTTTTACCAGGCGTTTAATTAATCAAGTTGATGCTGCAGTAAACTCTTTAAATCTATTAACTAGAGAACCTAGTATAATTAAATATGAAGTAATAATTAGTATTGACAAAAATCCTGAAAATAAATTTTCAAATTTTGTATCTATAGTTCCATTTGACAATTCGCTAAACAGTTTTGTATTGAAGCCTGATGGGAAATGTCATATTTGTGGCATGGGTGGTGCATATAGTTGTATTAAAGAAGTAGAGACTTACATGGATCAACGCAATTTAGACGAAATTGATATTCATGTCAGACGATCTTCAGATGGGTGTATCGATATAACCTATAAATAATAGTCTAAGAATCATAACTTTTTCCTAATCACCGGGGCAATGTTGGGAGTAAAGTTTAAAAAAATAGTGTATTTAAGCCAAAAGAAAAATAGTCTAAACACTAAATTTCTTTTGGCTTACTTTTATTGTAAACCTTTCAATTGCTCTAAATACTCTCTTTGGTTGGATAATCTCGGAATTTTATGTTGGCCACCCAATTTATCTCGCTCTTTGAGCCAATCATAAAATAGTTGTGGTCGAGCCAAATTAATTACCAAAGTGTTTAAAGTCATATTATTATACCGTTTGGCTTCGTAATCAGAGTTGAGGCTTTGTAATGTTTCATCCAAGATTGTTCGAAATTGATCGATATCAGTTGGGTTTTTCTTGAACTCAATCATCCATTCGTGTGCCCCTTTTTCTTTGCCGTCCATAAAAATAGGAGCTACGGTATACTCTATTACTTCTGTGTGTGTGAGTTGACAAGCTTTGGCAATAGCTTGATCGGTATTTTCTACCATAAGTTCTTCGCCAAAGACATTGATATGGTGTTTGGTTCTGCCCGAAACACGAATTCTGTATGGATTTAAAGATGTAAAACGAACGGTATCACCTATTAAATACCTCCACAATCCTGAATTGGTTGTAATTACAACGGCGTAGTTTTTAAACAATTCTACCTCTGCCAAACGGATTACTTTTTGATTGGGTGTGCCAAAAGTATCCATTGGAATGAACTCATAGAAAATGCCATAATCTAGCATCAATAACAAGTCACTAGAATCATTTAGGTCCTGAATAGCAAAGAATCCTTCGGAGGCATTGTATATTTCGTAGTATTTAAAATCGGATTTTGGGAGTAACTTTTGATATTGTTCCCGATAAGGTTCAAAGCTGACTCCTCCATGAAAATACACTTCTAGGTTAGGCCAAACTTCCAATAAATTACCTTTTCCAGTTTCTTCAAGCATTCGGTTCATCAAAACTAACATCCAAGAAGGAACTCCTGCAAAGCTAGTTACATTTTCATTTTTAGTTTCGTTGATAATTGCTGTCAGCTTCTGCTCCCAATCACTCATCAACGATATTTTATTGCTAGGGGTACTGCTGAATTCGGCCCAAATAGGCATATTTTCAATTAATATAGCAGATAAGTCGCCAAACAACGTTTCTTTGTCTTCATAAATTTGAGAGCTACCACCTAAGCGAAGACTTTTCCCCAAAAACATATCAGAATCTTCATTGTTATTCAAATACAAACACAACAAATCCTTACTTCCTTTGTAATGGCAGTCTTCTAATGCATCATTACTTACAGGGATAAATTTACTTTTGGCATTAGTAGTTCCGCTGGATTTGGCAAACCATTTAATTGGAGCGTCCCAAAAAACATTTTGTTCACCTTGGCGCGTGCGTTCAATTAGCGGTTGTAAATCTTCGTAAGTAGCAACGGGAACTCGTTCTGAAAAAGTAGTGTAAGAAGTTATCGAACTAAAATCGTATTGGGCACCAATTACCGTATTCTCTGCACGTCGGATCAAATTCATCAACAATTCCTCTTGCACCTCATTAGGGTACTTTAAGAACAATTCGATTTGATGAATCCGTTGCTTTAAAACCCAAGAAGCAATAGAATTAATGATCGGTATGGGCATATTTCTGAGTTAGGAATTATGAATTTCGGATTCCGAATGATAACTTTACCAAAAATAACATTTTTTGTTCAATTCCAAACCTGAAACTTAAAACCAAATGACTTACGAAGGAGTTTTAACCAAAATGCAAACTGAATTTGGCGAACCAATTCAGTATTATCTTGTTTTTGAAGACAGCTTTTTGAATGTAAACCAACTATTGGGTAAACCAATGGAAATCAATTTTGTAGGTTTTCAATGTTTGAATTGTGCGAAGAAGAAAAAAATATTCCGACAAGGATTTTGTTATGACTGTTTTTATTCCAGTCCTGCTGTAGGAGATTGGATTATGAAACCGGAGTTGAGCACAGCGCATCTCGGAATTGCAGATCGTGATTTGGCTTATGAAGAAAAAGTGCAATTGCAACCGCATATTGTGTATTTGGCTTTGTCAAGCGAAGTAAAAGTGGGGGTGACAAGAAAAACGCAAATGCCTACACGTTGGATTGATCAAGGGGCGAGTCAAGCGATTTCAATTGTTGAGGTACCAAACCGCTATTTGGCAGGGATTACAGAGGTGGCGTTAAAAAGCCATTATGCCGATAAAACCAATTGGCGAAAAATGCTAACCAATTCTTTTGAAACGATTGATTTAGTCGCCGAGCGATTGAAAGTAGAGCATTTAATCCCAACCGAAGTTCAGGAGTATTTTTACAATCAGAAAATAGATTTGTATGAAATGCACTATCCAGTTTTGGAGTATCCTTCTAAAGTTACTAGTTTGAGTTTGGATAAAACTCCTAATTTTCAAGGAAAATTAATAGGTATTAAAGGACAATATTTACTTTTTGAAGGCGGAATTGTATTTAATATTCGCAGTTCAGAAGGCTATGTTGTAAAAATAGAGTTATAAAAAAAGCTTCCAATGGAAGCTTTTTTATTTATTGAATGGTAATTTCGAATGGCATTCGAGCTTGAACTCCTTTGTAGCTTTGAATGCGTTTAATTTGTTCCATTATCTTGTAATTTTCTTCACCAATTTCTTCTTTAATCCAACGTTCTTTGGTTTTGGCAAAAGGGAAATTTTCTAATAAATCATCAAAATTTTTATTGTATTCTGGATAATTTTGAGTGTTGAACGTTTTGATTTTTGCTAAAAGGGCCGCTTCTTGAATGGCATCATCTAAACCTCCAATTTTGTCTACTAAACCGATTTTTATAGCATCAGCGCCAGTCCAAACTCTACCTTGTGCAATAGCATCTACTTGTGCAAAACTCATTTTTCGCCCTTGCGCTACATGGGAAACAAATGTTTTATAGATTTGTTCTACACCTTCTGTGGTTACGGCTTTAAATTTTTCATCGATTGGTGCAAATGGATTGTAATTGCCTGAGTTTTGGTGGGTATTGACTTGTTCAGAATGAATTCCCATTTTGGTACTTAGACCACTAAAATTAGGTAACATCCCAAAAACACCTATCGAACCAGTAATAGTATTTTTTTCTGCAAAAATTGTATTAGCATTACAAGCAATATAATACCCTCCAGAGGCAGCATAATTCCCCATGGATACAACAACCGGTTTTACTTTTTTAGTCAATTCGATTTCTCTCCAAATCAAATCGGAGGTTAATGCATTTCCTCCAGGGCTATCGATGCGAAGTACTATTGCTTTCACATCTTCGTTATTTCTTGCCTCACTGATAGAACGTCGCATTGCGCCTTCTCCAATGATGTTGACATCTCCTTCGCCACTTTGAATTTCGCCTTGGGCATAAATAATGGCAATTTCATCTGTAGCATCATTAATAACTGAAGTAGTAGTATATTTTTGGGTGTAATCAAGTATAGAAACCGATTCGTATTCGTCTTTACTATCGACTTGTAATCGTTTTTTAATGGCATTGTGGTAAACATCTTCATAAGCAACTACGTCTACTAATTTTTGAGCTTTAGCCATTTCAGGTGTTCGTGCCAATAAACCATTTGCAATTTCATTTAATTTTTCAACAGATACATTTCTACTTTTGGCAATGTCAGTTACAACAGAATTCCAGATAGAATTGAGTAAGGCAGTAATTTGTTCTCTATTAGCCTCACTCATTTTATTTTCGAGGAAAGGTTCTACAGCACTTTTGTATTTTCCGTGACGAATAACTTCCATTTTTACGCCTGTTTTATCTTGAAAATCTTTAAAAAATAGTAGGTCAGAAGAAAGTCCTTTGAAATCTAAATCGCCCACTGGATTTAGATAAATAGTGTTGGCTACGGAATTTAAATAATATTCTTTTTGCGAATAGGTATTGGCATACGCCATCACAAATTTNNTTTAAAATAGAAATACCTTTAATATTTTCATCGTTTTTAGCAGCTCCGATAGCATCAATGACATCGGTTAAGCCAATCTGTTTGGTGTCTGAAAATGCGGTAACCCAAGGGTCAGAATATTTCCCAGCATAGTCATTTTGAATATCTTCTAAATTCAATATGATTACCGAATTTTCTTTTACGTTAATACCGTTTTCTTCTCCGCCAAAAATGGCCCCAATAAACACTATTCCAAAAAAGAATAGCATGGTGAAAACAAAAATTCCTACGATGGTAGCCAATACATTTCCTAAAAACTTCATAATTTTTTAATTTTCGTATAAGTAGTAATTGGGGTTAAAATGTTACACAATTGTATTTTTCAAATTGAAATTTAATTATTAACACTTCACACAAATATAGTATACTTTTAGTTAATTTGCAGCCATTATGAAATCACAGCATCAAGTCGTTTTATCTATAGGAACTAATCAGGGGAATCGTTTGGAAAACATCGAAAGTTGTTTGCAATTGATTCATCATGAGGTCGCTACCGTGGTTAAAGTTTCAAAGGTGTATGAAACGCCCTCTTGGGGATTTGATAGTGAGGCTTTTTATAATATTGCTATTGTAGTGCATACTTTCGACTCGGCTGCCGAAATTTTGTCCAAAATTTTGGAAATTGAACAGCAGATGGGACGAGTGAGAGAAGATACTTTGGGTTATCAATCTCGAATTATCGACATTGATATTGTTGCTTTTGACAATGAAATAATATCGACTGAGCAACTTAAAGTTCCACATCCCTTGATGCAAGATAGAATCTTTGTTTTGAAACCGCTGTTGGATTTAAATTTAGAATGGATTCATCCTATTCTCCAAAAAGATATACCAGAGTTATTGTCTGGAACTAAAGATACATCTGAGTGTAAAGTAGTTCAAAGTCTAGAAAGTCCATTGCGAAAAATCAGCTTAGAGCAGTTCAATTATGTTGCTTTTGAAGGGAATATAGGTGCTGGAAAAACTACTTTAGCAACAAAAATAGCCGAAGATTTTAATGCTAAATCTGTTTTGGAACGTTTTGCTGACAATCCTTTTTTGCCTAAATTTTACAAAGATCAAAACCGATATGCATTTCCATTAGAAATGTCTTTTTTGGCCGATCGGTACAAACAACTTTCGGATGATTTATCGCAATTTGATTTGTTTAAAGATTTTGTTGTAGCCGATTATCACATTTTTAAATCTTTAATTTTTGCAAAAATTACCTTGGCGGATGATGAATACCGATTGTATAGTAATCTGTTTCATATCATTTACAAAGAAATGCCCAAGCCCGATTTGTATGTGTATTTGTACCAAAATTCGGAACGCTTATTGCAAAATATAAAAAAACGAGGCAGAAGCTACGAACAAGAAATTCCTGCCGAGTATTTAGATAAAATTAATACGGGTTATTTGGATTACATCAAATCTCAAACAGATTTAAATGTCTTAATTATTGATGTTTCCGATCGTGATTTTGTTAAAAACCATGCTGATTATCTGTATATTTTGAACGAAATTCAAAATAAGATTTCTTCAAAATAAACTACCTTTTTAAGGAAAAATGACCTCTTTTCTCCGGTGTATTTGCATCAAGTTTAAACACGAACCAATAATCTGAAGCAGGCAATGGTTGTCCGTTAAATGTGCCATCCCAGCCTATACTGTTCGGTCTTAATTCTTTTAGTAATTTCCCGTATCTGTCAAAAATACGTAATTCGGCAGTGGGATACGAAATCATTCCTTTAACAGTCCAGTAATCGTTATACCCATCATTATTTGGGGTAAAGAATTTTGGTATGCTTAGAACGGTAATTTGTTTAGAGACCAAACCACAACCGTTTTTATCGTTAATCAATACTTGATGAATTCCGCCTGGAACATTGGTAAAAAGATTTGAATCTTGCCAAATTCCGTTCAAGTAATCCATGCTGTATTCATAATCTCCAGTCCCTGTTGTATTGATGGTAACGGTATTAAAATCTACTAAATCTAAGATGTCTATAGATGTAATAGTAGCTTGATTAGATGCCGTAACTTGTATAGTCCTTGTTGCGCTGCATCCAGATTGATTGGTCACTTCGACAGTGTAGCTTCCCTCAGAATTTACACCTAATGTTGGACTAGTTGCTATAGAATTACCTCCGTCTTTTTTCCAATTGTAATTGAAGTTAGCGGCTAAAGAGTTGTCAAGAAAACCAGGATTTAATGTTACAAAGAACGTTGGTATATTAGAACAGATTAATTCGGTTGCATTTAATTCAATATTCGGTAGTGTATGAACGACAAAAGGAATAGTTAAAGTTGCTGAACAATTTGGATTTATAGGATTTTCAACAATTACGGTTACATTTTGTGTTGCTGATACAAATGGATTGGGAAGCGGACTTGGTAAAATAGTGTTGTTTTGATCGTAATATGTAACAGTCATTCCAGTTTGTCCACCTAGAATAGTAGTTTGAAATGTCGAAGTGTCAAAAGCATATTTGCCATCTTGATTTGCAGGGTCAGCTTCGTCATCACAAACGGTTGTTAATGTTGATGGAATTGGTGTTGCTGTTGGAATTACATCTACATAAAAGGATATGGTGGTTTCTGCAAAACATTGTTGCGAAGTGTTATTCGATACAATTGCCTTTATTGTTTGAGTTGCACTAGAGAAAGTGGAGGGGAAAGGGCTCGTAATTAAGGTTCCGTTTGCATCTTGCAATGGGTTATCGTTTAGGTCTAAATAACGCACATTAACATTGGTTTGACCGTTTAATAAATTGGTTTCAAGATTCGAAGTGTCAAAATTTACTATTCCGGTTGAGTTACTATCGCATGCTCTTAGATCGTTTATAGTATTGGCTTTTGGTAACGCTTCTACATTCAAACGAATGTAAGGACCAACTCCAACACAAGAATTGGTAACAATATCAGTTTCTATTCGAACCCAAATATCTTGGGAGTTAGCATAACCAATATTTCTATAATGGGCAATGTCTGTTATAGCATTCAATTGTGATAAGGCGTCTGCTTGGTTTCTGTAATAGTTGATAGTATAGTTTTGGGATTGAGTTGGTAATTGAGCAAGGATTGCTGCCCTTGTTGTCGAAAAATCAAATGTAGCAATCCCGTCACTACTGTTGTTGCTAGTTGAATTGTTTCCGTTAGTATCTAAGAAATCATCACAAACTGTAAACGAAAAAGTTGAAGAGGGCTGAAAATTAGTCGTAGGAACAACCAGAGTGATTTGGGCAGGAGAACTACATCCAGTTACGGCATTATATACCCGAACTCCAATGGGCATTGTGCTTGGCGTTGTGTTATTAAAACTGAACCCATTTGGTATTAGATCAGAAAGTATTTCGTTTGTGGCACTGGTAAATGAGTTGAAATATTTGAACGTTTCGTTAGTATAATTTGCTGAAATTAAATCATTGTTCACAGTTAAATTAAAAGTAGTTTTTCCATCCGAAGTTGCATCGGTATCACATTGGGTAATGGAGATGTTTTGTACAATAGGCATTGGGTTTATCGTAGCGACAATTTGGGTTCTATCGGATGTACAACCAGTACTCACATAATAAGTAGTGGTACTAGTTAAATTGATAGATGTATAACTATTTCCTGTCGCTATTGGGGTACCTCCCGTTGCAGTAGTGTACCATTCTATTGTGCCAAATGTAGCTGTAGCATTAAGTGTAACGCTTCCGGGTCCACAATTGGAATTAGAATTTGCAGCCGTTATTTTGCCAGCCATAGTCAATGAGGTACTAGCTGATAGTTGTAAGGTAGGGTCTCCAGGCATTCCTCCATACTCGACAATATAACCTTGGGGTTGGTAAGGACCACTAGCAGCTCCTGTATTGGGTAAATCATTCCAAGATCCTGGAATTCCAATTCCAGGTGCTGTAATATGGGCATAATCCTCATCTCCTGCATTATTAGGCTCACCTGTGTTCCAAAATGCAAAATTAGTGGTTGAACCGTTAGCTAAACCATTCCAAAAAATGGTACCTGCCCCTCCATTAGCTTGACCCTCGGGTCCAGTGACCCATTTCCAAACACCTTCAGTTCCTTCGTCTGTGCCGCCAATCCATCCAGTGCCAGGAGCTTGTTTACCTGCTAATGGGGCTTCATCTGCAGCAGTTATAGTTGCCAAATACCCTTGTAATCCATAAAATGTTTTGGTGGCTGCTGCTGTCTTTGCATTGGACCAAGTAATCCCTAAATCAGAAATATATTCGTAATAGTGACCATTTCTCGGTAAGTAATTGGCATTTCCATTACCTAATGTAATTGAAAAATTACGGGTACCATTAGGATTAGGATTGGAGTTATAATAAATAACATCTTTGATGGCTGCTTCAAAATCTGAGTAATTCACTTGGACACCTGATGTTGGACTTGAAAGTTTTAATTTTCCTTCCAAGGCATTCCATGAAGTTGTAAGAGTAGGATGTAATAAAGGGTTGGTTAATAATAATTGATCCTGCCCTATAACATATCCAGAGGAAATTTGAATGAAAACTGCTTCCGTAGTTAATTCTGTTGGGTCGTGTGTTATTGTTACGCTGCTAACTATTTTTGTTTGTGAAAGCGGACAATAATTTGCATTACCAGTGGCAGAAATTGTTGGCGCTACCGGCGCAACATTTTTTATTAAAGGGGGATCAATATTTTTAGGAATTGCAAATCCCAAATGGATTTCAAATACTATAAATAAAGCTAAGAAGGGAATTTTAAAGCTATTCTTCATGCTATAAATTTAGTATTTTCAACGGATTAAGCCAATTTATTTTGTGAAATGCATTTTTTGAAACAAATCCCAAACTACAATTCCAGCACTTACTGAGATGTTAAGTGAATGCTTTGTTCCTAGTTGGGGAATTTCGATAGCGCCATTGCAAATAGCAACTGCTTCTTGGGCTACACCAAAAACTTCGTTACCAAAAACTAATGCATATTTTTGATTGTTTTCAACTTTAAAATTTTGAAGAAGAATAGCGCTTTCTACTTGTTCGATGGCAAAAGTTAGAATTTTTTTAGATTTAAGTTTAGTAATTACATCCAATACATTTTCAGCATGCTCCCAAGCTACTGTTTCTGTTGCGCCCAAAGCAGTTTTGTGAATTTCTTTGTTGGGTGGAATAGCCGTTATACCGCACAAGTATATTTTTTCAATTAAAAAGGCATCAGCCGTTCTAAAAACAGATCCAATATTGTGTAAACTCCGAATATCGTCTAACACCAGTATTAATGGCGTCTTTTCTGATTTTTTAAAATCTTCAATCGATTTTCTGTCAAGTTCGCTATTTTCTAATTTTCTCATTATAGTGGTATGTCTAGGCACAAAAAAAGCTTCCGTAAAAGTAGGAAGCTTTTGTGTATATATTGAATTATAATTAGCTTTTAGCTGACGCAGCTACAACATTACCTTTAATTGTTAAAACCTTAGTAGGTTGTCCAGCAGCATTAGATGAAATGGTAACTGTTTTTGTAAAAGTACCAACTCTACTAGTATCATATTTTACTCCAATTGATCCTTTTGACCCGGGAAGAATAGGTTCTTTTGGAGTTGATGGTACAGTACAACCACAAGATCCTTGTGCATTTGTAATTACAAGTGGAGCATTTCCATTATTAGTAAAAACAAATTCTCTTTTTCCATCCGCATTTTGAGAAATTGTCCCGTAATCAATCACCTCATTGGCAAAGACCATTCCTGCACCGGCTACTTTATTAGTTACATGTTTTGCTTTTTTTGATGTTTCTTGCGCGTTTGCAGCTACTGTTCCAAGAACCAATAGTGCTACAACTAGTATTTTTTTCATAATGTTAGTTAAATTAAATTTTGAAATACAAAGCTATATAAATTTTAGAAATTAGCCTTACTAATTCAACTAAAAAAAGGTTAAAATGTAAGAACAGTTCTTTATTCGCTTTAAAATCTATAAATTCGCTCTCACATTAGAAATTGATTAAAACATTTGATTTGGCAGCAAAAGAAAAAGTAGTAAAGGAAACTCCGTTAATGAAACAATACAATGAAATTAAGGCAAAGTACCCTGATGCTTGTTTGTTGTTTCGTGTGGGAGATTTTTATGAAACCTTTGGAGAAGATGCTATTAGGGCCTCTAAAATACTAGGAATTGTATTGACAAAAAGAGGTGCGGGTTCTGAAACTGAAACTGCTTTAGCGGGTTTTCCACACCATTCCTTAAATACGTATTTGCCTAAATTAGTAAAGGCAGGTTTGCGTGTTGCTATTTGTGATCAATTGGAAGATCCAAAAATGACTAAAACTATTGTGAAACGTGGTGTTACCGAGTTGGTTACGCCAGGTGTTTCTATGAACGATGAGGTTTTACAGGCTAAAGTCAATAATTTTTTGGCTTCCATTTATTTTTCTAATAAGTCAATTGGAGTTTCTTTTTTAGATGTTTCTACAGGTGAGTTTTTGACTGCACAAGGGAACGCAGAGTACATTGATAAATTACTACAGAATTTCAGTCCAAGTGAAGTTTTGGTACCTAAGAATAATAAAAATGATTTCAAAGCCACTTTTGGAGAGGATTATCATAGTTTTTATCTAGAAGATTGGTTGTACAAAGAAGATTACGCATTTGAAACTTTAACCAAACATTTCCAAACCGTTTCATTGAAAGGTTTTGGAATTGAAGAGTTAAAGGAAGGAATCATAGCTTCGGGAGCTATTTTGTATTATTTATCCGAAACACAGCATAACAAAGTTCAACATATAACGTCTATTCAACGGATCGCTGAGGATGCTTATGTTTGGATGGACCGATTTACCATTCGAAACCTTGAATTATACCATAGCTATAATCCAAATGCGGTTACGTTACTGGATGTTATTGACAGAACGCTTTCGCCAATGGGTGGTCGTTTGTTAAAACGTTGGTTGGCATTGCCATTAAAAGACAACGCTAAAATTCAAAGTCGCCATCAAGTTGTTGCGTATTTGAAAGACAATCAAGAAATTTTAAAAAGCATCCAGTCGCAAATCAAACAAATTTCAGATTTGGAACGTTTGATTTCGAAAATTGCAGCTGGAAAAGTTTCGCCGCGAGAGGTGGTTTATTTAAAAGAATCCTTGGATGCTATACTTCCAATTAAAGCCTTGGCTTTGCAAAGTCCTCAGGAAGCCGTAAAGGTAATTGGAGATCATTTGCATAGTTGCGATTTATTACGTGAAAAAATAAAAACCACACTGAATCAAGAAGCGCCAGTGGCAATTGCCAAAGGAAATGCGATTGCTACAAACGTGAATGCCGAATTAGATGAATTACGTGCCATTTCGACATCAGGGAAAGAATTTTTAGAGGGAATTGAAAGAAGGGAATCGGAGCGAACAGGAATTTCGTCTTTGAAAATTTCGTTCAACAATGTTTTTGGCTACTATATTGAAGTGAGAAATACGCACAAAGATAAAGTACCGGAAGAATGGATTCGCAAACAAACTTTGGTTAATGCGGAGCGTTATATTACCGAAGAATTAAAGGAATACGAAACCAAGATTCTAGGAGCCGAAGAAAAAATACACAAAATTGAATCGGAATTGTTTGAACAATTGGTGCAATGGATTAGTACCTACATCAAACCGGTTCAAATGAATGCCAATTTAATCGCGCAATTGGATTGTTTATGTTCGTTTACACAATTGGCAATTGAAAATAAATACGTTTGCCCAGAAATTGACGAGAGTTTCGAATTGGAAATCAAAGAAGGAAGGCATCCAGTAATTGAGAAACAATTACCGGTTGGAACACCTTACATTTCTAATGATGTGTTCTTGGACAGAGAATCACAACAATTGATAATGATTACGGGACCTAATATGTCTGGAAAATCAGCTATTTTACGTCAAACAGCTTTAATTGTACTCTTGGCTCAAATGGGAAGTTTTGTTCCGGCAGAGAGTGTTAGAATGGGAATTGTAGATAAAATTTTCACAAGAGTTGGCGCAAGCGATAATATTTCGATGGGCGAATCGACCTTCATGGTCGAAATGAACGAAACCGCTTCCATCTTGAACAATATTTCGGATAGAAGTTTAGTGCTTTTGGACGAAATTGGTAGAGGAACAAGTACCTATGATGGAATTTCGATTGCTTGGGCTATTGCTGAGTTTCTACACGAGCATCCGGCACAACCCAAAACACTTTTTGCGACACATTATCACGAATTAAATGAAATGAGTGAATCGCTGCCAAGAATTCAAAATTATAATGTAGCGGTCAAAGAATTGAAAGACACGGTTCTTTTTGTTAGAAAGTTGGTAAAAGGAGGCAGTGCGCATAGTTTTGGTATTCATGTGGCTAAAATGGCTGGAATGCCTCAGATTGTGATTTTGAAAGCACAAAAGTTATTGAAGAAATTAGAAAAGAACCATTCGAATGATGCGCTCAATGGAATCAAAGAAATTAAGGACGAAATGCAAATGAGTTTTTTCAATTTAGACGATCCTCTTTTGGAAGAAATTAAAGACGAAATTCTGAATTTAGATATCAATACGATTACGCCAATGGAGGCTTTGATGAAGCTGAATGAAATAAAAAGAATGCTGACTAAAAAATAGTTTTCATTTAAAGTTTACGTTATCAGAAGATTAAGCTTATGTGGCTATTTTTTTGTAGAAAAGGCTTGTGTAATTGAATTAATGTATTAAATTTGCATCCGCAATACAGAACAAGTATCGCGATTCTTTCTTAAGAATTGAAAATGCGAAAATAGCTCAGTTGGTAGAGCGCGACCTTGCCAAGGTCGAGGTCGCGGGTTCGAGCCCCGTTTTTCGCTCCAAAACCATACAATGCTCGGATGGTGAAATTGGTAGACACGCTGGACTTAAAATCCAGTGAACAGCAATGTTCGTGCGGGTTCAAGTCCCGCTCTGAGTACTAAAGCCTCTTCAATTGAAGAGGCTTTTTTTTGTTTTTTGTACAATGAATAAATTGATACCGGTTTTGGCCGGGAAGCTATATGGGAACTTTTGTAATTACGAAACGATTTAATGACGAATATAAATTTGTATTTGCTTCACGAAAAGGGAAGACGATATTTACAAGTTTGAGTTACGAACTTAAATTCGAAGGGGAAGAAGCAATAGAAAAGTTTAAATTGAATACAAGCCAGGCTACGTTCTTAAAATTTAAGTCAACGAAAGGGAAATACTATTTTAAGGTATTGTTATATGGAGAGCACTTTGCAACAAGTAGAAAGTATACTACGGAACTTCGATTAGAAAAAGGAATTGCTGAAATTGTAAAATATGCCTCAATTTCAGAAGTATTGGACTTTACATCTAACGATGTTATTTTCACTGATTAACCAAAAACACATAGAAAACGAATTGTCCTAAATAAAAAAAAGCCGTTACACTAAGTGTACGGCTTATTTTTTTTCTGTGTAGTAATTAATTACTTTGCAGCAGCAGCAGTATCAACAGCAGCAGTATCAACAGCAGCAGTATCAACAGCAGCAGTGTCAACAGCAACAGCAGTAGTATCTACAGCAGCTTCTTCAGCAGGAGCTTCAGCTTTTTTACAAGATACAACAGTTAAAACAGCAACAACAGCTAAACTTAAAAATACTTTTTTCATCTTAATTTATTATAAAAGGTTAATTATTAATTCGTGGCAAAGATATAAAATTTTTAATATGTAAAATATTTTTTCATTTTTTTTTTAAATAATATTCGACAATTTCTATACTTTTTATCAAAAAAGGTCGAAAATCAGCAATTCATATCAAATTACAACAAAAAATTCGGTTATAAATTTTTCATAATTGTAGCAACTGCACCGGTGTTATTTTGGACAAAAGTTGCACTGATTGTACCTTTATTTTTTCGTACTTCACTATCGGAAATTAATTCATTCAAAACCGCTTCTAATTGTTCTGAATTTGTAATAGAAATACAACCTCTTAAACGAACCAAATCTATTGCTTCGGCAAAATGCGAATAATTGGGTCCAATCACTATTGGGATTCCAAATGTAGCTGGTTCCAAGATGTTATGTATTCCAGGATGACCAAATCCACCTCCCACATAGGCAATGTCGGCATAACTGTAAATTTTAGTTAAGATTCCGATAGTGTCAATGATAAAAACATCATAATAGGCCATGTCTTTATTTTCTTTTTCTGAAAACAAAAGTGTTTTTTTGGTACAATTGGTTTTAAAATATTGAATTTGTTCCGGTTTAATGTTATGTGGCGCAATAATAAATTTGCAATCTTGTGTACTAGAATTAATATAATCCAGCAATAATTCTTCATCTTTAGGCCAAGAACTTCCAATAACGATGGTTGTTTTATTGGCTTTAAATCGCCCTATATAATCTAAACTATTGTCTTTTTCTACAATAGATGCGACTCTGTCAAAACGAGTGTCTCCCGAAATAGTTGCATTCTGTAATCCTAAGCGTTGAAGAAGCTGTAATGAACTTTCGTTTTGGACAAAGAAATGGGTAAATGATTCTAGTGCTTTTCTGTAAAATCCGCCATACCATCTAAAGAAAGCTTGTTTTTCTCTAAAAATTCCTGAAATCAAATAGGTTGGAATATTTCGCTTTTTTAATTCGCTCAAATAATTTGGCCAAAATTCATATTTTATGAAGAAGACCATTTCTGGATTGACTAATTCAATGAACTTTTTTGCATTGTTTATGGTATCTAGAGGCAAATAAACGGTTGTGTCTGCAACGGTATTGTTTTTTCTAACTTCATACCCTGAAGGCGAAAAAAAGCTTACTACAATTTTATGGTTGGGATATTTTTCTTTTATTTTTTCAATCACAGGTAAACCCTGTTCATATTCTCCTAGAGAAGCGGCATGGAACCAGATTGTTTTGTCTTCGGTTTTGATTTTAGCTTTTAAGGTAGTGAATACACCTTCTCTTCCTGAAACAAATAGTCTGATTTTTGGCACAAAGACAGCGACGATCTGTAACAATAGTCCAGCAATAGCAACAATTATACTGTAAATAAAATGCATACCCCAAATTTTGGTGCTAAAATACAGTTTCTTTATTTTATTTTGATTGGTTAGCACTCATTAAATACCTATTTTTGTTTTTCGTTTTTCAAATGGATTCACTTTAAATGGAATTTTAATTATAAATCTTCCCATCTTAAACAAAAAGTAAATGAAAAAAATTCAAATGGTTGACTTAAAAGGTCAATACGATGCGATAAAAGATACTGTAAATACTTCGATTCAAGAAGTTTTAGATTCCAATGCCTATATCAACGGACCGCAGGTTCATGCATTCCAAAAATCATTAGAAGATTATTTAGGAGTGAAACACGTGATTCCTTGTGCCAATGGTACCGATGCGTTGCAAATCGCCATGATGGGATTAGGATTGCAACCCGGAGATGAAGTAATAACGGCTGATTTTACCTTTGCTGCAACTGTTGAAGTAATAGCTTTGCTACAATTAACTCCTGTTTTGGTTGATGTAGATATGTACAACATGAATATCAATATTGATAAAATCAGGAAAGCTATTACGCCAAAAACGAAAGCCATTGTACCAGTGCATTTGTTTGGACGTGCGGCCAATATGGAAGCAATTATGGCTTTGGCCAAAGAACATAACTTATTTGTAATAGAAGACAATGCCCAAGCGATTGGAGCCAATTGTAAGTTTTCGGATGGAACGAAAAAGAAAGCAGGAACGATTGGTCATGTGGGTGCAACTTCTTTTTTTCCTTCTAAAAATTTAGGATGTTATGGCGATGGTGGCGCCATTTTTACCAATGATGATACTTTAGCACATACCCTTCGTGGGATTGTGAATCACGGAATGTACGAAAGATACCACCATGATGTTGTGGGTGTAAATTCTCGATTGGATAGTATTCAAGCGGCGGTTTTAAATGCCAAATTACCATTATTAGATCAATACAGTAAAGCCAGACAAAATGCCGCTAGAAAATACACTGCAGCGCTTGAAGGTCATAAAAACATCATTGCGCCAAGTATTTGTGATATCTGTGATTGTCACGTTTTTCATCAATATACCCTCCGAATTATTGATGCGGATAGAAATGGATTGATGCAACACTTACTGGACAAAGGAATTCCTTGTGCAATTTACTACCCAATTCCATTGCACAGTCAAAAAGCCTATGCCGATGCCCGTTACAAAGAAGAAGATTTTCCGGTAACCAATCAATTAGTGAAAGAAGTTATTTCGTTACCTATGCATACCGAATTGGATGACGAACAAATCCAATTCATTACGCAAAGTATTCTGGAATTTTTAAACAAATAGTTAATTCAATACGCAAAAGCAAATGAAAATATTGGTAACTGGAGGTTTGGGTTTTATTGGTTCGCACACCGTTGTCGAACTACAAAATGAGGGTTTCGAAGTAATTGTTGTCGATAATTTATCCAATACTTCATTGTCCGTTTTGGATGGTATTCAAAATATCACTGGTATAGTTCCCGCTTTTGAGCAATTGGATTTGCGTGACAAACAGAAGGTAAGTGATTTTTTTAATCGACATACCGATATTGAAGGAGTGATTCATTTTGCGGCTTCCAAAGCAGTAGGAGAGAGTGTTGGAAATCCATTGTTGTATTATGAAAACAACATCAATGTATTGGTGTATATTTTGCAAGAATTGGAAAAAAAATCTGCTTCTAATTTAATTTTTAGTTCCTCTTGTACCGTTTATGGTCAAGCCGAAACGATGCCCATTACCGAAGATTCCTCAGTTCAAACGGCCATGTCACCCTATGGTAATACCAAACAAATTGGTGAAGAAATCATAACTGATGCTGCAAAAGCTACCCATATTAACGCCATTTTATTGCGTTATTTTAATCCGATAGGTTCGCATCCTTCTGCTGAAATTGGAGAGTTGCCTTTGGGTGTTCCGCAAAATTTAGTTCCGTTTATTACCCAAACTGGAATTGGTTTGCGTCAAGAATTATCAGTGTATGGAAATGATTATCCAACTCCAGATGGCACAGCTGTTCGCGATTACATTCATGTAGTAGATTTGGCGAAAGCCCATGTGATTGCCATGCAACGTTTGTTGAACAAAAAGAATGTAGCCAAAGTAGAAACCTTTAATTTAGGAACTGGTACAGGAAGTTCTGTTTTAGAGGTTATACATGCTTTTGAAAAAGTAAGCGGACAAAAATTGCCTTATAAAATTGTAGCGCGTAGAGAAGGTGATATCACCGAGGCCTATGCCAATACTCATAAAGCCAATACCATTTTGGGTTGGAAAGCCGAATCAACTCTTGAAGAAGCGATGGCGAGTGCCTGGAAATGGGAACAAAAAATAAGAAGCTAATTTATTTTTAATAGTACATTCGGGTTAGGGCAATTAGCAATGTAATGATTCAATGTAGTTGAACTACAAACTCCTGGATAATCGCCTTTTTTGTTTTCCATATCAATGATTATTTGAAAGTGTAAATGCGGGGCATAATCACCATTGATAGGGGGTAGGCCTAGATTGGCAAATTCCTCGCCTTGTGCAATACGATCTCCTACATGCTTTCCTTTCAAACTTTCTTCGCTTAAATGACCGTACAACGTATGAAAAACAATCCCTTCTAATTCATGCTCAATAATAATCGTTGGACCATAATCGCCTAAAGCCGTATTATTTTGTAAACTGTGAATCGTTCCACCTAAGGCAGCATGAACCGAAACCGATTCATTGATCCATAAATCTAGTCCAATATGAATATTGCGTTCTTCGGTATTTTCAGCTTTAAAAACACTACTTCTTTGGTATAAATTGCGAATTTCTTGGTAGCCCCCAAAAGCTATTTTTCCATTATTGGCCTCCAAATGATTTTGAATAAAAACACCATACTCTTTAGCTGTTGTTAGATTGTGAATTCTTGGATTTGAAATGGATAAATCCAACGGAACATATTCTGAATAAGGAATATGGGGCGCTATCACTTTTGAGGCTTCGCAACCACTTAGTAGTTCGATTATTGTTTTCATATTTTTTTTGTATTTCCAAAAATAAAAAAATCCTCATAAATGTAATCTATGAGGATTTGTTACTTTATTATCTGCTATTTAGGCATTAGCTGTGACAGCTTCTTTGTCAATTTTTCCAATGAGACCGGATAACACTTTTCCTGGTCCTACTTCAGTAAAACTAGTGGCGCCATCTGCAATCATTTGTTGAACAGACTGCGTCCATTTTACAGGAGCAGTCAATTGAATGATTAGATTTTTCTTGATTTCAGCTGGGTCGGCAACTGCACTGGCAGTTACATTTTGATACACAGGACAAATTGGAGTTGAGAAAGTAGTTGCTTCAATAGCTGCTGCTAATTCTTCTCTAGCCGGTTCCATCATTGGCGAATGGAATGCACCGCCAACAGGCAAAATCAATGCGCGTTTGGCACCCGCTTCTTTCATTTTTTCACAAGCCAATTCCACCGCTTTGTATTCGCCAGAAATTACTAATTGTCCAGGACAGTTGTAATTAGCAGCTACCACCACGCCATCAATTGAAGCGCAAATAGCCTCTACAATTGTATCGTCTAAATTCAAAACAGCTGCCATAGTTGAAGGGGTAATTTCGCAGGCTTTTTGCATTGCTAAAGCTCTTTGCGAAACTAATTTCAATCCGTCTTCAAAAGACAAAGCACCATTAGCAACTAAAGCAGAAAATTCTCCTAAAGAGTGTCCCGCCACCATTTCTGGTTTAAAATCGGCTAAGGTTTTAGCTAAAATAACCGAGTGTAAAAAAACTGCAGGTTGTGTCACTTTGGTTTCTTTTAACTCTTCGGCCGTTCCTTCAAACATAATGTCCGTAATACGGAATCCTAAAATAGTATTCGCTTGTTCGAAAAGTTCTTTGGCTAAAGGTGAATTTTCATATAGTTCTTTACCCATTCCGGTAAATTGTGCTCCTTGTCCAGGAAATACATATGCTTTCATAAAATATTGTTCAAGTTGGATGATTCAAGTTTTGAATTTGAACCACAAAAATACTATTTTTTGGATTATTGTTCCATTGGAATTTCCAATATTAAAAAACGAGAATTCGTATTGGCTTTGATTTCAATTTCATTGGTTTCCCAAATTCCAATAGCATCTCTTTTCTCCAGTTTTTCTCCATTTACTTCAATTTCACCTTCAATGTTCATGATGTAAAATCCGTTGCCTTTTTTTTGTAATGCTAATTTTTTAGAAAAATTGGCCTTAAAATCACTCAAATAAAACCAAGCATCTTGGTGAATCCAAACACCTTCATCATCTGGATTTGGAGATAAAATTTGAGCAAAACTGTTTTTCTGTTGGGCAACATCTAGTGTGATTTGTTGGTAGCGAGGCTCCACATTTCGGTACTTTGGAAACAACCAAATTTGAAATAGTTTAGTTTGCAAATCAGCGTTTGGATTGAACTCACTATGCTGAATTCCAGTTCCGGCACTCATTACCTGCACATCGCCTGTCTTAATCGTAGACGAATTACCCATGCTGTCTTTGTGTGCCAAATCACCTTCTAACGGAATCGTGATGATTTCCATATTGTCGTGTGGATGCGTACCAAAACCCATTCCAGCTGTAACGGTGTCATCATTTAAAACGCGTAACATTCCAAATTGGATGCGTTCTGGATTGTACCAACTAGCAAAACTAAAACTGTGGTACGTATTTAACCAACCGTGATTAGCATGTCCTCTTGAACTCGCTTTATGTAAAATAAAATTCTCCATATTAATTTGGATTTAATGTTGTTTTAGCGGTAGTAATTTAAAGCGAGTTACAACAAATTTGTTGTCTTTTATTTCACCAATTACCTCTGCTTGGCGAATGCTAGCGCAAAATCCATCTTTGGCATGCGCATCGCCATGTGAATCTATATTGGTACCTTCCACGAAATACGATTTGCCATCAATACGAACAGCTAAATCGCAACTTTTGCCTTCCATACCCTATTGGCATTGCCCACAAGAAGCTTCCACAATTTGAATTTTTGAGTTGTCTTTTTTGGTTTGTGCCAAAATTATGGTACTACTCAAAAGGATAAAAAAAGTTAGTATTTTTTTCATGTTTTTAGGATTTAATCTTCGTCTTCAATTTCAAATTCGGCATCCTTTTCCCAGATTTCCATTTCGCAAGGTTTGCAGTTGAATTTGAGTTTGTATTCCAATTCACCTTGTTTTAAAACCAAAGGTTCTTTGACTTTTTTGTCGCGATGTTCAGGATGGTATTTTGGACAACGCTCTAACTCGTATTTGATGCAATATTTGGTCGTCATTACACGAGATTTTCCCGGATCCCATTGCAATTCAAAAGCTTTTTCAATTTCAGTAACGCCATGACGCTCGTAGAATTTTCGCGCCATTTTATTGGCAACATTGTAAGTAAAATCCAATTGATCTATCGGGAAAGGATGATCCGTTTTAACGATTTGGTGTTCCTCTCGATGGTAATTAGCCAAACGGATTTGGGTCAAATGATCGTAAACTGTGCGGCGCATTTCATTAATTTTTGAAATCGGTAAAAACCAATTGTCTGAAAATTGAATCGTAATTTCGTCAGCGGTATAAGGTGTAAATCCTGTTTTCGCTAACTGCGTTTTGATATTATCTTCAATAGATAAATTGTTTTTAGTGGGCTCTTTGGCGTGTTCCAAATGAACGGTACTTTCATAACCATCTTCATCAGTAGCCGTTAATTGAAAACCAGTTTCGTTTTCGGTTAAAACCAAAGTGGTGCTAATCTTTCTAACGGCGCTGTCTTCACGCTCCACGATTTTAATAAAAGCCGCATCATTATTGCGATAGATGAAAGTTCCGTCTTTGATTTCTTTTAAAACATTCGGGTAAACAATACCATTTTCGGCTTTGTTTACATAAATTCCATCAGCTTCGTTGTTTTCGTTAATGAAACACAAACCATCACCATTGTTCAGTAAATGACCATTTTCAATTTCGTACGAATTGCCAATTGTTTTAATTAGTTTTCCAATGTATTGTCCTTTGGATTTTGGACTTTCCCAAGAACCGATGGATTGGTGTCTTTCGTTGACAAAATAATCAGTATAGCCTCTATTGAATGTTCGGTTCAATTCAGAATCGAAAGTGAAGGTGCATTTACCAGAGGAAGCTTTCGTATAATTGGGGTTTTGTTCCAAGAAGGAATCTATTTTTTTTCTAAGAAACGAAACATTATTTTTGACATAAACCATGTCTTTCAAACGACCTTCGATTTTAAAAGAAACGATTCCCGCTTCGATTAAATTTGGAATTTGGTCGGTTACATCAAAATCTTTGATGGAAAGTAAATGGCTATTTTTAATCAATGTTTCGCCGTGACCGTCAATTAAATTATAAGGTAAACGACAGTTTTGTGCACAGGAACCGCGATTTGCCGAACGCTCGCCATTGGCTACACTCATATAACAATTTCCGCTAAAAGCCACGCACAACGCACCGGTAACAAAGAATTCTAATTCAACATCGGTAGCTTCGCTAATTTCTTTAATTTGGTGTAAGTTCAACTCACGGGCCAAAACCACACGTTTAATTCCTGCATCGGCAAGGAATTTAATATTTTTTGGATCACGGTTATTGGCTTGCGTACTGGCATGCAACACAATGGGCGGTAACTCCATTTCTATAATGGCCATGTCCTGAATAATTAACGCATCAACCCCAATATGGTACAATTCCCATATCATTTGGCGACACGTTTCGAGTTCGTTATCGTATAGAATGGTGTTGATTACTACAAAAACTTGAGCGTGGTACAAATGAGCATATTGCACTAATGCTGCCACATCTTCCATAGAATTATGGGCATTAGATCGAGCGCCAAATTGTGGTGCTCCAATATAAACAGCATCAGCGCCACTGTTGATAGCTGCCATACCGTGTAACAAGTCTTTGGCAGGCGCTAGTATTTCTATTTTCTTTTTCGTCATATAGGGTATTTCTTTTTGGGAAATGAGTTTGCAAAGTTCTTATAAATAATTGGGATTTTTTGGAAAAAGTTGCAAAGATTGTTGTTGTAGTTTACCAACTCTTTTACTCAATCGGTTTTATATACTTTCTCCAAAAGTCAATAAATTATGATCAGGATCAAGAAGGGAAAATTCTTTTTGTCCCCAAGGTTTTGTTTGTAAATATCCTGCGGGGTGAATGCTTACGTTTTTTTGGATATAATGGTCAAATACAGTTTCTATTTTTTCGGTTCGAATATATACTTGTCCATAATTTTCTAAAGGGTTTAGGTTTTGAAATTCAAAAAAATGCAATTGAATTTGGTCTTTTTGTAGCATTAAATAGCCTTCAAAATCAGCACCAAATACCTCAAAACCCAATTGATTACAATAGAAATCTTTCGTGATCAGTTTGTTGCGCATCGGTAGTTTTGGGTGGGTGTGAGTAAGCATTTTAGTTGATTTTGTTATTGTAAAAATAGGAAAAAGCCCCAAGTTTCCTTGAGGCTTTTAGTTTTATTCTATACTAATTTAAGAAACGGCTTCTTTGATTCGGCGTAAAGCCTCTTTCAAAATATCGTCGCTAGTAGCATAAGAAAAACGAATACAATTTGGATTTCCAAATGCATCTCCCGTTACTGTAGCTACATTGGCTTCAGCCAAAAGATACATTGAGAAATCGTTAGCGTCTTTAATTTCGGTTCCTCTTAAGGTTTTTCCAAAGAAAGAAGAAACGTCTGGAAATACATAAAACGCTCCTTCTGGAACATTAATTTTCATTCCTGGAATTTCTTTGATTAATCCTACTACCAAATCTCTTCGGCTATGGAAAGCATCCACCATATGTTTCAAAACAGATGGGTCAGCATCTACTGCAGTAATGGTTGCACGTTGTGCTACTGAGTTTGCACCACTAGTTACTTGACCTTGAATTTTAGTACAGGCTTTTGCAATGAATTCTGGTGCGCCAATGTATCCAATACGGTATCCTGTCATAGCAAAAGCTTTGGCAACTCCATTTACAGTGATTGTTTTTTCTAACATTCCAGGGATTGAAGCAATACTGCAAAAAGTTCCCGAGAAGTTGATATGCTCGTAGATTTCATCAGCTACTACATATACATTAGGGTGTTTTTCTAACACTTTAGCAATCGCAATTAATTCTTCACGGTTGTATACAGAACCACTTGGGTTACAAGGTGAACTAAACCAAATCATTTTAGTTTTTGGTGTAATAACAGCATCTAATTGTTCTGGCGTGATTTTGAAATCAGTTTCTACGGATGTTGGTACTTCAACTGGTACACCTCCTGATAGTTTAACAATTTCGAAATAAGAAACCCAATAAGGAGCTGGTAAAATTACTTCGTCTCCGTCATTTAACATGACTTGCGCAATATTGTATAAAGATTGTTTTGCTCCCGTAGAAACAACAATTTGAGAGGGTTTGTAATCCAAATCATTGTCTCTTTTGAATTTTCTACAGATCGCTTCTTTTAATTCAGCATATCCATCAACTGGAGAGTAGGTACTGTAATTTTCATCAATCGCTTTTTTAGCTGCTTCTTTAATGAAGTCAGGCGTATTGAAATCGGGTTCACCTAAGCTTAAACTGATGATGTCTTTTCCTTGTCCTTTTAATTCTCTGGCCAAAGCAGCCATGGCTAATGTTTGTGATGTAGCTAAGTTGTTAATTCTGTCTGAAAGTGGATTGCTCATTTTCTATAGTGTTGAAATGGTCTAATTCGCAGTTTCGAATTAGGTATAGTTAGTATTCGTTTTTATGCGCTTAATTCGGGTTTCATTCCTAAATTTTTCAAATGGGTGAAATGCGATAGAATGGCTTCTCGAGTAGTTTTAAACTCATGGTAAGGAAGATTGCATTCTTTGGCGGTTTGTTTTACAAACTCGGCAATTTTATCGTAATGTATGTGGGAAATATTTGGAAAAATATGGTGTTCAATTTGGTGATTTAAACCACCAGTATAATAATTGACCAACCAATTTTTTGGTGCAAAATTGGCCGTTGTGTACAATTGGTGAATCGCCCAAGTGTTTTCAATTTCGCCTTCTTCATTTGGGATTGGATTGGCTGTTTCGTCAACAACGTGCGCCAATTGGAAAACAACACTTAAAATTAATCCAGCGGTATAATGCATTACTAAAAACCCTAAAATTACTTTCCACCAAGTGATGCCTAATACCATTGGTATTACTAGCCAAATAGAGAAATAAATAATTTTAGTAACGATTAAAGTAGTCCAACGGATGACTGGTTTTTTGAATTCTCCATACGACAAATTGCGTTTTAGGTAGCGTTTCATTTGCAGAAAATCGGTAGTGATCGACCAATTGAAAGTCAATAGACCATATAGAAAAACGGAGTAATAATGTTGGAATTTATGGTAGCTATACCATTTTGCAGTTTTAGAAAAACGTAAGATACGTCCCGCTTCTAAATCTTCATCATGTCCTAAAATGTTGGTATATGTATGGTGCAATACATTGTGTTGCACTTGCCAATTGTACACATTGCCAGCTAAGATGTAAATACTTCCTCCCATGAACTTGTTTACCCAAGATTTGTTAGAATAAGCACCATGATTTCCATCATGCATTACATTCATTCCAACCCCGGCCATTCCAACCCCAATGATTAAGTTCAACAGTAAATACGTCCAAAAAGGCATATCCATAGCCAATAAGATGAAATAGGGAGTCAAGAAAATGGAGAACATTATAATCGTTTTAAGATGTAGTTTCCAGTTTCCAGTTTTATCGAGATTGTTTTCTTTGAAATAATTATTGACCCGCGAGTTTAAGGTTCTAAAAAATTTTAGATCGTCTTGCTTAGCAAATGTTGGAGCGGTATTTTTCATAATCTTGAATAATAAGCTACAAAGATAATTATTATAAATTTTTGTAGTACAAAAATGAGCTACTATTTCCAATCTAAAAATAGTACTTTTGTTAAAAATTTTTAAAATGGAAGCAATTCTGAAGCATTTTCCTTATTTGACTGATATTCAAAAAGAACAATTTCAACAGTTAGATTCATTATACCACGAATGGAATGAAAAAATCAACGTCATTTCCCGAAAAGACATTGATGCATTGTACACGAAGCACGTTTTACATTCTTTAGGAATTGCTAAAATTCAGTCTTTTGAACCCGGAACATTTGTTTTAGATGTTGGTACTGGAGGCGGATTTCCAGGAATACCTTTGGCGATTCTTTTTCCTGAAACCCGTTTTTATCTAATTGATGTCATTGCTAAAAAAATAAAAGTAGTTCAAGCAGTTGCAGATGCTTTGGGATTAAAAAATGTGAAAGCAGAGCAAATTCGTGCCGAAAATGTGAAAGGTGATTTTGACTTCATCGTAAGTCGTGCAGTAACCAATATGCCTGATTTTGTTTCTTGGGTAAAAACCAAAATTAAAAAACAACACAAGCACGAATTGAAAAATGGAATTCTATATCTTAAAGGAGGTGACTTGACCGAAGAATTAAAAGACTTTCCTAAAGCAACTTTATACGACTTAGCTGATTTTTTTGAAGACGAATTTTTTGAAACCAAGAAAGTGGTGCATTTACCACTAAAATTTACAATTTAAAATAAACGATTTACGATTATAAATAACAAAACCCACAAATTTAATTTCAATTTGTGGGTTTTTTATATCGTACCTTGTATATCGTACTTCGTAAATGGACTTATCCTAAAAATGGATATCGGTAATCTTCAGGAGCTACCAAAGTTTCTTTGATAGTTCTTGGCGAAGCCCAACGTAATAAATTCAATGCAGATCCCGCTTTGTCATTCGTACCCGAAGCTCTAGCACCACCAAATGGTTGTTGTCCTACAACTGCACCGGTTGGTTTGTCGTTGATATAGAAGTTTCCAGCGGCATTTTGAAGTGCTACAGTTGCTTCTTCAATCGCATAACGATCGGTACTGAAAACAGCGCCTGTTAAAGCATATTCGGATGTAGTATCCACTAATTTTAGGGTTTCAGACCACTGTTCATCTTCATACACATAAATGGTAATTACCGGTCCGAACAATTCGGTTTCCATAGTGGTGTATTTTGGATTCGTAGTCAAAATTACTGTAGGTTCGATAAAATACCCTTTGGATTTATCGTAATTTCCACCTACAATGATTTCTGCATCGGCATCTTTCTTAGCTTGGTCAATATAACTTGCTAATTTATCGAAAGATCCTTCGTGAATTACTGCTGTAATGAAATTAGAGAAGTCTTCCGGAGATCCCATTTTCATTGATTTTACATCTGTAATTACTTGGTCTTTTACAGCAGACCACAAGCTTCTAGGAATGTAAGCTCTTGAAGCGGCAGAACATTTTTGACCTTGGAACTCAAAAGCACCACGAACAATTCCGGTAGCTACTTGTTTCACATTCGCCGATGGATGGGCAATGATAAAATCTTTTCCTCCTGTTTCACCAACAATTCTTGGGTAAGTTTTATAATGGTGAATGTTGGTTCCGATTTTAGCCCAAATATCTTTAAATACATGAGTTGAACCTGTGAAGTGAACTCCTGCAAAATCACGACTTGCTAATACGGTATCGGTTACCATTAATGCATCTCCAAAAACCACATTGATTACGCCATCAGGTAAACCTGCTTCTTTGAAAATATCGATGATAATTTTAGCAGAGAAAACTTGACTGTCACTTGGTTTCCAAACCACAACATTTCCCATCATGGCAGCACTGGCAGGTAAATTAGCGGCAATAGCTGTAAAGTTAAAAGGAGTAATAGCATAAATAAAACCTTCCAAAGGACGGTATTCTAAACGGTTCCAAACTGATGAGTCTGAAGTAGGTTGGTCACTATAAATTTGTGACATGAACTCTACATTGAAACGCAAAAAGTCGATCAATTCACAAGACGCATCAATTTCTGCTTGATGAATGGTTTTTGATTGTGCAATCATAGTAGCAGCATTGATTCTCGCTCTGTAAGGACCGGCAATCAATTCAGCTGCTTTTAAGAAAATAGCGGCACGTTGTTCCCAAGCCATAGCAGCCCATGCTTGTCTTGAATCTAATGCATTGGCAATCGCTTTTTCAACATGTGATTTTTCGGCCAAATGATAGGTTCCAACAATGTGTTGGTGATCGTGTGGCGCCGACATGGTTCTGGTATTTCCAGTTCTGATTTCTTCGCTTCCAATGTATAACGGAACGTCAATAGTGGTGCTCCACATTTTTTTGTAAGCCTCTAAAACCGATGCCTTTTCAGGTGAATTTGGCGCATATCCTTTAACTGGTTCGTTAACTGCTTTGGGTACTTTAAAAAATCCTTTTAACATAGTTATAGTATTAAAAAAACCTGTTGGAATAACAGATTTGAATTAGAAAATTAAAGATTTAATTAATTCTTAAACTTGCGAATAATTTAATCTATAACAAAAGTACAAAGGATAATTCAATAAAAAATATAATAGGGAGGAATAAATTAAAATTTATTCAACGAAATAATAGCATTAATTAAGAGCAAATGGTGCGCTTAATCGAAAAGAAGGAACAATAACTTTAAAATTTTTAGTTGTAGTAAAGTTAATCATATTGAAGTGGCCTTTCATTGCGCCGTGTGGAGAAGATAACAAACATCCAGAGCTGTAGGTATAAAATTCCCCGGGTTTTAAAACTGGTTTTTTTCCAATAACGCCTTCGCCATCTACAATTTCTAATTCATTTAAAGAATCAAATATTTCCCAATGACGAGAAATTAATTGTACAGAATCTTTACTGTGGTTTTCGATTTTGATTTGGTAACTAAAGGCAAAGTGTATGCGATAGTTCTTGAAGTAAGTGCCTTCAAAACTAGTCAAAACTGAAATTTTAATACCTCTTGTTATTTGAGAAACCATAGTGATTTTGAATTCTTCCCTTCAAAATTACAAAAAAATGATTCTGATTTTACAAATAGAATTAAAATGTTGGCTAATTGATCAGATTTAGTGAAGATGCGGAGCCTTTTCCTATAATTCGAGTAAAGCGATCTGTGTCTTCTTTATAATACACTAAAACGGTATATTCATTTTCCGTTTGAAAATAATTTCCGTCAATGGCATTTTCTGAATCAATACTTCCATTGGGTTTAACGGCCAAATATTCAAAATTGGTAAATCCTTGTTTGATTAAAATCGCTTTCTCGTAAATCGCTTTCTCAGGATTGTACTCCATTTTATTTTCAGTGGTGAGTGTATAATTATTAAACATTCCAGTTACATAAATTGCACCATCGGAACTTCTAAATAGGGGTGCCGAAAGACTGAAATACACCCAAGCATAATCGGCTTCTATATCACTGTTTTCAGCAAATAAACGGCGTATTACAAAGTTGCCATTTACATCTTGGTTGTTGTAGTAATTGGAATTGGCACGCGCTTCATTGGTAAACAAATAACTGCTATAAATGTCTTTTTGACTATCAACTCTTGAGATAGTGTTACTGGCTACACGAATTTCTTTGTTATCAAAATACAAAAATTCATTTCCAGCCCAAAATTGTGTTGGGGTGTCGTATTTGTAAACCAAATCACTGCCAATAGTAAATTGCGGCTTAATATTACTGATAGCACTGTTGAATTTTCCGTTTTGGAGCAAGACGGTTTTTATGTTTTTTAATGGATTTTGAAAATTAATCACATTCGATTTGATGGTGAATTCCAGATTATGTTTGGAATCCAAATTAGTAACTGTTCGTGCTCTTTTAATTTGAATGGGTACCGTTGCCAAATTTTCATAGACTATAAATTTTCTAGAGAAAACGACTTCTTTATCCTCATTAAAAATTTTCAGCATATAATTACCACTGATTTTTAATTGTGTAGTACTGTTCGGAAAAGGCAAGCGATAGTGGGTGTAAATTTGCAAACAATTAAAGGAGCTTGAAGATTCTTGAATTCTCTGATTGTCAAATCCTTGAAGGTAGTCTCGTTTCTGTATGTCTGAAGGATTCCAGTTGTAATCACAATGAACAATTTCGTAAAAATAGGATGCGTCAGTCCCATACAAATCGTCAAATTGCAGTTCAAAGGCATCGCCTAATTGAAAAATAGGCACTACATTTTGTTTGTTCTGTATAAAAGAAACCGTTTTGATGTTGTAAGGAGGGACTATTTCATTTTCTACTTGGGCTGTAGCCAAAGTAAAATAAATCAGGGCCATTGTTTGAAACAAGCTGCGAAGCATAATTGATTGAATTACGAATCGTAAATATAAACAATTAGTTGCTTTAGACTATTTAAAACAAACAGGGATAATTTCGCCTGGCGCCAAACAATATTTGGTCACAAGTTCGGGGCTGATTTTTTTGGTGTAATCTTCTTCAACTACAGTAAATCCGATAGTTCGTAGTTTGTCAAAATAATCACGCCCATAGACTCTAACATGATCGTATTGTCCAAAAATGGCAGCACGTTCTTTTTCGTCAGTAATCGAATCATCGGAAAAAGTGGCGGCTCTATTCAAATCTTGCGGAATTTGAAGAATTGCCATTCCGCCCGGTTTTAAAACGCGATACAGCTCTTGCATTGCTTTGGTATCATCAGGAATGTGTTCCAATACATGGTTGCAAAATAGCACATCATATTGATTGTCTTCAAATGGCAAGTTGCAAATATCTGCTTTTACATCAGCCAAAGGTGAGAATAAATCGGTAGTGGTGTATTGAATGTTTTTTTGTTTTTTGAAACGTTTGTAAAATTCTTGTTCTGGAGCAAAATGCAATACCTTTTTTATCTCTTTGGAAGTAAAAAAATCCGTTTCATTTTGTAAATACAACCATAATAAACGATGTCTTTCTAAAGAAAGTGTGCTAGGTGAAAGAACGTTGTTTCTTTGTTTTCCATATCCATACGGTAAAAACATTCGGAAACTTTTTCCGTCAATTGGATCCGTAAATGTATTTCCTTTTAGTAGAAATGCTAAAATAGGTCGCGCGACAATACTCAATCGAATTAAGATGGGACGGGGGATAGTATTGAGAATGAATTTGAAAATTTTTTTCATTAGATATGTAATGGATTTTGTCTGAATTCATCTTCCTCGTTACTCACTATTCCTAAAGCGTCATAGATATATTTGAAAGTCGAAAGTAATTCTGGTTTTCCGTCAACTAATGCAACATCGTGTTCAAAATGGGCTGATGGTTTATTATCTGCTGTAGTAATAGTCCAGCCGTCTTTGTGTTGTTTTATGTTTTTGGTTCCTAAATTGATCATCGGTTCAATGGCAACCACCATTCCTTCGATAAATAATTTTCCTCGCCCTTTTTTACCATAGTTGGGCATTTCAGGTTCTTCGTGCATTTTTTGACCTAAGCCATGACCTACGAGTTCACGAACAACGCCATATCCATGGGCTTCGGTATATTTCTGAATGGCATTACCCACATCTTCAACGCGATTTCCTGCTTTGAATTCGCGGATACCAACGTATAAAGATTCTTTGGTAATTTGCAATAATTTTTTGGTTTCTGGAGCGACTTCTCCTATTTCGAAAGTATAAGCATGATCACCGTGAAATCCGTTTTTGAATGCTCCACAATCTACAGAGATGATATCGCCACTTTGTAATGGTGTATTGTTTGGAATACCATGAACAACCTGAGTATTCGGACTCATACAAAGAGTATTTGGAAAGCCGTATAATCCTAAGAAACTTGGAGTAGCGCCATGATCACGAATAAATGCTTCGGCTAGTTTATCTAGATGTAGTGTGGTTACTCCTTCCTTGATTTCAGAAGCAATCATTCCTAAGGTTTTGGATACGATTAAAGCACTTTCGCGCATTAATTCTATTTCTTCACGTGACTTTACTATAATCATATTTATAAAAATAAGATTGCAAAAGTAACAATATTAATCCGGATTTGCCATTATCTTGAATAATTCAGCATTCGAATTTAAAAATCGATTTTCCAATCCAAGTTGCGTGAGTTGGATGCTTACCAAATTATTTTCTCTCGCATTGATTAAAAAAATAGAACTTTCTCCCAGCGAAAATAATCGTTCCTCAGATTGCAACATTTGACCATTTCCTGAAACTAAACTTGAAATTAATTGAAGTTGTTTTTCTATTGATTTAATTTCGGTTTGTTGGACAATGATTTTATTTTTTAATTGAATGCGCTCAAGATCTAAAGTAAGTTTAGTATCCTGAATTTTAAATTTTGCCAGTTGTAAACTACCTCGTTCATTTCTCAAAAACAAAGGGAATTTAAAATTCACTCCAATTTTATAATTATTGAAATTGGTATCATTCCAATAATTAGGCTCAGATAAATAATGGTAACCAACATCCATTTTTGGTAATAAGCTATTGGCTTTTAGCTTTCGGTCAACTTCCAAAATTGCCAATTTATTTTCTAACGAATTAATTTTAGGATGGTTTTCAATGGAAATAGTATCGGAAATTAATTGATTAATTTTTAGTGTTTCACCGATCGTTAGTTCTAATTTATTTTCGGGAAGTACATCGTCTTGTAATTCTAAGGGAATATTATTATCTAACCATAAATAATTCGACAAGTCCAGTTTTGATTTGGCTAATTTCAACTTGGACTCTTCCAGATTCCATCGTCTTGTTTTCACGACAATACCTGCTTCAACACTATCTATCGCGGGCTTATCTCCATTTTTAATCAGTGTTAAAATTCCTTTGTAGCGCACGCTTGCATTGTCTAAATAGTTAGAGTAAAGTTGTACTTCACTGTGGTTTCTTTTCCAATTAAAGTAGGCCAATGATGCATTGTACAAGACTTCAATAGCTTGTAGTTTTCGCTCAGCTTGACTCAATCGAATTTGGATTTTTGCTTTTCGCAAATCAGCCATACGTTGGTTGATAAACAATCCTTGTCCAACAGGAACTGTGATCCCTAAAGAGGTTAATCCTTGATTGGGTAGCGAATTTTCAGGATTTACAAAAATACCTTCGCTGTTGTCAAATCCCGCTTTCACTTCGATACCGTACCAAGTTGGGATTTTAAAACTACTATTGAAAACCGAATAATATTCTTTGCCCATAAATTGCTTTTGATCAAAATCAGCTTCAATTTTTGGATCAAATCCGCCGCGTGCCATCATCAAATTAGCTTGTGCCATGTTGATTTCGAGTTGAGCGCTTTTGACCAAAGGATGGTATTTTTTCACATAACCTAAAAACTCATTATAATTGAGTTCTTTCAGATTTTGATTTTGCCCCCAAGCTAAAGAACCTAATAGGAGTAGTACAAAATAGCAATGTTTCATTATTTTTTCTCTTTAGATTTTTCTTCTTTAGGTTGGTAATAATTTGGAGGAAAACCATTTAATGTTCGCCACAATTCAAACCAAATTGGCACGTTGTCAAGCAAAGCTAAAGTTTGAGCCCCAGATCCGATACTAATTTGCTTTGGCCAAACTTCTTCCTCTTGATCAGGCGCAATTAGCACTCTAAATTTTCCATTGGCGCTGATGAAGTTTTCAACGGCAACAATTTTTCCTCCAAAAGTTCCGTAACTCAAATTAGGCCAACCAGAAAAAACCACCGTAGGCCAACCATCAAACCAAATGCGAACTTTTTCGCCTTTGTGAATTAATGGCAAATCGTTTGGGCTAACGAATGTTTCCACAGCAATGTCATATTTAGAAGGCATGATACTTACAATTTGAGTACCTTCTTTGATGATTTCTCCAATACCCGATTGGATAGCGCGGTTAATATATCCATTTTGTGGGGCTTTTATATAGTACATGCCGTTTCGAATTTGATAATTCACATACTGGTTTTGTAATTTATTTACTTGTGCTTCTGTATCGTATTGATTGCTCAAAGCGGTGTATTGATCACTTTCGGCTTTGGAAACTTTCTCAGTATATTCAGCACGAATTCGATTTACTTCAACTCTTGAATTGATTAATTCGTTTTTACTCCCGAGTAATTTATTTTCTTGAGTAATTATTTTAGCCTCAACTTCTTGCAGTTTCAATCTTTTTTCCTCGACATCAGTCATTGGTTTTAACCCTTCCTTGTTTAAAGTTATGGAACGATTGTATTGCGTGTTGGCAATTTTTATTTGTGTTTTAACTGCTTCCAAATCCATACTGTCACTTTTTACTTTCAGTAATGATTGACGGATTTTGTTTTGAGCTTGTTGCAATTTCAATTGCTTCTCATTTTGGATGGCATTAATTTGAGAAGTCAAGGTGGTTACTTTGCTACCATAGGACTGTAAGGCCATTTTTTTAGCATCCACTTGGTTTTTAGTATTCCCAACTAAATTTGGGTCAAAATAATCTTCTTTAATTTCCGAAATAAATAAAATAGTATCCCCTTTTTTGACATAATCCCCTTCTTTGACATACCATTTTTCGATTCTTCCGCCAATAGCAGAATGAATGGTTTGCGGCCGTTGATCCGGTTTTAATGTAGTAACAGCTCCAGAGCCTGAAATGTTTTGTGTCCATGGCAAGAAAAGGATCACAATACCAATGATGGAAACATAAATGATGATTTTATTTAAAATTTGGTAATGTGGCCTGTTTGCCAAATTTTTCACGGTGCTGAAATGTTCAATATTTTCAGCAATTGGATTTTTCTTTGAAATATTTAACATGGTCTTATTTTTTTAAGTCAGCAATTATTTTTCCGTTTTGCAGTGTGATTTTTCTGCTGCATTTTTGTTCCCAATAGTTGTTTTTTGATGAAACAATCACGGTCCATTGGTTAGAAGAATTGGTTAGAAAATCTATAATTTCTTTACTGGCTTCTTCGTCCATTTTATCTAATGGATCTTCGTAAAACAGTATTTTAGGCTTATTAACGATACTTCGCGCTAAAAGAATTTTTTGAGCATTGGATGACGATAATTGTCTTCCATCTGGAAAAATTTTAGTTTCAAGTCCTTCAGGCAAGGTTTTTATAAATGATCCCAATTTCACACTTTCGATAGCCCATTTGATATCTTCATTTGAAATAGACGGATTGTTCATAGTAATGTTTTCCAACACCGTCCCTTCAAAAGGGGTTTCTCCATGCGTGATGGTGCTTATTTGCGAACGATATTGAGCTACATCAATTTTTCTATAGGTATCATCATTGATAAAGAACGAACCAGAAGTAGGTTGAATAAATCCTGCTAAAATTCGAATTAATGTCGATTTTCCAGATCCATTTACACCTTCTAAATATATTTTTTCTGACGGTTCTATTTTTAAATTAATATCGTTTAAAACATCATCGGGAGCTTCAGGATATTTGAATTTTAGGTTTTCGGTTTCGATAGAAAGGTTTGTAAAACAATAGTCTGAATTCTGCTCCCTAGGTTCTTCCATTTTTAAATCTACTATTTGTCCAATTTTTTCTACAGAAGTCAAAACGTCATACAAACTTTCTAAACCAATAATGATTTTTTCTACCGAATTGATTACCAATAAAATGATGATTTCTGCCGCCACAAACTGACCAATATTCATCTTCTGGTTTAAGACCAAATACCCGCCAATAAGCAATAAACAGGCAGTAATTATAACTTTGAATCCAATTAATTGGGTGAATTGTCGTTTAATTACTTTGAAATGTTTTTCGCGATAATAAATGTATTCTTCTACTAATTGATTGTTTTTTTCTAAAGCAAATTCGAAATTTTCTTGTTTTCTAAAACTAAAATTATTGCGTGCAATTTCTTGCAACCAACTTACCACTTTGTATTTGTATTTTGATTCTTTTAAACTGGATGACAAACCTGCTTCAAATGAAAATCTAAAAATCGAATAGAGTAGGAAGGCTAAAAGCACTCCAAAAAAGATAAAAAATGGATGGTATAATGACAACAATAGAATCCCAAATATAATTTGTAAAAGGGCTGTCGAAAAATCAATTAGGAGTTTTGATGTTCCTTTTTGAATGGTTAATGTATCAAAAAAACGGTTGGCTAATTCTGGCGGATATTGATTATAAAGTGCTTCAAATTTTATTTTGGGTAAGCGGTATCCAAATTCAAAGGAAGAACGAACAAATATTTTTTGTTGTAAATTTTCAGTTATTCTCAATTGCATTAACGATAGTATGCCAACAAGTGCCACACCAATTACTACAATAAGTACTAATATAATCCAAGATATACTGACTCTACCTGCTTGAATCAAGTTGATAATCGCCTGAATTCCTAATGGCAAAGAGAGACTCACTAATCCAGAAAAAATAGCGTAAAAAAATATTTGTGAAATATCCTTACGATCTAATTTTAATAAACTATAAAAACGTTGTAATGGAGTTTGGCTCATGGTGTTTATTTTAAAGTTTTAGCTACTAAATCAATATAAAAATCGGTTACGGTATTGGTCTCGTTGCAATTGGTAATTGTTTTCAAATGTTCTTTTAAAAAATGTTGGTGTAATGCACCTTCAACAACTGTAGATGCTAAGCTTTTTGCAAAAGTATAATTTGGATTTACCTCAGAAATAAATTCAATAATTCTGTTGATGATTCGTTTGTAGACAATAAAAAAACCTTCTTTGTTTTCTTCGTCTACTTCTTTGGTAAGTAATGTTTTGGTAAATTCTTGAATAATAATTTTATTCAAAATAGACTCATTGATGTGTAAAGTATTCGAGTCGTCTTCTACCTTTTCAGTTACAATGGCAATGGCTTTTATTAGTTTTTCCATTGGGTTGGCCAGATTGTTTGTAGCAAATACCAATTTGTATTCCATCCATCCCCAATACCAAGAAGATAAGTACAACATCAACTTATGTTTACTTTCAAAGTAGCGGTAAATGGAGCTTTCGTTGGAATTAATTTTTTCACCCAGTTTTTTGAAAGTGAAATTTTCAAAACCAATTTCATCAATTAACAAAATACTTTGTTCGATTATTTTTTTTCCTAAATCAGATGTTTCAGGATTTTTCACATACAATTTGTCGTTAACCGAAATAATAATATTTGAAAGTATGTTTTGCATATTTTAATATAATTTTATGCAAATATAATAGTATTACTATTAAAAATGAAATTTTAACTTTTATTTATAAAAAAAAGCTGTTTCAAACGAAACAGCTTTAGGTTTTTTTAAAGAAATTAATTTCTATAATAAAGAATGACTTGTCATTGCGGCGGGTTGTGCAACCCCCATCAATTCTAAAATGGTTGGCGCAATATCTCCTAAAACACCATCATTAATTTTTTTCAAATCTTTATCTACCAAAATAATTGGCACTGGATTCGTAGTGTGAGCCGTATTTGGCGAGCCATCAGGATTGATCATCGTTTCACAATTTCCATGGTCGGCAATGATAATGGTAGTATAATTATTGGCTAAAGCCGCTTCGACTACTTCTTTCACACAAACATCTACCGCTTCACAGGCTTTGATGGCAGCTTCCATAATTCCAGTATGACCTACCATATCTCCGTTAGCAAAGTTCAAACAAACAAAATCGACTTCGCCTTTATTCAATTCTGGCACCAATGCATCTTTTAATTCGTAAGCACTCATTTCAGGTTGTAAATCATAAGTAGCCACTTTAGGTGAATTTCTTAAGATTCTGCTTTCACCCTCAAATGGAGTTTCTCTACCGCCTGAAAAGAAGAAGGTTACGTGTGGGTATTTTTCTGTTTCGGCAATACGAATTTGTTTTTTGTTGGCTTTTTCTAATACTTCTCCTAAAGTCTCAGTAATGTTGTCTTTGTTGTACACCACTTTTACATTTTGGTAGGTTTCGTCATAGTTAGTAAGCGTTACATAATACAAATTCAATTTGTGCATGTTTTGCTCGTGAAAATCCTGTTGTGAAAGTGCTTCTGTCAATTCACGACCTCTGTCCGTTCTAAAGTTGAAAAAGATAACTACATCCTCTTCTTGGATAACGGCTAAAGGTTCGCCATTAGAGTCAACAGCAACCAAAGGTTGGATGAATTCATCAGTCACATCATTTCCATAACTAGTTGTAATAGAAGATACAATATCATTCGTTGCAGTTCCTGTTCCGTGAACTAGTAAATCGTAGGCAAGTTTTACTCTTTCCCAACGTTTATCACGATCCATGGCGTAATAACGTCCAATTACCGAAGCAATTTTTACATGCGTTGGAGCAATATAGTTTTGTAAATCTTGTAAGTATTTTTTTCCTGATTTAGGATCCACATCCCGACCATCTGTAAAGGCATGAATGAATACTTTGTCTAATGCGTATTCTTGCGAAGCATCGATTAAACCTCTTAGATGCGAAGTATGTGAGTGCACTCCACCATCTGAAACTAAGCCTAAAAAGTGTACTTTTTTATTATTGGATTTTGCATAATTAAATGCATCGATCAAGACTTGTTCTTTAGCTAAGGTTTTATTGGCTACAGCCAAATTGATCTTCGCTAAATCTTGGTACACAATACGTCCCGCACCAAGGTTCATGTGACCTACTTCTGAATTTCCCATTTGACCCTCAGGCAAACCAACATTCAAACCATCGGTTCTCAATTGTGCACTAGGGTATTGGGTATATAAACTGTTTATAAATGGGACATTAGCATTGTCTATTGCAGAAACTTTTGGGTCAGGAGACTTTCCCCAACCGTCCAAAATCATAAGGATAACTTTCTTGTTCATTGGTAATTATTTTGCGCAAAGATAAGGCATTTCTGAAAATCTGTAACAGCAACTAATTTACAATTATAGCGGTAATTCAAAATAGTAACAAATATTTTGCAATTTGTTGATTAAAGGTATTGGTGTTCCTTATTTCTTGAATGAATTATAATCAATAAAGTAACGTACGCTTACAGAAAACACATGGTCTAGTGCGTTTTTGTCAATTACATTGCGAATGTTTGTTCCCAAATCTCGTTTGAATTCATTCTCAAATAAAGCCGCATTGTTTCGGTATAAAATGGAAATTTGACTACCGGGTGCAAACCACCAAGAATAAGACAAGTCCAAATTCCAAGCATTAAAATTAGAATTACTGTTTTGGGTAAAATTGGATGTAGGCATTAAAGTACCATCATTTTGAAGATTATAATATTGATTATAGGTTGCATAACTCAAATAATGGCGCAATGAAAGATTAAAATTCATGTCGCTGTTGATAGTGAATTTTCCTTGTATAGAGTTGATATAGGTGGTACGATCTCTACGACCCATAAAAATTTCATTTGCAAAAATATTCTCTCCTACGTATCCCAAGTTATTTATTTGTTGACTAAAGTCAATGCTATAATTCAAAGAAAATTGATCTGAAAAACGGTATCTTGGAGAGATGGATAATCCATATCCGATTCGTCCTTTTTCATTTGCAATACCATAAGAAGGATTGATTTCAATGGCAAAACGGTTATTATAATTAGAAGAATAATAGATATAGGCATTAATTACTTCAGGAATTTCAAGAAAACGAGATTGATTTTGAGTTCTTGGCTCATAGAAATCGTAGGTTTTTATAGGTCTTGTATTGAATCCGCCACCAAAGAAATTATTTTTCTTAGTCATAGAATTGATGTTCAAATTGACCATTCCTTGTTGTATTCGTCCAGATCTATTGTCAAATTCTGAATAAAGGTTGACAAAAACATTAAACATATTGAACGTTTTAGTCGGGCTTAAAAGACGGTAACTCCAGTTGGAATATAAAGCGTGATAATTACTTTGGAATTGAATTCCCATATCGTCTTTGTCAAAATCTCTTGAAATGTACTCAGCACCAGCCCCATATTGGAATTTACCACTAGTTTCGCCAAAATTAATACTCGAACTAAAGCCTTTTTTATTGTCAATTCCATATCCATTGACAACACTGTATTTGTAATCCCCACTTAAATTATAGGTATTTTTCTTGGTGTTTAAGTCAAATAAAAGTCCCGACACATTTCCATCACGCCCATTTCCGTTTCGGGTTACATTCGTATTGATAAAGGAAACAGAGGAATTGGTTCCAAAACGCTGATCCAAAACTAAAACATTGTAGTTGGCTAAAGGCTCAACTAGTGCTTTGCGAGTCCCACCAGAATTAATATCACTAATTAGTGCTTCCGTTTTTTCGGTGATGGCATTCAAAACTCCTATTCCCAAACCATTTTTAGTCCTTCCTGAAATTTTTAGTGCATTAAGTAAATTCACTTTTGCGGGATATTCTATAAAAGTTTCTTCATCTCCTAATGTTGGTGAAATAGTTGGGCTTCCGCCAATTCTTCTCGAATAAAATAAATTTCCTTTACTAAATAATTCAGTTCCCTCTGTGAAAAAGGGTCTGTTTTCATTGAATTGTTGTTCAAACGGCCCAAGATTTAAAATGACATTGTCGAAGGTCGTTTGACCAAAGTCAGGTACTAAAATGGCATCTAATGTAAATGCATCATTAATGCCGTATTTGATATCCACACCGCCTTTTAAATCACCTTTTGTTTTTTGAGTTGCATTTGAATTCAGATAAAAAGAAGAATACGGAATTAAGAATAAACGAGTTGGAGTTGTAATGTTTTCTATACCATTCAATACGCCTTCTTGATTACCTCTTGAATTGATTTTATTATCGATCAAATTCCAGGAATAAAATGTTCGAGCTCTTCTAAAATCGCGAATAAAATTGATTCCCCAAGTTTGCTTTTTCTCCGAACTAAATCGCAATGCTGCATAAGGAATTCGGATTTCAGCTGTCCAGCCAAAGTCGGTTATTTGTGTTTTGCTTTCCCAAATAGCATTCCAAGAGGAGTCTTCTCCATTATTTTCTGTAAACAAAAAATCTTCTTGAACTCCAGAAGCACTTACAATAAAACTAAATTCTTGCTGGCCGTCATTGTATCCATTGATAAAGATTCCCACACGATCAGCTGTTCCAGAATTATCTCGTTGACTTAATTCTTTTAAAATTTTGCCCGGTTCATCATCATACATAGTTGCAGCAAAATAGACCGCTTCATTATCATAAGTAACCCGTACTTCAGTCCTAGTATTTTTAGGTTCTGGGGTCCCATTGTCGGGCATCCACATTACAAAATCTTTTGCAACATCCGCTTTTAACCAAGCACCTTCGTCAAATTTACCGTCAATTATAATTTTTTCAGAGGTGAATTGTGTAGTCAGTGTCTTTTTTTGGCTAAAGCCAAAACAGAAACACAAAAGGAATAGAAAACTGAATATATATTTCATAGAATGGGGTAACGTTTGTATAATTTCAAAATGGAAAACGCAAAAACGTCTAAAATATTGAAGTGCTTGCATTAGTATGCTTTTTCTGCCAAATGTTACACTTTAAATGAAACAAATCAAGTTTAATTCTGTTAAAATGAGTTGTATTGTTAATTCAAACGTTAAAGTGCTGAATAATAATTGACTAAGCTTTGATTTGACTTACTTTTGTGGCACTTCATGTAATCGAATCCAAATCCAATTAAGCATGTTAATAAAATTTGTTACCCTAGCCCTTCTATTTGTTACTTCAATTATTTTAGATGTGGATACAAAACACTTATCTGCTTTACATAGTGCCACAAATTCCAAAACGGACATTGAAAATTTGTATGCTAATCTACAAACGAATCATTTTGAATTACCCCAAAGGATTAGTTTTTCAAATGCCTTAAGCGGATTTTATAAATTAAAAGAAAAAGGGCTAATTAAAAAAAATATTATTACAATAATTGATTTTAGTATTTCTTCTAATTCGAAACGTCTTTGGGTAATCGACTTGGCTTCAAATTCCATTTTGTTTCAAAGTTTGGTTGCACATGGAAGAAATACAGGAGAAGAATTTGCCAATAGCTTTTCCAACAAAGCCAATTCGTTTAAAAGCAGTTTAGGATTTTATGCCACTGGTGAAGTGTATAATGGTAAACACGGATTGTCACTTCGGTTGGATGGGCTCGAAAAAGGAATTAATGACAACGCTAGAACTAGGGGAGTGGTTATGCATGCAGCCAATTATGTGTCCAATTCATTTGTGAAAAACAATTCGCGATTGGGAAGAAGTCAAGGTTGTCCAGCCATTCCAACTGCTATTTCTAAAGAAATTATTAGCGCTATTAAAGACCAATCCTGTCTTTATATTTACCATCCAAAATTGGTTTAGCCACTATCTACTTAATTTTTTTAAACATTAAAAAATGAGGCCCCACCTCTTTGATTTCAAATTCGGAGCCAACAATCTCATATCCCATTTTTTGATAAAATCCAACAGCAGAGGTTCGGGCGTTAAACCAAATTAAATCGGCTTTTTGAGTTGTACAAAATTTTTCTGCTTCCTTCACTAATGCTTCCCCAACACCTTGTTTTTGAAAGGCAGGGAGTACTGCCATTCCTCTAATTTGAAACGATTTTTGTGTTATAAAATGGCTATTATCAATCGCAAATAATGAAATTACGCCAATAATTTGGTTGTTTGAATAATAGCCAAAATGATGTGTAGAAACTAATTCATCTCCATCAAACTGACAACTTTCAATGGGTTTGCCAGCTCGCAGTACGATATGTCTAACTGGATAAGTTTCTGTTGAAGTGATTTTTTGAATAGAATACATCATTTTTTTCATGGTGAAGGGATTGCAAATTAAAGAGATAATAATTTCATACTAAAATATTTATGAAATAATCCGCCCAGTTTCGATGCTGATTTTATGGAGTTGTATTTTATTTTTTTGAAAAAAACTTGCAATCATGAAAACTAATTATTTATATTTGCACCGTTGTAATGCGAAAGTAGCTCAGTTGGTAGAGCTCCAGCCTTCCAAGCTGGTTGTCGCGAGTTCGAGCCTCGTCTTTCGCTCTAAAACCTCAAATCTGATTTGAGGTTTTTTATTTAAATTTTTTTTGCGAAAGTAGCTCAGTTGGTAGAGCTCCAGCCTTCCAAGCTGGTTGTCGCGAGTTCGAGCCTCGTCTTTCGCTCTTTCCATGCCGAAACTAGTGTTTCGGCTTTTTTTATTTTACAAAACGTAAATCAGTTCCGCTTTCAAGTTCTTCAGCTTGTTGATTTTGTCTAAAAAGGCGAGCTTTTAGATTTCCTTTTAGTACGATGGAGTCGCCTTTTATGACTAACCAGCTTCCTTCACGTAAACCTAAAACAGGGATGGAATTGAATTCGTGGAATTCCTTGATTCGATCTTCTCTGGTTTCTCCCATATGGTTTTCAGGTCCGTCAGAATTTATGTAATGTGGATTCAAATTAAACGGAATCATGCCTAAACTTTGAAAACTCTGAGGATAAACAATAGGCATATCATTGGTAGTTTGGATCGTTAAACCCGCAATATTACTTCCGGCGCTAGTTCCAAGATAAGGTGTTCCACTTTTTAGTTTTTGAGCTAAAACTTCCATCAATTGGTTTTTATACAATTGGGAAACTAGCACAAATGTGTTTCCACCACCGGTAAAAATCCCCTCAGCATTATGAATGGCTTCAACAGGATTTTCAAATTCATGAATTCCTTTGACAGCAATATTTATTTTGGCGAAAGCCAAGGCTACCTTTGCAGTATATTCCTCATGGGTTATTCCACCAGGTCTAGCAAATGGAATAAATAGTAAGGTAGTACACTCTTTGAAATGGATTTGTAATTCAGGTAATAAATACTCTAAGTAACCACTTCCATATACCGTTGAGGTACTAGCCAATAGTATATTTTTCATTTTCAAAATCAATTTTTGGTAATGTAAAGGTACACAATCCCCTTTTTTAATTAACAAATAATTACCATCTCATTAGTATTTATTTGGAGGTTACTCTACTATTTTTGTGAACTGTTTTGTGTAATTGGAATTAGCTCACTTATGATTCGACTACTTTTTTTTATCCTTTTTTGGTGTACTACTACTCTTTTTGGGCAAAACAGCGGTGTCGTAGTATGTCGCGGAAAAGTGAATGCTGAGATGACTGAATTAGAGGGTATTTATGTAATTAATTTGAATACCGAAAATGCCACCATAACAGACTCAAAAGGTTTTTTTACTATTAATGCTAAAGTCGGAGATAGTTTACTTTTGTATTCGGTACAATTCAAGTCGGTTAATAAAATAATAACAACACAGGACCTTAGTAGTTTGTTTATTGTCAATATGTATCCCATAATGAATGAATTGAAAGAAGTGGTTGTAAAGCGACCAACAGTTTCAGCAGAATCGTTGGGAATAATTCCATATGGTCAAAAGAAGTATACGCCAGCGGAGCGAAAATATGCAGTTGCATCTTCTGGGAGGTTAAATCCGATGGGATTAGATCCATTATTAAATTATTTTTCGGGTCGTACTGCTATGTTGAAAAAGGAATTGGAGGTAGAGAAAAAAGAAGGCTATTTAGTTCAACTTGAAAACCTATTTGATAATAATCATTACGTGAATACTTTACACATTCCTTCAGATTACGTAAAAGGCTTTATGTATTTTGCGGTAGAAAATCCAAAATTCACTAGAGTTTTAAAAACCAAAAACCGAACTTCTATAGAATTTTTGATGAGTGAATTAGCCACACAATACATTCAAATCATTACTCCCCAAAATACCAAATAGCATCTTTTGCTATCAAATTTTACTGGTAATATCAAAACAATTCCTATTTTTGAAAAATGAAAAAAATAGTTGTAGTCGCTTTTCTCGCTTTGGTACTTTGTAGTCTATCAGCTTTTGAAATCCATAAGTTTTATATGGCTATTTTTCAGGTCAATTATGCTCCCGAAAAGAAAATGCTACAAATTACATCCCGAATCTTTATGGACGATTTGAACCTAGCTCTTGAGAAAAAATATGGTAAAAAAACCAATTTAGGTTTAGAAAAAGAAACTGTAGAAGATTTGAATTTACTCAAAAAATACTTTAACGAGAATTTGATTATCAAAGTAAACGGTCAATCAAAACCTGTTGTTTTTATGAGTAAAGATGTAGAAGGAGATGTATTGATTTCCTATTGTCGGGTTTCCGATGTTGCTAAATTACAATCAGCCGAAATAACCAATACAGTTTTAACACATTGGAATTCAGAACAACAAAATATTTTACATTGTACTGCTTTTGGTGAAAAGAAAACCGTTCTTTTTACCGCTTCGAACAAAACGGAAGTGTTAAAATTTTAAATCTAATTCTTCTATTTGTTAAAAAGTAGTATTTTCACAAGCTAAAATTCCCCAAAATGAAAAAAATCGCATTATTATTACTGTTACCAGTAATCGCATTGGCTCAGGAGAAGCCTGCAGCCGTAGCTCCGAAACAAACCGGAAAATACGATACGAATAAATTCAGTCAGATGTACGATTTATTGGCTACGCCCAATATGTATCGTTCGGCTTCAGGGGCACCTGGACCGGCTTATTATCAACAACAAGCCGATTATAAAATTGACATTGAATTAGACGATAAGAATTCAAAATTAATGGGTGCTGAAACAGTAACCTACACCAATAATTCACCAGATACCTTAGAGTATTTATGGGTGCAGTTGGATCAAAATCAACAAGCTAAAACTTCCCAGACACCTTTGGCAGAAAGCCAAAGAATAGATCAGGTGTTGCCTGCGGATAAATTTGCTTCAGATTATTTGAGACAAAAACCAGATCGTGGTTTTCATATTGAGTATGTAAAAGATGTAAAAGGTGCGCCTTTGTCTTATACGATTAATCAAACGATGATGCGCATTAATTTGCCTGTGCCAATGAAACCCGGTTCGACATTTACCTTTTCTACTAAATGGTGGTACAACATCAATAATTACAGAAAAGAAGGTGGACGTTCTGGTTACGAAGCATTTGAGAAAGACAGTAATAAAATCTATGTAATTGCTCAGTTTTATCCAAGAATGGCAGTTTATAATGATGTAGAAGGTTGGCAAAATATGCAGTTCTGGGGAAGCGGAGAGTTTGCCTTGCCTTTTGGAAATTTTGATGTAAACATTACCGTTCCAGCAGATCACATTATTGAAGCAACAGGAGAATTAACGAATCGTGCTGAAGTATTTACTCCTACTCAATTGAAACGCTACGAATTAGCGCAAAAAACATTTGATAAACCAGTTGTAATTGTGACACAAGAAGAAGCAACAGCAGCTGAAAAAGGATTTTCAGACAAGAAAAAAACATGGAAATTTAGTGCTAGAAATGTAAGAGATTTTGGAATTGCTTCTTCAAGAAAATTTATTTTTGACGCTATGGCGGTAAAATTAAGTACTAAAACCGTTATGGCTACTTCAGTATATCCAAAAGAAGCGAATCCGTTATGGGGAGAAACGTCTACACGAACTGTGGCGCATACTTTAAAAAGTTACTCTTCTCATACTTTTGATTATCCGTATCCAAAAGCAGTTTCTGTTTCGGCAGAAGATCAAGGAATGGAATATCCAATGATTTGTTGGAATTTTGGACGACCTGATGAAAATGGAGTGACAAGTGAGCAAGTAAAAAACGGAATGATTGGAGTTGTTGTTCATGAAGTAGGACATAACTTTTTTCCAATGATTGTAAATTCTGATGAGCGTCAATGGACCTGGATGGATGAAGGATTAAACTCTTTTATGGAATATATGGCCGAACAAGAATTGGGGACTAATTTTCCATCAAGACGTGGACCAGCCAAAAACATTGTTCCGTATATGAGTGGTGACCAAAAATTCCTAGAGCCGATAATGTCTAATTCAGAAAATATTTATCAATTTGGTAATAACGCTTACGGGAAACCTGCTACTGGATTGAATATTTTAAGAGAAACAATCATGGGTCGCGAATTGTTTGATCATGCGTTTAAAGTATATGCTAACCGTTGGAAATTCAAACACCCAACACCAGAAGACTTTTTCAGAACAATGGAAGATGCTTCAGGAGTTGATTTGGATTGGTTCTTTAGAGGTTGGTTTTACTCCACTGATTTTGTTGATATTGGATTGGAAGACGTGAAACAATATTATGTTTCTGAAACAGCTACTTCAGATCTAAAAGATGTAAAAGTGAGAAAAGGGCGTTTTGGTCTAGATAAAGGACCATTTGTCTATTTGGTTTCAGGACAAAATGCAGAGTTAAATCCAAAAGATAAAAAAGCGCTAAAAATTGAAGACGTTAAATTGCTTTCTGACTATGTAGATCAAAATCTATCTGCTGAAGAAAAAGCCAATTTGAAAGCTCCAAACTATTTTTACGAAGTGACGTTTAACAAACCGGGTGGTATGATAATGCCAATTTTAGTTGAATTGACTTATGAAGATGATTCAACGGAGAGCTTCAAATATCCAGCTCAAATTTGGAGAAAAAATAATGATACGGCTCGAAAAGTATTTGCTACTCATAAAGCGGTAAAGAAAATACAAATAGATCCAAAATTAGAAACTGCAGATATTGATGTTACCAATAACACTTGGCCAAAACAAGAGGTAAAATCAAAATTTGAATAACTTAAATTAGAATAAAGGCTCCGAATGGAGCCTTTATTTTTTTATGATAATTTTAAAATAGTCCGTCTTGAAATTTGGTATATTTGTGTCCAAGAAAAAATAATTAATTATGTTTGGAATAGGTGGAGGTGAATTAATTTTCATCATGTTTATTGTTCTTATGCTATTTGGTTCTGATAAAGTTCCTGAAATAGCGCGTACTGTTGGTAAAACAATGGCGCAAATTAAAAACGCGACAAACGATATCAAATCTGAAATCCAAAAAGGGGCTGAGGCTAATGGATTTGACAAACAATCATTAGCTGATTTGACTGGAAATATCACTGCTGAAATTGATAAAGCGAAAGAAAATCTATTAGGTGACACTAGTACTATAACTGATTTTTCAACCACGGTAACTTCTGAAATAACCCAAGTACAAAATGGGCTTTCTGTTGAAGAAAACAAAATCGAAGTTGTAGCTGTAGCAAAAGAAGAAGAGGTTGAAGGACCAATAAAACGCCAAATGTAATGCTTGAAAAAGTACTTCAGTTAGATGTTCAATTATTGGTTTTTTTGAACGGTTTAGGCTCCACTACTTTTGATGGGCTTTGGCTATTTATTACCAAACAATCTAACTGGACTCCCTTTTTTGTGTTGCTTTTGTATTTGATTTATAAAAAGATAGGTGGTAGATCAACGCTTTATTTACTGTTGTTTATTTCGCTTTTATTGATTGCAACGGATCAGACAACCAATTTATTTAAAGTCACGTTTCAACGTTTAAGACCTTGTAACAATCCAGAAATTAACACCATTATTCGATTGGTTAAGCCGAGTAATTCGTTTAGTTTCTTTTCAGGTCATGCCGCCAACTCAATGGCAACCATGACGTTCTTATTCCTGCTTTTAAAAAAGTATTATCGTTATGCTTTTCTGGTTTTCTTATTTCCTTTGATTTTTGCGTACAGCCGGATCTATTTAGGATTACATTACCCATTGGATATTTTGACTGGTTATTTGTTTGGCGCTAGCTTTGGATTTATAGCCTACAAATTGTATCAAAAATACGTTTTAAAGAACTCTTGAAACCGTTAATCCGTCTCGGATAGGTAATAAAACCGTTTCTACTCTAGGATCATTCTTTAGTAATTGATTGTACTCTAAAAGTATTTTAGTGCTCAAATCATTTTTTTGAAGTGGTTCCAAAACTTTGCCACTCCACAATACATTATCCGATAAAATGATGCCGCCTTTATTCATCTTTGGAACAATCATTTCAAAATAATTGATGTAGTTTTCTTTGTCTGCATCGATAAAAACCAAATCGAATTTCAAATCCAAACCCGGAATAATGTCGATAGCTTCTCCCAAATGTTGCACAATTTGTTTGCCCCAAGGTGATTTGTCAAAATGTTTACGCTGAAAATCAATTAACTCTTCTTTGATGTCAATGGTGTGTAATTGTCCTTCATCTTGCATTCCCTCACACAAACACAAAGCAGAATAACCTGTGTAAGTTCCGATTTCAAGAATATTTACTGGGCGAATTAATTTAGACAACATACTCAAAACACGGCCTTGAAAGTGACCACTTAGCATTCTTGGCAACAAAATTTTTTGGTAGGTTTCTTTGTTTAAAGCCGCTAAATGTTGCGGTTCTTTTTCAGAATGTTGTTCGATATAATCTTCGAGTTCTTGAGAAATGAAGTGCATTGGATAGTTTTTTCGATTGTGGCAAAGTTATCAAATTATCAAATCCCACAAGAGCATTTATTCGAATTGATGAAATATATCAACAAATACTCCTTAAATTTGCGCCATGCCAATCGAGAAAAAAGACATACGCGCCTTATCCAAAGACCAATTGCGAGATTTTTTTGTTTCCAATGGAGACAAAGCCTTTCGAGGCAACCAAGTGTACGAATGGTTGTGGAGCAAAGGAGCACATTCTTTTGATGATATGACCAATGTGGCTAAGCCAACCCGTCAAATGTTAGAAGAACACTTTGTGATCAATCATATCAAAGTGGACACGATGCAACGAAGTGAAGATGGTACGGTTAAAAATGCCGTTCGTTTGCACGACGGATTGATTGTAGAATCGGTTTTAATCCCAACGGAAACTAGAACTACGGCTTGTGTTTCGAGTCAGGTGGGATGTAGCTTGGATTGTAACTTTTGTGCTACTGCTCGTTTGAAGCGCATGCGAAATTTGGAACCAGGAGAAATTTACGACCAGGTTGTCGCTATTGATAGAGAAAGCCGTTTGTATTACAATCACCCTTTATCCAACATTGTTTTTATGGGAATGGGAGAACCTTTGATGAATTACAATAATGTCATCAAAGCGATTGATATGATTACTTCGCCAGAAGGTCTAGGTATGTCTCCTAAACGAATCATGGTTTCTACTTCGGGTGTGCCCAAGATGATTAAAAAATTAGCAGATGATGGGGTCAAATTCAAATTGGCCGTTTCGTTGCACTCGGCAATTGATGAAATTCGTTCTCGTATTATGCCTTTTAGCGAAAACTTTCCTTTAGCTGATTTGCGTGAAGCATTGGAATATTGGTACCGAAAAACGAAAAGTAAGATATCTTACGAATATGTAGTTTGGAAAGGAATCAACGATGACAAAGCCTCGGTAGATGCCTTAGTGAAGTTTTGCAAATACGTTCCTTGTAAAGTAAATCTTATCGAATACAATCCAATTGATGATGGCGAATTCCAACAAGCCTCTGAAGAAGCCATTGCTGCTTACATAAAAGGATTAGAAGCGATTGGAATTGTAGTCAAAGTACGAAGAAGCCGCGGAAAAGATATTGATGCCGCTTGTGGGCAATTGGCGAATAAATCCTAATGATACTATTAATTTAATACTCTATTGGCTTTAAAAATTTAATCATTTTGTATCTTTGGAGTCAATGAATATCACCTCTCAAATAAAACAGCCTATTTTGACCGAAATGGAACTTTTTGAAAAAAAGTTCTATGAATCGATGTCTTCTAAAGTAGCGTTGTTAAACCGAATTACCTATTATATTGTCAATCGAAAAGGGAAACAAATGCGACCTATGTTTGTTTTCTTGACTGCTAAAATGGTTTCGGGAGGGAATGTAAATGAGCGAACGTATCGCGGCGCTTGTGTAATTGAGTTAATTCATACCGCTACTTTGGTACATGATGATGTGGTGGATGATAGTAATCGTCGACGTGGATTTTTCTCCTTAAATGCACTTTGGAAAAATAAAATTGCCGTTTTAGTTGGAGATTATCTGCTTTCTAAAGGGTTATTGCTTTCGATTGACAATGGCGATTTTGATTTACTTAAAATAATTTCGGTTGCCGTTCGTGAAATGAGCGAAGGAGAATTACTTCAAATTGAAAAAGCCCGAAGATTAGACATCACCGAAGAGATTTACTACGAAATTATTCGAAAAAAGACAGCGACTTTAATCGCTTCTTGTTGTGCATTAGGAGCCCAATCCGTGATAGAGGACGAAGCACAAGTGAACAATATGCATCGCTTTGGGGAACTCATTGGAATGGCATTTCAAATCAAAGATGACTTATTTGATTATACGGATGATGCTATTGGAAAACCAACTGGAATTGATATTAAAGAACAAAAAATGACTTTGCCATTAATTCATGTTTTAAATACCTGTACTGCAAAAGAAAAAAGTTGGTTAATCAATTCTATAAAAAACCATAATAAAGACAAGAAACGCGTTAAAGAAGTGATTTCATTTGTTAAGAACAACAATGGATTGGCTTATGCCGAACAGAAAATGCTTCAATTCCAACAAGAAGCATTACAACTATTAAAAAATTATCCCAATTCTCCCTTCAAAGAGGCTTTAATTTTGATGGTCAATTATGTTATTGAAAGAAAAATATAATTTTTTATAAATGACCCGTAATACTGAAATACGCTACAATAGCCTGATAATTTATAATTTGTAATGGTTAATTGTAAGCAATACTAGTGTTTTAAATAAAATACGAATAATTTAAAATTTAAAGTGCTAAATTCGTATTGTGAAAATTCAAAAGCAAAAAATAGTATTAATTGAAGATGATGCAGCATTAGGAAACTCTATCCTAGAATTGTTGCAATTGAATAATTTTGAGGTGACATGGTTTGATGATAGTACGCAAGCTTTAGTGTATCTTACTCAAAATATTCCGGATTTGATTATAAGTGATTTAATGATGCCCAAAATGAACGGGGGAGAATTGTTTTTTCAAATTCGTAAAAATAAAAAATTCACAACAGTACCTTATATTATTATCACTGCAAATGTAGATGATGAAACAAAATTGCGACAGCTAGAGTTGGGTGTGAATGATTATATTATGAAACCATTTAAGGTTAAAGAATTGATTTTTAAAGTAAATAATGTTTTGGAGTTAAGAAAAAACATAGAAAAAAACTTTGGGATTGATCCTTTTTCAAAAGTAACGATTAAATTGTCTGAAAAAGATTTCCTAACTTCTTTAAACGAGTTACTATTAAAAGCTATCAAAACAAGACCTGATTTAGATGAGTTATCTAAGAATCTGTTTATTAGTAAGTCGACTCTAGATAAAAGAATTCGAAAACTTACAAATAAAAATATTAGCCAATATATTAGAGAGTTTAAAATTCAGTATGCTATGAAATTGATTCATTTAGGAGAAAGAAATATTCAATACTTAGTAGATGAAACTGGTTTTGCCTCTTTTTCTTATTTTTCTACTAGTTTCAAGGCGTATTGTAAAATGAGTCCTCGCGATTATATCAAATCAGTTCAAGTGGCTCAATTTACTAACTAATTGCCTTCCTATCTCCGAGCTAATTTCTGTTAATTTTTATTTTATTTTCTACAAGAATAAAACAAAACTTCCTTGGTTTTGTCTTTAAAATAACGCCTTAAAAAAATTAAATTATTAGTAATTTTTTTTAACTTATCAATTAAAACAAATTGAAATAAAAATACTTGATTTACATTTGAAATAAGATTTGGGATCTTTCTTACCGGGCAGTCTGTTCAGAAAATTTATTGGGGGCAATGAATTTATGATTACATTAAAGTTAAAGCAGGCTGCTTTAGGTAAGATTCAAAAAATCACTTCTTTTTTCAAATTATCCTCATACTTATTTCTGCTTTTTTTCAAAAACTATTTGGTTAAATATGTTTTTCTACTACTCGTTTTAATTCTTGAAATGTAAATGGTTTTTTAATGTATTCTTTTGCGCCAAGACCTTTTCCGATTATTTCATCTAATTCTTCGGTTTTTGCTGTCAATAAAACAACTGGGATGCTAGCTAGTTCTGAAGCTAGATGTTTTTTCAGAAAACCGTATCCGTCTAATTTAGGCATCATTACATCGCATATGATGAGATCAGGACGATGTAATTGTACTTGATTAAATCCATCTAAACCGTCATGGGCTTCTATAATTTGGTATCCAATAAATGAAAACAGCTCTACGATGGCTTCTCTTAATTTGATTTCGTCATCAATGATTACTATTTTTTTCATACTATCACGATTTAAAAAGTGGAAAATGAAGACTTACTTGGGTTCCTTTACCTAGTTCGCTGTTTACTTTAATTGTGCCAGAGTTTCTATTTGTAAACGTTTTTACAATATAAAGACCTAAACCAGTACCTTGAATACCTTCGGTATTGCTTGCTCTAAAAAAAGTATTGAATAATTTAGGAACGTCTTTTTCAGGGATGCCAATACCAAAATCAATAATTTGAATTTCGATATGTTTGTCAGTTGATTTTAAATTCAAAACAATATCACCGGATCCTTCCGAATATTTAAAGGCATTATTCAGCAGGTTGAATAGCGAATATTCCATTAAATTTTTGTCGGCAAAAACAGTAAAATTGTCTCCTTCAAAATGGGTTTTAACTTTTCGACCATCCATTTGATGTGAATAACTGGTTTCGATAACTCCCAAACAAATTTGTTGTAAGTCAAATGCGATGGGCTTGAAATTAGTTTTACCAGCATCGTGTTTCGATATGGTAAGTACGGCATTCATTAACTCTACTATTCGGTCAATTTCCTCCGTAATAGTGTTAATTCTTTTTTGTAATTGAGCAGAATGGACAAAATTATGTCCTTCAATATACATTTCAATAAGCTCAGCACTAGTTCTAATGGTTGTCATTGGTGTTCTGAATTCATGAGAAATAGTGGATACTAAATTGGTTCTCAATTCATTTAACTCGCGTTCTTGTGCCAATGCTTTTTTCATGGCATATTGAACTTCTTTTTTTTGAGTAATATCTCGCGCACTAGTTTGGAAACTTACCGGTTTTCCATCTTCTTTTACGATTTTGGCTTTGATTTCAAACCATATATAATCGCCTTTTTTATTTTTAAAACGCGCCTCTACATGTGCATTGTCATCTTCTTTTTCGGTAATGAAACTGCCATAACTTTTTTGAATTGTTGCTAAATCTTTAGGATGGACAAAATTCATAGGGAATTCACCAATGAGTTCTTCGGGGGTGTAGCCCGTTAGTTTTTTTATGGAAGGCGATATGTATTCAAAAGTGGTATCTAAGTTGTGTAAACAAATTAAATCGACTGTGTTATCCGCTAAAAGGCGGTACATGTTTTTAGCCTCGTTGAGTTGGATATTTTTGTTTTGATTGTTTTCTTCAATTAACAAACGGTTTTGTTCTTCAACATTTCTTCTATCCGTAATGTCTTCCATGGCTCCAATCATTCTAGTGGCTTTACCTTTTTCATTTCTAATGATTATCGCTTTGTCACTGACATAGGAATAACTACCGTCAGCTTTGAGATAACGGTATTCGTCAGTCCATTTTTTAGAGTTACTGGCGATTACTTCATTAAAATGTTTGAAATACCTTTCTTTGTCATCAGGATGGATAAAATTTTCGCACTCGGATCCAGTGATAGTATTGTTTTCAAATTCATGGCCAAATAGTGTGGCGTGCGATTCTCCAACAAAAATCTCATCGGTGATCATATTCCAATCCCAAAGTGCATCCGAAGTCGCTTGGCTAGAATAGCTAAATCGTTCGTTGCTTATTTTTAAATCGGCTTCTGCTTTTTTAAGCGCCGTAATATCGCTGCCAAAACCAACCATCATTTCTAATTCACTCAATTCATTGAAAACCGGAGCAAATTTGCGAGTATGAAATACAGTTGTGCCATCATTTTTTTCAATTTCATCAATCCATTCGATGACAGATTTGGTTGTTGCGGCTATTAAAAACCGATTTCTTCTTTCTTGCGCAAATTGGTTGTTTCTATTGGTATGAATAGCATATTCAAAATCATCTTTTCCAATGATAAATTCACGAAGTTCATCGTTTCTAATGGCGGCAGGATTTACATATAAATATCGATGTTCACTATCAAAAGCAACAATTTCAGTGGGTACACGATCTAAAATTTGTTTATAGAATTCTTTTTGAGCTGTATCTAGACTTTGTGCGTGTAATTGAAAAGTGCTTTGTATTTGAAGTGCAATATGGTCGATGGTCTTTTGTTGAATTGAAGACACTATTTTTGGTTTTGAATCCCAAAAACAAACTGTTCCGTTGGTTGTTTCTTGTCCAAATAGAATTGGAATACCCATATAAAATTCCGAATCACAGTTTTCTTTTGGTTTGTTTTCCTGAACAATACCGGTATTTAACAACTGAAGTTTTTCTGGAGAAAAGGAGTTGTCAATTCCTGTTTTTGTAATTATAAAAGTGGAGTGATTTTCTACATATGATAAAACCACATGTTCCATTTCGCAGATTTCAGCTGCAAAAGTGATTATGGAAAGGCATTCTTCTTGAAATTTTTCTGAATGAATTACAGATTCAATAGTTTTGTTAGTTATGGGCATAGGGCATGAAGTATTTGGGTTGAATCGCAGTAGTAGATTGCAATTCCGATTCGGGACGTCAAAGCAAAAAACAATTGTTGGTATAAAAATAAAATTTTATTGGGAATAGTACTCTTTTTAAGGCTAAAAATTTAACTCCTCTTTTTTGAGATTCTTTATTTAGGCAGCCAAAATTCATTTTGGAATCTGAATAAATCGAGCTGAAACTTTGTATATTTGTCACTTTGCTACCCATTTTATGATTTCAAAAGCTACCATTGATACCGTTTACGAAACTGCTCGAGTTGAGGAGGTTATTGGTGATTTTGTACAATTAAAAAGAGCAGGGAGTAATTATAAAGGGCTTAGTCCTTTCTCTGATGAGCGTTCTCCTTCCTTCATGGTCTCGCCGGTAAAACAAATCTGGAAAGATTTTAGTTCTGGAAAAGGAGGAAACTCAGTGGCATTTTTAATGGAACATGAGCATTTTACCTATCCTGAAGCCATTCGCTATTTAGCCAAAAAATACAATATTGAAATAGAAGAAACCGAGCAAACAGATGAAGAAAAAGCCAATACTGACATTAAAGAAAGTATGTATTTGGTTTCTGAATTTGCCAAAAACTATTTCCATAACACGCTTTTACATTCTGAAGAAGGAAAAGCAATTGGGCTTTCCTATTTTAAAGAAAGAGGTTTTACGAATGAAACCATTGCGAAGTTTGCTCTAGGATATTCTCCGGAAACTTGGGATGCCTTTACCAAAGAAGCGCTGGGGAAAGGGTACAAATTAGAATTTTTAGAAAGCACCGGATTAACAATTCCTAAAGAGGATAGGCCTTTTGATCGATTCAAAGGCCGTGTGATGTTCCCAATTCAAAGTATGTCGGGAAGAATACTTGGTTTTGGTGGACGTATTTTGACCAATGATAAAAAAGCGGCCAAATACCTTAATTCGCCAGAGAGTGAAATCTACCATAAAAGTAAAGTACTCTACGGAATTTTTCAGGCGAAACAAGCGATTGCCAAGCAAAATAATTGTTATTTAGTTGAAGGTTATACCGATGTAATTCAGTTCAATCAAGCTGGGATTGAAAATGTTGTAGCTTCATCTGGGACTGCTTTGACTCCAGATCAAATTCGATTAATCAATCGACTGACTAAGAATATTACGGTGCTTTTTGACGGAGATGCTGCTGGACTTCGCGCTTCTATTCGAGGAATCGATTTGATTCTAGAAGAAGGGATGAATGTCAAAGTTTGTGCTTTTCCTGATGGAGAAGACCCGGATAGTTTTGCCAAGAAAACTTCTTACGATGATTTAGTAGCTTATTTAGAAAGTAATGCTAAGGATTTTATCCAATTCAAGGCCTCGCTTTTGATGAAAGATGCGCAAAACGATCCGATCAAAAAAGCCGATTTGATTCGGGAAATGGTCCAAAGTATTTCTAAAATACCAGACCGAATTCAGCGAGAAATATACATACAGGAATGTTCCCGAATTATGGACATTTCGGAGCAAGTTTTGGTCAGTACACTGGCGCAACTCGTCCAAAAAGATATCGCAGAAGTTGGAAAAAAGCAAAAGCAAGAACAAAAAGCCTTCGAAGTTGTTAAAAATGAAGCGCCAGTTCAAGCTCAAAAAATTGATATTTTATACCATTTGGAACGCAAAATCATTGAGATTTTATTGTTGTATGGAAATAAAATTGAGGAGTTTGAAGATGTGCTTTTGAAAACCAACGCAGAAGGAGAAATAGAACAAGTAGTTGAAAAGAAAGAATATAAAGTATATCAACGTATTTATTTGAGTTTACAAGAAGATGAGGTAGAATTAGCAAATCCTTTGTTTCGAGCTATTTTCAACGATTTGATCAATTATTATTTACAAAATGAAGCTTTTGGAATTGAAAATTACCTCAAACATTTACCCGATCAATTTGCGCAAGAAGTTACCGATATTTTAATGGAAGATGAACGTGTAACACTTCACAAATGGGATGACCAAAATATTTTTGTTAAACAGAAATCAGAAACGGTGAGTCAGCATACATCTGAAATTATTATTTCGATGCGCGAGTATTTAATCAATAAATTGATTTTGGATTTAATGAGTGAGTTTGTAGAAAAACCCGATTCCGATCAAGAAGAATTAAAGGTCCTGATTAATGATTATAACAAACTCAAAGTAAATCTTACAGGAACTATAGGAAGAATTCGTTCCACATATATATAAAAAAAACGAAAGCAATTGCTTTCGTTTTTTTTTATATAATTCAATTGTTGATTACACTATTTCTAATGTTTTAGCCTTATTTACTAAGTCAACTAAATTAGTTACGTTCAGTTTGGTTAGCAATCGTAATTTGTAGGTGCTGATCGTTTTTTCGTTCAATTTAAGAATTTCGGCAATTTCGTGGTTTTTTTTGCCATCACTTAAATAACGTAAAACTTCCACTTCACGGTTCGAAAGTTTGCGGTACAATCTTTCATTTTTATTTTGTTTGGCAATTAATGCAAGGTTTTTCTTAATGTTTTCGTTCAATATAATGGTGCCTTGTTGCACTTTAATTATGGCTTCAGCTACATCTGCTAATTTTGCGGTTTTATGAATAAATCCCGATGCTCCAGCTTTAATTGCATTGGGCGCATAGATTTGTTCCGTAAGATTGGAGTAGATCACTATTTTTGTTTTCGGAAATTCTTTAAGCAAGGTCTTTACCTCAAATATGCTAGTCAATCCTTCTAATTGAAGATCTAAAAGTAAAACATCAACTTCTTTTATTTGGAGAATTTCGTTCAACATTGAAAAATTTCCAATATTGGCTACTATAGATATTTCGGAGTGCTCTTTAAAGTATGATTTTACTCCAAAGTGTACCACGGGAAAATTATCTGCGACACATACTGTGATCATAAAATGGTTTTTAAGAATTATTATTTGTTTTTGGAGCAGTAAAACTAATAAATAAAAACCGTAAACAATTGCGAATCAGTTAAAATGTATTATTTCAACGATTTTGGTACTAAACAGATAGGAATTGGTTGCATTTTATGTTGGTTGCTAGTGTTCAATCTCTTGTAGATTTCAAATGCTATTTTTTCTCTTCCTGAAAAATCAGTACTGGATTTGCCTTCTTCATCTTGTTGCATCGCCCATTCTAGTTCGTCGTAACTAGCGCCAAGCTGTTCCTCATCAGTTCTATCATCACCAAATAAACCATCGGTAGGCGCTGCGTTAAGAATAGATTCAGGAATTTTTAAAAAAGCACCTAAAGCAAAAACATCCGATTTTAATAAATCAGCAATAGGACTTAGATCCACTCCTCCGTCACCGTATTTGGTATAAAAACCTACACCAAAGTCCTCCACTTTATTACCCGTCCCAGCGACCAATAATCCATAAATTCCACCATAATAATATAAAGTAGTCATTCGGATGCGCGCGCGCGTGTTAGCTAAAGTTAAATTCAGTTGGGATTCTGTAGTATCTTTTGGAAGTACTTCTTTGAAGGATTCAAAAACAGTAGTTAAATTAGATTCGGCTCTGGACACATTAGGAAAACGGTGCATTAATTGACTAATATGTTCTCTAGCTCTACTAACATGACTTTCAGCCTGGTGAATAGGCATCTCGACACAAACTACTTGTAAACCGGTTTGGGCACAAAGGGTAGAAGTAACAGCCGAGTCCACACCGCCAGATATTCCCACAACAAAACCGTTTACTTTTGCGTTTGTAGCGTAGGTTTTTAACCAATCAACAATAAATTCATTTGCCTTTTCGACTTGAAGAGTACTTATTTTCGACATAATAATTTAGGTATTAAAAAAGCAGGAATGTATATTTGCAGAACCATTTTGAAATCCATCTGTTTTCCTAAAGCTTTGGAAACAAATTTAAATAATAAATGTGAAATCGCGAGTAACTAATTGTTTTTTGCAAAAAAATATTCAAACAGTTAGTCATTTATAAACATTGTATATTTATATGAAGGTCTATTTATATTCATTTTTATTTTGCTGTCTATTCTGGTCTTGTGATAAAAAGACAGCGGTTGAAAAAGCAGTTGAAGAAATTCCTTTAGATATTAAAGTGGAGCGGTTTGATCAAGTGTTTTTTGAATCTAAACCTCAAGAGCTGCAAAAAATAAAAAAAGAGTATCCTGTTTTCTTTCCTAAAGAGGTACCAGATAGTGTTTGGACCAATAAAATACAGAATCCTCTTTGGCGTGAGCTATATAGCGAAGTGCAAAAAAAATACAGCAATATCGAGCCGGTTCGTTCGGAATTAGTGACACTTTTTAAACACATTAAACACTATTTTCCAAAAACAAAAACACCAAAAGCAGTTACAGTAATTGCCGAGATGGATTACAATACGAAAGCAATTTATGCAGACAGTTTGGTCATTTTATCTTTGGAATTGTATTTAGGCAAAGCCCATCGCTTTTATGAATTTCCTAAATACATCAAGCAAAATTTTGAACAAAGGCAAATGATGCCTGATCTGGTTTCGAGTTTTGCAGCAACTAAAATTAATTTTGGAAAAGACAAAACCTTACTAAGCCAAATGGTATATTATGGAAAACAATTGTATCTAAAAGATCTTTTATTAACAGCGTATTCAGATGCAGAAAAAATGGGGTATGCTCCAAAAGAAATTACTTGGTGTGAAGAAAATGAAACGTATATTTGGCGTTACTTTTTAGAAAATGAAATGCTGTATAGTGATGAGTCGAAATTAACGTCTCGTTTTATTGCACCAGCACCATTTTCAAAATTTTATTTAGAAATAGACAATGAATCTCCAGGTCAAGTTGGCGCTTGGATAGGATGGCAAATTGTTCGTTCTTATGCTGAAAATAATGATGTTCCATTAGCAAAGTTGTTAGATATGAATGCTAAAGAACTATTTGAAAAATCAAAATATAAACCTAAGAAATAATGTCAGATTTGATCACCTCAGAAATTAAATTCGAAATTGAATTAGATTCCAATCGAGTACCAGAAAAACTATTTTGGACTGCTAATGATGGCGGTATTGCAAAAGAGGAAGCAAAAGCAATCATGTTGTCTATTTGGGATAGTAAAGCCAAAGAAACAATGCGAATTGATTTATGGACTAAAGACATGCCGGTTGATGAAATGAAAATTTTCTTTCATCAAACATTGGTAGCCATGTCTGATACTTTTAATCGTGCTACAGATGACGAAAAAATGACCAATACAATGAAAGATTTTTGCGATTATTTTGCTGAGAAATTAGAATTGATAAAATAATCTAACATGATTAAAAACAACAAAGCCAAAACTATATGTTTTGGCTTTGTTGTTTTTTATACTTTTTTAAAATTCATTTTGATTTTTAAACACTTCTTGATTGACTTCATCAATATAGCTCAACAATTCTTCTTTTCCTGTTGCTTCAGTCGCAGAGGTTACAAAATAGGTTGGCATTTCAGCCCAATTGTTAGCAAACATTTTCTTTTTGTAGGCGGCAACATGCGAATCGATTTTTACTTTGCTGATTTTGTCTGCTTTGGTAAAAATGATGCAAAATGGTATTTCACTTTCTCCCATATACGACATGAATTCAATATCGATAGTTTGGGCTTCATGGCGAATGTCAATTAAAACAAAAGCGCATACTAATTGTTCGCGAGTTTCAAAATAATCGGTAATGAATTGTTGGAAAATGGATTTGGTTTTTTTGGAAACTTTAGCGTAGCCATATCCAGGTAAATCAACCAAAAACCAATTTTTATTGATTAAAAAGTGATTGATTAATTGTGTTTTTCCAGGTCTTCCGGATGTTTTTGCTAAACTTTTATGATTCGTCAGCATATTGATAAGGGAAGATTTACCTACGTTTGATCGCCCAATAAAGGCATATTCTGGCAAGTAGTCTTTCGGACATTTATCAACCTCTGAGTTGCTAATTATAAATTCAGCAGTAGTAATTTTCATAAGTGTTATTTATACAGATTTAAGAAATAGGTTGGTAAACAGTAGTTAACCAATTTTCTAAAATGCTGTTGAATTCATCTGGATGTTCCATCATAGCGGCATGACCGCATTTATCTATCCAATATAAAGTTGAATTTGGTAAAAGTCGATGGAATTCATTACCTACTTCTGGCGGTGTAACTTTATCGTTTCTACCCCAAATTATACAAGTTGGAACCTTCATTTTAGGAAGGTCTTTTGCCATATTATGACGTATAGCACTTTTTGCTATAGTTAATGTTTTAATTAATTTTATTCTGTCGTTTACAGAGGCGTACACTTCATCAACGAGTTCTGGAGTAGCTACTTTAGGGTCGTAAAAAACATCTTCTGCTTTTTTCTTAATGTATTCATAATCCCCTCTTTTCGGGTAACTGTCCCCCATAGCACTTTCATATAATCCTGAACTGCCTGTGATTACTAATCCGGCTACTTTTTCAGGATACATTTTGGTATGGTATAAAGCGATATGACCACCTAGAGAATTTCCTAGTAAAATGACATTGTCTAATCCTTTGAAAGCAATAAAGTCTTTCACATATTTAGCGAAAGCCTTAACATTAGTCCTCAAAAGGCTTTGTGTATAAATAGGCAAATCAGGAATGATTATTTTGTAGCCTTTGTTGGAAAAGTAATTGGCAACTCCATTAAAATTGCTTAAGCCTCCCATTAGTCCATGAAGAATAACGATTGGCGTTCCTTCTCCGGCTTCAAAATAACTGTATTTTCCTTCTTTTTTATAGTGTTCTTCCATTTTTTCGGATCCCTATTTTTCAATTTTGACAAATATAGGATTTAATACCAAAATATTAATTTTTGAAGTCATTTTTTAATAAGATAATCCTTTTTCTTGTTAAAATCGCTTATTCCTGTTTCAATTATTTACAAAAGCACCTATTTATAAACAAGTTCGAAAACTACTTAATCTGCTGATTGCATAATAATTAAGGGTTTTGGGCTATAAGTGGGGAAACTTATTAACAAAGTGGTATATTGTGGTAAAATGTGGTAAAATATTTTATATTTTTGCTTAGAATCATTTAAATACAATTTTTTGAATACAATCGTAGGGACATATGAGTGCAAAGTAGATGCTAAAGGAAGGGTGTTAATGCCTTCGCCTTTGAAAAAGCAATTGGCTTCCTCATTACAGGATGGTTTTGTATTGAAACGCTCTGTTTTTCAACCTTGTTTGGAATTATATCCTATGCAAGAGTGGAATTTGATGATGCAAAAAATCAATAAATTAAATCGGTTTGTTAAAAAGAACAATGACTTTATCCGTCGCTTTACGGCTGGAGTTAAAGTGGTTGAAATTGATGCTTTGGGAAGACTATTAGTTCCTAAAGATTTAGTTGGTTTTGCGAGTATTTCAAAAGAGGTGGTTTTTTCTTCGGCAGTCAATATTGTAGAGATCTGGGATAAAGAGTTGTATGAAAAATCAATTAACGGAGAAGATATTGATTTTGCAGATTTAGCGGAAGATGTAATGGGTAATGTAAATGATGACGACAATGGAATATCATAATCCAGTATTGTTGCATGAGTCTGTTGATGGGTTAAATATTCATCCAGAGGGTATTTATGTTGATGTTACTTTTGGTGGGGGAGGTCATTCTAGAGAGATTTTAAATCGATTAGGGCCAAACGGGAAATTATATGCTTTCGATCAGGATGAAGATGCTTTAGCAAATGCTTTACAAGATGATCGTTTTGTTCTTATCAATGAAAATTTCAGATTTATCAAACGTTTTTTACGTTTTCATAACGTTAAAGCCGTGGATGGGATTTTAGGAGATTTAGGCGTTTCTTCTCATCAATTTGATGTAGCCGAAAGAGGATTTTCTACTCGTTTTGATGCTGAATTGGACATGAGAATGAGTCAGAAAAATGATTTGAGTGCCTATCGAGTGGTGAATGAATATGATGAAGATAATTTGCGCAGGGTATTCTTGGATTACGGTGAGTTGAAAAACGCACCTGCTATTGCAAGAGTAATTTTGGAAGCAAGGGAGAAAGCGCCAATCAGAAATACCGAACAATTAAAACAAGTGTTGAGTCGATTTTTACCGGCTCATAAAAGCCATAAAATTTTAGCTCAAATGTATCAGGCTATCCGAATTGAGGTTAATCAAGAAATGGATGTGTTAAAAGAATTTTTAGAGCAGTCTTTAGAAATTTTAAAACCAGAAGGACGTTTGAGCATTATTTCGTATCACTCTCTTGAGGATCGATTGGTAAAGCGATTTGTAAAAAACGGCATGTTTGAAGGAGAGCCAGAACGAGATTTTTTTGGCAATTTTTCGGTACCATTTAAAACGGTTGGAAAATTAATAGTTCCGAATAACGAACAAATTAAAGAGAATAATAGAGCGCGAAGTGCTAAGCTGCGAATAGCAGAAAAAATATAATAAGTTGTAATGAAACACGGTCTGTACGGCATATTGAAAGCACGATTTTTACTAGACGAGGATGCTATAAAAAACTGGCGTTTTATCGTATTTATTATCGGTTTGGCTATTGTGATGATTGCAAATACACAACGCTATGAGCAAAAAGTTTTTCGTATTGCTGAACTAAATAATGAAGTTAAAGAATTGCGTTCAGAGTTTGTAGACAGACGTTCGGAATTGATGAAATTAAAAATGGAATCGACAGTTGCTAAACAAATGGAAGCAAGATTAATTCTTCCTTCAACGGTTCCGCCAATAAAAATTAAAGTAGTACAAGAAAAAGAAAAAGTTTTTTTTGAAAAATTATGGCAGTAGAAGATAAACATATTTCTTATCGCATCTATCTTGTGGCTTTCGCTATGTTTTTGATGGCGGTCGCTATTGTCTTTAAATTGACCAATATTCAATGGGTTCAAGGAGATCATTATCGTCAAAAGGCCAAAGAGAAAACAGTTAAAGAATTTGAAATTAAAGCCAATAAAGGTAATATCTACTCTTCAGATGGTAGTTTGTTGGCGACCTCAATTCCAAATTACGAAATCCGATTTGATGCTTTTGTGCCAAAATCGGAATTGTTTCAAAGTACCGTTGACTCATTAGCTGATTCCTTGGCTTATTTGTTAGGCAAACCCTCTAATTATTACGAAAGAGCTTTGCGTAAAGCAAGAGCTACCAATAACAGGTATTTTTTAATTGCACGTGGTTTGAGTTATACGGATTATGTCAAAATTAAAGGTTTTCCATTGTTTAAGGAGGGGGCTAATAAAGGTGGGATAATCGTTAAACCGGAACCTGTAAGAGAATATCCAATTGGAAGAATTGCTGAACGAACCATTGGTTACGAAAGAATGAAGCCAGATAGTACACCTGACGGGAAAGGTATTGAATGGGCTTACAGAAAATACTTGAACGGAAAAGACGGTAAGATTTTAAAACAAAAAATTGCGAAAGGCCAATGGAAACCTATTCGTGATTTTAATGAAGTAGATCCTATTGATGGATATGATGTTATTTCTACAATCGATGTATTCATTCAAGATATTGCTCATCATGCGTTGTTGAAACAGTTGGAAGAATACGAAGCAGAACATGGTTGTGTTGTGGTAATGGAAACCAAAACAGGTCACATTAAAGCGATTTCAAACTTAGGTAGACTTAGTGATGGAACCTATAATGAAACACTAAATTACGCTATTACAGAAGCGCATGATCCGGGTTCTACTTTCAAATTAGTAGATCTTATGTCAGTGTTAGAAGATAAAGTGGCTGACACCAGTACTGTTTTTGATGCCAGAGGCGGAGTGGTAACTTATTTTGGAAAAAATGTAGTGGATTCTCATAAAGGAATGGGTAAAGTTTCTTTAGGACATGGATTTGAAGTTTCCTCCAATACAGTTATGGTACAATCAGTATACAACAATTACAAAAACAACCCATCTAAATTTATAAAACACATTGAAGATTGGGGGCTGGATAAAAAAATAGGTTTAGAATTAAAAGGAGAAGCTACTCCAATTATTCCAAAACCAGGACAGGCTAGATGGTCCAAAATTTCACTTCCATGGATGGCTTTTGGTTATGGGATTACAATCACGCCAATGCAAACATTAACCTTCTACAATTCGGTTGCTAACAATGGTGTAATGGTAAAACCACAATTGGTTTCTGAAATTAAAAAATGGAATACGACCATTAAAAAATTCGACACTCAGGTAATGAATCCAAAGGTTTGTTCGCCAGAAACTTTGAAGAAAGTACGTGCTTTACTAGAAAATGTGGTAAAACGTGGAACGGCTAAGTCATTGTACACTAAAGAGTTTCCAATGGCAGGAAAAACAGGAACGGCTCAAATGGGTTATGGAAGTAAATCAGGCTCTGGCATGTACTATGCGTCTTCATTCGTTGGCTATTTTCCAGCAAATAAACCTCAGTACACTTGTATCGTAATGGTGCATAGACCTAATACAGCACATAATAATTATTATGGTGCCGATGTGGCGGGTCCTGTATTTAAACGAATTGCTCAAAAAATATTTACAGATGCTCCTTCTACCAATACTATCAAAAAGATAGACAGAAAAATTCCTAAACAAGAATTAGACTATGCTTCGTATACCACGTCTTCTCACAAAAGACAAAACACTGTACCTAATGTTAAAGGGATGTCTGGTATGGACGCTATTGCATTGTTAGAAAATTTAGGAATTAGAGTAAAAATCAAAGGCTTTGGGAAGGTGAAAAATCAATCACTACAAGCAGGACAAAATATAGCAAAGAACACAACTATTGTATTAGAATTATCGTGAGCATACTAAAGGACATATTATATAAAGTAGCTATCGAAGCGGTTAAAGGTTCGACAGAAATTACTATTGGTAAAATCGATTTTGATTCTAGAAAAATTGTGAAAAATGATGTTTTTGTAGCGATCAGAGGGACGATTTCTGATGGACATGAGTTTATTGCTAAAGCAATCGAGTTGGGTGCTACAGCTATTGTTTGTGACACATTACCTGAAACAATTACCGAATGTATTACCTACATTCAAGTTAGAGACACCAATACAGCATTGGCAGTTATGGCCGCCAATTATTTTGATCACCCTTCGCAAAAATTGCAATTGGTGGGCGTTACCGGAACCAATGGGAAAACAACAATTGCTTCTTTATTGTATCAATTGTATAAAAAAGCAGGATATAAAGTAGGCTTGCTTTCTACTGTAAAAATTATGGTAGATGAAGTGGAATACAAAGCTACGCATACTACTCCGGATTCAATTACGATTAACCACTTTTTGGCCACAATGATTGCTGAAGGTGTTGAGTATTGTTTTATGGAAGTGAGTTCGCATGGAATTCATCAAAAACGTACAGAGGGCTTGCATTTTGTGGGCGGTGTGTTTACCAATTTATCTCACGATCATTTGGATTACCACGCCACTTTTGCCGAATACCGCGATGTGAAAAAATCATTTTTTGATCATTTGCCAAAAACAGCTTTTGCGTTATCCAATATCGACGATAAAAACGGACCGGTTTTATTACAAAATACGGTTGCCAAAAAATGTACCTACGCCTTAAAATCGTATGCCGATTATAAAGCACAAATTTTAGAAAGCCAATTGTCTGGTTTGTTATTAAAAATCAATGGCAATGAAGTTTGGGTAAAATTGATTGGAACTTTTAATGCCTATAATTTATTAGCGATCTACGGAACCGCAATTGAATTAGGCATGGAAAGTTTGGAAGCATTGCGATTATTGTCGGAGTTAGAAAGTGTTTCAGGACGTTTTCAATACATCGTTTCAGAGGCCAATATTACTGCGATTGTAGATTATGCACATACGCCAGATGCACTAGAAAATGTATTGAAAACGATTAACGATATCCGAACTAAAAACGAACAATTGATAACGGTTGTGGGTTGTGGTGGAAATCGTGATAAAGCAAAACGTCCTGTTATGGGAGGAATTGCTTCTGACTTGAGTGACAAAGCTATTTTGACTTCGGACAATCCAAGAAATGAGGATGCTACTGTAATCATTAGCGAAATGGAACAAGGTGTGGCGCCACAAAATTTCAAAAGAATTTTATCAATCACCGATAGAAAACAAGCTATTAAAACGGCTTGCCAATTGGCTCAGCCCAATGATATCATTTTAATTGCTGGTAAAGGACACGAAACCTACCAAGAAATAGAAGGTGTTCGTCATGATTTTGATGACATGAAAATTGTAAAAGAACTATTAGAACAACTCCACAAATAGAGAATTATGCTATACTACTTATTTGAATATTTAGACAAAACATTAAACGTTTCAGGAGCGGGAGTTTTCCAATATATCACGTTTAGATCAGGTTTGGCTTTTTTGCTTTCATTGTTGTTGTCTACTATTTATGGAAAGAGAATTATTACTTTCTTACGCAATCAACAAGTAGGAGAAACAGTTCGCGAATTAGGTTTGGCAGGACAAAATGAAAAAGCAGGAACACCAACTATGGGTGGTTTGATTATCATTTTCGCAACACTTTTGCCTGTTTTATTGTTTGCCAAATTGCACAACATCTATATCGTTTTGTTGATTGTGACTACCTTATGGATGGGTACAATTGGATTTATTGACGATTACATCAAAATTTTCAAGAAAGACAAACAAGGTTTAAAAGGAATTTTTAAAGTCTTTGGTCAGGTTGGATTGGGGATAATTGTAGGTTCGGTATTGTATTTTAGTCCTGCAGTTACGGTTTTAGAAAACGCTTCAAATTCTCCAGTGATCAAGCAATCCAATGTAACTTCTGTGGTGCAAGCGCCAGTTGAGGTAAAATCAACTGCTACAACAATTCCATTCTTTAAGAACAATGAATTCGATTATGCTGAAGTTTTAGCCTGGACAGGAGACGGCTATCAAAATTGGGCTTGGTTAATTTTTATTCCAGTAGTAATTTTTATTATCACGGCAGTTTCTAACGGAGCCAATTTGACCGATGGAATTGATGGTTTAGCTGCGGGGACCTCGGCGGTTTCGGTATTAGCTTTAGGAATTTTCACCTTCCTTTCTGGGAACATTATTTTCTCCAATTATTTGAACATCATGTATATCCCGAATTCAGGAGAAATGACCGTATTTATCGCGGCATTTGTTGGGGCATTGATTGGATTTCTTTGGTACAATTCGTTTCCGGCTTCGGTATTTATGGGTGATACCGGAAGTTTAACAATTGGAGGAATCATTGCGGTATTAGCAATAGCTGTTCGTAAAGAAATGTTGATTCCATTATTGTGTGGAATCTTCTTAGCCGAAAATTTATCAGTGGTCATTCAGGTTGCTTATTTTAAATATACCAAGAAACGTTTTGGCGAAGGCCGTAGAATATTTTTAATGTCGCCTTTGCACCATCACTATCAGAAAAAAGGATATCACGAAAGTAAGATTGTAACTCGTTTTTGGATCGTTGCTATCATGTTATCCATTTTGTCCATAGTGACTTTAAAACTACGATAGATGAGATTAGTTGTTTTAGGAGGAGGCGAAAGTGGAGTGGGTACAGCCATTCTGGGAAAACAAAAAGGATACGATGTTTTTGTATCTGATTTTGGAAAAATAAAAGATAATTACAAAGAAGTTCTTAATCATAATGCGATTGCTTGGGAAGACGAAACGCATACCGAATCTTTGATTTTGAATGCGGATGTGGTCATGAAAAGTCCAGGAATTCCCGATAAATCACCCATCGTTAAAAAGTTAATCGAAAAAGGAATCAAGGTGATTTCTGAAATTGAATTCACCGCTCCTTTTACCAATGCAATTACGATAGGTATCACAGGAAGTAATGGTAAAACGACTACCACGATGTTAACCTACCATTTGCTAAAATCAGCAGGACTGAATGTTGGATTGGGAGGTAACATTGGAAAAAGTTTTGCCTGGCAAGTAGCCGATAATGATTTTGACTCCTATGTTTTAGAGTTGAGTAGTTTTCAGTTGGACGGCATAATTGATTACAAGCCGCACATTGCCATCATAACAAATATTAGTCCGGATCATTTGGACCGTTACGATTACAAGTATGAAAATTACATCGATTCGAAGTTTAGAATTACAATGAATCAAACCGAAGACGATTATTTGATTTATGATGCCGAAGACGAAGCGATAGCCAATTGGTTACAAAATAATACAACAAAAGCAACATTAATTCCTTTTTCATTGAACCAAGTTTTCACGGAAGGGGCCTTTATAAAAGATAATAAAATGGAAGTAAAGATGATGAATCACGAAGAATTTTTAATGGAAACAGAAACAATTGCATTAGAAGGAAAACACAATATGAAGAATGCTATGGCAGCAACTTCAGTGGCCAAATTGATGCAGATTAGAAATGCAACCATTAGAGAGAGCTTGTCTAATTTTCAAGGAGTAGAACACCGTTTAGAAAAAGTATTGAAAATCCAAAACGTACAATACATCAACGATTCGAAAGCGACAAATGTGAATGCTTCTTTCTTTGCTTTAGATAGTATGACCACGCCAACAGTTTGGATTGTTGGGGGTGTTGATAAAGGAAACGACTATCACGAATTGATGTCTTTAGTGCATGAAAAAGTTAAAGGGATTATTTGTTTAGGTGTTGACAATAAAAAAATCATTGAGGCATTTGGTAATGTTGTCGATGTGATGATAGAAGTAGATAATATGAACGATGCTGTTCGTATGGCTCAGCGTATGACCGAAAAAGGAGATACTGTTTTATTGTCACCAGCTTGCGCGAGTTTCGATTTATTCGAAAACTACGAAGACAGAGGAAGACAATTCAAACAGGCAGTTTACAATTTATAATAGGGAACTATTCATTAGACTTTAGGCGATATGAAACTGAAACAGCTACTAAGCAATTTAAAAGGGGATAAGGTAATTTGGTCATTCTTGGCTTTATTGGCTTTGTTTTCTTTTATGCCAGTTTTTAGCGCCAGTACCAATTTAGCTTTTGGTCGAGATGGAGACGGAAATACCCTTGGCTATTTAGTAAAACATTTGGCTCATTTAGGTATGGGTTTCATGATTATTTATTTTGTACATAAAGTGCCTTACCATTATTTTAGAGTAATCTCACGAATTGGGTTGCCCATTGTTTGGGGGCTTTTAGCATTAACACTATTTAAAGGAACGAATATTGGCGGTGCCAATGCCAGCCGATGGTTGCAATTGCCATTCATCGGGATATCATTTCAAACCTCTTCTATAGCAGCCATCATTTTATACATTTATGTCGCGCGTTATTTGTCCAAAACAAGAGAAACGCCTGTAACTTTTAAAGCTTCTTTTGTTGAGCTATGGATACCGGTATTTATTACTTTAATGTTGATTTTGCCTGCCAATTTCTCTACTACTGCCTTAATGTTTGTGATGGTCGTTATGATTGCCTTTGTTGGAAAATATCAATTGAAGTATATTGGGTACATCATGGGAATGGCGATAGCAGGATTGTTGATTTTTGTGGCATTATCAAAAACATTTCCTGATTCCAAATTCTTTAGCAGGGTAGATACTTGGATTAGTCGAATTGAAAATTATGGAACCGATAAAGAAGGCGAAGACGAATATCAAATCAATGCAGCGAAAACCGCAATTGCCTCTGGGAATTTTACTGGAGTTGGTCCTGGTAAAAGTGTGCAAAGACACTTTTTACCTCAATCGTCCTCTGATTTTATATACGCCATTATTGTAGAAGAATATGGATTAGTGGGAGGACTAGGAGTCTTAGGATTGTATCTTTTACTGCTCTTCCGATTTGTAATTGCTGCGCATAAAGCCAATACGCTTTTTGGAAAATTAGTCGTCATTAGTTTGGGTTTTCCTTTAATATTTCAGGCGCTAATCAATATGGCGGTGGCGGTCGAATTATTACCGGTAACGGGACAAACCTTGCCTTTGATTAGTAGTGGAGGAAGTTCCATTTGGATGACTTGTTTTGCACTTGGAATTATTATCAATGTAACCAAGAAAGAAGAAGAAATCGAACTTGAACAAAAAGAAGCAGCCAAACGAGAAGAAGCACTTCAACGATTGATAGACCAAGAATTAGAAGCAGACAATAAGCATATAGAAAAAGGCAATTACTCCATTCAAGACAGTTCAAAAAATCCAATGGATGCCGTATTAAACAAATAGCAAATTTACCATGAGAACATATAAATTCATATTAAGCGGAGGAGGAACAGGAGGTCATATATATCCAGCAATTGCTATCGCTAATGAATTAAAGTCTCATTTTCCGGATGCCAAATTTCTTTTCGTTGGGGCACAGGATAAAATGGAAATGCAAAAAGTACCTCAAGCCGGTTATCCAATTAAAGGACTTTGGATTGCGGGTTTACAAAGAAGATTGACTTTTGACAATGCTTTATTTCCAATAAAACTATTGAGTAGTTTATTGAAATCCAGACAAATTATAAAACAATTCCAACCAGATGTAGTTATCGGTACAGGCGGTTTTGCCAGTGGCCCTTTATTGCAAATGGCAAATAGTGCAGGAATTCCAACGGTAATTCAAGAACAAAATTCTTTTCCTGGAATCACCAATAAATTATTAAGCAAAAAAGCCAATGCCATTTGTGTGGCTTATGAAAATTTGGAACGTTTTTTCCCAAAAGATAAAATGGTGCTAACAGGTAATCCAGTTCGCCAAGACCTAATGACTATTGAGGGTAAAAGAGCCGAAGGAGTTGCGCATTTTAATTTAGATCCAAACAAAAAAACCATTTTGGTTTTAGGTGGTAGTTTAGGGGCACGTCGTGTGAATCAATTGATTCAAAAAGAATTGGAATTTTTTGAAACGCAAAATGTACAATTGCTTTGGCAATGTGGCAAATTATATTTTGATGAGTACCAAAAATACCAATCAAAAGACGTTCAAGTAATGGCGTTTATTGAGCGAATGGATTTGGTATATGCAGCTGCAGATATTGTGATTTCGAGAGCCGGAGCTTCTTCGGTTTCAGAATTGTGTATAGTGGGCAAACCAGTTGTATTTATCCCTTCGCCGAATGTGGCCGAAGACCATCAAACCAAAAATGCGAAATCTATTGCCGATAAAAACGGTGCCATTTTAATTCGCGAAAGCGAGTTGGATGCCACTTTTGAATCGACTTTTTCCGACTTGATTGGCAACGAAAACAAACAACACGAATTGAGTCAAAATATTAAAAGCTTGGCTTTGCCCAATGCGACTAAAGCTATTGTAGAAGAGATCATCAAATTAATCAAATAATACCAACAGAACGTTTCAACGTTTGGCTACCAAAATAAAATGAATTTAAATCAAATACATAACGTCTTTTTTATAGGAATCGGAGGAATCGGGATGAGTGCTTTGGCGCGTTATTTCAAAACCATCGGAAAAAATGTTTCAGGTTACGATAAAACACCTTCGATGTTAACCGATGAATTAATTGAAAGCGGTATCTCTATTCACTTTGAAGACCGAATTGATTTAATTCCGAAAGACTATTATACTGAAAATACGTTGGTAATTATTACCCCAGCTGTTCCAGTAACGCACTCACAATGGAACTTTTTCTTAGAGCGAGAATACCAAGTAAAAAAACGTGCTGAAGTTTTAGGAATTATTACTAAAGACACCTTTTGTTTTGCAGTAGCGGGAACGCATGGTAAAACAACAACATCTAGTATTTTAGGACATATCCTATTTGAAAGCGGTGCCGACGTAACTGCTTTTGTGGGTGGAATTGTAGAAAATTACAACTCTAATTTAATTGGAACAGGAAAGACGGTTACCGTAGTAGAGGCGGATGAATTTGATCGTTCTTTCTTGCATTTGCATCCTAATATTGCCTGTGTTACTTCCATGGACGCCGACCATTTGGATATTTATGGAACTAGCGAACAAATTGAAGCTTCATTTGTAGAGTTTGCCAATAAAGTGGAAGATAAAAGCCAATTGTTTATTACCAATGAATTGCCAATTGAAGGCGTGACTTGTGCAGTAAACGAAGAGGCAGTGTACAAAGCATTTAATGTAAGAGTGGGAAATGGCAGTTATGTTTTTGACGTACAAACGCCAACCGAAACTATTAAAGATATTGCTTTTGGATTGCCTGGAAGACACAATTTGATGAATGCCTTGATGGCTTTGGCTATGGCCAAAACTTTTGGAACTTCTTCAGATGCTATTGCAAAAGCACTGGCTTCATTTAAAGGAATTAGAAGACGTTTTTCGTATCAAATTAAAACGTCAAATTTGGTCTATATCGATGATTATGCGCATCATCCAACCGAAATTAACGCGGTACACCAAGCGGTGCGCGAATTGTATCCTAACCAAAAAGTGTTGGCTATTTTTCAACCGCATTTGTTTAGTAGGACGAAAGATTTTGCTGATGATTTTGCGAAAAGTTTGTCCCAATTTGACGAAGTAGTGTTGTTGGATATTTATCCGGCTCGCGAATTGCCAATGGAAGGAATTACATCGCAATGGTTAATGAATAAAATGACCAATAAAGATAAAAAATTAGTCTCCAAAGAGGATTTAATTCCTACAATTTTAGCGAGTGATGCTCGAATTGTTGTAACTATTGGTGCAGGAGATTTAGGAGAAATGGTACCATCTATAAAAAAGGCATTGTATGAAACGATTTAATTGGATTACTATTCGGTTAGTACTCATTTTTGGGTTGGTAATTGTATTGTTTTCGTTTACATCAAATCGGAATGAAAATCGAAAATTAACTAAAACGAAAGTGGTTTTTGTTGGAGAAAATGCAAGTTTTCTTAAACAGGAAACGGTTAATAAATTGTTAATAGAAAATAATGCAGACGCTTCAGCTATCCGAAAAGATAAATTAGATTTGAATAAATTAGAAAAAGCCGTTAGTTCAGATCCAATGGTAGAGAAATCAGAGGTGTTTGTAACTATCGACGGGGTGTTGAAAGCAGTGGTGAAACAGAAGACTCCAATCGTAAGGGTTTTCGATGGTAAGCGTTCTTTTTATATTGATTACAAGGGAAATACAATGCCGTTGTCGGCAAATTTTACTGCCAGAGTCCCTCTCGTTTTGGGAGTAATACGCAAACAAAATAGCGAAGCTTTAGCTGAATTATTTCGGAAAATTTATGACGATGAATTTTTGAAAAAAAACATCATTGCCATTCAAATTATGCCTTCAGGTAGCTTAAAAATGTTGAACAGAAATTTTGATTATCAAATTGATTTCGGCGGAGCAAAAAATGTAGATGCTAAATTTCGAAATTACAAAGCATTTTTTCAAAAAGCAGTTGTAGACAGTTCTTTGTATAAATATAGAAAAATTGACCTTCGTTTCACACAACAAGTAATTTGCACAAAATAAGAGGTAATGGAAAAAGAGAATATTGCAGTAGGTTTAGATATTGGAACTACCAAAATTGTTGCCATGATCGGCAAGAAAAATGAGTATGGAAAACTAGAAATTTTGGGTGTTGGTAAATCCAAAAGTTTAGGTGTGGCGAGAGGTGTTGTCAATAACATTACGCAAACAATTCAATCCATTCAGCATGCTGTTCAAGAAGCCGAAAACAATTCGGGTTATAAAATAAAAGATTGTGTTGTAGGGATTGCTGGACAACATATCCGCAGTATTCAACATACCGATTACATCAGCAGAAGTAATCCTGAAGAAGTTATTGGAGGGAATGATATTCAATTGTTGATTGATCAAGTTAATAAATTAGCAATGCTTCCTGGTGAAGAAATTATTCACGTATTGCCTCAAGAATTTAAAATTGATGGGCAAGCGGAAATTAAAGAACCAATCGGAATGTATGGTGGGCGTCTAGAGTCTAGTTTTCACGTTGTGGTTGGACAGGCTTCTTCAATTAGAAACGTGGGTCGTTGTATTCACGATTCTGGAATTGAACTATCCGGTTTGACATTGGAACCATTGGCTTCATCGGATGCGGTTTTGAGCCAAGAAGAAAAAGAAGCGGGTGTTGCCTTGATTGATATTGGTGGTGGAACAACAGATTTAGCCATTTTTAAAGATGGTATTATTCGTCACACTGCAGTAATTCCTTTCGGAGGAAATGTAATTACTGATGACATTAAAGAGGGTTGTTCTATTATTGAAAAACAAGCTGAATTATTGAAAGTGAAATTTGGTTCTGCTTGGCCCGGAGAAAATAAAGAAAATGAAATCGTTTCTATTCCAGGTTTAAGAGGTAGAGAGCCAAAAGAAATTTCTTTAAAGAATTTGTCCAAAATTATTCACGCTCGTGTAGTGGAAATAATTGAACAAGTTTATGTTGAAATTAAAGCATACGGTCATGAGGACCCAAGAAAAAAATTAATTGCAGGAATTGTTTTAACAGGTGGTGGATCTCAATTGCAACACATTAAGCAATTGGTAGAATACATTACTGGAATGGATACTAGAATTGGGTATCCAAACGAGCATTTAGCTGGCAATTCTAGCGAAGAAATATCAAGTCCATTATATGCAACTGCCGTTGGTTTAGTGATGAATAGCATCGAAAACAAAACACAGAGTGCGGTTAGAATAGACCAGGCTCAAGCCCCAGAAATGCCAGTCTATAAAGCGCCAGTAATGGAAACCAATGAAGTAGTTCAAGCTGAAATAGAATCAGATGAAATTACCAAAGCAGAAACCAAAGACAAGTCGACAGAAACTCAAATTAGAAGATCATTTTTTGACAAGTATGTAGATAAAATCAAAGATTTCTTAGATAACGCAGAATAAAGGCTTAGCCTCAGACAATATAAAATTAATAACAAATAGCAAAAACCAAATAAAATGATGAGCAACTCAGAATTTGGAAGTATTTCATTTGATTTACCAAAGAACCAATCAAATGTGATCAAAGTAATAGGTGTTGGAGGCGGCGGGAGCAACGCCATCAACCATATGTTTAAACAAGGAATCAAAGGAGTAGATTTTATTGTTTGTAATACCGATTCACAAGCCTTGCAAAATAGTGCGGTGCCTAACAAAATTCAGTTAGGTGTTCACTTGACCGAAGGATTGGGAGCTGGAGCAAATCCAGATGTAGGACAACAATCAGCTATTGAAAGTATTTCTGACATTGAAAAAATGTTAGATCAAAATACGAAAATGGTATTTATCACTGCCGGTATGGGAGGTGGAACCGGAACTGGTGCCGCGCCTGTAATTGCTCAATTGGCTAAAGAACGTGATATTCTTACCGTTGGTATCGTGACGCTTCCTTTTGTTTTTGAAGGTAAAGTACGTCAAGAACAAGCCTTAATTGGTATTGAAAAATTGCGCAAACAAGTAGATTCACTTATTGTTATTAATAACAATAAATTAAGAGAAGTATACGGAAACTTAGGTTTCAAAGCAGGTTTTTCAAAAGCAGACGAAGTATTGGCAACAGCCTCAAGAGGTATTGCCGAAGTAATTACACACCACTATACTCAAAATATCGATTTACGCGATGCTAAAACGGTATTGTCTAATAGTGGAACAGCTATTATGGGTTCTGCAATAGCTGAAGGGACAACTAGAGCGAAAGATGCTATTATTTCTGCTTTGGATTCTCCTTTATTGAATGACAACAAAATTACAGGTGCCAAAAACGTATTGTTGCTTATCGTTTCTGGAACTAATGAAATCACTTTGGACGAAATTGGTGAAATCAATGATCATATCCAATCGGAAGCAGGTTTCAATGCAAATATTATCATGGGAGTTGGTGAAGATGAATCTCTTGGAGATGCTATCGCAGTAACTGTTATTGCTACAGGTTTTGATTTGGAGCAACAAAATGAAATCGTAAATTCGGAGCCTAAAAAAATCATCCACGCTTTAGAAGATGAGCAAAAAATTACCCATAACTTATCTAATTCTACAGTTCCTGCATTCGATTTAGATGCTGAAACTCCAGGAACTACTGAAGAAAGAATTGTATTTGAATTATTGGAAGAAGAAGCGCCAGTGGTTGCCGAAGTGGCTGAACCGGTAGTTGCAGCTTACGAACCAATAACCAATGAAAATGACTTAATCGTAATGTCTGAATTCATCAAAAATTTAGATGTGACTTTTGAAATCGTTTCCCCAATTAATGACATCGATTTTACGTTTACAACGCCTGAGGCACATGCTATCGAAACAGCACAGCCAAAAGCAGTTCAAATCGAAGAACAAGCTACTTTCTCTTTCGATTTGCCTTTGTTTACATCAGAACCAGCGGTTAACGAAAACAAAGTGGTTTTTGAATTGACTGACAATGAAATCAAAGATATCAATGTAGTTGATCCGATTCAATTTGTACCGGTTACTGAAGTGGCTGAAAACGGAGTTATCCGTCATTCATTAGAAGAGTACATGGAAACAGAACACGATTTTGCAGCTGCTGCAACTATTCAAAAAGTAGCCGAAGTGGTTCCTGAAGAGTTGAACATCACGATGAAAGCGATCGAAGAATCAACCATCAATGCTTCTGAGTTTGAATCAATTTCTCCAATGGAAATGACTATTGAAGAAACGTTGCGCGCACGTGCCGATGAGAGAAGAAGAAAGTTGAAAGAATTCAATTATAAATTTCACAATAACGTTTCAAAAATTGATGAGTATGAAAAAGAACCAGCCTACAAAAGATTAGGCGTTGAACTTTCTACGAATCAAACAGCTGCAAATAATTCGAGAATTTCTGTTGGAACCGACAGCAACAACGATTTGCAGTTGCGTTCAAACAACTCCTATTTGCACGATAATGTAGATTAAATACATACCCACTAACCAAAACCAAGACTAACCCGAAATTCATTGATTTTCGGGTTATTTTTTTACCCTAATTCCGCAGCAATCTATCTTTTGTTTGTTCGGGTAAATTGTTCTAAATTTGCGAACCTTAGTCCAGTAATAGTCAATAGCACTTTTGCTTTTTTACAATCTGGCATACAATAATCAAACACAAAAAAATAGAAAATATGAGTTTAGCTACACAAATCATGGACGAAATTAAAAACGCCATGAGGGCCAAAGATACCGTTGCTTTAGAATCATTGCGTGCCGTGAAATCAGCTTTGCTTTTAGCACAAACTGAAACTGGTGCCAAAGAAGAAATCAGTGCCGACGAAGAAATTAAATTGTTACAACGTTTGGTAAAACAACGTAAAGACAGTGCCAATATCTACACCGAACAAGGGCGTCCTGATTTAGCCGAGCCGGAATTGTTACAAGCAGCTGTAATTGAAAAATTCTTACCTGCTCAATTATCAGAAGAGGAAGTAGCAGCTGTAGTAGGTAAAATTATTGCAGATAATGGTGCTTCAGGCATGGCAGCTATGGGTAAAGTGATGGGCTTAGCTTCTGCTGAATTAGCTGGAAAAGCTGATGGTAAAACTATCTCGACTATTGTCAAAAAATTATTATCTTAATTTCGTAATTCGTAATTCGAATAGCGTAATCAAAAATCGTAATTACCCCTGACTGCGTAGTTCAACTGGATAGAATATCAGATTTCGGCTCTGAGGGTTGCAGGTTCGAACCCTGCCGCGGTCACAAAACCTACTGTTATACAGTAGGTTTTTTGTTTTCTATACTCTATTTCATACAATGTAACATTTGTTACTGACCCGCTAGTATATCCCATCTACTTTTGCTTCATTAATTAGAAATAAATTATGAAGACACTACATGTAGTAACACTTATGGGATGTTTGGCTTTTTCCACTTTTGGATTTAGTCAGGACACGTTAACCATTTCCAGAAAAGAAATTGGTCAAAAAGCATTAGCCAAAAACTTGCAAATAAAAATTGCGAACGAAAATTTCAAATCGGCTCAAGCAGATTATAGACAATCGAATGCGTTATACTTACCGAGTATTTCGGCCTGGCATACTGCGATTTCTACTACCAATCCATTAATGGCTTTTGGTTCAAAATTGAATCAGGAAATTCTAAGCGCTTCTGATTTTAACCCTGCATTATTAAATGATCCTACCAAAACGAAAAACTTTGCAACCAAAATTGAGGTGTTACAACCTTTGATTAATGTTGATGGAATGTATGGCAGACAAGCAGCCAAATCAAAAATGGATGCTTTTCAATTGCAAACCGAAAGAACCCAAGAATATTTAGAATTGGAAGTGAATAAAGCGTTTATGCAGTTGCAATTGGCTTATAAGGCAGTTTCAGTATTAACAAAAGCTAATCAAACTGCAGATGCCAATTTGAAATTGATTACCAATTATTTTAATCAAGGTATTTTACAAAAAACAGATTTGTTATCGGTACAAGTACGTGTTAACGAAATAAAAAATCAATTACAATACGCTACAAGTAATGTACAAAACGCCTCTGATTATTTGGCCTTTTTGTTGAATGAAGACAATACAAACAAAATCTACAAGCCATTAGAAACATTGGATAATAGTATTGCTATTGATGTCATGAACACAGTTCTTTCTGGAAACAGAAAAGACATTCAAGCCATGGATAAAGCGTCTCAGGCTTATGAAAAAATGGTGTTGTCTAACAAAATGAGTTTCTTGCCAAGATTGAATGCTTTTGGAAGTTATGAAATGTACGATACTAGTTTTTTGGGCACAAATGCCAAAGGGTATTTAGTTGGGGCGCAATTATCTTGGTCTGTTTTTGACGGATTTAAAAGTATTGGTAAATTAGAAAAAGCCAAAGCTGATTACCAAAAATCAAGTTTAGAAAGTCAACAATACAAAGCACAAAGTCAGCTGGAATTGAATAAAACCAATCGCCAATTACGTGATGCTGAAAACAAAGTAAATTTATCCAAATTAGCTTTCGACCAATCGCAAGAAGCCTACCGTATTCGCTCCAACCGTTTTACACAAGGATTGGAAAAAACAACCGATTTATTGCAGTCAGAAACTATGATGGCTCAAAAAGAATTGGAGTTTCTACAAGCCGTATTTGAGTATAACTTCACCAAAGAATATGTTCAGTTTTTAACAAAGTAAATAGCAATACAAAAAATAAATTTCAATATATACAAGACATGAAAAAGACAATAGCCATCCTTACCCTTTCTACATTCGCATTTTTATCGTGTGGAAAAGAGAAACAAGAAGTAACAACAAATGAACCTGCAATTACAGTTCAATTAAGTGGTGTTGGATCTACTAACAACGGACAATTTGTAACAGCTAGTGGAAAAATAGAAGCAGAGAACAGCGCTAATTTAAGTACCCGAATGATGGGTTATGTAACCAAGGTTCATGTTCAAGTTGGACAACGCGTGAGTGCAGGACAACTTTTGGTAAGCATTAACAGTTCGGATTTACAAGCTAAAAAAGCCCAAGTAGAGTCTGCAATTTTGCAAGCTACTGCGGGATATAATAATGCCAAAAAAGATTATGATCGTTTTACAAATTTGTTCAAACAACAAAGCGCTTCTCAAAAAGAATTAGACGATATGACTGCTCGTTACGAAATGGCAAAAGCAGGTTTAGAAGGGGCTAAACAAATGCGTAACGAAGTACAAGCACAATTTTCATATTCTAATATTACAGCTCCATTTTCAGGTGAAGTGACCAACACATTTGTAAAAGAAGGTGATATGGCTAATCCTGGAATGCCATTGGTTAGTATCGAAGGGGCTTCTCGTTTGCAAGTTACGGCTATGGTAGCCGAGAGTGATATTAACAATATTACTAAAGGAATGCCGGTTACTGTTTTGGTAAAATCAAACAATACAACTATTAGCGGAAAAGTAGCTGAAGTGAGTGTTTCGGCAAAAAATACGGGAGGTCAATATTTGGTAAAAATCAATTTGGCAAAAACATCTAATAAAATTCTTTCTGGCATGTTTGTGAATGTACAATTCCCAATTGAGAATAAGAATCAAACCACTGCTACAACAACTAGAGTTCTTGTGCCACAATCGGCATTGGTACACCAAGGTCAGCTAACTGGAATTTATACTATTGGAACAGGTAATGTTGCAATTTTAAGATGGTTGCGTACTGGTAAAAATATTGGAGATCAAGTAGAAGTTTTATCAGGACTTTCGGCTAACGAACAATACATTGTTTCAGCAGAAGGAAAATTATTTAATGGCGCTAAAGTTAGTGCTCAGTAAATAGTAGTTAGTGTTCAGTTTTAAGCATAGTCTTTTAAACTTTTAAACTCATAAACATTTAATCTAAAAAAAAATGCAAGAAGGTATATCAGGAAAAATAGCCAATTTTTTCATCAATTCGAAACTAACCATTTTATTGATGGTGGCGTTGATGATCATTGGTGTGTACAGTTCGTTTTTAATCCCAAGGGAAGAAGAACCACAAATTAATGTGCCAATGGCAGACATTATGGTGGGTTATCCAGGAGCTACTCCAGCAGAAGTAGAAAGTCGTGTTGCTAAACCATTGGAGAAAATTATTTCGAATATTAAAGGAGTGGAGCATGTTCATACTATGGCAATGAATGGTCAAGCCATGTTGATCGTACAATTTTATGTGGGCCAAGATGTAGAGCGTTCGTATGTAAAATTGTATGACGAATTAGCGAAACACGAAAACATGTTTCCACAAGGCGTGTACAAACCGATGGTAAAAACCCGTTCGATTGACGATGTCCCGATGTTAGGTATCACACTTTGGAGCGAGAAACAAGACGATTTTCAATTGCGTCAAATTGCTGAGGAAGTAACGACAGAAATTGAAAAAGTTAAAGATGTAGCTATCACCAAAGAAATTGGAGGAAGCAATCGCGAATTGAAAGTGATTTTAGACAAAGATAAAATGGCCGAAAACGGTGTGGATGCTTTGGGAATTATGCAAATGATCCAAGCCAACAACGGTAGTTCACAATCGGGTGCTTTTGTTGAAAATGATCAAGAATACTTATTAAAAACAGGTCAGTTTTTAGAAAACGCTGACGATGTTGAAAATTTAGTAGTTGGCGTTAATCGCAACATGCCGGTTTACTTAAAACAGGTAGCCAAAGTACAAGACGGCGCTGCTACAGCACGAAGCTATGTATCGCTTGGTTTTGGCAAAGCTAATGAAAAATTCAAATCAGCACCCTCTGAATATCCTGCGGTAACTATAGCAGTTGGAAAAGTGAAAGGGGCTGATGCTATGAAAATTTCTGAAAAGATTATTGAAAAAATTGAGCACTTAAAGAAGACCATTATCTCTGATGATGTTCACGTAGAAGTAACACGTAATTATGGAGAAACGGCTTCAGATAAAGTAGGAGAGTTATTGATGCACCTTGGGATCGCAATTATCGCTGTTACTGTTTTGGTAATGTTAGCCATGGGATGGCGCGGTGGATTGGTCGTGTTTTTCTCTGTACCATTGACATTTGCATTGACCTTATTTGCGTATTATTTATTGGGTTATACATTAAATAGAATTACACTTTTTGCCTTGGTTTTTGTGGTAGGAATTGTAGTAGATGATAGTATTATCATTGCCGAGAACATGCACCGCCATTTCAAAATGAAACGTTTGCCATTCAAACAAGCGGCTATTTATGCAATTAACGAAGTAGGAAATCCAACCATTTTAGCGACTTTCACTGTAATTGCAGCGATTTTACCAATGGCTTTCGTATCCGGAATGATGGGGCCTTATATGAGTCCGATGCCTATTGGAGCTTCTATCGCAATGATTTTATCATTATTTGTTGCTTTGACTGTTACGCCATATTTGGGGTATCATTTATTGCAAGAAAAAGAAGAGCAGGAGCATAAGGAAGCCGAAGGAATGGATACGAGCTGGATTTATAAAATGTACAACAAAATCGAGCGTCCTTTCTTGGACAGCAGCCCAAAAAGAAGATTGCTTTTAGCAGTAACAGTGGTGTTGTTATTTGGTTCTGTTTTAATGTTTTTTACCAAATCGGTAATTGTAAAAATGTTGCCATTTGACAATAAAAACGAATTCCAAGTGGTAATCGATATGCCAGAAGGAACTACTTTAGAACGTACTTCAGCAGTAACAAGAGAGATTGCTCAGTATTTAGCAACTAAACCAGAAGTGGTAAATTATCAAAACTATATTGGGACTTCTGCTCCAATTACCTTCAATGGACTTGTACGACATTATGATATGCGTGGAGGAAGTAATATGGCTGATATTCAGGTAAACTTATTGCACAAAGAAGAACGTGATTTACAAAGTCACGAAATTGCGAAAGCAATGCGTCCTGAAATTCAGAAAATTGCTAAGAAATATGGTGCTAATGTGAAACTAATTGAAGTTCCACCTGGACCACCGGTATTATCTACTTTGGTTGCTGAAATTTATGGACCTAATTACCAAGAGCAAATCAAAGTGGCCAATCAAGTTAAAACGATTTTAGAAAGCAATTCAGATGTAGTGGATACCGATTGGATGGTAGAAGACAATCAAACGGAATACCGTTTGGAAGTAGACAAAGAAAAAGCCATGTTGAACGGAATTGCTCCGCAGCAAGTGGTTGGAAATCTGACCTATTTGTTAAAAGAATATCCAGTATCAAATTTGTATGACGAAAACTCTAATGATAATGTAGGTATTGTGCTTGCGCTTGATGACAAAGACAAAACGAGCTTGAGTGATATTCAAAATCTAAAAATCAAAGGAAGTCAAGGCAATATGGTTGCTGTGAGTGATTTGGTAAAAGTGGTGAAAGATACTTTACAAAAAACCATTTATAGAAAAGATCAAAAACGAGTAGTGTATGTAACGGCTGATATGGCAGGAACACTTGAAAGTCCGGTATATGCTATTTTGGGAATGAATGAAAAATTAGCTAAAATTAAAGTGCCTGCTGGTTATAAAGTAAACGAATTGTACATGGAACAACCAACAGATGAAAGTGATTTTACAGTAAAATGGGATGGAGAATGGCAAGTTACTTTAGAAGTCTTCCGTGATTTAGGAGTGGCGTTTTTGGTAGTAATTGTAATTATCTATATGCTGATTGTGGGTTGGTTTCAAAATTTTAAAACCCCAATTGTAATGATGTTGGCAATTCCACTTTCATTAATCGGAATTGTATTAGGTCACTGGTTGTTGAATGCGTATTTTACTGCTACTTCGTTTATTGGAATGATTGCATTGGCTGGAGTTATGGTTCGAAATTCGGTCTTACTGATTGACTTTATTGAGATTCGTTTGAACGAAGGAGTGCCCTTAAAACAAGCCATTATAGAAGCTGGAGCAGTTAGAACCACTCCAATTTTATTGACAACAGGAGCGGTAGTTATTGGGGCGTCAATTATTTTATTCGACCCCATCTTCCAAGGATTAGCAATTTCGTTAGTAGCAGGAGCGATTGTTTCGACCATCTTAACATTAATTGTTGTGCCTTTGATTTACTATATCACGGAAAGAAAAAATTGGGAGAATTAAATCTTTAAAAAAGTAAAACATGAAATTATTAATTATTACTGCAATAGCTGCTTTTGAAAAAGACATTAAAAAAATGTTACAACAAGCAGAGGTAAAATCCTTTTCGTATCAAGATGTAAAAGGGTTTAAAGATCATTCTGAAGAAGGAGTTGAAACTAATTGGTTCGGTACTGAAATGAATGAAACGGACTCGTTATTGTTTTATGCCTTTGTTAAAAAAGACAATGTNNTAGCAGTAGTCAATATTGAAAAGTCAAATTAATTTAAAATATATAAAAATGAAAAATAGAATTATTAGAGCAATCGCAGGAAGTTTTGTGTTATTGAGTGTGGTGTTGTCTATTTATGTAGATCAAAACTGGTTGTGGTTTACAGCCTTTGTGGGAGCGAACTTATTGCAATCTTCCTTTACCAAATGGTGTTTGATGGAAGATATTTTATCCAAATTAGGGGTAAAAGACTAATTTATTTGAAACTTTGTAAAGACAAAAAAACCAGAACAAATGTTCTGGTTTTTTTATTTGAAATATTTCTGAAATAGTTTATTTTTTCTTCTTTTTTTGGATTTCCAATTTATAGAATAACCATCCAAATCCAACCACTAGGTGAAGTAAAATTATGCCAAAAATAATTTTGTCCATAAGTGTTATGCTAAATTTTTTGCCCAATAAATCGAACTACATTTGCTTTTCCTTGGTGATAAGGTCCTTCGTCTAAAATAGTTTCTTCAGTTTTCAAATACGAAAAATCAATGTTCTGGAATTCTGATTTTATTTCCTCTTCAGAGAACAACATGTCCAGTTGTTTTGGACCACCTGAGGTATAATTGAGTTGTTCTTTGCCAAAGGCTTCAAAAATGATACTGCCATTTGGTTTTAAATAGGAAACTAGTTTTTGATGGTATTTTTTTCTGATTTCGTAGGGAAAATGAGCATACACCAAAACAATTACATCAAAATAGTTTTCAGGAAAATCTATATCTTCTATTCCTAAAACAGTATAACTAATTATAACATTTTTATCTTGTGCTAAAGCCTCTGCTTTATTTTTTCCTTCCACGCTACTGTCAAATGCCGAAACTTCAAATCCCTGCTGTGAAGCGTAAACGGCATTTCGACCTTCGCCTTCGGCGGCAAAAAGGATTTTGCCTTTTGAGAGTTTGGCTAATTGTTCTTTATAAAATTGATTGGGTTCAATTCCGTATGCAAATACCTTTTCGGCATAGCGTTCATTCCAAAAATTGTTCATCTGAGTATTTATTTGTTTGGAATCCAAATTTCGATTATAAACACAATCTAATGAGTGATATTTGTTACACTACACTAAAACTTCTACGGAAGCGCGATTTAATTTGATTCGGCCTTTTATTTCTAGTGCTTTCAACAATCTTGAAATAACTTCTCTTGACGAATGGAGATCGTACGCAATTTCTTTATGCGTACTAAATATTTCACGAGAATGATTGATTTTACATTTTTCGAATAGGTAATTTAACAATCGCTCTTCCATATTCATGAAAGCCAAAGAGTCAATCGCATTTAGCATTTCTTTTAAACGGTTGTTGTAGTTATTGAAAACATAGTTTCTCCAGCTTTTGTATTTGCCTAACCATTCTTCCATTTTAGTAACTGGAATCATGATTATTTTACCATCGGTTTCGGCTACAGCTCTGATTTCACTTTTGGCTTCGCCAATACAACAGGCCATGGTCATGGCACAAGTATCTCCTTTTTCAATAAAATAAAGTAACATTTCGCCTTCGTCAAAATCTTCTCGTAGAATTTTGATGGCACCTTCAATTAACAAAGGCATTTTTTTAATATAATCGCCAAAGTCAATTAAAATATCCCCTTCTTTAAATTCTACTAAGTGGGCCACCGTTATAATTTCATCTATAAGCAGGTCTTCAAAAACAAAACCGTAACTAGCAGTAAGTAAATCTCTCATGTCTTTTCGATTTAAACAAAAATAGTAATTCTTATAAAAAAAGGACTTAAAATAGTATTAAGCCCTTCCTGATTTTTTGTTTATTGAACTTAAATAGTTGTGATTTTTTTCAAATCAGCTACGGTAGCAATTGGGTCTGTAGCTTTAAAAACATAACTTCCAGCTACTAAAACATCAGCACCTGCTTCAGCTAATTGTTTGGCGTTTTTATTGGTTACACCACCATCAATTTCAATTTGAGTGGCAGCTCCTTTTTTAGTGATTAACGCTTTTAATTGGCGTACTTTTTCATAGGTATTTTCAATAAACGATTGTCCGCCAAAACCTGGATTCACACTCATGATACAAACCAAATCAATGTCGTTGATTACATCTTCTAACAAAGCCACATTGGTATGTGGATTCAAAGCCACACCGGCTTTCATTCCGGCTGCTTTAATGGCTTGTAGCGTTCTGTGTAAATGTGTACACGCTTCGTAGTGAACGGTTAAAACATTCGCTCCTAAATCAGCGAAGGTGGTAATATAGCGATCCGGATCTACGATCATTAAGTGAACGTCTATTGTTTTCTTAGCATGTTTTGAAATGGCTTCCAAAACAGGCATTCCAAACGAAATATTGGGAACAAAAACACCGTCCATGATATCAATATGAAACCAATCGGCTTCACTAGCATTAATCATTTCGATGTCGCGTTGTAAGTTGGCAAAATCAGCGGCTAAAACGGATGGGGCGATAAGTGTATTTTTCATCTGTAATTGTAATTAAAAAACTCCGGAATAAAGCCGGAGTTTTGGTAGGTTTACCCTAAATATGTTTTTAAAATTTTACTTCTTGAAGTATGTTTCAATCGGCGAATCGCTTTTTCTTTAATTTGACGAACGCGCTCACGTGTTAGGTCGAAAGTTTCTCCAATTTCTTCTAAAGTCATTGGGTGTTGATCGCCTAAACCAAAGTACAAACGCACAACGTCTGCTTCTCTTGGAGTTAGGGTTTCTAAAGAACGCTCGATTTCTGTACGCAATGATTCGTGAATCAATTCGCGGTCTGGATTAGGTGACTCACCTGAACGCAATACATCGTACAAGTTAGAATCTTCTCCTTCCACTAAAGGCGCATCCATAGATAAGTGACGCCCCGAGTTTTTCATCGACTCTTTTACGTCATTAACGGTCATGTCTAATTCTTTAGCAATTTCCTCTGCAGATGGCGGACGCTCGTTAGATTGCTCTAATAAGGCGTACATTTTATTAATTTTATTGATAGAACCAATTTTGTTCAATGGCAAACGAACGATACGAGATTGTTCAGCCAAAGCTTGAAGGATAGACTGACGAATCCACCAAACGGCATACGAGATGAATTTGAAACCACGCGTTTCATCAAAACGTTGTGCTGCTTTGATCAAACCTAAATTTCCTTCATTAATCAAATCGGGAAGTGTTAATCCTTGATTTTGGTATTGTTTAGCCACCGAAACAACGAAACGTAAATTGGCTTTGGTCAACTTTTCTAAAGCACGTTGGTCTCCGGCTTTGATCTTCTGAGCTAATTCTACTTCTTCGTCAGCAGTAATAAGGTCAACTTTTCCAATTTCTTGTAAATATTTGTCTAATGAAGCGGTTTCACGATTGGTAACCTGCTTGGTAATTTTAAGTTGTCTCATGTTTTTGTCTCCTCAATTTTTTAAGTGTACAAAGCTTATACGTGAGCTGGGGATTAAAAGTTACAAAAAATTTGAATTAATTTTGATAGAAACGAAAAAACCCGTTTCAAATTTTTGAAACGGGTTTTTTCTATCAATAAACCTTTAGTAAACTAAGATTGGATTACTCTTTTTTCTCTTCACGTGGAGGTCTAGGTAAAAGTGCTTTTCTAGACACTTTTTCTTTTCTAGTTTTAGGGTCAAGACCAAGGTATTTCACTTCAAATACATCACCCATATTGACTACATCAGATACATTTTCAGTACGTTCCCAAGCCAATTCCGATACGTGTAATAAAACCTCGTTTCCTGGAGCCGCTGTATATTCTACTACAGCACCAAAATCTAACATTTTAATTACTTTCACTTCGTAAGCTTCACCAACAGTTGGTTTGAAAATGATGGAATCAATTTTAGCCAATACCGCTGCAATTCCGTCTGGATCTGTACCCAAGATTTCAACTACACCTTGTTCGTCTACTTCGTTAATTACGATAGTACAACCTGTAGCTTTTTGTAATTCTTGAATCACTTTTCCACCAGGTCCAATCAAGGCACCAATGAAGTTTCCAGGAATAGTACGCATGATAATTTTTGGTGCATGAACTTTAACGTCAGAATTTGGTTTGTCTAATGTTTCCATTATTTTACCTAAGATATGCAAACGTCCATCACGAGCTTGAGCCAAAGCTTGCTCCATGATTTCGTATTTCAATCCGTCAATTTTGATGTCCATTTGACAAGCTGTAATTCCTTCCGAAGTTCCAGTTACTTTGAAATCCATATCTCCTAAATGATCTTCATCACCTAAGATATCAGATAACACTGCAAAACGTTCTCCGTCAGTAATCAATCCCATCGCGATTCCAGAAACTGGACGAATCATTTGAATACCTGCATCCATTAATGATAATGTTCCAGCACAAACCGTAGCCATTGAAGAAGAACCGTTCGATTCTAATACTTCTGATACTACACGGATTGTATAAGGACAGTCAGCAGGAATCATNNTTTTTCAAGGCACGTTGTGCCAAGTTTCCGTGACCAACTTCTCTTCTTGAAGTTCCTCTCAATGGACGAGCTTCTCCTGTAGAAAATGGTGGGAAATTATAGTGTAAATAGAATTTTTCTTCTCCTTGTTCAGATGGTGAATCAATTTGGTTTGCCTCTCTAGACGTTCCTAAAGTAGCTGTTGCCAATGCTTGCGTTTCTCCACGAGTAAATAAAGCGGAACCGTGAACAGATGGTAAGTAATTTACTTCACTCCAAATAGGACGAATTTCAGTAGTTTTTCTACCGTCCAAACGAGTTCCTAAATCTAAAGTTACATTACGAACCGCTTCTTTGTTTGTTTTGTAGAAGTATTTAGAAACTAAATCTCCGTTTTCAGCTAATTCTTCTTCTGTAAACAATGCTTTAACTTCTTCTTTTACAGCATCAAATGCAGCTGAACGTTCGTGTTTAGCTGAACCTTTGCTAGCAATAGCGTAAATTTTATCATAAGCAGCCGCTCTTACTTTAGCGTAAATAGCGTCGTCATTTTTTTCAGTTTCGTAAGTACGAACTTCTTTTTTTCCAAATGCTTGTGCCAATCTTTCTTGCGCATCAATTTGTACTTTGATATGTTCGTGAGCAAATTTAATGGCTTCTACCATTTCTTTTTCTGAAATTTCTTTCATTTCTCCTTCTACCATGGCGATAGAATCTTTAGAAGCACCAATCATCATATCGATATCAGATAATTCTAATTGCGCACGAGATGGGTTAATGATGAATTTACCATCAATTCGTCCTACTCTAGCTTCAGAAATTAAAGTTTCAAAAGGAATGTCTGATAATGCTAAGGCAGCTGAAGCAGCTAATCCTGCTAAAGCATCTGGCATTACGTCTTCGTCATGAGACATCAACTGAATCATCACTTGTACTTCAGCATGGTAATCCGATGGGAAAAGAGGACGCAATACACGGTCAACTAAACGCATCGTCAATACTTCGCTATCACTTGGACGTGCTTCTCTTTTGAAGAAACCACCAGGAAAACGACCTGCTGCTGCAAATTTTTCACGGTAATCTACCGTCAAAGGTAAAAAGTCAATCCCAGGACTGGCTTTTCTTGCGGAAACAACTGTACCTAAAATAACAGTTTTTCCAATTCTAACTACTACAGATCCATCAGCTTGTTTAGCTAAACGACCTGTCTCGATTGTGATGTTTCTGCCATCACCTAAATCGATACTTTCTACAAATAATTGTGGAATCATAAACTTTTTTAATAATTGATTAAAACTTTGGAACTAGTTGTGTTGTTGTGTGTAGTTGTTTATAATCCCAATGAAAAACCAAACTTTTTTTGTTGTTTGTAAAAATAAAAAGAGGCACTTTCGCACCTCTTTTTTATATTGATTATTTTCTAATACCCAATACTTTGATAATTTCACGATATCTGTTGATTTCTTTTTTCTTCAAGTAATCCAACAAAGCTCTTCTTTTACCTACTAATAATACTAGAGAACGCTCTGTGTTATAATCGTGACGATTTTTTTTCAAGTGCTCAGTTAAATGGCTAATTCTGTGAGTGAATAAAGCGATTTGACCTTCTGCAGATCCAGTGTTTTCTGCTTTTCCTCCGTGTTTAGCGAAGATTTCTTCTTTAATTTCTTTAGTTAAATACATTCCAATATTATTTAAATGATTATTATGTATGTTACACAGCTATTGAGTAACGGCTGCAAAAGTAAAATAAAATATTGAAAAATTCAAAAGAAATCACATTTAGTTTTTAATTAGTAATTGGATTTAATGGTAATAGGTAAGGAATATTGGACTCTTACAGGTTCTCCTTTAAAACTTCCAGGAATCCATTGATCATATTTTTGAATCACTCGTATGGCTTCTGCACCGGTTCCATAACCGAGATCTCGAATTATTTTCACATCCGCTACTTTGCCCTCTTTATCTACTACAAATGTTGCATAAATTACTCCCTTTAAACCTTGTACCGCAGGTGTGTTATAATTTTCACCTACAAATCGATAAAAATCAGCAATTCCATTTTTGGGTTTCGGCTTTTGCAAAACTTCGTTGTACAGGATTTCAACTCCTAACGAATCAATTCGTTTTCCCGACACTAGTTTTCCGGTTTCAAATTGCTCATAAAAAGTATAACTAGGCTTTTCGGATTTCCCTTTCCAAAGTCCATCTTTAACATAATTCTTTATTTTGCCACTTGATTTGACGCTAAATTTTGCACTATTTGAATTGGGTATTGTTTCGATTTCTTCATATTCTCCCTCACCATTAATTACCTTTTGTTCCTTGTTAATATTCCAATAATTAATAATTTTGGTAGATGAATTTTTGGTTTTTTTGTCATATTGGACGTCGGTTTCCAATTTTAAATTGCCATTTTCATACCACTCAAATTGCCTTCCATTGACTCTTTTATCGGAATAGGTCTCTATTTTTTGTTTGTTTCCGTTCTCGTAGTAGTAAATATAAGTTCCTTCGAAAGCCATGAAGTACTTGTTTGAAGTTGTCGCTCTCTGCGCTAATTTTCCNNGCATCATCATTAGGCCCAATTTGGCTATGGCCAATCCATGAGGAAAGTAAGATAAATAAAAGTAAGATTTGATGTTTCATTTTAGAAAGGAGATAGGATGAAATTAAATAAAAGAAAACTGAATTTTAATTGGTTAATTGAACCAGCTTAGTTTCACAGGAAATGAAATTCCGTAATCTACAGCGGTTCCTCTTATATAAGTTGGGATCCACTCGTCATATTTTGAAAGTATACTAATAAGGTTAGTACTTATGCCAAATTCATCTTTGTTGCCTGTGTTGATTTCTTTTATTTTCCCATCAGCACCTATGATCATTGTAATAAAAAGCGACCCCCGATAAGTATTGGTGTTATTTTTAGGAAGTTTGATTTTATTGGCTACGAATTTATATAAATCACCCATGCCTTTTTTGGGTATACAATTAGTTTGAATTTCAAAATATTCATTTCTTTTTTGATTAGAATCGACACTGACTCCACTGCAAAAATTACCTTTACTGTAGTATTCTACAAAACTTATTCTTGGAAATTCCGATGTGCCAATCCATTTACCTTCTTTCAAGTAATTTTTTATAATTCCTTTAGAAATTGATTTAGAATTTTCATTGGTTTCAATGTATTCTCCTTCACCATTAATTACTTTTGCAATTTTATTTTCATCCCAAAATTGTAATACTTTAATTTTTTTTGTTTTTAACCATGCTTTTGAAATTATTTCTATTTCTGATTTAATATTCCCATTTTCATACCATTCAAATTGTTTTCCTTTTTCAATGTTATTCAAATAAGTCACCATTTTTTTTCTATTACCGTTTTCATAATAATACATACAATTTCCATTTAGATTTAAATTGTATTTGTTTGAGGTAAATCCTCTCATTTCTTGTTTGCCTGATTTAAAATAAATAATTACTTCATACAAATCCTTTACTAACTCATAATCTTTTATAACTCTGTAGTAGTTATGATCAATTTTTGGACATATTTTTTTGAATGAATCTAAATATACTAGTTGATCATTAGACCCAATTTGGCTATGGCCAATCCATGAGTATAGGAATAATAAGAAGAGTGTAATTTGTAATTTCATACTTCTGTTATCAGATTAAAACAACTCAGCAACTTCAGAATTCACAAACTCTAAGAAACGTTCATCTTCTTCTGTAAAAGGGTCTAAAACATGACTGTCTATGTCGATTTGACCAATGTTGATTCCATTTACAAATAAAGGCACTACGATTTCTGATTTCACGGTAAAGCTACACGCAATATAATTATCTTGAGCCGCTACATCGGGTACCACAAAGTTAGCATTCGATTCGGCTACTTGACCACAAATTCCTTTTCCAAATGGAATTACAGTATGGTCAGTGGGTGCGCCAACGTAAGGACCCAAGTGTAAAGTTCTATTTTCGTGATTAGCAAAGTAAAAACCCACCCAGTTATAATGAGCCACATTTTCGTTCAAAAATTGACAAATGGCTTGCAGTTTTTCGTCTCTCGAAAGGGTTTGGTTTGTTGTTATGGAGGTAATTCTCGGTTGTAGTTCTTGAAATGTCATGGATCTAATTTTTAACAAAAGTATTAATTTATGATTAACAAGACACAAGTTGAAACTAATAGAATGGTTGTAGGCCAAATTTAAAACGATTTTAATTCGTACTGGACAATTGTTTACTAAATTTGCACCATGAATTGTAAAAAAGGCATCGGATTTTTTTTAGCATTACTGATATTGGTTTCCAATGTTGGGTTTGCATTTACCATGCATTATTGCGGTGGTAAAGTAGCTTCGGTTTCTGTTCAAACGCTAGAATCCAATTCTATCAAAAAGAAAGGTTGTTGTGCCCAAAAAGAAATTGAAAAAGACTCTTGTTGTAAAAACAAAACGGTTCACTTTGAAAAGAAAATAGACCAAGCCACTTTGAAAGCTTTTTCTTTCGATCCTATTGCTTTTTATTTGACAGCTGAATTTAAGCAGCACATCACTGTTTATCAGAACTCTTTCAAATCCAATCCTACTACAACTTATTATTGTGATGCCCATGCGCCACCTCTCTTTAAGTTGTACCATCACTATATTTTCTACGCCTGATTTTAATGGTTTATAAGTCGAGTCAGCTACTGGCTCAAATTACTTATTTTAAACATTAAAATCGTTTTACATGCAAAAAACAAACTTGTTTTTTGTGTTGCTTTTATTGGGAAATTTTGTTTTTGGACAACAAAAATTAAATGAGGTAAAAGTAGTCACAAAACGTAAAGGACTCCAAAAGTCGTTTACAGTTACAGGAAACACCACTTTGGTCACAAGCAAAGAATTGCTCAAAGCAGCCTGTTGTAATTTGGCTGAAAGCTTTGAAACCAATCCGTCTATTGATGTGAATTTTTCAGATGCTTTAACTGGAACCAAACAAATCAAACTATTGGGTTTAACAAGTCCATACTTAGTAATTACGGAAGAGAATATCCCGTCAGTTCGTGGTGCCTCACAAGCTTACGGATTATCATTTACACCTGGCACCTGGGTCGAAAGTATTCAAATCACCAAAGGAGCGGGCAGTGTAGTCAATGGCTACGAAAGTATCTCGGGGCAAATCAATACAGAACTCATTAAACCAATAAACGACATTCCGTTTTTTTTAAATGCGTATGGTTCTACCGATTCAAGGTTTGAATTGAACACGCATTTTAACAAACCTCTGTCTGATAAATGGAGTAGTAGTTTGTTTTTGCACGGCAATACGCGCACGGCAAAAATGGACAATAACAGGGATGGGTTTTTGGATAATCCGTTGGCAAAACAAATCAATATTCTGAATCGATATCAGTATTATGATGCCGAAAAAGGCTGGGTGAGTTTTATCAATTTCAGATACATGAAAGATGAAAAACAAACGGGTCAGCACCATTTTAATCCAACTGTTGATAAAGGAACTACCAACTATTGGGGTTCAGAAATTAATACGGAACGTATAGATATTGCAACTAAATTGGGTTATGTTTTCAAAGATTTGCCCTATCAAAGTATTGGTTTTCAAAATGCGTTTACCTCACACAATCAGGAATCGTATTTTGGGTTGAGACACTATAATATTAGGCAAAATAGTTATTATTCGAATCTAATTTTTAATTCGATCATTAGTAACACTATGAATAAATTTGCCACAGGTTTGAACGTTACTTTGGATCAATATCAAGAACATGTTTTTGCTAATGATTGGAGTAGAACCGATCAATCTGTCGGTGCTTTTTTTGAGTATACCTATGATAACGATGAAAATATTAGTATCATTCTGGGGGGTAGAATTGACAATCATAACCGCTTAGGAACCTTTGTAACGCCTCGATTGCACTTGAGATACAATCCGTGGGAGAAAGCGGTTATTCGATTTTCAGCAGGAAGAGGTAAAAGAGCTGCGAATATTTTTGCCGAAAATCAATCGCTTTTTGCAAGTTCTAGAGTTTTTTCTATTTTGGATACCAATGGGAAAGTGTATGGTTTGAATCCTGAAATAGCTTGGAATTTTGGTGGAAGTTTCACACAAGCCTTTACTTTATTGGGAAAAAACGCTGATGTTACATTGGATTGGTATCGTACCGACTTTCAAAATCAAGTGGTGGTGGATGTAATGCAAAGCCCGCAACAAGTTTTGTTTTACAATCTAAAAGGCAATTCATTTGCCAATAGCTTCCAAATTGAATTCAATTATGAAGTAGTCAAAAACCTCCGATTACGCTCTGCCTACAAACGATATGAAGTACAAACTGATTATCTGTCGGGAACTTTCCAAAAACCTTTGCAAGCTAAAAACCGATTTTTTGGCAACCTGGAGTATGAAACTACATCGTTTGGAAGTTCAAAGCAATGGAAGTTTGATTTCACCTACAATTGGATTGGAGAGCAGCAATTGCCCAATACACAATCAAATCCTATTATGGATCAATTACCCGAATTTTCACCAGCGTATTCTTTAATGAATGCACAAATTACACGTGTTTTTTCGTCTGTTTTTGAAGTGTATGTTGGCGGAGAAAATATTGGCAATTATACTCAGTCCAAAGTAATTGTTGGAGCAGCCAATCCTTTTGGGACAAGTTTTGATGCTTCGATGGTATATGCACCAATTTTTGGTCAAATGTATTATGCTGGCTTACGATTTAAGATCAAATAAAACAATCAATAACAAAAATCAAATTCAATATTAAATTAATACAATAGAAATCATGAAAAAATATATTACCGTAGTGCTTTTAATGATCATCGGATTTTCAGTTCAAGCACAAGTCAAAAAAAATAAAAATGCAAAATACGTTACAGAGGTAAATGGGAGTTGCGAACAATGTCAAAAACGAATTCAGAAAGCTGCTTTTTCAGTGCAAGGAGTAAAGTCAGTAGTTTGGAATATTGAAACCCATCAACTGAATGTCATTTTGAACGAAGAAAAATGTTCTCTTTTGGACGTAAAAAAGGCAATTGCTAAAGTGGGTCATGATACTGACGAAGTAAAAGCTACGGATGCAGTTTATGAAAAATTACACCATTGTTGCTTGTATGAAAGAAATTAAGCAATCGTTAATTTAATTCTAAAACGATTCCCTAAAATTGTGGTTGCGCTAAATTATTCTTACTTTCACGCCCAAGATATCAACTAAATCTAACTGTATGAACAATTTTGATTGGACTCAATTACTAAATCCAGAGTTTTATATTACGCTCTCCATTGGCGGGTTTCAAGTTGGACTGTACATTGTTCTATTTATCATTTTTGCCGAAACTGGTCTTTTTGCTGGCTTCTTTCTTCCTGGAGACAGTTTGCTTTTTTTATCCGGAATTTATAGTGGAGATTTAATTGCCAATGTGATTGTAATCGATAATGATTTTATCAATGTTGCCTTATTAGCTTTATTAATTGCTTTTTCTGGAATTATAGGGAATACAGTGGGGTATTGGTTTGGATCTAAAAGCGGGTATTATTTATTCAAAAAAGAAGATTCTTTTTGGTTCAAGAAAAAGTACTTGTTGCAATCTAAAGATTTCTTTGAAAAATATGGAGGCAAGGCGATTATTTACGCCCGTTTCTTACCCATATTTAGAACTTTTGCACCTATTGTTGCCGGAATCGTTTCGATGGATAAAAAGAAATTCATGTTTTTTAATACTTTGAGCTCCTTTTTATGGTCGTTCGTTTTGGTCTTTTCAGGACATTATTTATACGGCGTGTTTTTAAATTATGGAATTGATTTGAAAGAGCATATTGAAATGATCGTAATTGGGATTATTTTAATTTCGACC
>DFXW01000002.1:143351-174646 GCA_002382495.1 Flavobacterium sp. UBA4098
GCCGATTCTTCTTTAATATCTATCAAAGCACATTCTGTAGTCAAGATCATTCCAGCAACTGAAGCCGCATTTTCTAGCGCTACACGAGTTACTTTCTTAGGATCGATGATACCTGCTTTTAGCATGTCTACATATTCGTCTGTTTTAGCGTTGTAACCAAAATCACCTTTTCCTTCAGCTACTTTAGCTACTACCACAGAACCTTCTAAACCAGCATTTTCAACTATAGTTCTCAAAGGGGCTTCTACAGCACGAGAAACGATTTGGATTCCAGTAGCTTCATCGGCATTGTCTGCTTTAACTTTGCTTAAAACTGCTTTTGCTCTTAATAAAGCAACACCTCCACCAGCAACAATTCCTTCTTCAACTGCGGCACGAGTAGCGTGAAGCGCATCATCTACACGGTCTTTTTTCTCTTTCATTTCTACTTCAGAAGCAGCTCCAACATACAATACGGCAACACCTCCGGCTAATTTAGCCAAACGCTCTTGCAATTTTTCTTTATCGTAGTCAGAAGTAGTAGTTTCCATTTGACCTTTGATTTGGTTTACACGGTTTTTAATAGTATCCGCATCACCAGCACCACTTACAATAGTAGTGTTGTCTTTGTCAATGGTCACTCTTTTTGCAGTACCCAACATCTCAATGGTAGTATTCTCCAAAGTATAACCTCTTTCTTCAGAGATTACAGTACCACCAGTTAAGATAGCGATATCTTCTAACATGGCTTTTCTTCTGTCTCCAAAACCAGGGGCTTTCACAGCAGCGATTTTTAAGGCACCACGTAATTTATTTACTACTAAAGTAGATAGTGCTTCACCATCCACATCTTCCGCAATAATTAATAATGGTTTTCCTGATTGTGCCACTGGCTCTAATACAGGTAATAATTCTTTTAAAGAAGATACTTTTTTATCATACAATAAAATGTACGGACTTTCTAATTCCGCTTCCATTTTTTCAGGATTGGTTACAAAATAAGGAGAAAGGTATCCTCTGTCAAATTGCATTCCTTCTACAACGTCTACAAATGTATCTGTACCTTTAGCTTCTTCAACAGTAATTACTCCTTCTTTACCCACTTTTGCGAAAGCATTAGCGATTAATTCACCAATCACTTCGTCGTTGTTAGCCGAAATAGAAGCAATTTGTTTGATTTTTTCAGAATCACTTCCTACTACTTTGGCTTGTTTGCTCAAGTCTTCCACAATAGCTTCTACTGCTTTGTCGATTCCTCTTTTTAAATCCATTGGATTAGCACCAGCGGCAACGTTTTTCAAACCTTCTTTTACGATAGCTTGTGCCAAAACAGTTGCGGTTGTTGTACCATCTCCTGCCAAATCATTGGTTTTAGAAGCTACTTCTTTAACCATTTGAGCTCCCATATTTTCTAATGGGTCTTGCAATTCGATTTCTTTGGCTACTGTAACACCATCTTTAGTTACGTTTGGTCCACCAAAAGCTTTTCCAATAATAACATTACGTCCTTTTGGTCCTAAAGTTACTTTTACTGCATTAGCTAATGCATCAACACCACGTTTTAATCCGTCACGTGCTTCAATATCAAATTTTATATCTTTTGCCATTTTACTGTTTTTTTATTGATTCGTTTACTTGATTTAGATAATCGCTAAAATATCGTCTTCGCGCATGATTAAATAATCTTTACCTTCTAATTTTAATTCGGTACCTGCATATTTTCCGTAAAGTACGGTATCGCCAATTTTCACAGTCATCGAGTGATCTTTGGTTCCGTTACCAACAGCAACAACAGTTCCTTTTTGTGGTTTTTCTTTCGCAGTATCTGGAATAAAAATTCCTGATGCAGTTTTAGTCTCTGCGGCAACTGGTTCAATAAGAACGCGGTCTGAAAGCGGTTTAATGTTTAATCCCATGATTGTATGTTTTAAAATTATTGAATTTGAATGATTCTGCTATTTCAGAAATTGTGCCATCCCATTTTGACTGACATTTTTTCCTAAAAAAAATGCCAGCTTTGACAGGCTGGCATTTTTATATATGTATTACTACTTATTTTGTAGCCGGAGCTGCTGGAGCCGCAGGCGTTGTTGGTGTAGTAGCTGGAGCTTCTGTCTTTTCAATTATTTTAGAATCAGTATCACTTAAAGAACCAGTAAAGCTTAAGCTTGAAAGCAAAATAAGTGCAATTAAAATAGTCGCTAATGTCCAAGTACTTTTATCTAAAAAGTCAGTAGTTTTTTGTACACCACCTAACATTTGAGATCCACCAATAGAAGAAGATAAACCGCCTCCTTTAGGGTTTTGAACCATGATTACTACTACCAATAGAAAGCAAACTATTGTAATTAAAACTAAAAAAATTGAAAATGTGCTCATTGTTAATTATTGTTATTTTGTTGTAAAATCTTAATGTCCGAAATGCGGTCTGCAAAGAAACTAATTTTTTCTGGATATTTCAAAATTAATATTTCATAAGCTTGAATCGCCTTTTGATATTTTTTTTGTTCCAAATAGACCTTGGCCAAAGTCTCTGTCATCAACATTGAATGATCTTCTTTATTTAAATCGAAAGTAGCATTTGAGGTAGTTTCGCTTTTTACTGCAGGAATTTTTGGATTGGTTTCGATAAATTTATTGATCAATTTCAGTTTTTTCTTTTGCGTTTCGTTTAATGAATTGCTATTTGTTTGCTCTTCTTTTTCGCGAACAATAGGTTGGATTCTGGAAAGTTGAAGCCATTCTTGGAACGAGTGTTTTTCGTTGGTAGAAAAATCCAAAGGTTTCCCTATTTCTAGCTTTTCTTCTGCCAATTTCGTTTCGGTTGTCTCCTCATCCGTAATAGATGTGACCATCCCGCTTTCAAGATTCTCATTGATTTCAATTGTTGCAGCAGCAATAACTTCGCTATCTACTACATTAATATCAAGAAGTTCCAATACTTTTTTGTCGTAATAGCCCTTCTGAATTGCTGTAAAAGTGCCTGAAGTGATAAAATCAAATAAAACAGTTCGGTCAGTAGTATGAGCCGCTGTAACTTTTAAAGCCTGATTGTATTTGAAACTATTTTGATTATACAACCCTTTTAAACGCAAAGCTCTGGCACTTTGGAAATACGGAAAGTCCTCCAAAACATGGCTCAATGCTTCCGTTTGCTTTTCGTTGATTGCATCGGGTTTGTTAATTAAATAGGTGTAATCAGTTACGTTCATAAAGGTTATTCATTTATTTGGGTGCGTTTCAATCGAATCAACGAATCCGCAAATCATTATTTTAAATTACCATTTGGCCAATGATTCATTAAAAATATCTTGTGTTATTCTTTCAAAAATTTCATCCAAAGCTTTATTTAATGTGCTACCATTAAGTTGTGCATTAGCTGGATAATCATAAAAAAATTCGAAAGCTTTTTCAAAGTCGTCCTTCTCCGTTTTTTTATTCGTGAATCGGACATTGACTCTTATTTTCAATCGGTTTTGAGACGCTTGTTGGTCAGCAGTAGCTGTCATTGGGCTAATTCTATAATCAATAATTTCACCTTCGTAAGTTAAATCAGCGCCGTTTTTAACCAAGTTTAAATTGGTTTGATTCTGAATTAAATCCTGAAGCGTTAAGGTAAAAGTACGATCAATCCCTGGCTCAACCAATTCAGCATTATTTTGAAAAAAATTCACTTGGAATGTTTTAGCGTCAATTTTTCCAGTCCCTGTAAAATTATAAACAGAACAACTTGAAAAAGTGAATGCGATTAAAACAAGATATAAATAAGGTAAGTTTTTCATTTTCTGGTTTAAAAATCCAAAGATATTCAAAATCAATTGATAATTATTAAAGGTCGAATTGTTTTATTTTTCGATATAAAGTCCGTTCTGAAATTCCCAATTCATCTGCTGCGGCTTTTCTTTTTCCTTTGTTTTTTTCCAAAGATCGTTTGATCATTTCAATTTCCTTTTGCTCTAATTTTAGGATTTCCTCTTCGGCTTCAATCGTTTCTGCAAAAAGGTAGTTGTCTTCATCATCATCATATTCTTCCTCCTCTTTAGGCGCTTTCAATATGGCTGCTCTAGGAGTTTCTTCAAAATGAATTTCGTTTTCGCTTTCTTGCGAACCGTATATTTTCTTAATCAGATTTTGATTTGTTTCCTGTACTTTCGAACTGCCATTTTTCATTAACTCTAAAGTGAGTTTTTTCAAATCATGCAAATCACTTTTCATGTCGAAAAGTACTTTGTATAAAATTTCTCTTTCGGTGTTGAAATCACTATCGCTTTTTTTGTCGCTAATTACAGAAGGCAAATGCGTGCCTTCGGTAGGTAAGTAGGATTGTAGTACTACTGCCGTGATGTCTCTGTTGGTTTCTAATACCGATAGTTGTTCGGCTACATTTCGCAACTGACGAATGTTACCACTCCAGCGAAATTTCTGTAACAACTGAACGGCATTTTCATCCAATTTTAAAGCTGGCATTTTGTATTTATGAGCAAAATCAGCTGCGAATTTTCGAAACAATAAATGAATATCGTCTTTGCGCTCACGCAATGGCGGCAGGCCTATATCAACCGTACTCAAACGGTAATACAAATCTTCTCTAAACTTTCCTTTTTCAATGGCGTTGAATAAATTTACATTGGTAGCAGCCACAATTCTAACGTTAGTTTTTTGAACTTGTGACGAACCTACTTTAATAAATTCGCCGTTTTCCAAAACACGCAATAAACGCACTTGAGTGGTTAAAGGCAATTCACCCACTTCGTCCAAGAAAATAGTTCCACCATTGGCAACTTCAAAATAGCCTTCACGCGTACTGGTAGCTCCTGTAAAAGCGCCTTTTTCGTGACCAAAAAGTTCACTGTCAATGGTCCCTTCAGGAATCGCTCCGCAGTTGACAGCTATATATTTTCCGTGTTTTCGATGCGAAAGAGAATGGATTATCTTTGGAATACTTTCTTTTCCAACCCCACTTTCACCAATTACTAATACCGAAATATCGGTAGGAGCCACCTGAATAGCTTTTTCTATGGCACGATTTAATTTTGGGTCATTCCCAATAATTTCAAATCGTTGTTTTATTGATTGAACTGTTTCCATACTTTCATTGCGAGGCACGAAGCCATCTCTTTTGTTACCTTCAGATTAATTTAAAACTATATCTTAATTTAATTCATTTCGCTAAAACCAACTGCTTCTCCTTTTAAGGTTCCGCTGGTGCAAGAAGTGATTTTGACATTGACAAAATCACCTATTTTATAATTTTCTTTTGGGAATACCACAGTAATACTTTGCGAATTGCGTCCTGAAAACTCTTCTTTTGATTTTTTAGATACTTTTTCCACTAATACTTCCACGGTTTGTCCAATAAATTCTTCTGATCGAAACCAAGCGTGTTGTTGTTGTAAGTCTACAATTTCTTGTAAACGTCTCGCTTTGGTTTCTTCAGTAACATCATCTTCCATTTTGCGTCCTGCTAATGTGCCTGGGCGTTCGGAATAGGAATACATATAACCAAAATTGTATTTTACATAGTCCATTAAACTCAAGGTGTCTTGATGGTCTTCTTCAGTCTCCGTTGGAAAACCTGCAATCATATCTTGCGAAATGGAGCAATTTGGAATGATGGTTCTGATTTTGTCAATCAATGTCATGTATTCTTCCCGACTGTGCAAACGATTCATTTCTTTTAGAATTCGATTACTTCCAGATTGAACAGGTAAGTGAATGTGTTTGCAAATGTTCGGGTATTTAGCAATCACATGAAGTACTTCTTCGTGCATGTCTTGCGGGTTAGATGTCGAAAATCGGATGCGCATTTTAGGAAATGCAATCGCAACTGTTTCTAATAATTGGTCAAAACCAATAGCGGTCGCTTTTTGCATTTCGCTGGCATTTTCAAAATCTTTTTTCAATCCGCCACCGTACCATAAATAACTATCTACATTTTGTCCTAACAAGGTAATTTCTTTAAATCCTTTGTCCCACAAATCCTGAATTTCTTTTAAGATACTTTGGGGTTCACGACTACGCTCACGACCACGTGTAAATGGTACCACGCAAAACGTACACATATTGTCGCAACCACGGGTTATAGAAACCAAAGCGGTAATCCCATTACTCATCAATCGAACGGGAGCAATGTCTCCGTAGGTTTCTTCTTTAGAAAGGATCACATTTATGGCATCACGTCCTTCTTCGACTTCGGCAAGTAAATTGGGTAAATCTTTATAGGCATCGGGACCCACAACTAAGTCTACTATTTTTTCTTCTTCCAAAAACTGACTTTTCAAACGCTCAGCCATACAGCCTAGCACGCCTACTTTCATTTTGGGATTGATGCGTTTTACGGCATTGTATTTTTCTAAACGCTTGCGAATTGTTTGCTCGGCTTTGTCACGAATAGAACAGGTGTTCACTAATACTAAGTCGGCTTCTTCTAAGTTTTGGGTCGTATTAAATCCATTATCGGATAGAATCGAAGCTACGATTTCACTATCAGAGAAATTCATTGCGCAACCATAACTCTCGATAAAGAGTTTTTTGGTGTTTTCTTTTTTATGATCTAAAACGAGACTTTCGCCTTGTTTGCTTTCTTCAATTACTTTTTCCATTTTCCATTTTCAATAGTGCAAAGATAAGTCAAATTAAAGAAATATGACAAGATGGCAGTCGAACTTTTAACAGTATTTTATAGTGAGCCAAAAAAATGAAAACACATCCTTTAAATAAATATACTACTTATAAAAGTAGGAAACCTAGGATTTCTAGTTTATTTAGAATTAGCAGAAATTAGAATCCGTGAAAAACGTTTTTCATCCTTAAAATTGACTTTTAAAATTTAAAAATCTTAAAATTTAAAAAAATCCCATACTTTTGCGGTCACAAACAAACGGGATATGGCAAAGAATTTAGTTATAGTGGAATCACCTGCAAAGGCTAAGACAATCGAAAAATTTTTAGGAAGTGACTTTCAAGTTGAATCAAGTTATGGACATATTGCCGACTTGCCTTCCAAAGAAATTGGTGTAGATGTTGAAAATGGTTTCAAACCTAAATACGAAGTTTCTGCCGACAAAAAAGCATTGGTTAGCAAACTAAAAACCTTATCCAAAAATGCCGAAATGGTTTGGTTGGCTTCCGATGAGGACCGTGAGGGAGAAGCCATTTCTTGGCACTTATCCGAAGAATTAAAATTAGACAAAAAGAAAACAAAACGTATAGTTTTTCACGAAATTACAAAAACAGCTATTCTTAAAGCGATTGACAATCCTCGCGAAATTGACTATAATTTAGTCAATGCGCAACAAGCACGTCGAGTTTTAGACCGTTTAGTAGGGTATGAATTGTCGCCAGTTTTATGGAGAAAAGTAAAAGGCGGACTTTCAGCAGGTCGTGTACAATCGGTTTCGGTTCGTTTGATTGTAGAACGCGAACGCGAGATTCAAAACTTCAAACCCGTAGCTAGTTATTCGGTTACCGCTGAGTTTACTAACGAAGCTGGGAAAACGGTGAAGGCGAAATTGCCTAAAAATTTCAATACTAAAAAAGAAGCAGAAGATTTTTTACAAAAAAATATCGCTTCCACCTATAAAGTAGGAGAGTTAGAAACAAAACCTACAAAAAAATCCCCAACAGGACCTTTTACCACTTCTACTTTACAACAAGAAGCAGCGCGTAAATTGTATCTTCCGGTTGGAATTACGATGCAATTAGCTCAACGTTTGTATGAAGCAGGGTTAATTACTTATATGAGAACCGATAGTGTGAACTTGTCGAAAGAGGCCATGGAGGCAGCTCAGGCAGAGATTATTAAATCGTACGGAAAGGAATTTTCCAGACCACGTACATTTACAAACAAAAGCAAAGGCGCTCAAGAGGCTCACGAAGCAATTCGTCCAACCGATATGTCGCGACATACGGTGAACATTGATAGAGATCAAGCTCGTTTGTATGATTTGATTTGGAAACGAACTTTGGCTTCGCAAATGAGTGATGCTGAATTGGAACGTACCAATGTGAAAATTGAAGCAGACAATCACAGTGAAGTATTCACCGCTTCTGGCGAAGTATTACTTTTTGAAGGGTTCTTAAAAGTGTATTTGGAAGGAAATGATGAGGATGATGAAGAACAAGAAGGAATGTTGCCAGCGTTGAAAGTAAACGAACGTTTAGACAATAATTTCATTACGGCAACCGAAAGATATTCGAGAGCCGCTGCACGATACACTGAGGCTTCTTTGGTAAAAAAACTAGAAGAATTAGGGATTGGACGACCATCTACTTATGCGCCAACCATTTCAACCATTATCAATAGAAATTATGTTGAGAAAGGAAATTTAGAAGGTCAAGAAAGAAAATACACCCAACTGACTTTGCAATCTGGCAAAGTTGGAGAGAAAGTGTTAAAAGAAAATACAGGTTCTGATAAAGGAAAATTGGTACCAACAGATATTGGAACTATTGTTACGGATTTCTTGGTGAAAAATTTCGGAGCTATTTTAGATTATAATTTCACGGCAAAAGTAGAGCAAGATTTTGACGAAATTGCCGAAGGAAATATTGAATGGGCTAAGATGATGCAGGAATTCTACGATAAATTTCACCCTAATGTGAAAGATGTAGAGGCCAATGCCGATAGAGAAAGTGGAGAACGAATTCTGGGTACTGATCCTGCAACAGGAAAACCAGTTTCTGTTCGTTTAGGAAAATTTGGACCGATGGCACAAATTGGAGATGCTGAAGATGAAGACAAGAAATTTGCCAGTTTAAAAATCGATCAGAATATTGGAAATATTAGTTTAGAAGATGCTTTGAATCTGTTCTTATTGCCTAAAAATTTAGGGTTATATAAAGGAGAAGAAGTTGAGGTAAGCAATGGACGTTACGGACCATACATTCGTCACGGTGCAGCGTTTATTTCTTTGCCTAAAGGCGAAGATCCTCTAGATGTATCTATGGAAAGAGCCCAAGAATTAATTGATGAAAAAGCTCAGGCTGATGCGCCAATTGCCATTTATAAAGGCATGGGTGTACAAAAAGGAGTGGGTCGTTTTGGTGCTTTTATCAAATGGGATGGTCTTTTTATTAATGTTAGTAAGAAATACAATTTTGATAACTTATCTCAAGAAGATATTGAAGAATTGATTGAAGATAAATTGCAAAAAAATATTGATAAAGTAATTCATAATTGGTCTGAAGAAGGAATTATTGTAGAAAAAGCCCGTTGGGGTCGCTCGGTAATTACAAAAGGTAAAATCAAAATTGAATTGAGCAAAGACGTGGATGCAAGCAAATTGACTTTGGAAGAAGTTCAAGAACTGATTGCAAAGAAAACACCTGCTAAAAAAGCGGCAGCAAAAAAAGCGACTGCTGCGAAAAAGCCGACTGCCAAAAAGAAATAATAAATGGAATTTGATTTTCTTTCACCACTAGATTCTGAAATCATTGATTACATCAATGGATTGTCTTCTCAGCAATTGGGAAGCAAAGTTGTTATGCATACTTCGGAAGCATTTCCTGATGTAAGTAAAGTAACGATTGGGATTATTGGGGTTTTAGAAAACCGAGGCAATAGCAATGGGAATCAAGAAATTGACCTAATAGCTATCCGAAAAGAATTGTACGGTTTGTATCCTGGAAACTGGGATGCTTCGATTGCTGACTTTGGGAATATATTGGCCGGAAATTCTATAGAAGACACTTATTTTGCTTTAAAGAAAGTGGCTTCTAGTTTGATCAAAAACAATATTATTCCTATTATAATTGGAGGATCTCAGGATTTGACCTACTCACTTTACAGAGCCTATGACGATTTAGAACAAATGGTCAATTTGGTGGCGGTAGATAGTCAATTCGATTTTGGAAAAGAAAGCGATGTGGTATCGGCTTTGTCTTATTTGACTAAAATAGTGATTGAAGAACCGAACAACTTATTCAACTACTGCAACATTGGTTACCAAACCTATTACAATTCGCAAGAAGAAATTGATTTGGTAGAAAAATTGTTTTTTGATGCCTATCGTTTGGGTGAAGTTTCGAATCACATTGCAATAGCTGAGCCAGTTTTTCGCGATGCTGATGTAGTGAGTTTTGATATGCACGCCGTGAAATCATCAGATTCAGGAAATTTCACTCCTTTTGTACCTAATGGGTTTAACGGAAAAGAAATTTGTGCATTGTCTAGATATGCTGGAATTAGTGATAAAGTGACCTCATTTGGAATTTTTAATCATAATGACACCGAGCAAGAATCGGTATTGATTGCTCAAATTATTTGGTATTTCATAGAAGGTTATCATTACCGTTCCAACGAATATCCTTTTGGGAGTCGAGAGAATTATTTGAAATATATTGTTCCTTCCGAGGAAGAAGAATTGATTTTTTACAAGAGCGATAAAACGGATCGATGGTGGATAGAAATCCCGTTTATTACTAATGGCAATAATAAATTAAAAAGAAACACGTTATTACCCTGTTCGCATGAAGAATATCTAGCGGCTTGTGATCAAGAATTACCAGAAAGATGGTGGAAGGCACAACGAAAAAATAGTATTTAAAAACATTAATTTTGTAGTAAAAAGCTTTATAAATAAAAAAATTGCTTTTTAAAAAAATAATAAATAGGTTTACACATTGAAAAATAAAGAAAATATAACGCAAATATATATGAAGAAATTCATTGCATTTACAGCAATTCTTACCCTATTAATTAGTTGCGGAAAATCTAGTGATAAAGGAGAATTAGTTGGGGTAAAAGGAGCAAAGTGGCACCCTGAAAAACCGTTCGGAATGTCTTTAGTTTCTGGGGGTTCGTACATTATGGGTAAGTCAGATCAAGACTTAGCGGGGGTGGATGACGCGCCTACAAAAACGGTTACGGTTCCTTCTTTTTATATGGATGAAACAGAGATTACTAATAGTGAATACCGTCAGTTTGTAGAATGGGTAAAAGATTCAACAATTAAGGTTCGATTAGCGATTATGGCTGAAGGAAGTCCAAATTCAGGTGATGCTAAAGGTAAAAACATATCTATTTCTAGTTTTGCTTACAACGATTTTGATGAAAAAAATGTCAAAAATTCTAAAAGCAATACAGTATATGAAAAATACATGTGGGACAATTATTACAGTATTGGTACTAAAGATGATCCTAATGCCTACAGAAAACTTAATAGAAAAGCAAAACTGATTAAAGATACTAAGAAATATCCAGACGAAGCTTACACAGAAGTTATGGATTCGATGTATTTGCCTTTAGAAGCTTCGTATAATGGTTTGAGATCAATCGATGTTGATAAACTAAAATTCCGTTATACATGGATGGATATTCAAGCTGCTGCTAAATCAAAAGGTGGTAAAAGACAAGATTTTATAAGAACTGAACAAATCAAAGTTTATCCAGATACTACTGTTTGGATTAAAGATTTTAATTATTCGTATAATGAGCCCATGCACAATGATTATTTTTGGCACAAAGCATATGGAGATTATCCTGTTGTTGGAGTTAAACAGTCTCAAGCTGTGGCATTTTGCGAATGGAGAACCTTATATAAAAATTCTTACGTAAAGTCAAAAAAGAAAGGTAGAGATTTAGTGAATAAATTTCGATTGCCATCGGAGGCAGAATGGGAATATGCCGCAAGAGGTGGATTGCAATCAGCTACGTATCCATGGGGTGGACCCTATACTAAAAACGACAGAGGTTGTTTCTTGGCTAACTTTAAACCAAGTAGAGGAGATTATGCTGCAGATAATGCTTTATACACTGTAGAAGCAAAGTCTTTTGATCCCAACGGATATAATTTATATAATATGGCAGGAAATGTAGCTGAATGGACAGCTACAGCATACGATCCAGGATCTTATGAGTATGTGTCTACAATGAGTCCTAATATTCAAGATGCTAATAATAAAAGAAAAGTGGTTCGTGGAGGTTCTTGGAAAGATGTTTCATATATGTTGCAAGTATCTACTAGAGATTATGAATATGCAGATTCTGCTAGAAGTTATATTGGATTCAGAACCGTTCAAGATTATATGGGGACACAAAAAATTTCCACAAAAAAAATAGTAAAAAAATAAAACAATAAATCAATTTAAGAATAAAAAATTATGGCATTAATCAACAAAAAAGTAATGAATTTCGCTTACGGTATGGGAGCGGCGGTAGTAATTGTAGGGGCTTTATTCAAAATCCAACACTGGACTGGAGCAAGTGAATTATTAGTTATTGGACTTCTAACGGAGGCTTTTATTTTTGGTTTATCTGCTTTTGACAAACCTGATGAAGAATTAGACTGGACACTTGTTTATCCAGAATTAGCAGGTGGAGAAGCTAAACCAAAAGCAAAAAAGAAAGAAGATGCATCTGATGCGGATGGATTACTTTCTCAAAAATTAGATACAATGTTGAAAGAAGCTAAAATTGACGGAGAGTTGATGGCGAGTTTAGGAAATAGTATCAAAAATTTTGAATCAGCAGCAAAAGGTATTGCACCTACAGTTGATTCTTTAGCATCTACTAAAAAATACAGCGACGAATTGACTAAAGCAGCTGCTCAAATGGAGTCGTTGAATAATTTATATAAATTACAATTAGAAAGCGCTTCTGTAAATGCAGAGGCAAACAAAGATATAGCTGAAAATGCAGCAATGTTGAAACAACAAATGCAATCAATGACTGCTAATATTGCTTCATTGAATGCTGTGTATGGCGGAATGCTATCGGCTATGAGTAACAAAGGATAATAATTAGTTTTTAAACTAAAATTACTTTACTAACTAATTATTTAAAATACAATGGCAGGAGGAAAATTAAGTCCTAGACAGAAGATGGTGAACCTGATGTATCTGGTTTTCATCGCAATGTTAGCTTTAAATATGTCCAAAGAAGTCTTATCGGCATTTGGATTAATGAACGAAAAATTTGATGCTGCAAATTTAAGTGCAGAATCAATGAATGCAAGTATGTTGCAAGCATTAGATAAAAAGGCAGGAGAAGATGCCCACTTTATCCAAGCGGCTTCAGATGCAAAAAAAGTAGCTGAAATTTCTAAAGAATTTTACGAATTTATAGGTACACTGAAATCTGACGCAACTGAAGGAGTTGAATTAGATGAAGAAACGGGTAAATTGCCATATGAAGCAATGGATAAAGGACCAGTAATTGACGAAGGTTGGTTTGAAGGTGATGGATATTCAGCAAAAGGAAAAGATATCGTAAATCATTTTTCTAAATATGTGTCAGATATGAAAGCAGCTGTTGGAAACAATAGTAAGCTGAAAGGGGTGATTGAAGAAATTAGTTCAAAGTTCAATACAGCAGATGTAAAAGATGGTGAAGGAGTTACTAAAATGTACTTGGACTACCATTTCAAAGGGTTCCCAGCTATTGCTTCGTTGACAAAACTAACTTCATTTCAAAATGATGTTAAAAAAGCAGAAGCCGATATTTATAGTATTTTATTAGGAAAGGCTGCAGTTGAAGCTTCCTCTATGAAAAACTTTACCGCTTTAGTAGTATTGGATAAAAATGCATATTACCAAGGAGAGAAAGTTACTGGTAAAGTAGTATTAGGAAAGTATGATGCAAATACAAAACCAACTTCTTTCCAAGGTCCTGGTAAATTAGAAAATGGTCAAGCTAAGATTTCATTAACAGCAGGTGGTGTTGGTGAACAAAAAATCAATGGTAAGTTTACTTTCGTTCAAGATGGAGAAACTATACCATTAGCTTTTGAAGGTAAATATGTGGTAGTGCCTCGTCCTAACTCAGCAACTATCTCAGCAGATAAAATGAATGTAGTGTATAGAGGTGTTTCTAACCCTATGTCTATCTCATTTGCTGGAGTGTCTGCAGATAAAGTTTCTGCAAGTGGCCCAGGTTTAAAATCTGTTGGAGGAGGTAAATATGTTATGAACCCAGGTGCAGGGAATGAAGCAGTAATTAGTGTTACAGGAACATTACCTGATGGTTCTAAAGTTACAGATCAAAAGAAATTTAGAATTAAAGGAATCCCAGGTCCTGTTGGAACTATTAGAGGAGAAATGGGTGTAGTTAAAGGACCTAAATCGAGTTTGGAGATTTCTACTGTGGGTGCTAAATTGGTTGATTTCGATTTCGAAGTTGGATTAGATGTAGTTGGCTTTAATTTCAAAGTTACAGGACAGCCAACTGTAGTAGTTCCTGGAAATAAGTTGAATGCTCAATGTAAAGCTGTTTTAGCTAAAGCAGGAAGAGGAGATCAAGTAACTATTTCTGAAATAAAAACTAAATTAGTAGGTGCTGGTAGTTATATGTTACCAAGAACAGCTCCAGTAATTTATGAAATACAATAATAAGTAGACTAATTTACTACTCAATATTTTCAATATGATGAACGTTAAAAGTTTTTTAATAGCTATTTTTTCTATGAGTTGCGGTTTGGCGTCTTATGGACAAGCTAATTTGCTTAACGCAAAATCGCCTAAACAAATTGGAATCAAATCCGTAGCACAATTGAATTCTGACAATGATAAACCGATAGCGTATGGTTATGTTCATGACAGAGACATTTTGATGAGTAGAACCACCTGGGAAATTATTGACTTGGGTGAAAAAATTAATTTTCCCTTGTATTTTCCAATTGATACTGCTAATGTTGGGCCAGAAAGACGCTCTTTATACGATGTGTTAATTAAGGGGATTAAAAAAGGTAAAATCACCGAAGTTTATACTGATAGTTATTTCAATACTAAAAAATCATATAAAGATATTGATGGTTCTTTAACTCAAATTAGCTTAACGAATGGAGGAAGAGAACAATTGAATTCATTAGGTCTAGATACTAAGTTTAAAGATTTGGATCCAGATCAATTAACGAAAGATCAAGCTGATAAATTAATTGCCTCAGGCGTTTTAAATGAATATATTGAAAAAAACGAATTGTCTTCACAAGATGTTTCACAGTATAAAATTAAAGGCTTGTGGTATTTTGACAAACGCCAAGGCGAATTAAAATACCGTTTGTTAGGTATTTGTCCAGTTACTCCAGACGTATATACAATGAATAGTGAAAATCCTGATTTTATTGAATTATTTTGGGTGTTTTTCCCAGACGCTAGAGAAACTTTATATAGTGCTAAAGCATTTAATGAGAAAAATTCGTCAATGCCAGTATCATTTGATCAAATATTAAATTCACGCCGTTTCAATAGTATGATCTATAAAGAAGAAAATGTCTACGGGGATAGAGACATAAAAGATTATATGAAAGATAATGCTATGAGTCAGTTGTTAGAATCCGATCGAATCAAAGATAAGATTCGTAGTTTTGAACAAGACATGTGGAATTATTAATTCTATAATTACTATAAAAATGCCTTTTGAACTTTTGTTTGAAAGGCATTTTTATTTTCAGGTCTATTTGTAGAATATTACTTATTTTTGAATACAATTTTAAAAACTAAAATTATGAGAAAGTTACTTTCATTACTATTGGTACTGTTTTGTGGTACTGTTTTTTCACAGTGTATTGAGGGTGATTGCGAAAATGGTGAAGGAACCTATGTTTATATTGATAAAACTAAAATTGTTGGTTTTTGGAAGAATAGTAAGCCCAACGGAAAATGTCAGGTTTTTTATGCAGATGGTGGGAGCTATACGGGAGAATTACTTGAAGGAAAATGGAGTGGTTTAGGAAAATTTATTAGTAATGAAAATGTCATTATTGAAGGGAACTTTACCGATGGTAATTTAAATGGAAAAGGAAAACAAGTACATCCAGATGGATATGCTGTTGAAGGCGATTTTGTGAATGATACCTTAACTGGAAATGGATCTATTAAATATAGTAACGGAACTGTATACAAAGGAGAAATTGTAAATTTTAAAAGACATGGTAAAGGAGTATATCAAGAATTAAACGGAGATACTTTTGAGGGTAGTTTTAAAGACAATAAAATTCATGGTCAAGGAATTTGGAAATACGCCAAAGGAGGTACTTTGGTAGGAACTTGGCTGGATGGTAAATATATTTCGGGGCCTAATTTAAAAGCAAATGATCCTAATATATTGAATTTGGAATTTACTTCAGGAGGTATTTTTGAAGTGAATGTTACTTTTAATAAGGTCTTAAAAATTGATATGATTCTTGATACAGGTGCTGCCGAGGTATATTTAACTCCTGATATTGTCTTGACTTTGTTTAAAGCCAAAACAATTAGCGAAGACGATATTTTAGAAGGAGGTTACTTTATGGATGCCAGTGGTAATGTGAATAAAAGTGTCCGGTTCAATATGAAAGAAATTAAAATTGGCAATAAAATTCTAGAAAATGTTAGTTGTGGTATAAATACCAAAGTTGATGGAGTTAATTTATTTGGATTAAGTGCTTTAAAAAAATTAAATAGTATGACTATTGATTTTTCCAAAAATACTTTAGAAGTTGAATAACAATTATTCTTTAATTACATTTTTAACTGCATCTAAATGATTGATTATTTAATTGTGGGTTGTGGATTAGCAGGGATTTCTTTTGCCGAACAAGCCTTGCAGCACAACAAAACGATACTGGTGCTAGATAACGATTCGCAAAGCTCTTCAAAAATAGCTGGCGGTTTGTACAATCCAGTCATTTTAAAGCGATTTAGTGAGGTTTGGGAAGCGCAATCACAATTGGTTACTATGAATGCTTTTTATGCACAATTAAAGCCTAGAATCGATCAACAATTTGATTATAAAATGCCAATACTCAGAAAGTTCTTTTCTGTGGAAGAACAGAACAATTGGTTTGCCGCTTCTGATAAACCCAACTTAGGTCCGTTTTTGTCTACCGAATTACATTTCAAAGAATACAAAGGTATTTCAGCTCCTTTTGGATATGGAGAAGTACTGCATTCGGGTTATGTCGATACGGCTTCTTTGTTGTCAGCTTACCGAGATTATTTGACTAACAACAGCTGGTTTCGCCATGAAACATTTGATTATTCAAAAGTAGTTGTTGAGGGAGATTTTGTACAGTATAAAGAAATACAAGCAAAGCATATCATTTTTGCAGAAGGTTTCGGTTTGCATGCCAATCCGTATTTTAATCATTTGCCATTAGACGGTACCAAAGGCGAGTTATTTATTATTAAAGCGCCTGACTTAGACTTAGATTTAATAGTGAACACCAGCGTCTTTATTTTACCTTTAGGGAATGATCTATTCAAAGTAGGAGCAACCTACAACTGGAAAGATAAAACAGATCTACCTACCGAGGAAGGAAAAACTGAATTAATTGAACGAATTCAAGAAATAATTGGTTGCGATTTTGAAATTGTACAACACTTTGCCGGTGTGCGACCAACCGTTCGGGACCGAAGACCTTTGTTGGGAACTCATCCTGAACTGCATAGAATTCATGTTTTGAATGGTCTCGGAACCAGAGGAGTAATGCTTGGACCTGCCATGGCTAAAGCATTATACAATGCTATTGAAAACCAAATTCCGTTGGTTAAGGAAATTGACATTCAGCGATTTTCCAATAAAAAGAAGTAATTGATTTATTTTTTAGATGCGTCTGGATCGTAGGAAATAAACATATTGATATAAATATTTCTTGCCCAACGTACTACAAATGGAAAGGCCAATATTACCATTCCAATAATCGCTATAAAACTTTGTACCAAGTCCAAACTTAAAAATACGTTGGCGATAATAAATGCTGCTACACCCACCGCAACATTTAATCCATAACTCACATACATAGCACCATAAAAAAAGGAAGGTTCAATTTGATATTTTAAACCGCAATGGCTGCAATTTTCATTCATTTTGAGCACTTTTCCAAGATGTAGTGGATTTTTATCCACATACATGCTTTCATTTTGACATTTAGGACAACTTCCTGTTAAAATACTATTTAGTTTGGATCCTTTTTTTAACATTTGCAAAAATTTTTAACAAAGGTACATTAATTTAAAAGTACCATTGTAACATTAGTCACAAACTATGCTTAATATCCACAATTTGTCCGTTTCATTCGGAGGTTCTTATTTATTTGAAGAAGTTACTTTTCGCCTTGGCGCCGGAGACCGAGTAGGTCTTGTAGGTAAAAATGGGGCTGGTAAATCGACCATGCTTAAAATCTTAGCGCGCGATTTTGCACCAGATTCAGGAAGTATCGCTCAAGAGAAAGAAATCAAGATGGGTTTTCTTCGTCAAGACATCGATTTTGAACAAGGAAGAACGGTTTTGGAAGAGGCTTATGAAGCGTTTACTGAAATTAAAATTGTCGAAAAAAAGTTGGAAGAAATCAATCACCAATTGGTTACAAGAACCGACTATGAAAGTGAAGAATATTCCCAAATTATTAATGATTTATCCGATTACACCCACCGATTTGAATTATTAGGCGGCTACAATTATGTAGGTGATACCGAAAAAATTCTATTGGGATTAGGATTTAAAAGAGAGGTTTTCAATAATCAAACGGAGACGTTTTCTGGAGGATGGAGAATGCGTATTGAATTGGCTAAATTATTATTGCAATCCAATGATATTTTGTTGCTAGATGAGCCCACGAATCACTTGGATATTGAGAGTATTATTTGGCTAGAAGGATTTTTACGTAATTTTCCGGGGGTGGTGGTGATTGTTTCGCACGATAAAATGTTTTTGGACAATGTTACTAATAGAACGATTGAAATTTCACTTGGGAAAGCCTATGATTTCAATAAACCCTATTCGCAATATTTAGAATTGCGTCATGAAATTCGCGAAAAGCAATTGGCTACCCAAAAAAATCAAGCTAAGAAAATTGAAGAAACCGAAAAGCTAATTGAGAAATTCCGTGCCAAAGCCTCCAAAGCTTCGATGGCACAATCCTTAATCAAAAAATTAGATAAAGTAGAGCGAATTGAAGTCGACGAAGACGACAATTCGGTCATGAATATTTCGTTTCCGGTATCTAAAGAACCGGGTAGAGTAGTAGTAGAGGCAGAAAATGTGACTAAAAGCTACGGCGATAAAACAATTTTAAAAGACATTAATTTATTGGTAGAACGCGGAAGTAAAATTGCTTTTGTGGGTCAAAACGGACAAGGGAAGTCGACTTTTATCAAGGCGATTGTAAACGAATTTGAATACGAAGGCACCATTAAATTAGGTCATAATGTACAGTTGGGATATTTTGCTCAAAACCAAGCGGAATATTTGGATGGCGAAATTACCTTGTTGCAAACTATGGAAGATGCGGCAATGGATACGAATCGTTCTAAAGTGCGTGATATGTTGGGTTCTTTCTTGTTTCGTGGCGATGATGTTGAGAAGAAGGTAAAAGTGCTTTCTGGAGGCGAAAGAAACCGTTTGGCCTTGTGTAAATTGTTGTTGCAACCTATCAATGTGTTGTTGATGGATGAGCCAACGAACCACTTGGATATCAAGTCGAAAAATGTTTTGAAAGCGGCTTTGCAAAAATTTGGAGGAACATTGTTATTAGTTTCTCACGACAGGGATTTCTTGCAAGGCATGTCCAATATTGTGTACGAATTCAAAGACCAAAAAATCAAAGAATATTTGGGAGATATCAACTATTTCTTAGAACAACGCAACTTGGAAAACATGCGTGAAGTCGAGAAAAAAGACATTGCCAAAAAAGAAGCACCAAAAGAAAACAAAAAAGTATCCTACGAAGATCAGAAAAAAGGGAAGTCACTACAGAATAAGTTAAGCAAGATTGAAAGTCAAATCCAACAATTGGAAAAAGACATCCAACACGATGATAAAATGCTAGCGTCAAATTACGACAAACATATTGAAGACGCTTCGTTCTTTACTGCATATAATAAAAAGAAAGCCGACTTGGACCAATTACTTTTCGACTGGGAAATTGTTCAGGAAGAGATAGATAATTTGGATTAGATAATTAATCCTGAAACGGATGACGCTCGGTCCAAATGGTTTGGGGTTCTAAATAGTGAAAAAAGAAATTCAGGCGACTATTGATAAAGGTATTGTCATGACGCATCATGCCGAACATTTTTAAAGGTGTTGCGCCTACAGAACTTTTTATTTCAAGGGCAGTTCGAGCAAATATAATGGTTTCGAATTGTTCTTTGATGGCATAGCCAATCATGTCATACAACATGTTCAAATACAACATTTTTTCTCTTTGAATGCTGTCATCATACCCTAAAAAGTAGGTATCTAAATCGCTTCCGTTTTTAATTAAGGTATTGAAACCTATTAACTTATCATTCTCAAAATAACCATAGAATAAAAAATTCTCTTGCAATTGTGCTTTAAAAACAGCAAAGTGGTTTTTGGGCAAAAAGAACGTATTGAAAGGGGCGCTTTTGGCTACATGGAAATACAAATCGTAGATCACTTCTTCCTGTGCTATAATTTCGTCCAAAGACAATTGTTTTTTAACTAATCCTGTTGCCTTTTTTCGCGCGCGCTTGTATTGATCTCGGTATTTTTTGGACAAGGCAGCCACATAATCTTCTTCGGTTTTCCAATTGTCTCTGACTTTAAAAATCATGTTGGGTTGGGTCGAAAAACGCAAATAGGGATCGAATTCGGGTATTTCGAATCGGCTTAATTCCGGTTCGCAAAAATCTTTCAACCCACAAATATGTACTTTCTTGCCTTTGTTTTTGAAAATATCTTTAAGTGCCAGAACGGCTTTTTTAAGTGTTTTTAAAACTTCGGTTTGATTTGATTTTTCTGAAATCACAAAAGCATTTTGACCGGTTAAGGTATTGTTGCCAATCAAAAGTATGTGGGAACAAAAATTTTTGAACACTACATTCCTAATGGAGGATTTGATACATTGATCGCGTTCCCCAAAAGATTCCAATTGGTTCAAATCTACAAATTGAGATAGTGCGATACCAACCAATGTTTCGTTCTCGAATAGCCCTATAAAATGGCAACTCATATTTTGAGGAGCTGATTTTTCTAGAATAGCTAAATACTCTTTGGATAAGAATATGGTAGAAACGGTCAATTCGTTCCATTTTTCAGGAAGTTGAGAAGCCGAGGAATAGATTTGATACGAATAATTGGTGTTCAAATTGAAACGGGATATTTTGCCAAAAATACTAATTAAGAACTAATATGTGTCAGTTTTAAAAACTTCTTTTTAGAATATAAACGGATATAAGCGTACTTATATCGAGTTTGCTTTTTAGGTCTGCAACATTCCTTTACTTTTCCTTTTCACAAGCAACTTAAACTGAAATAATATGGGAAATATTTTATATTCACTAGCACTTGTATTGCTAGTATTTTGGGCGATAGGTTTTTTTGCCTATGGAGTTGGAGGATTGATTCATGCCTTATTGGTCATTGCTATAATTGCGATTCTATTACGTTTAATACAAGGAAAAAAAGTTTAATATTTTAACAAATAAAAATCAAATCATGGAATCAAGTAAAGTAGTAGTTGGGGTTTTAGCAGGAGTAGCCATTGGCGCTTTAGTAGGAGTTTTGTTTGCACCTGCCAAAGGATCTAAAACTAGAAAAAGAGTAATGCACAAAGCCAATGCTTACAAAGAGGAATTGCAATCCAAAATTGAGGACTTAGTTGATGGTGTTTCAGAACAGTACGATTCGTTATTAGCTGATGCTTATGATGCTAATTCTAGTCTTTAATTTTGTCTAATACTTTTTAGGATACTATTGGTTTAGATTTCCTAATTTGCATTGGATACAAAAAAACCTCAAGAATATTCTTGAGGTTTTTTTATTATAGCCAATCAATGGCTATTTTAGCTTTTCAATTTATTGATGTAATTGCTGTACAAGTCTTTAATTTGGTAGCCTTTTTCGAATCGGTCTTTGCTCAATTTATCGTATTCAACCAATCCCCATAAAATGAACTCTTTTAAGAAGTAGCGGTCTTCCAATGGGAAATCAGCTTGGTATTTTTCGATTAAATCATTCAAAGGTAGAATGGCGTCTAAGGTATTTCGATATTCTTCATCTGTGGCATTGTCTAACAACTCGAAACCTGTTTCAGCAAAAAACCATTCTAATAGTTGGGCATACGGACTTGCTTCCACATCGCGTTCTAATTTTTCTATTTTTGGAAAATAAGCTGGAAAGAAGGTGTGAATGGCATCGCCAATAAGGTGTTGTGCGACAGCAGCGGCTCCTTCTTGTTCGCCTTCGTAAACTAATTCGACCTTACCAGTAATTGCTGGAATGATACCCATAAAATCGGATAAACGAACAGTAGTTGTTTCTGCTCCCGATTGTAATGCTCTGCGTTCAGCTGTACTTAATAATGTTTCATAGGCTGTAATACTTATACGGGCACTCACCCCACTTTTACTATCAATGTATTCACTTTCTCTCGCTTCAAAACTAATTTGCTCTAATAAATCTTTGGCTAAAGAAGGAACGTGAATCGTTTCAGATTGGTGGTGAAGTAATTTTGCTTCTTGTTGGGTTATTGTTCTCGCAATAGCTATGGTTTCTGGATAATGGGTAAGAATTTGGGAACCAATTCTGTCCTTCAAAGGGGTTACAATACTACCGCGATTGGTATAATCTTCAGGATTAGCCGTAAAAATAAATTGTAAGTCTAATGGCAATCTTAATTTGAACCCACGGATTTGAATGTCGCCTTCTTGTAAAATATTAAACAAGGCCACTTGAATGCGCGCTTGTAAATCAGGTAATTCATTGATCACAAAAATACAACGATTGGCTCTCGGTATCATTCCGAAATGAATCACACGATCGTCGGCATAAGACAATTTTAATGTAGCGGCTTTGATTGGATCAATGTCACCAATTAGATCGGCAACAGTTACATCTGGCGTGGCTAATTTTTCAAAAAATCGTTCCGAACGGTGCAACCATTCAATTGGTGTCGCATCTCCTTTTTCGGCAATGAGATCTTTGGCAAAACGCGAAATCGGGTGTAAAGGATCGTCGTTAATTTCAGAACCTGATACTACTGGAATGTATTCGTCTAGCAATTCAATCATTTTACGAGCCATACGTGTTTTGGCTTGACCACGAAGGCCTAATAAATTGATATTATGTCTCGACAAAATAGCACGTTCCAATTCTGGAATTACCGTGTTTTCAAATCCGTGAACACCTTCAAAAGCTGCTTCACCTGCTTTAATTTTGTTGCGTAGGTTGTCTCGTAATTCGTCTTTTATGTTTTTTGAAACGTAGTTGGTTTTTTTTAATTCGCCTAAGGTAGTGATGGTATCTAGTGTCATATTTCAGTTTGAATGTCTAATTAATTTTCTTTTTTCGGTTGGTTTCGTAATCTTCAAAAATCATTTCTCCCAAACCTTTTAAGCCGGTATAAAACGCTTTTCCTTGATTGGCTTCGGTAAATTGATTTACAAATTGTTGCAAATACGGGTCATTGGCAATCATAAACGTAGTAATCGGAATGTGTAATTTTCGAGCCTGAGCCGCTTGATTATAGCATTGCTCCGTGATGTAAGGATCTAGTCCATTACTATTCATGTAATAGTCGCCGTTTTTTTCTCTAACACAACTCGGTTTTCCATCGGTAATCATGAAAATTTGTTTGTTAGTATTTCGTTTTCTACGGAGCATGTCCATCGCCAATTGTAATCCGGCAACGGTATTGGTATGATACGGTCCTACTTGTAGATAGGGCAAATCTTTGATTTTGATGGGCCAGGCATCGTTGCCAAAAACCAAAATGTCAATGGTATCTTTTGGGTAGCGTGTAGTAATCAATTCGGCCAAAGCCATAGCTACTTTTTTGGCAGGAGTTATTCGGTCTTCGCCATATAAAATCATACTGTGGCTGATGTCAATCATCAACACCGTACTCATTTGTGCTTTGAATTTGGATTCCTCCACAATCAAATCATTTTCGGTCAATTTGAATTCATCCAAACCATTATTGATTTGCGCATTACGCAAACTTTCGGTTATCGAAATGTTATCCAATCCGTCACCAAAGCGGTATTCTCTGAATTCTCCGGTTTGTTCGTCGCCTTTACCAGAAGATTTAGTATTGTGACTTCCGGTTTTGGATTGTTTCAGGTTTCCAAAAATTTGATCCAGTGCTTGTTGCCGAATCGCTCTTTCTGTTTTAGCAGTGATTTTAGTATCCGAGTTGCCATCACCATCAACTTCTTCTTTGATGTAGCCTTTTTTCTTTAAGTCTTCAACAAAATCATCAATAGTGTAGTTGGCATCAGTCAATTTGTATTCTACATCCAATTGGCGCAGCCAATCGATAGCTTCGTCAAAATCGCCCGAAGTATGGGTAATTAACTCTTTGAAAATTTTAAACAGTTTTTCAAATGGAGTCTCAAATGGAGCTTCATAGGGTTTGAAGAAAAAACCTTTTGTACTATTCTTTTTCATAGTCGTTAAAATTAAAGTTTATTCCACAGAATAAAATACAACGACTATTAATATTTAGTTAAAAGCAAATGATTTATATGAACGTAAAGAATAGCAGCTATGTTATAAGAGTTTTATTGTAGATCCAGCATCAACAGTATAAACAATATTGTTAATTTTGAAATACACCTTTAGGGCACTCGGATTAGTTACTATATTTTTATCAACGGAGAATTTTAGATTTCTAAATGCAGTAATATAATCCACAATATTAATTTGTTTTGCGTAAAAAATAGCTGGGTTATTAGCGATTAGTTTTAAATATTTTTCAGCTTCCTCCCATTTTTTTAGGTCAGATCCCATTTCCCAACTATGACCCCAAATGTCTAGTAGAGCTAGCTCTTTAGTATTCATAAAATCTTCAATAGTTTTATAAAAAAGAGCCAGTTCTTTTTTGTCTTTTTCAGGTTGATTGGTCTCCCAATAGGCTTTTCCAAATTGATGAATAGTGGGGTGCCATCTTAAAAAATCTTTTGGAATTTCATAATTATAAGTATCACCCACTGTTCTTGCATATTCTATTCCAGTTCCCTTTATGGTTTCAATAACAGCATCATTGGTATTGCCAAATGGATAGGCCATTCCTCTTACAGGATAGCCTACTAAACGTTCTAATTCTTTTCTGTCTTCAACAATTTCATAGATAACATCTACTTTAGAAATGTCCGGTAAATTCGGATGATTGGCTGAATGAACTGATACTTCATGACCTTTAAATAATTCTTTTATTTCCTCTTTGTTTAAATAATTGTAATAGGAGTCAGTTCCTAATTTATTTGAATTCAAATGAAAGGTTCCTATTAGGTTGTATTTATTTAAAAGGGCTACCAATTGTCTGTCTTGCATTGCACCGTCATCATAACTCAAAATAACCGCTTTGGTTTTACCCTCTGGAAACAGCATTTCAATTTTTATAGCGCTTTTGGCTATTTCTTGATTGGTTTGAGCAGAAGATGACAATGAGAAACATAATACTACTAATGCAATAGCTTTTTTCATTTTATATAATTTAATTTCTATAAATACGTATGGATACACAAACTAAAGTAAACAAAATAAATTGAATTGTTTGCAAAAAAAACCTCATATTTCTATGAGGTTTTTGGTAGTAGCTTATTCAGACAAAACAATCGAATCGATAGTTGAAGAAATGGAAAAATTTTCAACTTTATTTGAGTCCACAAAAAAAGCTCAAGAATGAGCCTGAGGTTTTTTTGTTTTGAAAAGGATAATTTGTCGTTTAATTTTGTCGAAATAGATTGCTCTTCTCTTAGATTTTAAACTTATTAAATAGTTCAGATTTACTATTGATATTCAACTTTCGGTAAATATTTTTGATATGACTTCTCACCGAATCGATCGATAAGTTGTGGCGGTCGGCCACTAATTTATAACTCAAACCATCTAAAATACCATTTGTGATTTCGATTTCGCGTTTGGTTAATTTTTCTAATGCATTTTCCTTTTTTTGGAAATGCGCCATCACTTTTCGAGCAATTTTTGGCGTCATATAGGCCCCATCATTTTTAATGGCATCAAAGACTTCTTGGTAATCCATGTGAAAACTTTGTTTGTCGATATACCCAATCGCTCCTAGTTGAATAGCATTAAAAATGGTATCCGAATCCTCCTTAATTGAATTAATAATAATGTTGGAATCGGGGTAAAGCGCCAAGATTTTTTTGATGGCTTCAAGTCCGTTCATTTTAGGCATGATGATATCCAATAAGAATATCACAGCTTCTTTTGGATCGTTAAAAAAGTCAACCGGATTCGCATAAATGGCATCACAACGGTAATCGACTAGTTCATCGATTTTCTCTTTCATCAATTGTGCAATACGAAAATCATCTTCTAAAATAATTATATTTTTCATAGACTGTAATTTGTAGTAGTGGCTTAGGCCCAATTAAAACCTAATGTTATTTGTAATCCATGGGGCTGGTGTATCGCAAACTGACAAGTTCCGTTATTGCGTTCGGCTCTTTTGATCATATTGCCAATACCATTTCCTTTTTGATAAATGTTTTCTAGTTCTGTAAGTTTTCCGTCGTCGGTGATGCAAATTTCAAGGCGTTCGCCTAAGCTAAAATGAATTGCATATTGAGTTGCTTCTGAATATTTTAATGCATTGGCTGTCGCTTCAAATAGAATTAGTTTGCAATCTCGAAAGACCTCGGGTTTTAATTTAACAATTGGAATTTCTTTATCATGGGTAATCGCATATTGAATCGTCGAATTACTACATTCTTTCTTAAGAAATTCTTTTGTATCATCTATTAAATCTTCAAGTGCGGTATTGTGGTTAGCGAGAGCATGAATGGAGGTTCGAATGCTGAAAAGCGCTTCACTAATTCCTTGTTTTAACTCTTGATGTTGTTGTTTAACATCTTTTTTACTACTAGTAATAAGCAGCATGCGGGTGAGAACCGTTCCAACTTCGTCATGCAAATCCATGGCTATTCGATCTTTGACTACCGCTTCTGTTTTTCGAGCTCTGCGAATGGAATAAATAGTGGCGCTTCCAAACAGCAACAAAATCAAACTAATTACAATATAAAAACTAAGATGGTAATAGAATGGAACAATAGCATTGATAGTCAATTTTTTCTTGGATTTTAAGTTGCCAAAATTATCATACATATTGATCGTTAAAGCATGTTTTCCGTAGGGTAAATTAGAGATTCTAATTTTACTATTGTAAGCAGGAACAGCTTTTTCTTGGTCGATTTGATAAGTGAAAAAAGAACTATAAGAAGACGCAATATCCAAGTCAGAGACCGCTAAATTAAGCTCTTCTTGACCGGTGTTGAAGGCAATAGATTCTTGGTTTTTATAGTTTTTAAATTGAAATCCTTCTTGATTTAATGTGGTGTTTTTTTGAATTCCCGTGATGTGAATTTGGGAGGATTCATTAACATTTTTTTTCAGTTGGTCAAAATCAATTAGGTCGTATCCATTTAGCCCACCAAAAATCACCTTTCCGTTAGGCAAGACCGCAGCCGACTTATAATTGTATTCCATATTACTCAAACCATTTTTTTGAGTCAATTGGTAGGTAGTGTTGTTGATAAGGTCAAATACTACAATGCCATTAAAAGTGCTCACCCACATACGTCCTTTTTGATCATTGATAATTCCGGCTATGTTTTGTAACAGTTGGTTTTTCTTTTGGGTAAAAGTAAAATGGGTTTTGTCGAGAATTAGTACGCCATCTTCTTCCGTGCCCAGCCAGAGTGTATTTCGAACGGAATCCACGGTTATATTTCGCACGGATTTGGAGTAAAAGCGAGGAATAGAACGCCATTTAAATCCAAATTGGTCATAGTATGCGCAACGCAATCCTTGGTTGGTTCCAATCCAAAACAAATTGCCGTCTTGTGTAATGGAATAGACCGTAAGACCCGGAAGCGCAATAGTTACCGCTTTTTTGTTTAGGGTATTGTAAATAACCAATTTATGGGTACCGCCCAAAATGATTTCATTTTTTTTTCCTTTTTCTACCACATAAAAAAATTCTCTTTCAGGAACAGAAGGCAGCTGTAATGGATCTATTTTTTTGGAGCTAATGTCAAAGGAAACTACTCCGTAACTATCTGTTGTACAATAAATTTTGTTGTCCAACAACAGGCTGTCGTACATAGAAAAATTTTCTTTCGAAAAGACATTTTGTAGCTGCCCATTGGTTGAAACCATAATTTGCGGATGACCAAAAAAGTAGGTGGTGGTGGCATTGATAGGAATGATTTTTCGGCGAATACGAATCATGTCATTCTCAACTAAAGGATTGTCATCAATGGTAGAAATGTATTTTTTGCTGTCAGCAACTCGAATCAATCCTTGATTGGTAGCCAAAAAATAACAGCCTTTTGTAGCAAAAAACAATTTTCGAACTTCTGGATTTTTGATGGAAGTAATCGTATGATTTACAAATGATTTTCCTTCCAAAGCAAAAACATTTTTACTTCGGGAAATGTAATAGGGCGTACCCAATTCATTTTCATAATAGTTGGTGATTCCTATTTTATTTTGGAGCATAGGATGAAAAACAAAACGGCCGTTTTTAAGTACATACACACTGTTACCCGTAGCGTACACTAATCCAAATTGTTGTGATGGAAGCAATTTTCCATACATATAAATGAATTCTGCCGGGATTATTGTTTTCGTTTTAAGGGTCTTTTCATCGCATTGTAGAATCCCTTTATTTTGTGTCAAAACATAAATATTGTTTTGGTACAGTATCGCGCCAGCGGCTTCATACGAACTCAACGATCTTGTTTTGATTAGTTTGGTATCTTCAAAAAGCTGTAAGTCACCATCTGTATTCAGGATGAGTTGTTGCTTCCCTTGTAGGCAAAAGGATTGAACCTCTTTAGTGGTAAAATCAGTAAGGCGTAAACGCTTCCGATCCAGAATTTTAACTCCCTTTTTTTTAGAGATAAGATAAATATTTTCGCCCTCTATTTTGATTTCGTTGACCACATTATCTTCAAAAAAATGGGCCAGATTTTTAGTAGAAAATGAGAAGAAATTCTTTCCGTCAAATCGCGCGATTCCTTTGTTGGTGGCAATCCAAAGAAACCCTTCTGGGTCTTTTTGAATGTCGTTGATGGTGTTGTCTGGGAGACCGTTTGCCGTGGTGAAAATACGAATCGTTCTTCGGGCAGGATTTCCGTAGGAGTTGGATATACCTAGGCAGCAGCACAAAACGAATACCAACAACACTATTTTTTTCATCGGGCAGAGTTAAAAATGACTTCAAAACTAATCAAATTTCTTGAAATAGTTTGGTGTAATGTAGCTCGTGATTCGTGAACCGTGATTCGTGAACCGTAATTCGAATTTGGCATCTCAAAAATCACATCTTTATGTGATATAAAACGTTTCGTCTCCCTTTTGCGAAACCCTAATTTTGTAAGTTGGTGTGAACTGATGTAACCCTAGGTTTTATAAGACTTCACGATACGTTGCCCTCAACCCCAAGGGCTTCGTCAAAAACCATTTCCCAAATCTCGAATTAGTATTCAATAATTGTATGTAAGAATATGCGAGATAATAGTTCAGAAGGCCGGTCTAACCAATTAATGGAAACCAACCCTTTTCTTTCTACTACCAATGCTGGGAACGCAATAGTTATATTGACTAATGCTTTTCCTGTGACGGATCATTCCGAAACTATAACCGCATCTTCAACATTTTTTAGATCAAAAAACACAACCTCTATTTTCCTATCCATGAGAAAATTTCGTTTAGCATTATATTGTATTACCCTATTTTTTGTTTCACAATTGGCCTTTTCACAAACAGTTGGCGGTCAATTAGCCGCTGACGACTTTGATGGCGACGGCATTATCAACTCGGTTGATTTAGACGATGATAATGATGGTATTCCGGATACAGACGAATATTGTAAATCTAGCATACTCCTTCCAGCTACGAATACCATTGCTGCTATAACTGAGCAAAGGGTCCCTACGGGCTGGACCATTACGAATTCATCACCTGATATTGCAACAACGGCATCTTCTATTTATAGTGGTTGGCAAGGAGGTTGTACAGGAGTTGCACCTGCCGCGCCCAATGGCCACACTTCCTGGGTCAACTTTTATTCCAATACACAAGAAGCTTTCAAAACAACCATTTCAGGTTTAACGGTTGGCAAGACCTATATCCTAAAAGCCTTTTATGCCAAATTCGCCGCAACACCAGCTTTAGGTAGAATTACGGTTAAGTTAGGAACAACTGTTATAGATCAATATACGCCTACATTGGGTTGCGGTTGGGAAACGCGTTTCATTACATTTATAGCAAGCGCAACCAGTCATGATTTACAATTCCAAAATACAGGTTTAGCATCTCCGATGCAAAATGCTAGTGTCTCCATTTCAGCAGATCCCTTATATGAAGTTTGTGATACGGATAATGATGGCTTGTCCAACCAGTTTGATTTAGACTCGGATGGCGATGGCTGTACTGACGCTAAAGAAGCAGGTGTTCCAGGAACTTTACGTACTGGTGATGTGAAGAATGGAGTGAATGGTGGCGTTGTGACTACGACTACGAATATGGCTGGAGCGATTGCAGGAATAGCAGGGTCTTATGGGGCGAATGGATTAGCAGATGATTTAGAGACGCTTGCCGAAAGCGGAGTCTTAAAGTTTGTTTCATCTTATTCAAATTATGCCTTATCTGCTAATTTAAATACCTGTACAGGTTTGGACTCAGATGGCGATAGCGTATCAGATTTAATAGATTTAGATGATGATAATGATGGGATTTTAGATATAACGGAATGTAATGCTAGTCCGAGTAAAATTTTATTTGCTGGATCTAGTGAAGATTTTTCAACCATGCGTTCCAGCTTGTTTAATGAGTTTAACAACAACAAAGCCTCGGGAGCAACAATTGTCCAATCGAATATTATAGAAAATGCTACTGTTCCTGCAGGTTTCTACGATGGCTACGATATGGTGGTTTTTGGTGGAGCAGCATTTAGTGCCATTCATCCAAATCATTGGGCGGCGTTAACTACTGCTATTCAAAATAAAACCAGTAAATCATTTGTCATTCAATCAGACAACTGTTGCGTGGCAGGCAACCAAACTGGATTGGTCAATTTATTGAATACAGTGTTTGGAACAAATTACAGTTTGTCATCCTCTAATGCCGCAACCACTGAAGTGTTTCCACTTAACAACTTAAATAGTTATGCGAATGTAATTTCTACCAATTCATTGACAGGGAATAATTATTTACCGATGTTGAATGTGGCAGTGAGTGACATTTTGTTTTATTCTCCAACGGTTAGCGGATCCGCCTTGGCAGGAATGAAACAATTACCAGCTACAACTGATAGAAATCGTTTTCTTGCTTGGTTTGTAGATGGCACCATAACACAAGGGGCTCCTTGGTATCCAACGAATCAGAATAAAATAGCGAAAGT
>DFXW01000015.1:0-2362 GCA_002382495.1 Flavobacterium sp. UBA4098
ATAAATCAAACATTTTATCCACATACGGTAAAACGTCTTTGGTCTTCTTGAAATTAATAGGTCGCAGTTGGTAGCGTCTTTTGATTAACTCTTGTGCTTTGTCAAAAAACTCCAATTTTACATTTTCAAAAGGGAATTTGTTTTNNCCAAATATTCTTTTTCGGTAACATAGCCCAATTGTTCAAAATGATCGGAATAATAGGGATGATTGTACCAAGTAATCATGGTGCCAATTTCTTCAAAACCTTCCGTAAGTACTCCAACTTTATCCAAATTAGAGAAACCCATCGGGCCTTCGACGTATTCAAGATTGTTTTTACGGCCTAACTCATACACTTTTTCAAGTAAGGCTTTCGTTACTTCCACATCATCAATGACGTCAAACCAGCCAAAACGCACTTTCTTTTTTTGTTGGTTATTGACCTCTTCCCAATTGATAATAGCGGCAATTCGTCCTACAATTTTATTGTTGCGATAGGCCAAATAAAAGTAGGCTTCCGCATTTTCAAAAGCAGGATTTTTACTTTTGTCAAAAGTTTCTAATTCGTCAGCGATAATGGGTGGGACCCAATATTGGTTGCCTTTGTATAAGGTAAAAGGGAATTTAATGTAATCGGTTAATTCACTTTTGGTAATGGCTTCTTTAATTTGAATCATGGTATAGTTCTAGAAAATCAGGAATCTCTTTTTCTTTTTAATTTTTTCTTTTTTTTCTTTTTTTTCNNAAAAATAGAAGGGGTGTTTTTTAAACTTGCACTTGCTGAAACGTCCAGTTGAAGATCTTCGGTGACTAAATAAGCTGCTCCTGATCGGACAATTAGATCGCTGTAAAAATCGCTTTTGTAGCCTTGGTTTTCTATAAATCCAGACCAGTTTTTATTTAGGCCTTTAGTAAGAGTGACCGCATAGCCATAACTTGGAAATTCAGTTCCAATATAGTCCGCAATAGTATTGGTAACCAATACCCAGCTTCCATCTCCAAAGTGATTTTGAGTGATTAAAATTACTTTGGGCGAAATGCCTGCTTTGGTAGAAAAATGATAGGGATTGTTCGCTGAAGTGATATTCGCACCAGCAAAAACAGATACTGCTGGAATCAACTGTTTCCATTTAAAAGATTTGTCCACTTTCCAGCTGTATACATTTACTTTCTTTTCTTGATTTTTAAAAGGATCATAAAGTAAATACTTTGCGCCCAAAACAGTTTGTTTAAGTGCTTTTTGGTCCATTGTAATCAAGCGTTCTTCATACAATTGACTTTGATATTGGACATCGGCAAGGAATTCTAATTTTTCCTTGAACATGCCATAACGAATCGTTGCNNTTTAGTAAATGGTGTTTTTGACTTATTCCATAAGCCCCGGTTTCCAATTGTATCACTGATTTTCCTACTGCAAAAGCCGACATCGTTTCGCCAGGTCTATTGGAATTGATTTGGTCCGTATATTGGGCAAAACTCAATAGTGGAATTAGCAACAAGCCTAATAGAATTGAAGGGTTATTTTTAAACATAGTTGTCTTTATTGGTTTAGATGGAAATAACGCTTATCAAAAGTACTATAATTTATTATTTATTTAAGAGGTATAACTTTAATTTGAGCAATTGATTTATTATTTTTGGGCAAAATATTCCGATTATGCAAGAAGCTTCTTTTTCTAATTTTATAAGAACTGTATTTTACATATTGATGTTCTACTATTTATTTAAATTTTTAGCCCGTTTGTTTTTACCAATGTTGGTCAAAAAAGCAGTTGAAAAAGCGGGTGAGAGTTTTCAAAAGCAACAGCAATATGCTCAAGAGGCAGCTTGGAAAAAAGCGCAAAATAACGATGAAATTATCTACAAAGAAACGGATGCCAAAAACCCTCGGGAAACCAAAAAAGTAGGGGACTATGTGGATTACGAAGAAATAGATTAAATTTGCTTCCATCCTGATTTTCTATATGCTAACCAAACTATTTCTACATTGAAAAAACTAAATACGTTCTATCCACATTTGCTTGCCATTATTGGTTTTGTTCTTGTTTCCTTGATTTATTTTTATCCTGTTTTACAGAGAAAACAAATTTTCCAATCCGATATTGCACAATATACTGGAATGGCAAAAGAACAAATTGATTTTCGCGAAGCAACAGATACAGAACCGTATTGGACCAATTCCGCTTTTGGAGGAATGCCAACCTATCAATTGGGAGCAAAATACCCTCATGATTATGTAGGCGCTCTAGATGATGTTTTGCGTTTTTTACCCCGACCAGCCGATTATTTGTTATTGTATTTCCTAGGTTTTTATGGGTTACTCTTAGTGTTAAAAATTGATCCTTTGAAGGCCTTTTTTGGAGCGATTGCTTTTGGTTTCTC
>DFXW01000015.1:2420-54982 GCA_002382495.1 Flavobacterium sp. UBA4098
ATCACTTTCAAATGACCTATTATTTATTGATTTTTTTATTGGTGTTGGTGGGTTATTTTGCCTTTCAATTTATCAAAGAGAAAGACTATAAAGGATTAGGAATTGCTTTTGGGGTATTAGCTATTGCTGGTATTTTTGCTATTGGTGCCAATGCTACGAATTTATTGGCTACAACTGAATACACCAAATTTAGTACCCGTGAAAAAAACGAATTGACCTTCAATAGGAATGGTTCTAAAGTAACTGAAAACAGTGCGTTATCTCGTGATTATATAACTGAGTACAGTTATGGCATTGCTGAAAGTTTCAATTTGGTCGCGCCAAGACTTTTTGGAGGATCTAATAATGAAACCTTAGGAACTGATAGTAGTATGTATCAGTTCATGATCAGCCAAGGAGTGCCTGACAGTCAAGCACAAGATTATGTAAAAGGAATGCCTACCTATTGGGGAGACCAACCCATTGTTGCTGCACCAGCATACATAGGGGCTGTAGTATTCTTTTTGGCTTTCTTAGCTTTGTTTATAGACAATCGTAAAATCAAATACGTTTTCTTTGGAGGTGCTATGTTTGCTTTGGTGTTGTCTTGGGGAAAAAATTTTCCAGTACTAACCAACTTTTTTATTGATTATATTCCGTTGTATGATAAATTCAGAGCGGTTTCTTCGATACAAGTCCTGCTAGAATTATGTTTCCCGGTATTAGCAGTTATGGGATTACAGTCTTTTTTCCAATTGGATCAAAATCAGCAAAAGAAAGGCTTGCTCCAATCGACCTTGTTTGGTCTTGGAGTGCTATTGATACTGTTTTTATGTAAAGGGACCTTTAGTTTTTCTACTTCAAGTGATGACTATTTTATCAAAAATTATGGACCTGCTTTTGTAGACGCTTTAAAAGCAGATCGAAAAACCATGTACAGCGCTGATTTGTTGCGTTCTGCATTTTTTATTCTTCTTGTGGCTGGATCTTTATGGTTGTTTATCAAGAATAAATTGGCACAGCAAACTACTATAGTAGTTATTGGATTGGTTATGATTTTCGATCTGTTTGTAGTGGACAAAAAATACGTTTCTGAAAAAGATTTTGTAAGCAAAAGAGAAATTGAAGTACCTTTTCAAGCCACTCCGGTGGATGCACAGATATTGCAAGACAGTAGCAACTATCGCGTATTTGAAATCAATGGTAATTTATCTAGTGCCCGAGCTTCTTTTTTCCATAAATCAATTGGTGGCTATCATGCGGCAAAGCCAAGAAGAATGCAGCAATTATTTGATTACCAAATTGCCAAAAATAATTTAGAACCCTTGAACTTCTTGAATGTAAAATATTTGATTCAAACGGATAAAGAAGGTAAAGAGTTTCCTATTGCTAATCCGGATGCCAATGGAAATGCTTGGTTTGTGAGTCAGGTGAAATTAGTTCCAACTGCAGACGAAGAGATGAAGGCATTGGATCAACTAGATTCCAAAAATGTGGCTGTTATAAATTCAAAGGAATTTACAATTAATAAATCGGCTTTCGTCAAAGACAGTTCGTCTATAATCACCTTGGATTCGTATCAGCCTAACCATTTACAATACACTTCTATTAATGCCAATGAAGGTTTAGCAGTGTTTTCAGAAATGTATTATAAAAATGGCTGGAATGCCTATATCGACGGGAATAAAGTAGAACATCTTCAAGTTGATTATGTTTTAAGAGCATTGGTACTTCCGGCAGGAAAACATAGGGTTGAATTTAAATTTGAACCTCAGGTGGTTCAAACAGGTAGCACAATTACTTTGGTAAGTTCTATTGGAATCCTTTTACTATTGATGGGCGGAATTTATTTCGAAAGAAAAAAGACAATCGAAATGCAGCAGAATGGCAAATAATAGCACAAAAAAACTTTTAATCATTACGTATTATTGGCCGCCAGCTGGAGGACCAGGAGTACAACGTTGGTTGAAGTTTGTGAAGTATTTACCTGATTTTGATGTACAACCTATCGTATTCGTACCTGAAAACCCAACCTATCCAATTGTGGATTCGAACTTGGTTGCTGAAGTGTCAGATAAAGCCATTATTTTAAAAACTCCCATTTTTGAACCTTACCAATTGGCTTCTTTTTTATCTAAAAACAAGACCAAAAAAATCAGTTCTGGGATTATTCCCAATCAAAAAAAGCAATCGTTTTTAGAGAAAGTGATGCTTTGGGTACGAGGTAATTTATTTATACCTGATGCTCGGGTATTTTGGGTAAAACCTTCTGTTGCCTATTTGGAAAAGTACATTCGTGAAAACGAAATTGACACCATAATTACATCGGGACCACCACATAGTTTGCATTTGATCGGATTGGAATTAAAACAAAAAATGAATCTGAAGTGGTTGGCTGATTTTCGTGACCCTTGGACCACTATTGGTTACCATAAATCGTTACGATTATCTCACTATGCAGCTAAGAAGCACAAACAATTAGAAAGTCAAGTGCTCAATTCAGCTGATACCATTATCGTAACAAGTAAAACTACTAAAGCCGAGTTCCAAGCTTTAACCACTAAACCAATTGAAGTCATTACCAATGGCTTTGATGTTGAAAAAGTAGACAAACAAAGCTTGGATACAAAATTTAGTTTGGCACATATTGGTTCTTTTCTATCAGAAAGAAATCCAAAAATAGTATGGGAATGTTTGGTCGAACTTTGTGATGAAATTCCTGATTTTAAATCCCATTTAGAGATCAAATTAATAGGCGCAATTAGTCAAGAAGTTTTGGAGACAATCGAACAATTTGGATTGAATTCGTTTTTAAATAATCTAGGTTATGTATCGCATGCCGAAGCTGTGGCACACCAGCGCAAATCACAAGTTCTATTATTAATAGAAATTAATTCAGATGAAACCAAAAGTATATTGCCAGGAAAATTGTTTGAGTATATGGTTTCAGAACGGCCAATACTAGCTATCGGTCCAAAAGATTCTGATTTTGCTGAGATTATAACCAATACTAATTCAGGAGTGTTTTTTGAGTATTCAGAAAAAGCGAAATTAAAGCAAACCATTCAAGAGTATTTTAATCAATTTTTGGTAGGGAAACTGCAATCTCATGCAGTTGGACTTCAGCAGTATTCTCGAAAAAATTTAACCCAACAATTAGTCGCACTACTTCGCCAACAATAATATACCAATTTACTTATGGGAATCGTATTAAATCAGTCTTTAAAAAATACCATTATCACCTATATAGGTTTTGCAATTGGTGGTATCAGTACGATTTTTTTATTCCCTTCTATTTTAGGAAAAACCTATTACGGTTTGTCCAATTACATTTTGTCTTGTGCCAATGTCATTATGCCTTTGTTTGCAATTGGAATGCAGAATACTTTAGTTAAATTTTATTCGCAATGCAAAACAGAAAAAGAGCAAAATCAATTTTTATCCTTTTCGGTTCTATTCCCACTAGTATTAACGATTCCGCTTTTACTTTTAGGCTTATTTTTTTACGATGAAATCAGTCTGTTTGTAACCAAGAAAAATCCAATTGTAAAGGAGTTTATTTATTTAATCCCATTTATCGGATTGTGTATGGCTTATTTTGAGATATTTTATGCTTGGGCTAGGGTGCATATGCATTCGGTTTTTGGAAATTTCATCAAAGAAGTGGGATTGCGATTGTTTTCATTGGTTGCTTTAGTTGGAATGTATTTGGGATGGATTACGGCAATAGAGTTCATCTACTTAACGGCAGGAATATATTTTGTAGCATTATTAATCACGATGCTGTATGCCTTTAGAGTAAAAAAACCTGATTTTCAACTTTCGATACCCCATAACGTTAAAGGTATTTTAGAGTATACTTTTTATATTATTCTTTCAGGTAGTGTAGCTAATCTTCTTTTGGATGGCGATAAAATTATGTTGAACCAATATATGGACATTGGCAATATTGCCTTTTATTCGGTTGCAACATATATTGCTTTAGTAATTTCAGTGCCAAGTCGGGCGATGCATCAAATTGTATATCCAATTACGGCCAAGTTAATGCATGAAAACAAGCACGATGAATTGAATGATTTGTACAAAAAAACCTCTCTCAATTTACAAATTGTAGGCGGCTTTGTTATGTTGTGCATTTTTGTCAATATTGATCAATTGTACGAAATGCTGCCCAAAGATTATGCGGGTGGAATTTGGATTGTTTTCATCATTGGTTTATCCAAATATTTTGACTTAATCCTAGGGAATAATAATGCGATTATTTTTAATTCAAAATATTACCGAATGGTATTGTTTTTAGGATTGATGCTTGTATTTTTTACGATTGTATTGAATATGATCTTTATTCCTTTATATGGTATTACAGGATCAGCAATTGCCACCTTACTGTCAATAACTATTTATAGCGTCGCTAAATTAATGTTTGTAGTAAAACGAATGCATTTGTACCCGTTTACAATTCAAACGGTGTATTCGATTATAATTACAGCTATTTTATTTGTATTGTTTTATTTTTGGAAATTTCCTTTCCATCCAATACTAGGAATTGTATTAAAATCCATTCTAGTAACCATTCTCTACGTATATATTAATTATCGATTTTCAATTTCAAAGGAGATCAATCAAGTACTTCATTCGTTAATTAAAAAATTAAAATTCTAATTGGTGTAATATCACTAAATCTTGGTATTGTACAGGAGATTGGATGGGATTATTTTTGTTTGTAGTAAGAATAGGATCCCATTTTATGAATGACAATCAGTATAGTTCGGATAAGAGTTTACAAGATTTCTATAAACGTGTAAGTTCAAAAATTAGCACCGGATTTATAGTTAAAGAGAGAAATGATAAATTACCTTTTGCTATTTTATCTAGAGAAGCTAGAAGAATTAATCACAGCTTTAACTTTGTATTGTTTTGTTTGACCTTGGGATTATGGTCAATAGGTTGGCTGTATCTAACCTTTGTTTATGGCAAAGAAAAGCGAATTCTTATTGCTATAGATGAAGACGGTAAAACCTTTGTGGATTCCTGTTACTAATTCCGATTTATAGTTTTTCTTTCAAATAACTAGCTGTAATCGATTTTTTCATTTTCACTAAATCTTCAGGAGTTCCAGCACCTAATAATTGTCCTCCATTTTCTCCTCCTTCAGGACCTAAATCAATAATCCAATCGGCACATTTAATAAGATCCAAATTGTGTTCGATCACAATGATGGAATGTCCTTTTTCTATCAATGCATCAAAGGAAGCCAATAACTTCTTAATATCGTGAAAATGCAACCCTGTTGTAGGTTCGTCAAATACAAAAAGTGCTTTGTCTTTGGTAGCACCTTTTACTAAGAACGAAGCTAACTTGATACGTTGTGCTTCCCCACCAGAAAGTGTAGATGAAGATTGCCCTAGTTGTACATAACCCAAACCAACATCTTGAAGTGGCTGTAGCTTTTGAGTGATTTTGGTTTGTTTGTGTTCTGTAAAGAATGCAATCGCATCATCGATAGTCAATGTTAAAATATCGTTGATATTTTTGCCTTCAAAAGCAACTTCTAAGACTTCTTTTTTGAAACGTTTTCCATTACAGGTTTCGCAATGCAATTGTACATCGGCCATGAAAACCATTTCAACATTGATGGTTCCTTCTCCTTTACAGCTTTCGCACCGACCACCATCTACGTTAAAAGAGAAATGTTTGGCTTGATAACCTCTTACCTTAGAAAGCTTTTCTTTGGCATACAAATCCCGAATATCATCATAGGCTTTAATGTAAGTAACTGGATTCGAACGCGAACTTCGTCCAATGGGGTTCTGATCTACATATTCAATATGTTTGATATGCGAAAAGGAACCGGTCATTTCGGTAAATTGCCCAGCTTTTTCACCCGCATTATCGAGTTTCTTTTGCATGGCTGGAAATAAGATCTTTTTGACCAATGTACTTTTCCCACTTCCAGAAACGCCAGTTATTACTGTAAGAACGTCTAATGGAAAACTAACATCAATGTTTTGCAAGTTGTTTTCTCTTGCGCCTTTGATTTCAATTTGATTTTTGAATGGTCTTCGTCTTTTTGGAACAGCAATTTCCAATTTACCATTCAAATATAGAGATGTTAAAGAATCCGATTGTAGAATTTCGTCATAGGTTCCTTGCGCTACTAAATTACCACCATGCGTTCCAGCTTCTGGACCAATGTCGATAATCATATCCGCAGCTTTCATGATATCTTCGTCATGTTCCACCACAATTACTGTATTGCCCAAATCTCGTAAAGACAATAAGACTTTAATCAAGCGTTCGGTGTCTTTTGGATGTAAGCCAATACTTGGTTCATCCAAAATATACATGGAACCTACCAAACTACTTCCTAATGAAGTGGCTAAGTTGATACGCTGTGACTCACCACCTGAAAGCGTAGCCGAATTTCGATTTAGGGTCAGGTAATCCAAACCTACTTCGGTTAAAAAAGACAAGCGATTGTTGATTTCGATCAGCAAGCGTTTGGCAATTTGTTTTTCGTATTCGTTGAGTTCAATGTTTTTGAAAAAATCTACCAAATGACGAATTGGTAAATCTACCAAATCGGAAACCGTTTTGCCGTTTATTTTTACATAAGAAGCTTCAATGCGTAGTCGTTTTCCTTTGCAAGTGTTGCACTTGGTTTTTCCGCGGTAACGGGACAACATTACCCGGTTTTGAATCTTGTAATTTTTCTCCTCTAGTTCTTTGAAAAAGTCATTTAGACCTTGAAAATATTGATTTCCTGTCCAAACTAATTCTTTTTGCGCTTCGGTCAATTCAAAAAAAGGTTTGTGAATTGGGAAGTCAAATTTGTAGGCATTTTTAACCAATTCATCTCTGTACCAGCTCATGCTTTCTCCTCGCCAAGGGAAAATGGCATTTTCATAAATAGACAAGCTCGTATTTGGAATAACCAACTCCGTGTCTATTCCAATGATGTTACCATAACCTTCGCAAACTGGACATGCGCCATAGGGATTATTAAAACTAAACAAATGCACATTAGGCTCTAAAAAAGAAATACCATCCAACTCAAAATTATTCGAATAGGAGAATCGTTTATCGGAGTTTAATTCTTGCAAATAGCAAATCCCTTTTCCTTCAAAGAAAGCCGTTTGAACAGCATCGGCTAATCGGTTGCAAAACTCTTCTTCGTCTTTGACAACAATTCGGTCAACAATTAGAAAGATTTCTTTTTTACCTAAATTTTTAGGCAAATCGTTCAAACGAACCATTTCGCCATCAACCCATATTCGAGCAAAACCTTGTTGTAACAATACGTTGAGTTTGTCTTCAAGTTTTCGCCCTTTTTCTAAATGAATAGGAGCAAGGAGTAACCATTTGCTATCTATTTCTAATTTTTTTACCTCTGAAACGACATCGGTAACGGTATTTTTTTTGACTTCTTGACCTGAAATAGGTGAAAAAGTTCGCCCAACTCGGGCATATAATAATTTGATATAATCGTAAATTTCAGTTGAGGTTCCAACTGTAGAACGAGCATTAGTCGTATTAACCTTTTGTTCAATAGCAATCGCAGGTGCAATACCTTTGATGTATTCAACTTTGGGTTTATCCAAACGGCCTAAGAATTGGCGTGCATAAGACGATAAACTTTCAACATAACGACGTTGTCCTTCGGCATACAAAGTATCAAAGGCCAAACTTGACTTTCCAGATCCTGAAAGCCCTGTAATTACTACCAGTTTATTCCTTGGAATAGCGACATCTACATTTTTTAAATTATGTACTTGAGCGCCTTTTATGATAATGTTTTTCTTAGGATCTAATGAAGTAATGTCGGTTGGCATAAGACTTTTTAATTTTTACAAAAGTAGGCATTTTCCAACTGAGATTAGCAACTACCAAATAACCATTTTTACTGTTTTATTCAATTTAATTAGCGACTTTTATGAGATTATTAAGGTGCTTAAATCACTATTTTTTTAAATTATCATTTTTTTCTTAGGTTATTCTAATTAAAATAATTTAAATTTGGAATTCAAAATCATCAAAAAACAAAAGCCTATTTAACATTTTTACTTTTTAGAACATTTTTTTTACTATTTCAAACCCTCTAAAAGGTAATTTATGGCTATTACTCCCATTGATGATGCTACATTAGTACATGATTATATTGCTGGCAACGAAGCTGCATTAGCAACGCTTATCAAAAGACACCAATCCAAAATTTTCGGTTTTATCTATTCCAAACTTGGCGATAGAGACATGGCAAACGATATATTTCAAGATACGTTTATTAAAGTGATTCGAACTTTGAAATCCAACGCGTATAACGAAGAGGGAAAATTCCTTCCTTGGGTAATGCGAATTGCGCATAATTTGATCGTAGATCATTACCGCAGCAATAAAAAAATGCCATTGTATAGAGAAACAGAGGATTTTTCTATTTTTTCTATCATGACAGATGATACTTTGACGATTGAAAATAAACTAATTTCTGATCAGGTTTCCAACGATTTACATCAATTAGTTGAAGAACTACCTGTTGATCAAAAAGAGGTATTGATGATGCGCTTGTATCAAGATATGAGTTTTAAAGAAATATCGGAGGCTACTGGAGTGAGTATTAATACGGCATTAGGGCGAATGCGTTATGCTTTACTTAATTTAAGAAAAGTGATTGATAAACATCAAATTACTTTAACTAATTAAACAATAATGTTTAGTTTTTGTCGTTGTATTGTAAATTGTAAATACCAACTATGGCAAAAATCTACTCTAAAAAATCATTTGTTGCTCCAAAAATGAAACCAAAGAAAGAAATTGTTTCTTTCTTGTTGGATTATTCAAAGGCGTTGAAAGTAGTCAAATCGGAGCGCGCTACTTTTGAATTTATCGCTAACTAATTATAAAGCAGACTCTTTTTAATTCAAAAGAGTCTGCTTCATACTTTAAAAATCAAATTGGATTCCTTGAGCTAACGGAATTTCAGTGCTATAATTAATGCTGTTAGTTTGGCGTCTCATATAAGCTTTCCATGCATCTGAGCCCGATTCTCGACCACCTCCAGTTTCTTTTTCACCTCCAAATGCACCACCAATTTCGGCACCGCTAGTCCCAATATTTACATTGGCAATACCGCAATCAGAACCTTCGGCAGATAAGAATAGTTCGGCTTCTCGCATGTTTAAAGTCATAATAGATGATGACAAACCTTGTGGCACATCATTTTGAATAGCAATTGCTTCCTCTAAATTTGAATACTTAATCACGTACACTAAAGGAGCAAAAACTTCCTCTTTTAAATATTCAAATGTTTTTTCTACCGCAACGATACTTGGACTTACATAACAACCCGATTCGTATTCTGCTCCTTGAAGTTGTTTTCCTTTGATAATAAAGGTAGCATTTTCTTTTTCGCATTTTGAAAGTGCGTTGAGATACATTTGCACCGCATGCTGATCAATTAAAGGTCCAATATGATTTTTAGAATCTAAAGGAGAACCTATATGTAGCTGTTGGTAGGCTAGAATTAATTTCTCCAAAAATGCGGTATATATACTTTCATGAATGATAAGTCTTCTTGTGGTAGTACATCGTTGTCCTGCAGTTCCAATAGCTCCAAAAACAGCCGCTCTTACTGCTAATGATAAATCAGCATTTTCAGTAATTATTATTGCATTGTTTCCGCCTAATTCTAAAAGACATTTTCCTAATCGATTCCCAACTGCTACTGCTACTTTTTTACCCATTGCAGTTGATCCTGTTGCCGATATTAAGGAAACACGTGTGTCTTTTGTCATGATTTCCCCCAAAGTACCATCACCCATAATTAAATTGGAGATGCCTTCTGGTAAATTATTTTCCTTGAAAACTTTGGCAACAATTTTTTGGCAAGCAATGGCGCACAATGGAGTTTTTTCAGATGGTTTCCAAATACATACATTTCCACATACCCATGCTAAAGCGGTATTCCAACTCCAAACTGCTACTGGAAAGTTAAATGCAGAAATGATTCCTACAATTCCCAAAGGATGATATTGTTCATACATTCGGTGTTGGGGTCTTTCAGAATGCATTGTTAATCCATACAATTGTCTTGAAATTCCGACTGCAAAATCACAGATATCAATCATTTCTTGAACTTCACCCAAGCCTTCCTGCAAACTTTTTCCCATTTCATAGGCAACTAATTGACCTAATTCGGCTTTTTTATTTCGTAATTCATTTCCAATTTGTCTCACGATTTCACCTCTCTTAGGAGCAGGAACTTTTCTCCATTCCAGATGAGCCTGTTGTGCTTTTTCAACTACTTTTTCATAATCTGATGAAGAGGTAAAAGCAACTTCTGCAATTTTTTTTCCATCTACTGGAGAAAATGATTCGATGCTATTTTCAAAATCACCAAACGCATTAATACCAGTATAGGTCCCTAATTCCTTCCCGCTTAATCCTAAATTTTGTATGAAATTATTTTCCATTTTTTTTTATTTTTTTGTTGTTTGTGAAGTAAAAGTACTTTCGAATATTTTATCAGCATTTTTAGCTTCAAACCCATCTCTACGGTGTTCACGTCGAATAGCTTCTTTGGGTAAATGTCTGAATTCGGGGAGTACTTTTCTTTCTGCAAATTCGACATAGGAACCTGAAATTAGCATTTTCTCATTGTTTGAGAAAGTAGCTTCTATCATTTGTGCTACAGTCGAACTTTGCCAAAGTAACCCATCAGGACTTTTTTTAATTTTTCCGCCAGCATCATTTAATTGGATACCGTTTTTTTCTAGCCAACTATTGAAAGATTCTAAATCATTACATTTTGCCAATTCATGGACACTGATAGTAAAATGATTTAAATAATATCGGTTGTAAATCGTCCAGGCAGCATATTCGCTCTCTTTTAAAAGAGTTGTATAATCTGCCAAAGTTGGTAAAGTCCATAATGCTTTGTGCAGAAAATGATCTACTGCTTTTGGGTCGTTTAAATCTAAAGATTCTACAGGATCGGCTGTTACCTCATTTGTATATTTTAGTATTATTTCTTGTGTTGCTGGTGACAAATCAGCCACACGCAATTCACTTATAAAAATTCTTGGATATTCTGGTTTTGGGGGATGGTACCAAAATGCATTTAATTTTTTTTCTTCAAAATAGAGGTACTCTTTTTTCTCGTAACCATAATGTAGAAATATTTTTTCCATTGAGGCAATTCCTAAGTTGGGTACGCCCATTGTTCTAAATGCAATATGGTCATTATGAAACGCAGATTCATTATTTAAAATCCCCTCTTTTAAAAGTCCATTTACAATTTTATCCACATCAGGTACGCGTTCTTTATAACGTGAGATTAATCCTTCTAAAACATAGTCTAGATTTTTATATTGGGTTTCCATATAGTGTATTATTTAAAATAATAGTTTAAAAACGGACTTTTTACATAATCCTCATAAGGAATATCTTCTTGCATTACATATCCAGATTGTGCAATTTTTCCTTGGGAATGTAAATCAATAACAGCGCAAACAGATCCGGCTGTTGTTAATTGGATTCCTGTAAAATGTTTGTTCCCTACCATTTGATTTGGGATTGTATGTGAAACCGTTTTTTGTTCGAGTTTACCATTAATTAAACCAGTTACACTAATGTAAATAATTATTACATCTTCAGATGTAGTGGCTATGTTGTTGTTGAATATTTTTGTTAATAAAGGTCTGTCATTTTTAAATCCAAGATCGTCAAATAAGAATTTCATTAAGTCGCGATGTCCTTTGTAACGAATGGTTTTATAATCTAAGTTTTCTACTTTCCCATTTAATTTCTCTGCTAATCCACCAATTCCTCCAGAAGTATTAAAGGCTTCATATTCGATACCTTCTAAACAAAAATGTTCTAATCCCTCTAACGGTAGTACCTTTGTAAACGTGCCATTTACTATGGCATCACATGGATGGGAGTATTCGTTTAAGAGACCGTCAGTGCTCCAAGATAGATTGTATTTCAACATATTGTTTGGACTAAGTGTTAAAGCACCAACACGTAATTTTACATCTTTTAACTCGTCAAAATAATTACACAAATGATTGGCACTTATACTTACAAATCCTGGAGCGAGTCCACATTGTGGAATAAATGTACTTTTTGATTTTTTAGCTATTTCTTTAATATAATTGGCAGACTTCACATCTTCTGATAGATCGAAATAATGCATTTCTTTCTTGGCTACCGCATCAATAATCCCAATATTTAAATGGTAGGGACAGGCATTCAGTACATATTCGTACTCGTTTGCTAAAACGGCATCGATTGTATTTGCATCTGAAATATTCTCTATCATAACAACAATTCCTGCTTTTTCAAGTTCAGTATGATGATCCTGTCTTTGATTATCAACAATAGTGACTTGAAATTTCGAACTTTCTTGCAACATAAATGCTGCTGTTGAACCTATTTTACCGCTTCCTAAAATAATTATTTTTTTCATAGTATAAAATTTAACAAAAATTGATTGATGTGTTACAAATATAACAAAATATCAATTTGAATTTATTTTTCATAACAAATTAAAAAATTTATTAAAATTCATTTTTTGAATTGGATAAAAAGTAGCTAGGTCTTTATATTGTTAGAGTACTTTGTTAAGTACCGTTTTTCTACCGATTGTTTTCGTAATAATGTCTTTCTCTATATCCCAACCACGAGCAGGCGAATATTCCCTTCCGTACCAAATGATTTGCAAATGCAGTTCATTCCATAATTCCTCAGGAAAAATACGTTTGGCATCTTTTTCGGTTTGTACCACATTTTTTCCATTGGTTAAATTCCAACGATACATCAACCGATGAATATGAGTATCTACCGGAAAAGCAGGTACTCCAAATGCTTGAGACATGACTACACTAGCAGTTTTATGTCCTACAGCTGGCAATTCTTCCAAAGCCTCAAAACTTTGGGGCACTTGACCGTTGTGTTTTTCGATAAGAATTTGCGATAAGCCGTAAATCCCTTTTGATTTCATAGGAGATAAACCGCAGGGACGAATAATTGCTTTTATTTCTTCAACAGATAATTTAACCATATCGTAAGGGTTATCTGCTTTGGCAAATAGGAGAGGTGTAATTTGGTTTACTCGAACATCGGTGCATTGCGCCGAGAGTAATACAGCAATTAATAAAGTGTAGGGATCTTTGTGGTCTAATGGAATAGGAATTGTAGGATACAATTCTTTTAACGTATTTATAACAAATGTTACCCGTTCCTGTTTGTTCATTTTTGTACTTTTATTCCAGTAAAAATAATACAATTCCAATAATTCAATACTAAATACATGACAACATTAAAAATAGGGGATCAAGCTCCGCAATTTTCTGGAGTGGATCAAGACGGAAAATTTCATCAATTAGCTGATTACAAAGGGAAAAAACTAGTGGTTTTCTTTTATCCAAAGGCGAACACCCCTGGTTGTACTGCCGAAGCTTGCGATCTAAGAGATAATTTTGAGCGATTTCAAGCCAATAATTATGCACTTCTAGGAGTTAGTGCCGATCCTCAAAAAGCGCAAGCTAAATTCAAGGAAAAATTTGATTTTCCTTTCCCATTATTGGCTGATGAAGATAAATCGGTAATTCAAGCTTTTGGAGTTTGGGGACCAAAGAAATTCATGGGCAAAGAGTATGACGGAATCCACAGAACGACTTTCGTAATTGATGAAAACGGAATTATTGCAGATGTCATTTCGGAGGTTAAAACCAAAGCGCATGCTGATCAGATTTTGAAGTAAACCTATTTCAAATAAAAAATCCCCAATTGAAAACAGTTGGGGATTTTTTTGTATCTATTTTGTTTAGACCTCTTTCAAGAACTTACTTGGCTCATAGCCAAATAAATGGTGTTCTTTGATAATTTCAGCTACACCGGAAGGAAGCATTGGTTCCCAACCTTCTTTACCTTGACTAATCATTTTAAGCACCTCACGGGAGAACACTTCTAATATTTCAGGATTGTAATCTTCAATATCAATTACTTTTCCATTGAATTTAAAGAATTTGTACAATTCTTTCATTCGTGGATGTACTTTCAAGTTTTCGGATGTAATGATTTCGCCATTCTCTCCTATCATTGGGTATAAGAATACTTTCATGTCGCGATAGAATAGTTTACCGAAGGCTTCTAGGATTCCTCCGCTCAAATGGCGGTAGTATTTCTCGTCAAAAATATCTACTAAATTGTTAACACCCATAGCTAATCCCATGCGGGCTTTGGTATAATTAGCAAAATATTCTACTACTTTATAGTATTCTTGGAAATTTGAAATCATTACCGTTTGTCCCAAAGAACACAGTAACTCGGCACGATCCATAAAATCTCTTTCGTCGATTTCTCCATCAGATCGTAAGTTGGATAGGGTGATTTCAAATACCACGAGTGTGTTTTCTTTTTCAACTTTATTTTCATTGAGGAACATTTTCAACGATTTCTCGTACATATCCATATTTACCTTAGTTACAGGTCGGAAACTTCCTCTAAAGGCTAATAAATTTTTCTTGTATAAAATTGCAGCCGGTAATATGTTTTTTCCTTCTGGATTGAACATTACGGCATCAGTCATTCCATTTTTAACCAATTGTAAACTCATCAAACGATTGTCTACATCGGCAAAACGAGGTCCAGAAAAGTTAATGGTGTCAATTTCTAGTTGGTCTTTGTCCAAATGGTCGTACAAATAGCGCAACAATTTTTTAGGATCGTTGTATTTGTAATACGCACCATAAATCAAGTTTACCCCTAATATACCAAGGGTTTCTTGTTGCAATCTCGAATCCGTTTCTTTGAATCGAATGTGGAGTATGATTTCGTTGTACGCTTCGTCTGGTTCAATTTGGAAACTAATTCCAACCCATCCATGCCCTTTGAATTGCTTTGCAAAGTCGATAGTAGCTACCGTGTTAGCATAACTGAAAAACATCTTATTGGGATGTTTGTCACGACTCAAACGCTTTTCAATTAAGCTTACCTCATGCGAAAGCATCTTTTTCAATCGGCTTTCAGTTACATAGCGACCATCTTCTTCGATTCCATAAACGGCATCACTAAAATCTTTGTCGTAAGCAGACATTGCTTTTGCAATAGTTCCAGAAGAACCACCTGCTCTAAAAAAGTGTCGAACCGTTTCTTGGCCTGCGCCAATTTCAGCAAAAGTTCCGTAAATATTTTCGTTGAGGTTGATACGGAGCGCTTTATCCTTAATAGAAGGAATTTGCTCCATTACTTTATCTCCTTTGAGTTTTATCTTTTTGGTATGCATTTTTTGTATTAAAAGGGCTTTAATGTTACAAAGTTAACAAATAAGGGGTTTGCCAAAAGAAATTTAACCATAATTTTATAAAAAAATAACAACTACATTCGATTATTATTTGAATCGTATTTTTAGCGCTTTCAAATGTAGAATTACTATTTTTGAAGACCATTTTTTTTGATATTAACACAATAGGAATGGAGCTACTATTTAATCAACCAAAAAACAACTGTCACTATTGAAAGTATATTTTTTAGGAACAGGTACATCACAAGGTATTCCAATTATTGGAAGCGATCATCCTGTTTGCAAAAGTGCTGATGCCAAAGACAAACGCTTGCGGGTTTCGGCATGGCTGTCTTGGGATAGTCATTCGTTTGTTTTTGATTGTGGCCCCGATTTTAGACAACAAATGCTGGTGTCTAATTGCAAACAAGTTGACGGAATTTTATTTACTCACGAACATGCAGATCACACGGCAGGAATTGATGATATTCGTCCATTTAACTTTCGGCAAGGTCCAATGCCAATTTATGCTCATCGACGTGTAATTGACAATTTGCATCGACGTTTTGATTATGTGTTTGAAACAGTTAATAAATATCCTGGCGCACCATCTGTAAAAACCATTGAAGTACAAAACAACATCCCGTTTTCAGTTGGAAATAAAACAGCTATTCCTATCAACGTAATGCATGGTGATCTCCAAGTTTTTGGCTATCGTATAGATGATTTTGCGTATTTAACTGATGTAAAAACGATCGAAGAATCGGAAATTCAAAAACTAAAAGGGCTTAAAGTTTTGGTCGTAAATGCTTTACGCGAAGAGCCACATGCTACCCATTTCAATTTGCAGGAAGCACTAGATTTTATAACTTTGGTACAACCTGAAAAAGCCTATTTAACACACATAAGTCATCATTTGGGTTTTCATGAAGAAGTACAAAAGAAACTTCCTGAAAATGTTTTTATTGCTTATGATAATTTAGAAATCACTATTTAATTTTCCTATGAAACGTTCATTACTCCTTTATTTGACGATCCTTTTTGCATTGACTACTTTGTTTACCTATGTTTTTTTGAATAGCGAATTACAATTTGAACAAAAGCGTTCTGAACGAAAAATCACTAAATTACGTGATAGCTTGGCTCTAGTTACCAATCAATTGGCTGATGCCAATTATTTTTCTTTGGCTAAAAACGAAAATGCGCAAAACTATTTTGAGAATCAGAACTCTCAAAAGATGATTCAATATGAGAAGTTACTACCGGTGGTTACAGAAAAATTATTGGATTACAATTCCAGTCCAAAAGGGAATCCGTATACTGGACAAGATCAAATTGGTGCGAATAAATTTATTATCAATAAAGTAAAAATATTGAATCACCGTTGGATTATCGCTGATTTTAGTGATGGAGAAATCTGGGGAGAGGTACTACTTAAATATTTTGTTAATGAAGATGAGACTATTTCATTTGAAGTCAATCAATCGCTTTTATATCAAAAATAAAATGAATTAAGAATGGGCTTGAAGCCAATTCTTAAAGTCAAAAAATACCTGAGGTGAAATACCATGACCAATAGGGTATTCTTTGTACGTGTGAGTAATTCCTACTTGAGTTAAAAATTCATCTGATTTTCTGGCCCATTCAATTGGAATTACTTGGTCTACGGTTCCGTGAGATGCAAAAACACCTAAAGTGGAAAAGTCATTATTTTCAAACCCTTCTTTTAAAATGGGTTCGCTAACATAGCCACTCAATCCGATCACATTTTTGATTTTTTTTGGATTTGAAAGTGCTACTCCATAACTTAAAATGGCCCCTTGGCTAAAACCAATTAGCGTAATGCTGTTTTTATCAATGGGATAATTAGCAACTAGTTCATCTATAAATGTACCAATTAAATCTCTAGAAACTTTAGCTTGTTCATGGTCAGAAAATTTATTTTCGTCTGCATCAAAATTGATGGCATACCAAGCATAACTTCCGTATTGTAAATCATAAGGAGCACGCGCTGAAACGATGTAATTGTCTTCAGGAAGTTCAGAGGCAAAAGAAAACAAATCGGTTTCATTGCTTCCGTATCCGTGTAATAAAAGCAAAAGGGGATTGGACTCCTTTTTTATTTTAGGCTCTTTGATCAGGTATTCTAATGATAAATTCATGATGTTACGAAATATTGGATAACCATTTCTGGAAATAAGAACCTAACAATGGCATTGGTTTAGTTTCGCCTTTAATAGCGGTAAAAATACCATAACTCCACAAAATAGAGATGAAAATCCACATAGGAAATGAAATCAATAAACTGTCAAAATTGCTAATGATTAAGCCTAAAGAAATAAATGTCAAAGTCAATCCTAATCCTTGACGGATATGAAAAGTGGCAAACGGATTCTTATTTTCGGCATTCATGGACATGGCGATAAAAACGCCAATTCCTAAAATATAACTGGTGATGGCGGTTGATTTACCTGCTTCAATCGTTTCTTTGTTCATGTTTTATTGGTTTAGAATCAATTGGTTTTGATTCATAATTCCGTATACTTTTCCTTTCATTTCAGTGCCAATAAAAGCGGAGTTTTTCGATTTTGACAAAATGGATTCAGAAGTAAAACTGCTTTTCCCTTCCGGATTGAATAAACTTAAATTAGCTTTAGCACCCTCAGAGATTGTTGGATTTTCTATTCCAAATAAAGCTCTTGCTGCGGTAAGTTTTTCAATTACTGTTTCGATAGGCAATACTGTCAGTAAAGCTCCAAAAGCACTTTCCAAACCAATTGTTCCGCTTTTTGCCGTGTCAAAATCCATTTTTTTATGTTCGATATCAATTGGATTGTGATCTGAAGTAATCAAATCAATAGTGCCGTTCTTAACGCCTTCAATCAAAGCGAGTCGATCAGCTTCTGTTCGTAATGGAGGGTTTACTTTGTAGCGAGTATCAAAATCTTCTAGTTTTACATCAGTTAAAATCAGGTTGTGAACTGAAACACTGCAACTTACATTCATACCTTTAGCTTTGGCTTCTTGAATTAAAGTTGCTGATTTCGCGGTGGAAATAGTTGGTATATGTAGTTTTCCTCCGGTATATTCAAGGAGAAATAAATTTCTTGCCACTTGTAATTCCTCTGCTAAATTGGGTATTCCTTTTAAGCCTAATCGTGTTGAAACAACACCTTCATTTGCGACACCATTCCCTTTGATTTTTTCGTCTTGGGAGAAAGCGATTACTAAGCCATCAAAATCTTGTGCGTATTGCAAGGCTATTTTTAACAAATTGGCATTATCCAAATTTCTATTGTAATCTCCAAAAGCTATAGCTCCAGCATTTTTCATATCGAACAATTCAGCCATATCTTTTCCTTCACTTCCTTTGGTTAATGCTCCAATAGGAAAGAGCTCAGTTGCTGCACTTTGTGCTTTACTTTTTACAAAATGAACTTGCGATTGATTGTCAATTATTGGGTAAGAGTTGGGTTGTAGTGCAATTCCGGTAAACCCGCTTTTAGCAGCAACTTGCAAACCGTTTTCAATAGTTTCTCGATCTTCAAATCCCGGTTCGCCAAGTGAAACACTGCTGTCAAACCAACCTGGTGAAACATGTAGATTGTCCAATTGAATTTCTTGACAATTATCTGGATTAGGGAGAGCGGTTCCAATTTTAGTGATACAACCATCTGCAATGAATATGTCTACAGTCTTGTTGTGAAATGGACTATTAGGATCGATAATAGTTGCGCTTCGGATGATTGTTTTCATGTTGTGTTTGATTTTTTATTGTGTAAAATCTACTTATTATTATACTCTAAACCAGTATTTTAAAATATTTTATCGAAAGTGATTATTTATATTAAATTTCAATTTTTGTATGATTGAAAAACTTAAATATTTTATTTTAGTATTTGGTTACAAATCAATTAATAATCATTCTATGATCCTTAATTACTGTGCAAATATAAGAAACCATTTCCATTTTCGGCTATCGTTAATTTAGCTTTACACTTCGTTAAAAATGGTTGTAATTGAATTGATCGAATTTACATTTGAAAGTAGTTTTAATTGTTTTGAAATAATACCGTGAAGGATTTCATTGATTTAATTATTGTAATCTTGATTTAAATATATCCATTTACAAATGTAGCGCTAATCATTATTGTTTATTTTAGCCCTTCAATTGTATTCAAAATGAAAAATAGTATTCTACTTCTGTTCTTGGGTTTAATTTCTTTGGCTCAAGCCCAAACCAATACATTTCCTTTGTTAATTGGTACTTACACTTCTAGTTGTGACAGTAAAGGAATTTATGTGTACGATTTTGATGCCAATACGGGTGATTTTGTATTCAAAAATGCAACTGAAAAAGTAATTAACCCTAGCTACCTTGCACTTTCTAAAAACCAAAAAGTGCTGTATTCAGTCAATGAAAACGGAACTGAAAGTACGATAAGCTCTTTTGGATTGGATGGAACTACAGGTCAATTAACGAGTTTGAATCAGCAAAAGGCGCAGGGTGCAGATCCTTGCTATATTATCAATGATGATCTGAATGTAATTGTGGCTAACTATTCTGGTGGTAATATTGCTGTTTTTAGAAAAAATGCAGATGGTAGTTTGACCGAGGCCAAACAACTAATGCAACACAAGGGCAAAGGAATTCATCCACGCCAAGAAAGTGCTCATGTTCATATGGTGTATTTTTCACCAGATAAGAAATATGTATTGAGTACTGATTTAGGTACCGATTCTGTAGATATTTATAAATACCATCCAGATGCTGCTAATGATGTTTTGCAATGGGAAAGTTCGATTCCAGTTCAATCGGGGAGTGGACCGCGTCATTTAATTTTTAGCAAAGAAGGGAAAAAGGTGTATGTGTTGCAAGAATTAAATGGCGCTATTTCAGTATTTGATTTTGCCAATGATAAATTGAATAAAATTCAAGAAACTACCATTTTAGCGAAAGATTTTAAAGGTAATTTTACCGGAGCTGATATTCATATTTCGCCTGATGGAAAGTTTCTGTATGCTTCGAATCGAGGTGAAGCAAATACGATTTCTATTTTTAAAATACTTAAAAATGGTCAGTTACAGCCGCTTTCAGTTGTTTCTTCTTTAGGGAAGGGACCTCGAAATTTTGTCATTGATCCAACCGGTAAGTTTCTTTTAGTTGCACATCAATATTCTAATGACATTGTTGTTTTTAAAAGGGATTTATCTTCAGGAGCAATTTCCGATACGGGTAAACGAATTGAATTGTGTTCGCCGGTATGTTTGGTTTTCGGGAATCAGAAGTAATAGTTTTATTTTTTCTTCTTTTTTTGAGCTCTGGTTTTTAGCATGTTTCGATTGACAGAACCGTGTGTTTTTTTCTTTGTCTTTGATGGTCCACCTAAGTTCACTTTGGTGTTCTTTTTGGCTTTTTCGTGGTAAGCACCATCACCCTCTAATTTCACTTTTTTCATCAAAAATTTCACCGGTTGGCGGTCTTTTTCTGGACCAATCAACTTTATGGAAATTTCAACTTCTTCCGGAAATGGAGTGATTTCGAGTTCTTTGTTCATTAAAACTTCTACTTCCACAAAAGATTCTTCTTCGCGAGGGGTAACAAAGCTAATGGAGGTTCCTTCAGCATCAGCACGACCGGTTCGTCCAATTCGGTGCATATACAATTCAGGAAGCTCTGGCATTTCAAAGTTGATGACGTGCGTAATATTGGAAATATCCAAACCTCTCGCCATAATATCTGTCGTAATTAAACCACGCAAATTACCTTCTTGAAACTCTGCCATCGTGCTTAAACGGTAGTTTTGTGATTTATTGGAGTGAATTACTCCAAACTGTCCTTCAAATTCTTCATCAATGCTTTCAAACAGCATATCCGATATTTTTTTATTGTTCACAAAAACCAAAACTCGACTCATACTTTCGTCTGAAGTCAATAAATGTTTCAATAAATTAACTTTGGTATTGAAATTCGGAACCTGATATGTAATTTGTTTTATTTTTTCTAATGGTGTTCCCGAAGCTGATAGTGTGACTTCCTCTGGATAATCAAAAAAGTCGTTCAAAACAGCATCTACCTCTTCGGTCATGGTTGCTGAAAACAATATGTTTTGACGTTTGGTTTTCATCATCGCTAACAGAGCCGTTAATTGGGTTCTAAATCCTAAATTCAACATTTCGTCAAATTCGTCGATGACTAATTTTTGAGTTTCGTCAAAACGAACTACTGCATCTAAGGCCAAATCCATTGTTCTACCTGGTGTTCCAACTAATATATCCACACCTTCGTAAACCGCTTTTTTCTGTGTATTGATGTTCACTCCTCCATAAATTCCAAGTGTGCTAACCGACATATATTTGGTTAATTTCTCCACTTCTTCAACAACTTGAACCACTAATTCTCGGGTAGGAACCAAAATCACAATTTTAGGAGTGTTGGTATTGGTAAACTTGTATAGTTTTAATAACGGCAATAAATAAGCAAAGGTTTTACCCGTTCCTGTTTGAGCAATTCCCATCATATCTCGTCCTGACATGATCACAGAAAAAGATTTTTCCTGGATTGGAGTCGGTGTAGTAAAGCCCAATTCGTCAATGGCTTTTTGTACGGATTTAGGAAGATTGAATTGCTCAAAAGTGCTCATAAAATGCTATTTTGTGCAAAGGTACATTAAAAAGAGGGATTATAGGTGTATTATATTAGAGGAGTCCAATTAGAAACCTTCAAAGACTCCCAATCCAAACAAGGCAAAGTCATATTTTACGGGGTCATTTGGGTCTAAAATTCGCAGTTGTGTATCTAATTCAGCTAAGGCTTTGGCATCGTTTTGTTTCCGATGTAGTAAACCTAATTTTCGTGCTACATTGCCTGAATGGACATCGAGTGGGCAAGAGAGCGCTGCGGGTGAAATACTTTTCCAAATACCTAAATCAACTCCTTTGGTGTCTTGGCGTACCATCCAACGCAAATACATATTGATGCGTTTGGCCGCCGAATTATTCAGTGGATCTGAAATGTGTTTTTGAGTACGTGTTGCATGCGGAAAATCAAAAAAGAGTTTTTTGAATTCATGTATGCTCTTTTGCATAGAAAAGGCTTCTTGGTTTTGAGCAAAAACGGCTTCCAGTCCGTTGTGTTTTTGATAAATGTGTTGTAAGCCTTTGATGAAAACTATAAAATCTTGTCCGTTGAAGGTTCGGTGTACAAAGGATTCTAGATCTTTTAAATCTTTTTCTTGATGCGAAAGAATAAAGTCATAGGGTGAATTTCCCATCAATTCCATCATGCGATGTGCATTTTTGATGATCATCTTGCGGTTGCCCCAAGCGATGGTTGCGGCCAAAAATCCGGCAATTTCTACATCTTCTTTTTGGGAAAATAAATGCGGAATTTGAACAGGATCGCTATCTATAAAATCTTGGGTGTTATATTGTATAACCTTTTCGTCCAAAAAAGATTTTAGTTCGGCAGCTTTCATGGTAGCAGCTAAGATTAAGGATTACTAATTTGTCCGTCTATCATAATCAATTTTCGATCCGCCATATTAGCTAATTCTTCGTTGTGAGTGACAATGACAAAGGTTTGTCCAAACTCATCACGCAGTTGAAAAAACAATTGGTGTAAATTTTCTGCGGAAATCGTGTCCAGGTTTCCGGATGGTTCGTCAGCGAAAATTACATCGGGTTTGTTGATTAATGCCCGCGCAACAGCTACACGTTGTTGTTCTCCGCCAGAAAGTGCATTCGGTTTATGATCGATACGATGCGAAAGACCTAAGTATTCCAATAATCGTTTGGCTTCTTTCTCGGTTTCTTGTTTGTTTTTATTGGCAATAAAAGCGGGAATACAAACATTTTCTAAAGCCGTAAATTCAGGTAATAATTGGTGAAATTGAAAGATAAAACCCAGATTCAAATTTCTGAATTTGGATAAATTTTTATCATTCATTCTCAAAACATCTTCTCCATTAATCTGTAGCGATGTGCCTTCTTGAATGGAGGGTTTGTCTAGGGTGCCCAATAATTGCAACAAAGTCGTTTTTCCTGCTCCTGAAGCTCCAACAATAGAAACGATTTCTCCTTTTTGAATATGCAAATCCACGCCTTTTAGTACTTCTAATTGGTCGTAAAATTTATGTAGGTTTTTCGCTTGTATCATTAGGAACTAGTTTTTACAAAGAAACAAAGTTTTTAGTTATCCAAATGTAATTTTGGGTAAAGAATTCGTAGCGTAATTATTCTTTGAATAAAAATCCCAATCCTAATTTTCGCAAGAGTTTTTTTTCAAACTTCCAGAAAAAGGCAAATTGGCCAAATAGAAATCCGATGCTAACTAACAGCACTTGGTACAATGGAAAAATCAGAATGAGTCGAATAGGAGTAAACAAAAATCCAAAATCCTCTTTAGTTATTCCTAACCAAAGACAAACTGGTTTCGAAACCATCGCTGAGGCCGAACCTGTTATTGCAAAAACGATAAAAATAATAGTCAGCTGTAAATTGGATTGAACTCCCCATCGCTGTTTTAATTTCTCCATTTGGATTGTCTTAAGCGTTACAAAGTTATCATTTTTGTACAAAGTAAAGCATAAAAAAAGGATGCCTTTTTGAGACATCCTTCTTATTTTTTATTTGAAAAAGATTAACCTAAAATACTAATGATTTGTTGAGCTAATTCAGTTCCAATTCTATCTTGTGCTTCTCCTGTTGCTGCTCCAATGTGAGGTGTCAAAGAGATTTTTGGATGCATAAGGATTTTGATTTCTGGTTTTGGTTCGCTTTCAAAAACGTCCAATCCAGCAAAACCAACTTTTCCACTATCTAAAGCATCGATTAAAGCAATTTCGTCGATTACTCCACCACGAGCACAGTTTACGATACCAACACCGTCTTTCATAATTGCCAATTCAGCTTTTGAAATGATGTATCCGTTTTGAGCTGGAACGTGTAATGAAATGAAATCAGCTTCTTTGAACAATGATTCTAACGATTGAGATACAATAGTTGTAGTGATTGATTGTCCGTCAAAGAATTCTACTTTCACATCTACTTTTTCAATAAAACTATCCGCTGCAATCACTTTCATTCCAAGACCAAGCGCCATTTTCGCAGTAGCTTGACCAATACGACCAATTCCTACAATTCCTAAAGTTTTACCTCTTAATTCAGTTCCGTTAGCGTAGGCTTTTTTCAATCCTTCAAAGTTAGCATCGCCTTCTAAAGGCATGTTTCTGTTAGAATCGTGTAAGAAACGAACTCCGTTGAATAAATGACCAAAAACCAACTCAGCAACTGATTCTGATGAAGAAGCTGGTGTGTTGATTACGTTGATTCCTTTACTTTTAGCATAGTCAACATCAATATTATCCATACCAACACCACCACGACCGATGATTTTGATACCAGGACAAGCATCGATAATATCTTTGCGAACTTTAGTTGCGCTTCTTACCAAAATAACGCTTACGTTATTTTCGTTAATAAAGTTAGCCACTTGTTCTTGCGCTACTTTTGTAGTAATCACTTCATATCCGCCTTTTTCTAAAGCTTGAATTCCGCTTTTAGAAATTCCGTCATTTGCTAATACTTTCATTGTGTTTATTTCATTGCGAGGAATAAAGTGCCTTCATCCTCAAATTGATAAATTATTTATATTTAAACTGCTTTTTCTAAAGCTTGCATTACGTCAACTAAAACTTGTACGCTTTCAATTGGCATTGCATTGTACATAGACGCTCTGTAGCCGCCCACTGAACGGTGACCTGGCAATCCAGAAATACCCGCTTCTTTCCACATAGTATCAAAAATCGGAGCGTGTTCTGCGTTGTTCAATAAGAAAGTTGCATTCATATTCGAACGATCTTCTACGGCAGCGGCACCTTTGAATAATGGGTTTCTATCTATTTCGTTGTAAAGTAATTCTGCTTTAGCATTGTTGATTTTTTCGATAGCTGCAATTCCACCTAATTTTTTCAACCATTGTAAGGTTAATAATGAAGCGTACACTGGGAAAACAGGTGGAGTATTAAACATACTTTCTGCTTTAATGTGTTTTGCATAATCTAACATACTTGGAATTTCTCTTCCGTTTTTACCTAAGATTTCTTCTTTGATCACTACTAAAGTTGTTCCAGCAGGTCCCATATTTTTTTGAGCCCCAGCATAAATAATATCAAATTTAGAAAAGTCCAATTGACGTGAAAAAATATCCGAACTCATATCGCAAACTACAGGTACGTTTGTAATTGGCAACTCTTTCATTTGAGTTCCAAAAATAGTATTATTACTTGTACAGTGGAAATAATCGGCATCAGCAGGAATCGAATATCCTTTTGGTACGTTATTGTAATTTTGTTCTTTAGATGAAGCTACAACAACAGTTTCTCCAAAATATTTAGCTTCTTTAACTGCGGCTGATGCCCAAGTTCCAGAATCTAAATAAGCGGCTTTACCGTTTTCTTTCATCAAGTTATAAGGAACCATTAAAAACTCTAAACTAGCACCACCAGCAAGGAAAAGGGCTTGGTAACCTTTGCCTTCTAATCCTAATAATTCTAGTGCCAACGCTCTCGCTTCATCCATTACTGCAACAAAATCTTTGCTTCTGTGCGATATTTCTAAAATAGATAAACCGGAATTGTTGAAATCCAAAATAGCTTGAGCTGATTTTTCAAAAACTTCTTGTGGTAAGATACAAGGTCCTGCGCTGTAGTTGTGTTTTTTCATGGTAGTTGTTTGTTCCAAATTTAAAGAATGCAAATTTCGACAATCGATTCTTAAAATCAATTAAAAAAATCGAAATATTTGAACAATTTATTAGTTTATTGTTAACGAAAACGAAATAGTATCCACATGATCCGCATAATCCCATAATTGAGGGCGTTGTGTCTGACCAAAAGGGATGCTATTTTGTACTAAATTATTGCTTACAATACATTGAATAGTTTCAGCTTCAGTTTTTAGTCTTTTTTCTATTTCGGCAAGGGAATCATAGTATTCGTAAAACACGCTAGAAATAGGAGAGGCATGACTAGAGTCTTCTTTTAAAGTTAAAAAGCCATTGTCTAATAATTTGTAGTTACTCATTAAAAAAACAGCCTTGTTGTAATCGTAATTATTAGCATATTTTTCATAATGAATTACGTCTTGGTATTCAAAAATAGCTTCGAAAAAAGCATCAAACGAATAGCCTTTTGGTACAAAAAGTTTAGAAACATTTCGACAGCCTAATCCAAAATATCTAAAAATATCTTCGCCCAAAGCGATGAGTTGTTCTTTGGTTTCTTGACCGTTTAATACGGCAACTGAATTTCTGTTTTTTCTGATAATAGAAGGTTTGTCTTTGAAATAATATTCAAAATAACGGGCTGTGTTGTTGCTACCTGTAGCTATAACGGCATCAAAATTTTCTAATTTTCCTTCTACAAAAGTTATTTTTTGGGCTAATTGGGGTTCAAGAGTTATGAGGTATTTGGCTAAAAACGGTAATAAGTGTTGATCGTTAGATGAGGTTTTTACTAATACATTATGTCCTGAAATTAAAACGGAAATAAAATCGTGAAATCCAACTAAGGGAATATTTCCTGCTAGAATTAAAGCAATCGTTTTGGATTCAGCTATAGTAAAATCATAAGACGAAGTCCATTGTACTAGGTTTTCTTGTGTTAAGGCTTTTGCCCAAGATTGGATAGAGAAGTAGACTTGTTCCGGAGTATACCACCCATTGTGTGATTGGGATAATTGAATTAATTGTTCAAATTCTTCAAAAAACAAATCATTATTGGGTACGCTCAAATCCTGGTTAGAATTATTTTCTGCGAACTGATTTAAAAAGCGTCCTAATGTAACAAAAACATTTTTTTTTGTTTCTAAGTCCATAATGTTTGTTTATGAATGGTTTTGATTGTAATTTTGCACAAAAATAAGGATAATTAAGCCGAAAGTCAATAAGACAATACAAGACTTTAGACTTTCCAATTTTAAGACAAAAAAATATGGCAATTATAATTACTGACGAATGTATCAATTGTGGGGCTTGTGAACCAGAATGTCCAAATACTGCAATTTACGAAGGAGCTGATGACTGGAGATATAAAGATGGTACTAAACTAACGGGTAAAGTAATTTTGCCGGATGGTACTGAGGTAGATTCCGATGCAGCTCAAACTCCGATTTCTGATGATGTATATTACATCGTTCCCGGAAAATGTACGGAATGTAAAGGATTTCATGATGAGCCACAATGTGCGGCTGTTTGTCCAGTAGATTGTTGTATTCCAGATGATAACCATGTGGAGTCTGAAGAGACCTTGTTGAACAGACAAGCATTTTTACACAACGAATAGTTTTTTAAAACTTGTATCATAAAAAAAATCCTGAGCATTAGCTCAGGATTTTTTTTTGTTTCTATCAAGTTGAATTAGAATGTAAATCCTAATCTAGCATAGTAATAAGCTCCGCTGAATCCCATTTGAACAGCATCCCAATATCCACCAGCTTCTACCCAGTCATCTTGTTGGTCAGGATAGATGTTGAATAAGTTATTAGCACCAATACTTAATTTAGAAGATTTATTTAGTTTAAATCCTAAAGTTAAATCAGTTACAATTTTTGCACTGTACGTATCTGTAGCAGCTTTGATTTGATCGGCAAAACTACCATAATCAGCTACGTCTTCATACATTTGGTAGTCTAATAATTCTACTTTGCTAAAACGGGTAAACGCTAAACCAGCATTGAACCATTTTTTATCATAGTTAAGATTTAAACCAAATTTATTGGCAGGAGCCGAAGCTAATAAGAACGCTTTTTCTCTTTCGCCAAAGAAAGTTTCTTTGTCTAAAGTTCCATTTTTCACATCTCCAATCGTCATATGGTTGATGTTACCAACTAAAGTAGCAGATAAATTACTGTCTCCAAATTTCTTTTTCCAAGCCAATACTACATCTACACCAGCTGTTTTAGTATCTACTCCATTTGTAAAGAATTGTGCAGCAGAAACACCAAGGTTCAATGCAGAAGCATCAAAGTATCCAGTCAAAACGATACGGTCTTTTACGTTAATAAAATATCCGTCAACTGTTGCAGTGAAAGCACCAAAACTAGCCGTTACTCCCAAAGATCCGTTTACTGCTTTCTCTTCGTTTAATTTATTAATTCCAAAAGCCTGAGTTACTGGACTGTCATTTGAAGATAAAATAACCTCAGTAGCTCCACCTGAACTAAAATTGGTAAAACGTAAGTTATAGTATACTTGAGCCAATGAAGGCGCTCTAAATCCTGTACTCAACGATCCTCTGAAATTGATATTATCAGTTGCTTTCAAACGCGCAGCTAATTTTCCATTAAGTGTACTTCCAAAATCGCTGTAGTTTTCAAAACGAACTGCAGTACTCACTAACAATTTATCAGTTACATCAAATTCGGCATCCGTATATAAAGATACGTTGTTACGGTTTTTCTTCACTTCGTTAGCAGGGCTATATCCTGGAAATCCTTGAGAACCACCTGGACGTAATTCGCCAGAAATAGGATCAGTAGGAGCAGTTTGAGTTGCTGGATTGGTAATTGGCCTTCCAGCAGTATCGTAAGTAGCATAAGAACCTTCTTCTCCAGCAAAGATGCTGAATTGCTCTGTTCTAAATTCTGCTCCAAATGCCAAGTTCATTCCGTTCAAAACTGAATCGTAGTTTTTAGAAAAATCTAAGTTGGTAGTGTTTTGACTTAGACTGTGTCCACCAGCATTAAATTCTGTTGGTGAATTTCCAACTAAAGAAGCGTTTAAAGTTCCTTTAATATAATAATGAAACAGGTTTTTTCCGAACGTATTACTCAAATCCATTTTCCATCCAGAGGCATATTTAGTTCTGATACCAGCTGCGATAGAATTATCTACAATCTCTGAAGTAATTCTTGGTGTATATCCTCCAGGATAGATTGATTCAACTACTCTTTCTCCACCATTTCTTGTGAAGGCATACGCGTCAGTATCTCTAAAGTTTCTTCCTCCAAAGGCATAGAATTCCGATTTGTCAGAAATTGGTATTACTAAGTTTCCAAAAAGGTTCAATCCTTGAATAGCTGCTTCACCAAAACCTTTTCTAAAATCAAATCCTGGACGCAATGTCTTTTCTTTGTTTATGTATTCAGCAGTAAAGTTGGCAATTCCTCCTTTTTTACCTACTGCTACACCATAGTTAGCAGCAACTTTTAAGGATTGTCCATCAAAATTTCTTTTTTGACCTAGTGTATTTCCAAAACTATTTTCGTCTAAGAAATTATTTTTGATATTGGCAGTTCCTGGATCAAACTCACCTTGAGCATTTGTATTGTAAGCTCCGTATGTTACCGCACCAGTTACTTGATCAATATTGTCATTTAGTACAATATTGATTACCCCAGCAATGGCATCTGAACCATATTGCGCAGCAGCACCATCTCTCAAGATTTCAATTCTTTTGATTGCTGATGCAGGAATAGCATTTAAATCAGTTCCAGTATTACCACGACCTTTTGTTCCAAACAAATTGATTAAAGACGATTGGTGTCTTCTTTTACCATTAATTAAAACTAAAGTTTGGTCAGGTCCCATACCTCTTAGAGAAGCAGGATCTACGTGATCGGCTCCGTCAGAACCGGATTGTTTGTTGGCATTAAATGAAGGTGCAACGTATTGTAATAATTCGTTGATTTCTAATTTACCACTTTGAGTGGTCACATCTTTAACGTTGATTACGTCAATAGGCACAGCAGAATTCACCACTGTTCGTTTTGTATTTCTAGAACCTACAATTTGAACTTCTTTTAACTCTTGTGCTTCAGAACTTTTTTTTTCTTGAGCAAAAAGGCAAGTCAAATTGAATAACAATAAAAGTAAACTGTACTTTTTCATAAATAAATTTGGTTTGGTTTTTATTTGGTTTAAATCGGGTGCAATGTACTAATTTTTTAAGAATTAATTAACGTTTTTCGTGTATAGGTGCGAATTTTGCAAAGAATGCAAGAATTCGACGTTTTTGTTTAACGAACCTTTTTTTAATTCTATATTTGCACACTTTATTAAAGGATTTGCAAATTTTGGTGGTGATTGGCCACTATTCGAAAATAAAATTATCATGAAAGCAGGAATTGTAGGATTACCAAATGTAGGGAAATCAACGTTGTTTAATTGTTTGTCTAACGCCAAAGCGCAAAGTGCGAATTTTCCATTTTGTACTATTGAACCTAATATTGGTGTAGTAAATGTGCCCGATTCAAGAATGGCCAAGCTTGAAGAACTAGTTAAACCAGAACGCGTGCAAATGGCAACGGTGGATATTGTTGATATTGCCGGATTGGTAAAAGGAGCCAGCAAAGGAGAAGGTTTAGGAAATCAATTCTTAGGAAATATTAGAGAATGTAACGCGATCATTCACGTATTGCGTTGTTTTGATAATGATAATATTGTACACGTTGATGGTAATGTAAACCCAATTCGTGACAAAGAAACGATTGATATCGAATTGCAGTTGAAAGATTTAGAAACCGTTGAAAAACGTTTGGAAAAAGTAAATCGTGCGGCTAAAACAGGAAATAAAGAAGCGCAAGCTGAGCAATCGTTGTTAAATAGAATTCGCGAAGCCTTATTACAAGCAAAATCGGCAAGAACCGTTGTTCCAGCTAATCAGGATGAGGAAGAATTGATGGAAAGTTTCCAATTGATTACCAACAAACCGGTTTTGTATGTATGTAATGTAGATGAAAATTCAGCGGTGAACGGAAATAAATACGTGGATCAAGTTCGCGAATTAGTAAAAGACGAGGATGCGGAAGTAATTATCCTTTCTGTAGGAGCTGAAGCGGATATTAACGAATTAGAAAGCTACGAAGAGCGTCAAGTTTTCTTAGAAGATATGGGATTGACTGAGCCAGGAGCTTCGGTTTTAATTCGTGCAGCTTACAAATTGTTGAAACAACAAACCTATTTCACAGCAGGAGTAAAAGAAGTACGCGCTTGGACGATCAACATTGGAGCTACTGCGCCACAAGCTGCCGGAGTGATTCATACCGATTTTGAAAAAGGATTCATTCGTGCGGAAGTTATTTCATACGAAGATTTCATTCACTATGGTTCGGAAGCAAAATGTAAAGAAGCAGGTAAATTCAAAGTAGAAGGAAAAGAATACGTGGTAAAAGACGGCGATGTAATGCACTTTAGATTTAATGTGTAATTCATTCAAAATAGGATTAGAAACAAAAAAAAACCGCTAAAGTAATTTAGCGGTTTTTTTATCTCCAATTCGTAAATCGTACCTCGTCAATCGTACTTAGTATTGTCAATATCATTCTTAATAACTTTGACTTGGGGCTCTTTTACATTTTATCAAATTAGCTTACATTAGCAGCAAATCGATACTTTTTAAAATGTCCGAACAAAATCAATACAACGAAGATAATATTCGTTCGCTCGACTGGAAGGAACACATCCGTATGCGTCCCGGAATGTATATTGGAAAACTGGGCGACGGTTCTTCGCCAGACGATGGTATTTACATCTTGCTCAAGGAAGTACTTGACAATTGCATCGATGAGTTTGTCATGGGTGCTGGGAAAACAATAGAGGTTACTATCAAAGATAAAATGGTTACCGTTCGTGATTACGGCCGTGGAATTCCATTGGGTAAAGTAGTTGACGTGGTTTCCAAAATGAATACCGGAGGGAAGTACGATTCAAAAGCCTTCAAGAAATCGGTAGGTTTGAATGGGGTAGGTACCAAAGCGGTAAATGCCTTATCCAATTATTTCCGTGTGGAATCCGTTCGTGATAACCAACAAAAAGCGGCGGAGTTCTCTGCAGGTAATTTGGTTTTGGAAGAAGAAGTACAAGAATCCACCAAACGCAAAGGAACGAAAGTGGCCTTTATTGCGGATGAGCAGATTTTTAAAAACTACAAATACCGTAACGAGTATGTGATAAAAATGTTGAAGAACTATTGTTACCTCAACACAGGTTTAACCATTTACTACAACGGCGAAAAATACTATTCGGATAACGGATTGAAAGATTTGTTAGAAGAAACCATTACCGAAGAAGATTCGGTTTATCCTATTATTCATTTGATTGGAGAGGATATTGAAATTGCCTTAACGCACAGTAAATCACAATATTCAGAAGAATACCACTCGTTTGTTAACGGACAAAATACCACTCAAGGAGGAACGCATTTGAATGCCTTTAGAGAAGCAGTGGTAAAAACTATTAGAGATTATTACAACAAAGGTTTTGAGGCTTCTGATATCCGAAAATCAATTGTTTCGGCAGTATCGATCAAAGTTGAAGAGCCTGTTTTTGAAAGTCAGACTAAAACTAAATTAGGTTCGACTGATATTGGTCCAAATGGGCCAACCGTGAGAACTTTCGTTCACGATTTTATTACGACCAAACTAGATAACTTCTTGCACAAAAATCCGGAAGTTGCCGATTCGTTATTGCGTAAGATATTGCAAGCTGAAAGAGAGCGTAAAGAATTATCAGGCATTCGAAAATTAGCCAAAGACCGTGCTAAAAAATCGAGTTTACACAATAAGAAATTGCGTGACTGTCGTGTGCATTTGCCCGATATTAAAAACCCACGTTATTTAGAAAGCACCTTGTTTATTACTGAGGGAGATTCGGCTTCAGGTTCGATAACGAAATCACGTGATGTGAATACGCAAGCCGTATTTAGTTTGCGAGGTAAGCCTTTGAATTCGTATGGAATGACCAAGAAAATTGTGTACGAAAACGAAGAATTTAATTTATTGCAAGCCGCTTTGGATATTGAAGAATCCATGGAAGACTTGCGTTACAACAATATTGTGATCGCTACCGATGCCGATGTCGATGGAATGCACATTCGTTTGTTGTTGATTACGTTTTTCTTGCAATTTTTCCCAGAGTTAATCAAAGACGGTCATTTGTATATTTTGCAAACGCCTTTGTTCCGTGTGCGTAACAAGAAAGAAACCATTTATTGTTATAGCGACGAAGAACGTGTTAACGCCATTGAAAAATTAAAACCGAAACCAGAAATTACCCGATTCAAAGGATTGGGAGAAATTTCGCCAGACGAGTTCAAGCACTTTATTGGTGCCGATATTCGCTTGGATCCTGTTATGCTTGATAAAGCGACTTCAATTGAAACGCTATTGGAGTTTTATATGGGTAAAAATACACCGGATCGTCAAACGTTCATCATCAATAATTTGAAGGTGGAATTGGACGTAGTAGAAAAATAAAAGAATACTGAAAATAATTCAGCATAAATGAAAGACGAAGAAGAAGAAGATAACATCATTCCTAACGAAGACGAGAACAACGAATCTTTGGAGGTAACAGCCAACGAAAACGAGGAAGGTTTTGACGACATCGTTGCTTTTGGTGGGAATCATTTTTATGAAAATAATGAAAACCCCGAAGACACGATTACCAAAGTAACCGGAATGTACAAAGACTGGTTTTTGGACTATGCTTCGTATGTGATTTTGGAACGTGCTGTTCCGGCTATTGAAGACGGATTTAAACCGGTGCAACGACGTATCATGCATTCCATGAAAGAATTGGATGATGGACGTTACAACAAAGTGGCTAACATTGTTGGACATACTATGCAGTACCACCCTCACGGTGATGCAAGTATTGGGGATGCCATGGTGCAAATTGGTCAAAAAGATTTGATCATCGATATGCAAGGAAACTGGGGTAACATTCTCACTGGAGATAGTGCTGCCGCTTCCCGTTATATCGAAGCCCGAATCAGTAAGTTAGGACACGATATTTTATATTCGCCTAAAATTACCCAATGGGGCATGTCTTACGATGGACGTAGAGCTGAACCTATTAATCTTCCTGTAAAATTCCCGTTGTTGCTTGCGCAAGGTGCAGAAGGAATCGCGGTAGGTCTTTCGACCAAAATTTTACCTCATAATTTCAATGAATTAATTGATTGCTCGATCAAAGTTTTGAAGGGCAAATCATTTACCTTATATCCCGATTTTCCAACGGCTGGTATTGCCGATGTTTCTAATTACAATGATGGTTTACGTGGCGGACGTGTTCGTGTTCGTGCCAAAATTGCCCAATTGGACAAACAAACCTTGGTGATTACTCAAATTCCGTTTTCAACGAATACTTCGACTTTGATTGATAGTATTTTGAAAGCCAATGAAAAAGGGAAAATCAAAATCAAGAAAATTGAAGACAATACCGCAGCTGAGGTAGAAATTTTAATACATCTTCCACCAGGAGTTTCGCCTGATAAAATGATAGATGCATTGTATGCATTTACCGCTTGCGAATCTTCGGTAGCACCTTTGGGTTGTGTGATTGAAGACAACAAACCTTTGTTTATTGGTGTTTCCGATATGTTGAAAATCTCTACGCATCGCACGGTAGATTTGTTGAAACGAGAACTAGAAATCCAATTAGACGAATTGGAAAATAAATGGCATTTCTCGACTTTGGAGAAAATCTTCATTCGCGAAGAAATGTACATTGATTTCAAATTGTACGGAGACAGAGAATCATTGTACAAATATATGTACGACCGATTTGAGCCGTTCAAAAAATCATTCGTCCGTGAAACTAACGATGATGATTTGCAAAAATTAACTCAAATTCCAATGATCCGTATTACGCGTTTCGACTCGGATAAAGCGGATGATGCGATTGCGAAGTTGGAAGCCGAAATGGAAGAAGTTAAACACCATTTGGACAACATCATTGATTTCACCATCGACTTTTTCCAAAAACTAAAAGACAAATACGGTAAAGGGCGTGAACGCCAAACCGAGTTGCGCAGTTTTGATACCATTGAGGCTACTAAAGTGGTGTTGCGTAATACCAAATTATATGTCAACCGAGAGGAAGGTTTCTTAGGAACTGGACTTAAAAAAGACGAATATGTTGCCGATTGTTCGGACATTGATGATGTGATTGTTTTTCTTCGCGATGGAAAAATGATGATCACTAAAGTGGACGAAAAGAAATTTATTGGTAAAGACATTATTCATATTGCGGTCTTTGACAAAAATGACAAACGTACTATTTACAATATGATCTACCGCGACGGTAAAAACGGATCTACGTTCATCAAGCGTTTTAATGTATCGGGAGTGACTCGTGATAAATTCTACGATTTAACCCAAGCCAAACCGGATTCGATGGCTTTGTATTTTTCAGCCAATCCAAATGGTGAAGCTGAGGTAGTTACTATTTTGTTGCGTCAGGTGGGTAGTGTTAAAAAATTGAAATGGGATCTTGATTTTTCTGATATCGCTATTAAAGGAAGGGTGTCAAGAGGAAATACAGTTACCAAATATCCAATTCGAAAAATTGAATTAAAGGAGAAAGGAATTTCGACATTGCGTCCACGAAAAGTATGGTTTGACGATACGGTACAGCGATTGAATGTAGATGGCCGTGGCGAATTATTAGGCGAATTCAAACCGAACGATCGTTTGTTAGTGATCAATCAAACTGGGAAGTTGAAAACGATTATTCCGGAATTGACCACGCATTTTGACGAAGACATGATTGTGTTGGAAAAATGGAATCCAAAGAAACCCATTTCTACTATTTATTATGACGGAGAAAAAGAACGCTATTTTGTTAAACGTTTCTTAGTAGAGAATGAAAATAAAGAAGAACTCTTTATTACAGAACACGAGAAGTCGCAGTTGGAAATTGTTTCGACTGATTGGCGACCGGTAGCCGAAATTGTTTTTACTAAAGTGAAAGGGGTTCAAAAAGAGAATCAAACGATTGATTTGGAACAATTCATTGCTGTCAAAGGGATTAAAGCGATTGGAAATCAATTGACAACAGATAAGTTAAAACAAGTCAATTTATTAGAATCGTTACCTTTTGAAGAGCCAGAAGAAGAGGTGGAAGAAGTTATTGCTTCAGATGAAATAGAATTGGAGGACATTCCTACTGATACGGATGATGATGGTCAAATAACTTTAAGTTTAGAATAAAAAAAAGCTCCTGAAAAGGAGCTTTTTTTTGGTTATAAAGAAATTATTTTTTCTTGATTTTCATGTTGATCATCTCAACGACTAATGAGAAGGTGATGGCAAAATACAAATAACCTTTTGGTAGCGGTGTTACGTGACTTCCAAAAATTAAAGCATTGGATAAATGCGCGCTTTCTGTTAATAGCATCATTCCAATTAAGATTAAGAACGCCAAACCTAAAATTTGTATCGATGGATGTTTGTTTACAAAATTACCCACAGGCACTGCAAATTGCATCATAATAAAAACCGAAATAATTACGGCGGTGATCATGATATAAATAGCTCCTTCAACACCATTAGTCATACCCACAGCAGTTAAGATACTATCAAAAGAGAAAACTAAATCAATCATTATGATTTGTAAAATGACATTCTGAAATGATTTAGTGGCTGCTTCTTTCATTTCTTTTTCTTCATGTCCTTTCTCATCTACTTTTTCACGGATTTCATTCGTGCTTTTGTAAATTAAGAACAAACCACCTAGCAATAAAATGATACTTTGACCTGTAATTCCTGCAGAAAACCAACTTAGATCAATACGAAACCACGGTTCTTTCATTTGGATTAACAAATTGATTCCAAACAAAAGCGCGATACGCATGAACATAGCAAGGAACATCCCTAGCTTAGTTGCTTTTTTGCGTTTTTCTTCTGGTAGTTTACCAGTGGCTATAGAAATAAAAATGATATTGTCTATTCCTAAAACAATTTCTAAAAAAGTTAAGGTTAAAAGCGCAATCCAAGCGTCTGGATTTAAAAATACTTCCATTTTATTGAGTTAAGTGTTGTGTTTATTTGGTGTTGATTTCTCCAATCTTGGTTACAGTTCCGCGCTGTTTGCTGTCTACACCAACCATTCCGAATTCAAAGGTATAGGAATTTTTTGAAGTGGTCAAAATCTTCATGCTAATTGCACTTTTTTCTTGATTGGTTTTCGGATGTTTCTTTTGGATTACATATTCGCAATCACTAATCCAACGAACAGTTGCCGTATCTGTTTTTCCTTCAAAAGTTTCGATTTCAATACTGTCATTGCGTTCAAAAAAAGTTACTTTTTTGACACCATCAATTTCATGTTCAAATTTGAATTTTCCGGTTTTGAAGTCTTTGCAATTGTGTTCGGTTGTATAGCAAGACGCTAATAATAGCAAACAAAGTAGTGCGATGCTGTTTTTCATTTAATCTATTTTAATATCGTATTTGTCCAAAAGCCCTACAATGCCTTGAGCTGAAAATTTTGCTTTTTTCATCGGATTGTATTCGGGATCAATTTTGTAGTTGTATGCGGTTCTAAAGTCGGCACCAGCCAATTGCGTATCGTTAAAAATAGCATTGTCTAAATTGCAATTGTCAAAAACCGTATTATTTAATTGGGTACCAATGAAACCTGTTTCTTTCATGGAACAAGAAGCGAAATTGGTTTTTGGCATTTTTTTATTGGCAAAAGAAGCATAATCCAAAGTACAGTCTTGAAAACTCACTTGAAATAAAAAATCGGTACACGTATTAAAATGAATACCTAACAATTTACAATTTTTGAAATGAACGGTTTTTAAACTTGTACCAACAAAACTAACCATAGACAAATTACAATCAATGAATTCGCAATCCATGAAGGTATTGTTACTTAAATCAGAATTCGAGAAATCACAATTTTTGAAAATACAATCTTCAAATTCACGGTGATTGATTCGGCCATTAATAGTAACTACTTTTTCAAAAGTTTTTTGGATGTTGATTAAGTTTTCCATTAGTCGTTGAATAAACTTTTCATTATCGTTTTCAATCCAACAAACAGGCAATATACCCCAAAAACACTTAATCCGATTCCAATAGCCAATACTAAATAATGCCAATTGTTTTTTTGATTCATAAATGCATTATGAATCACAGCTGGCCCCATGAATAATAAAGGCAAAGCTCCGGATAGGTATTTAAAGGCTTTCGCCAAAAGGTCTTTGTTGGTTGCCATAATTTATTTTTTTTGAGCGTTGAAAAAGTCTACTGCTTTTCGCACACTGCCCATTTGGCTTAATAACTGACTTCCTTCTTCGTACGAAACAGGAATTTCGCTCATGATCATTTTTACCCCACGATCGACTAATTTGGCATTGCTCAATTGCATATCGACCATTTTATTGCCTTTGACTTTTCCTAGCTGAATCATGGTCGCGGTTGAAATCATGTTCAATACTAATTTTTGAGCCGTTCCCGCTTTCATTCGGGAGCTTCCTGTAACAAACTCAGGACCAACAATCACTTCGATTGGAAATTGAGCCGTTTGCGAAAGCGGACTTCCAGCATTACACGAAATACTTCCGGTAACAATGTTATTTTCATTACAGGCTTGTAAACCTCCAATAACGTAAGGTGTTGTCCCCGAAGCAGCAATTCCGATAACCACATCATTCGCGTTTATATTCTGTTCTTGTAAATCAATCCAAGCTTGAGTTGCATTGTCTTCGGCATTTTCAACCGCACGTCGAATCGCTGTATCACCTCCAGCAATGATTCCGTTGACCAAGTCAAAAGGAACACCAAAAGTAGGCGGGCATTCTGACGCATCTACAATTCCCAATCTTCCAGAAGTTCCGGCGCCTATATAGAATAAACGACCTCCTAATTTCATTTTGGCTACAATTTGAGCAACTACTATTTCAATTTGTGGCAACGCTTTTTCAACAGCCAATGGAACCGTTTTATCTTCGTTATTGATGTTAGTCAATAATTCGGCTACTGACATTTTTTCTAAATGCTCGTATTTTGAGGATTGTTCGGTGGTTTTGGTAAAAGTCATAAATAAATTAGAGATTTATTTTAAAACATGAAATGCTAAGACATTTTGAACATCGTATACATTTACTGACTTATTAAATTGTTTTACTATACTTGGGTTGACTTCGCTTGAAACCCAAATTTTGAGTTCGGCTTCTAAGTCGAATGTTCCAGCTGTTTCAATACTGAATCTAGAAATACTTTTGTAAATGATGGATTTGTACTCAATTTTACTTCCTGTTAACCCTTGTTTTTCAACCAAGATTAATCGTTTTGAAGTAAATATAAAGGTATCTCGAATTAATTTGAAACCCAATTCGATTGATTCTCCCTCAATAAGAAGTTTGCCGTATTCTTTGATTAAACTTTCTTGATCTACGGCTCCAGCGTTTCCTAGTAATGCAGAAAATAGTCCCATGTTGTTTTGTTTTAAGTTATATGAAATATGCCAAGGCAAATCCCAATACGATCATTGATATTTTGGCGATATTGAATTTATGTCCTTCGCTACTTTCAAAGATAATTGTTGAGGAGATATGAAATAAAATTCCAATAACTATGGCAGTAATTTCGTTATAATAGACATTTAATAATGGCAAATAATCCGATAGAATTGTTCCTAATGGTGTCATGATAGCAAAAGTAATCATGAACAGAAATATCGCTTTATTATTCAGATTAGCATTGATAAAAAAGGTTGTTAAAATAATCGCGATCGGTAGGTGGTGAATGGCAATTCCCATAGCCAAATCATGATGATGACCCACTGGAAATCCTTCTGCCAAAGCATGAATACACAAACTGATAAACAACAACCATGGAATGTGTTCCATTTTGGAATGACCATGAACATGACCGTGTTCAGCGCCTTGTGAGAAATATTCCAAGATAATTTGGAACAAAATCCCCACCATAATGAACAATCCAATTCGGCTATTATTACTTTCGTAGATTTCAGGAAGCAAATGAATTACTGTCAACGACAGCAAAAAAGAACCGCTGAAGGCTAAAAGTAATTTGAGTTTCACTTTGTCTTTGGGTTGGAAAACCAAAGCAAAAATGTAACCGATCAATACCGAAAGTAGGGGTAAAAGATAATTCATTATTTAAAAATCATGATTAATCGTTCGCTTTCCGTTTTATGGAATTTTTTCAATTTATAATCCCCAAAGATATCCAATAAATAAATACCTGCTTCTTCCATCATCGTTTGAAAATCTTGCAAAGTCAAAGCTTGTACTTTTTCGGTAAAATGGTAGGATTCTCCTTTGTCTTCAAAACTAATTTCTTTGTAAATATGACCGTCTTTTACATAGCGTTGAATTTGGAAATCTATTCCTTCTACGGTTTTAGTTTCTTCAGGAACTAAATTAGCGATGACTTGATTGACGTTCATAAAATCAATCACTGCAAATCCGTGTTCGGTTAAGCTTTCTTTGATGGCAATCAGTGTTTTCAAATTGTCGGCATCATTTTCGAAATAACCAAAACTGGTAAACAAATTGAAAATAGCGTCAAATTGATCGTCGAATTTTTCGCGCATATCATGCACTTGAAACTGTAAACTACTGTTGCTATTTTTACTGGCTTCGGCAATACTGTTTTCTGACAAATCAGCACCTATTACCTCAAAACCCAATTGGTTCAAATAGATCGCATGACGTCCTTTTCCACAAGCTAAGTCCAAGACTTTGGCTTTCTCCGGAAGATTAAGGTAATGTGTCAAATTATCCATGAAAATTTGCGCTTCACGGTAATTGCGTTCTTTATATAAAATATGGTAATAAGGAGTATCAAACCAGGAAGCAAACCAGTTTTGAGTGGGCTTTTGCGTAGCTAATGTAGCTGGTTTAGCATCTTCAGACATTTATTCTTTTTCTATTAATTCAAGTGAGCAAATTTAGTGTATTTTTGCACAAAATAATCCTATTATTTGGATTCATAATTTGGGTAATAGATTTTTTAGGTACTGCTACATCCAAAACATAGCAATAGCAGTTGAATTGAAAAGAAAAAATGGAAGAAAATTTTAAAATGATTGCCAAAACCTTTTTTGGTTTTGAAGAGATACTAGCCAAAGAATTAAGAGATTTAGGCGCACAAGATGTAGAGCAAGGCATTCGAATGGTCAGTTTTAAAGGTGACAAAGGATTTATGTACAAAGCGAATTTGTCGTTGCGTACCGCTTTGAAAATTTTGAAACCGATTTATACTTTTAGAGCTAACAATGAAAATGCTTTGTACAAAGGAATTTCAGGTATCAACTGGTCGAAGTATTTGAATGCCAATCAGACTTTTGTGATTGATGCTACGGTTCATTCGGATCATTTTAATCATTCTGAATTTGTTTCTCAAAAATGTAAGGATGCCATTGTAGATCAATTTAGAGAACGAACAGGACAACGTCCAAGTATCGATAAAGCCTATCCTGATTTGCGCATCAATATTCATATTGGCAAAGACCAAGTCTCAGTTGCTTTGGATACTTCGGGAAATTCATTGCACCAACGTGGGTACCGAACTGCTACGAATATTGCTCCTATTAACGAAGTTTTGGCTGCCGGAATTTTATTGCTTTCGGGTTGGGAAGGACAAAGTGATTTCTTAGATCCTATGTGTGGCTCAGGCACTTTTTTGGCAGAAGCCGCTATGATTGCGTGTGCTATTCCGGCCAATATCAATCGTAAAGAATTTGCTTTCGAAAAATGGAACGATTGGGACAATGATTTGTTTGACCAAATCGTCAACAGTTTGATGAAGAAAGTAAGAGAATTTCACTACACCATTAAAGGATATGATAAGGCGCCAAGCGCGGTGAGTAAAGCCAAAGATAATATTCGTAATGCCAACTTGGAAGACTATGTAACCATTGCCGAAGACAACTTTTTTGATACCGAAAAGCAATCGCAAGGAAAACTGCATATGGTTTTCAATCCGCCGTATGACGAACGATTGGACATTCATATGGAAGAGTTTTATAAAAATATTGGAGATACTTTAAAAAAGGGTTATCCAGGAACGAATGCTTGGTTTATAACGGCTAATTTAGAAGCCTTGAAGTTTGTAGGATTGAAACCGTCTCGCAAAATCAAATTATTTAATGCGAGTTTGGAAGCCCGTTTAGTGAAATACGAAATGTATGAAGGCAGCAAACGCACCAAGTTTCAAGTTGCCGATAAAGAATAAATCATTCAACTATGACTAAATTACAATTAAGAGCTTTTATATACCAATTGGGTTGTTTTGCTATCTTATTTATCTCCTTTCGCTTTTTGATTTTCAAATATACGAACCTGACTGGTTTGTTTGTTCCTTTTACCGCTTTTGTTGTGGGAACTATTTTATCTCCAAAATTCCAAGCGGTAAAAACTAAGGATGGTGAAAAACTATTTATGTCTTGGCTTTTTGTAAAAGGAATTAAAGAATTGTAGATTTATGGCTTTAGCCAAAAGTGGATTTATTTAGTTACCACTTTCTTTTTATACAGCGGAATAAAATAGGTTATACTATAATTAAAACCAATTCCGAAACTACCGTTGTACGTTCTGTTGAAACCAGGGATATATAAATTATCAAAACCTTCTGGTTTTTTATTGGTTACCAAGGTTTTTAACTGCACACTAAACCCAACAAAAACATTGTTGAACATTTTGGCTTTCATCCCAGTAACCACTTCAATCCAACTGGCGCTTAATCCATTGAATTCTTGATTGGCAGGAATGGCAGCTAATTCTCCCCAATAGGGATTAGGATTGTAAATTTTGTAGCTATTCAATTCTTGACTAAAGCTACTAAAACCATAGCGTAAACCAATTGAAATAATATTTTCCATGTCCAGCCAATTTTCATACATATTGTAATCAAATCCGGCTTTTAGATACGACCCTTTGCTGTTTGAAGTTAAGCGGTCGTCTTCGGTGGTTTTATTTTCGTTTCCAAGTTCGGCAGCTAAATAGTATTTTTTATTCCATCGAAAATCTCCCGTAAGTTCAATCCCTTTGTAGTTTTGGTCATAAAAACCTCGGGTTAACTTGAACAAATCAACACCTACTCGAAGTCCATAACGGTCTTTTTTTACTGGAATACTATCTGCAACTTGCAAAGAATCGGATTTTACAGTTGGTTTTTCTTGAGCTTGTGCCAATGTGAACATCAGCAAAAAACAAAGACTAGAAGAAAAGTTTAATATGTGTTTCATTTTCATTTTCTATGTTTGTTTTTTCTACTGAAATATATTGGATCCATTTACCGCTTGTTGATGGAACAGCAGTGTGCGTTATGGGATTAATAGGTCGTAAACTGAAGTTGGTTTTAAAACCACAAGCTCTGGAAACAAATGAGTTGATACGGCTATAATTGATTTGGATTTTATCGGTAAAAACCAGAGCTGGATTTGAATTCCCTGAATTGAAAATTAAAGTATACGTGCTCACATCTTGATCTACTTTTAATGGAAGAGAAATGCTACTCGCATTAGTGACATATTTTGAATCACCAATTGCTGTTGGGCTAAATACAACAGCTTCTGTCATTCCTTCTCCAACTACTTTTAACTGATTTACATTCTTTAAAACGCTTGGATTGTTGATGTCATAAAAGCTAAGAACCAATCGGGGAGTAGTTACGGTATTTGCATCGCAGATGTCGTCTTTTTCACAACTGGAGAAAAAGACAGATACAAGGGCAACTAATAGCAGGATACCTTTTTTCATTGGTTTAGCGTTTCTCCAAAAGTACAACATTTTCAACATGATGCGTTTGAGGGAACATATCCACAGGACGTACTCGTGTTACTTTGTATTTTTCGTCCATCAAGGCCAAATCACGAGCTTGCGTAGCCGAGTTACAACTCACATAGACTACTTTTTGAGGTTCAATTTTTAGAATTTGTTCAATTACATCTTTGTGCATTCCATCTCTTGGTGGATCCGTGATAATTACATCCGGTTTACCGTGTTGCGCTATGAAACTTTCGTTAAAAACGACTTTCATGTCTCCAACAAAGAATTCGCAATTAGTAATCTCGTTGCGTTTGGCATTTGCTTTTGCATCACTGATTGCTTCAGGAACGCTTTCTACTCCGATTACTTTTTTAGCTTTTTTAGATACAAATTGTGCAATAGTTCCGGTTCCGGTATACAAATCATATACGGTTTCAGTTCCAGTAAGTCCTGCAAAATCTCGTGTTATTTTATACAATTCGTAGGCTTGATCGGAATTAGTTTGGTAAAAAGATTTGGCATTAATGCTAAATTTCAAACCTTCCATTTCTTCCAAAATGTAATCGCGACCTTTGTATAGTTGAATGTTAGTATCGTATAAAGTATCGTTCGCCTTATTGTTCACCACAAATTGTAGGGAAGTAATTTGAGGGAATTTTTCGTAGATATGATCTAAAATCAATTCTCTATTGGCTTTGTCGTCTTCAAAAAATTGAACCAACACCATAATTTCTCCAGTCGAAGCGGTACGCAACATTAACGTACGCAATAGACCTTCGTGTGCTCTTGGGTTGAAGAAAGTCAATCCATTGGCATTGGCGAAAGCTCTAATTTCATTACGAATTGCATTTGAAGGATCTTCTTGTAAATGGCATTTGTTGATGTCCAAGATTTTATCCCACATTTTTGGAATGTGAAATCCTAACGCATTTCTATTACCTAAATCTTCGGTACTTTCGATTTCTTTTTCGGTTAACCAACGGCTATTCGAAAACGAAAACTCCATTTTGTTTCTGTAGAAAAATTGTTTTTCAGAACCCAATATCGGTTCGAATTCAGGAAGTTCAATTTTTCCGATGCGTTGCAAATGATTTTTAACTTCGTTTTGTTTGTAATACAATTGTTGGCTGTAGTTCATGTTTTGCCATTTACAACCGCCACAAACTCCAAAATGTTCGCAAATAGGTTCAATTCGGTGTTCCGAAAATTCATGAAATTTCACTGCTTTTCCTTCGTAAAACGCTTTGCGTTTCTTGAAAGTTTGCACATCTACTACATCTCCAGGAACTACATTTGGGATAAAGATTACTTTTCCGTCGGGCGCTTTTGCTACCGATACGCCTTTTGCACCAGCATCAAGGACTTTTATTTGATGAAAGACAACTTTGTCTGTATTTTTTCTTGCCATAGCGCAAAAATAAGTGTTTGAATGGTTTTATAAATTCAATTTGGGAAAATTTTTTAAAAAGGATTCAAATTAGCCTATCTTTGCCGACTGAAAAAAGCCAATATGAAGTTTGATTTATTACAAAAAGATTCCCAATCGAAAGCGAGAGCCGGAAGTATAACTACCGATCACGGTGTGATTGAAACCCCTATTTTTATGCCTGTTGGTACAGTGGCTTCGGTAAAAGGAGTGCACCAACGCGAATTGAAAAATGACATCAACCCAGATATTATTTTAGGAAATACCTATCATTTGTATTTACGTCCGCAAACTGAAATTTTAGAAAAAGCAGGAGGCTTGCATAAATTCATGAATTGGGATCGTAATATTTTGACCGATTCAGGTGGATACCAAGTGTATTCGCTTTCGGCTAATCGAAAGATTAAAGAAGAAGGCGTTAAATTCAAATCCCATATTGACGGATCCTATCATTTTTTCACACCTGAAAATGTGATGGAAATACAGCGTACTATTGGTGCCGATATTATCATGGCTTTTGATGAATGTACGCCCTATCCTTGTGATTATAATTATGCCAAACGCTCGATGCACATGACCCACCGCTGGTTGGATCGTTGTATCAATCATTTGGATAACTTACCTTTTAAATACGGTTACGAGCAAACTTTTTTTCCAATTGTTCAAGGAAGTACCTACAAAGATTTACGAAGACAATCGGCTGAATATATTGCCAATTCCGGACAGCAAGGAAATGCTATTGGTGGACTATCCGTTGGAGAACCTGCTGAAGAAATGTATGCCATGACGGAAGTAGTTTGTGAAATACTTCCAGAAGACAAACCTCGTTATTTGATGGGAGTGGGAACACCAATTAATATTTTAGAAAACATCGCCCTTGGAATTGACATGTTTGATTGTGTCATGCCAACTCGTAACGCTAGAAACGGAATGTTGTTTACGGCTAATGGAACGATCAATATCAAAAATAAAAAGTGGGAAGCTGATTTTTCACCTATCGACGAAATGGGAATAACCTTCGTTGATACGGAATATACCAAAGCCTATTTGCGTCACCTTTTTGCTGCCAATGAATTCCTAGGAAAACAAATTGCAACGATTCATAATTTAGGATTTTATATGTGGTTGGTTCGTGAAGCTAGAAAACATATCTTAGCAGGTGATTTTAGACCTTGGAAAGAAATGATGGTCAAAAACATGAGCCAACGATTATAATTTTTTCTCATGAACAAATTAACAATACTAGATAAATACATCTTAAAGCGCTACTTGGTCACTTTTACCGTGATGCTTTTGTTATTTGTTCCCATCGGAATTGTTGTTGACGTTTCTGAAAAGGTGAATATGATGATTAAAAATCAGGTGCCTTTAAATAAAATATTGGTCTATTATTTCAATTTTACCATTTATTTCACCAACATGCTTTTTCCGATATTTCTATTTTTATCGGTGATTTGGTTTACTTCAAAATTGGCCAATAATACAGAAATCATTGCCATTCTAAGCTCGGGGATTTCATTCACCCGTTTTATGCGTCCTTTTATAATTGGCGCTTCTATAGTATCAGTTATCGTCTTATTAATGGGATTTTATTTGGTTCCAATTGCGAGTGAAGGATTTAACAATTTCAGGTATACTTATTTACGAACCGGTGGTCAACAACTGATGCAAGGCGATAATACAGATGTCTACCGACAAATTAGTGATACTGAGTTTATTTATGTAAACAGTTTTAATACCGAAACCAAAACGGCTTATAATTTTTCGTTGGAAAACTTCGAAAAAGAAAAGTTAACCTACAAGATTACCGCTGCGAGAATTCAATGGAATCCGAAAGAAAAAAATTATACACTTTTTGAATATACCAAACGAACTGTCGGTCCTATGGGCGATAAGATTGAAAAAGTACCTGAGAAAAAAATGAAATTCAAATTTGATTTGGAAGATTTGGCTCCGGTGGTGTATATCGCAGAAACACTTCCTTTGGGTAAACTGTATGATTTTATCAACAAAGAAAAGAAAAGAGGTTCTTCCAATATCAATATTTATTTGGTTGTCTTTTATAAAAAATTCAGTATTCCAATTTCGGCATTTATTTTAACGATTATTGCTGTTTCGGTTTCGGCCATGAAGCGTAGAGGCGGAATGGGAATGAATTTAGCTATCGGAATTGCCGTGGCCTTTTCTTTTGTGTTTTTAGATAAAATTTTTGGTGTCTTCGCCGAAAAAACTAGCTTTTCTCCACTCATTGCAGTTTGGACTCCTAATTTACTTTTTGGAATTCTAGCGTATTATTTATTACGACATGCAAAACGATAATATTAAAAGCTATCTCAATCTGCATTTAATTGTATTTATTTGGGGATTTACGGCCATTTTAGGCGCATTAATTACGATTCCTGCAGATGATTTGGTTTGGTATCGAATGCTTATCGCTAGTGGTTTTATTGGATTGTTTTTAGTGGCCAAGAAAAAGTCTTTTCGCATTCCCGTTCGCGATTTATTCCAATTAATTTTTGTTGGGTTGTTGATTGCGTTGCACTGGATTTTCTTTTTTCAAGCGATTCATATTTCGAATGTCTCGATTACACTTTCGGTTTTTTCATTAGGAGCTTTTTTTGCGTCTTTATTAGAACCCATTTTTTATGGGCGAAAAGTACTTTGGTACGAAGTATTCTTTGGTTTAATTATCATAGCAGGTTTGTCACTAATCCTTCAAGTTGAAAGCGGTTATATTAACGGCGTATTTTTTGCTTTGGCCTCCATTATTTTAGGAGTGTTATTTACATTAATGAATGGAAAATTAATCGCAAAACAAGATCCATCAGTAATCACTTTTTATGAATTTCTTTCCGGATTTTTCTTCATATCGATTTATTTTATTGTCCAAGGAAAATTTACAAAAGACTTTTTTGTGCTATCGGTTACTAATTGGGTTTGGCTTTTTATTTTAGCTTCAGTCTGTACCGCCTATGCTTTTACGGCCTCGGTAGGTGTAATGCGAAAATTGACGCCTTATACGGTGATGTTAACTACTAATTTAGAGCCGGTGTACGGAATAGTACTCGCTTATTTTATTATTGGTGGGAAAGAAAAGATGAGTACAGAATTTTATATTGGCGCCTTAATTATTGTTATTACTGTCATTTTAAACGGGGTGATTAAACACTATTATAAAGCCAAAGAATAACTAAAAACAAGGCAATTTTTTGCACTTAAATCAAAATTTAGGACTGTCAAACGATTTTAAATTTTATATTTGCAGTTCTAATCGAGATAATAAATAACACTACAACTCCATGGAATATTTAGATTTTGAACTTCCTATCAAAGAATTAGAAGATCAGTTAGAAAAATGTGTTGTTATTGGTAAAGAATCAGATGTTGATGTAACCAATACCTGTAAACAGATCAATAAAAAGTTAGAAGAAACCAAACGTAATATATACAAAAACCTAACTGCTTGGCAACGTGTTCAATTGTCAAGACACCCAAATAGACCGTATACTTTAGATCATATCAACGCGCTTTGTGGAGATACTTTTTTAGAATTACACGGAGACCGTGGTTTTAAAGATGACAAAGCAATGGTAGGAGGATTAGGAAAAATTGCAGGTCAATCGTTTATGATCATTGGCCAACAAAAAGGATACAACACCAAAACGCGTCAATACCGTAACTTTGGTATGGCAAATCCAGAAGGATACAGAAAAGCCTTGCGTTTGATGAAAATGGCAGAGAAATTTGGCATTCCAATTGTCACTTTAGTAGACACTCCGGGAGCTTATCCAGGTTTAGAAGCGGAAGAGCGTGGACAAGGTGAAGCCATTGCTAGAAACATCTTTGAAATGGTTCGTTTGAAAGTACCTGTTATTACTGTTATTGTTGGAGAGGGAGCTTCTGGTGGCGCTTTAGGAATTGGTGTAGGAGATAAGGTGTATATGTTAGAGAATACTTGGTATTCTGTTATCTCGCCAGAGTCTTGCTCGTCTATCCTTTGGAAAAGCTGGGAATACAAAGAACAAGCTGCAGAAGCTTTGAAATTGACTTCTTCCGACATGAAAAAGCAAAAATTAATTGATGACATTATTCCAGAACCATTAGGAGGCGCTCATTACGATAGAGAAAGTACTTTTAAAACGGTGGAACAATACATTATGAAAGGATACAATGAGTTGAAAGACTTATCAACAGAAGAATTGTTAGCCCAACGATACGAGAAATACCTTGCGATGGGACATTTTAAAGACTAATTATCTTACAAATTCATACTAAATCCGAAACCTTATAGTTTCGGATTTTTTTTGACTTATAAACAAAAAATACTTAGTTATCAACATTATTATGTAATAAGTCCTTGCTGACTTTTTTTTAATTTTTCTTATTTTCGCTACATGGAAAATTTTAGAAATATAGCGCCAGTTAAAGTAGACAAAGCGACTATCATTAATCTCGAAAAAGGGAAATTACCTCCACAGGTATTGGACTTAGAGGAGGCGGTGTTAGGCGCCATGATGATTGATAAAAAAGGAGTAGATGAGGTTATTGATATCTTGCAAGCCGATGCCTTTTACAAAGACGCACACAAATATATTTTTGAAGCCATTGTTCAATTGTTTACCGAAACACAACCAATCGATTTATTAACGGTTTCGGCTCAACTTAAGAAAAACGGAAAATTAGACATTGCTGGTGGCGATTTCTATTTGATCCAGTTAACCCAAAAAATTTCCTCTTCTGCTCACATTGAGTTTCACTCTAGAATTATTCTGCAAAAATTTATTCAACGTAGTTTGATTCGTATTTCATCTGAAATTATAGAAGATTCCTATGACGAAACTACGGATGTATTTGATTTGTTAGACAAAGCCGAATCTAAATTATACGAAGTAACACAAGGAAATATTAAAAGAAGTTCTGAAACTGCACAAAGTTTAGTGTTGCAAGCCAAAAAACGAATTGAAGAAATAGCAGGTCAAGAAGGATTGAGTGGAGTAGCGACTGGTTTTGAAAAATTAGATAAGATTACTTCGGGATGGCAACCTAGTGATTTAATTATCATTGCAGCAAGACCTGCGATGGGAAAAACTGCATTTGTATTGTCAATGGCACGAAATATGGCTATTGATTATGGAATGCCGGTAGCTTTATTCTCTTTGGAGATGGCTTCAGTGCAATTAATTACTCGTTTGATCTCCTCCGAAACAGGTTTGTCTTCCGAAAAGTTGCGTACCGGAAAATTAGAAAAACACGAATGGGAACAATTGAGTACCAAAGTGAAAAACTTAGAAAAAGCACCTTTATATATTGACGATACCCCATCTCTTTCTATTTTTGATTTAAGAGCTAAAGCAAGACGTTTGGTATCACAACACGGAATTAGAATCATTATTGTAGATTATTTACAATTGATGACGGCCGGTGGAAACGGAAAAGGTGGCGGAAATAGAGAGCAAGAAATCTCGACAATTTCTCGAAATTTGAAAGCCTTGGCTAAAGAGTTGAATGTTCCGGTTATTGCGCTTTCGCAATTATCACGTGCGGTAGAAACACGTGGTTCTAGTAAGCGTCCTTTGTTGTCTGACTTACGTGAATCGGGAGCGATTGAGCAAGATGCCGATATCGTTTCGTTTTTGTACCGTCCGGAATATTATAAAATTGACGAATGGGATGATGATGAAGCATCGCCAACAGCTGGTCAGGCCGAGATTATGATTGCCAAGCACCGTAATGGTAGTATCGAAAACGTTCGTTTGAAATTCATCGGTCACTTAGGTAAATTTGATAATTTAGATGATTACTCAGGAAGTTACGATGATTTACCATCGAGTATGAATAGTGACGATAATCCGTTTATTACAAAGAACTTACCTTCGGCTAATGAAGCCTTTGGAAGTAATTTGAATGAGGATGACGACGATAGTGATGTTCCCTTTTAAATAATAAATATAAGTCCGCTTTTAAGCGGATTTTTTTTTGGTTCACGGCCAAATGAAATGAAACTATATTTAATTCAAACTAAATTCCATCCAAATAGGGCAGTGGTCCGAAATGGTTCTAGCCGCCTTTAGCGATTGGAAGTTTTGATAAAACAAAATTACTCCTGAAGCTAATTTCTTGATATTAGATTTTGGGTAAAAGATATTGTCAAATTCAGAGGCAAGATATTGGCTATTTTTTATACTGCGTTTCAAAGAGGTTTTTTGGTTGACCAATGCTGATGCAAATCCCATTTTTCGCAATGGATTAAAAACAGAATGCGATTGCGGACAATTGAAATCACCCATAATGATCAAATTGGATTTTGAATATGTTGATGGGAAGAATTGAAAGTATTTAATCTCTCTTTCAGGTTGCTTACTTTTGGTAATTGCATGAAAGGAAACGGCGGTGAATTGTTTATTGCCATACTCAAAAGTACATAAGTAAGGTTCGCGCTCCATTACGGCTGCGTATTTTTTTTCAAGCCATGCTTTTCCAATTTTTTTGATTGATGCTGTTTTCCAAAGAAAGGCATAGCGTTCTGTTTTACTGGGTGTACTTGAAGTGGGGTCGCTGATGGTATAATCCCATTGATTTCCTTTTCTATTGAGTGCATCTGCAAGTCGGGCAACTGCCTGAGCGCCTCCATAACCCGCTACAACTTCTTGTAAGGCGACTAAATCATATTGGTTCAGTAGATTTGCCATAAAGGCTATTTCTTCATTAGACTTGGATTTACCTAAATTTTCGACATTCCAAGAAACTAATTTAATTTGACCAAAGCCAATGAAAGAAAGAAGTAGGAATACAAAAAGGAATATTTTTTTCATGCGCTATTCTAAATAGTATTGCGGTTTAAAGATACAATTATTAGTCGTTCATCACTAAAGGGCAACAAAAAACCCCAATCTTTCGATTGAGGTTTTCTATATAAGTAAGTAATCTAAATTGAGTTGATAAAACGTTTATTTTACTTTATTAAGTATTGCTTTGAATGCTTCTGGGTGGTTCATCGCTAAATCAGCAAGAACCTTACGATTCAATTCGATATTATTAGCTTTCACTTTTCCCATGAATTGAGAATAAGACATTCCTTCTAAACGAGCTCCAGCGTTGATACGTTGAATCCATAAAGCACGGAAATTTCTTTTATTCACTTTTCTGTCACGGTAAGCGTAGCACATTGCTTTCTCTACCGCGTTCTTAGCAACTGTCCAAACGTTTTTACGTCTACCAAAGAAACCTTTGGCTTGCTTCATTATTTTTTTTCTTCTTGCTCTTTTAGCAACTGAATTTACCGATCTTGGCATAATTTTACTGTTTTTTTGTAGCAGGCGTCCCGAATTTAATCAAGGGAACTTAA
>DFXW01000015.1:55024-163948 GCA_002382495.1 Flavobacterium sp. UBA4098
CGCTGAGTGTGTCAAAGCTAATTTACGTTTTTTAGATTTTTTAGTCAAGATGTGACTTTTAAAAGCATGCTTTCTTTTAATCTTTCCAGAACCAGTAACTTTAAATCGTTTCTTGGCGCTAGATTTGGTTTTCATTTTAGGCATTTTTTCCTAGTGTTTTTAATTTATCTTACTTACTGTCTTTGCGAGCTTGCGAAGCAATCTCAATATTTCTTTATCCTAAATGTGGATTATTTCTTTTTCTTAGGAGCAATGAACATAATCATTCTCTTTCCTTCAAGAACTGGCATCGCTTCAACTTTACCAAATTCTTCTAAATCAGTTGCCAAACGCAATAATAAGATTTGACCTTGATCTTTATAAATGATCGAACGCCCTTTAAAGAAAACAAAAGCTTTCAATTTAGATCCTTCTTTCAAGAATTTTTCAGCGTTCTTTCTTTTGAACTCGTAATCGTGCTCATCTGTTTGAGGACCAAAACGAATTTCTTTAATCACCACTTGTGTTGATTTAGCTTTCAAAACCTTTTCACGTTTCTTTTGCTCATAGACAAACTTTTTGTAGTCCATGATTTTACAAACAGGTGGTTCTGCATTTGGTGAAATTTCAACCAAATCCAATTCAAATTCGTCAGCTAATTTCAAAGCATCTGCAGTTTTAAAAACTCCAGGCTCAATATTTTCACCTACAAGACGTACTTCTGGTACACGAATAAAATTATTAATTCGGTGTGCATCTTTCTTTTCTACTCGAGGTTGGTAACCTCTGTTGCTTCTTATTGCTATGGCTTTAAAATTTAAGTTAAACTGTAAATACTTTTAATGTTTTGTTGATCTCTTCAGTAACAATAGCGGCAAATTCCTCTATGGTAACTGTTATGTTTCCTTTTCCTTCTTGACCGTGACGTCGAATTGAAATTGTACCGTTTTTTTCTTCTTCTTCACCTACAATCAGCATGAAAGGCGTTTTTTGCATTTCAGCATCTCTAATTTTCTTACCGATTGTTTCGTTTCGATTGTCAATTAGGGCGCGAATTTCGTGATTTTCTAGCAAATCTAAAACTTTTTTGGCATATATTTCATATTTCTCGCTCAATGACAAGATAATAGCTTGTTCTGGCATTAACCACAATGGGAAATTACCGGCAGTGTGCTCTAATAAAATAGCAATAAAACGTTCCATTGAACCAAATGGTGCACGGTGAATCATTACGGGTCTATGTAGTTGATCGTCAGATCCTTTGTATGTTAAATCAAAACGCTCTGGCAAGTTGTAATCGACTTGAATCGTACCTAATTGCCATTGTCTTCCCAAAGCATCTTTTACCATGAAATCCAGCTTTGGACCATAGAAAGCAGCTTCGCCATATTCAACAACGGTATTCAATCCTTTGTCTCTAGCAGCATTGATAATAGCATTTTCGGCTTTTTCCCAATTTTCATCAGAACCAATGTACTTGTCTCTATTTTCTTGATCGCGTAAGGAAATTTGAGCGGTAAAGTTTTCAAATCCTAACGAACCGAAAACATACAATACCAAATCAATTACTTTTTTGAACTCTTCGTCCAATTGTTCTGGTGTACAGAAAATATGTGCATCATCTTGAGTAAATCCTCTAACACGAGTTAAACCGTGTAATTCGCCACTTTGTTCGTAACGGTATACAGTTCCAAATTCAGCATAACGTTTTGGCAAATCTTTGTACGACCAAGGACGCACATTGTAAATCTCACAATGGTGAGGACAGTTCATTGGTTTCAACAAAAACTCTTCACCTTCGGCAGGCGTGTTGATGGGTTGAAAACTATCAGCTCCATACTTCGCATAGTGACCTGAAGTTACGTACAATTCTTTTTGACCAATATGGGGTGTAACCACTTGTTCGTAACCTGCTTTTTTCTGTGCTCTTTTCAAAAATTGCTCTAAACGATCACGCAAAGCAGCTCCTTTTGGCAGCCATAAAGGCAAACCTTGACCTACTTTGGATGAAAAAGCAAACAATTCCAATTCTTTTCCTAGTTTTCTATGATCACGACGTTTGGCCTCTTCCAATAATTCTAGGTATTCAGTCAAATCTTTTTGCTTAGGGAATGAAATTCCGTACACTCGAGTTAACTGTTTGTTTTTTTCATCACCTCTCCAATACGCACCAGCAACGCTCATCACTTTCATGGCCTTGATAATTCCAGTGTTTGGAATATGACCTCCACGACATAAATCAGTGAAAGTAGAGTGATCACAAAAAGTAATCGTTCCGTCTTCTAGGTTCGAAATTAATTCGGTTTTGTAGACATTGTCTTTGTATACTTCAAGCGCTTCTGCCTTAGTCACAGGACGCAATTTGAATTCGTGTTTGTCTCTTGAAATTTCTAAAACGCGGTCTTCAATTTTTTTAAAATCGGCATCGGTAATTTTATGATCTTCGAAATCAACATCATAATAAAATCCGTTAGCGATTGCAGGTCCAAGTGTCAATTTGATTCCTGGATACATTTCTTCTAAAACCTGCGCCATCACGTGTGAAGTAGAATGCCAAAAGGCTTTTTTTCCTCCTTCGTCGTTCCAAGTAAAAAGAACAAGACTACCATCTGTGGTCAAAGGCGTAACGGTTTCAACGGTAGTACCATTGAATGAAGCAGAAATAACATTTCTAGCCAATCCTTCGCTAATGCTTTTTGCAACGTCCATTGGGGTAATCCCAGCTGCAAATTCTTTCACAGACCCATCGGGTAAAGTAATCTTAATCATTGTAAACTATTTTTAGGATTGCAAATATAGGGTATTGAAAAAACACACACAAAATATAAGCAAGGTTTGTGCGTGGTTTTTAGCGGATTTTAGCAAATAATATTCAAAATTGGAACTTGTTTTAAAATTGGCTCTAGAAGTTTCGTTACTAAAAACTATTCTTTACTTTTGCAACACTCAAAATCACAACTATGTACAAGCTATTAATTCGTCCGATACTTTTTTGTTTTGACCCTGAAAAAGTACACTATTTTACGTTTTCATTGATTCGTATCATTTCTAAAATACCCGGTTTTTCAGGACTTTTTCGTGCCTTATACGATGTGAATGATCGTCGTTTAGAAACCGAAGTTTTCGGATTGAAATTTAAAAACCCAGTGGGTTTAGCAGCTGGTTTTGATAAGAATGCGGTTTTGTACAAAGAGTTGTCCAATTTCGGCTTTGGCTTTATAGAAATTGGAACAATTACTCCAAAAGCACAAGATGGAAATCCAAAAAAACGTTTGTTTCGTTTAAAAGAAGATAGCGCGATTATTAACCGAATGGGTTTTAATAACGGCGGAGTGGAACAAGCAGTGTTGCGTTTGAAAAAAAATAACGGAGTATTAATCGGCGGAAATATTGGAAAAAACAAAGTAACACCTAACGAAGAAGCGACTTCTGATTATGAAATTTGTTTTGAGGCGTTATTTGATTATGTAGATTATTTTGTGGTCAATGTGAGTTCGCCAAACACCCCTAATTTACGTGCTTTACAAGATAAAGAGCCGTTAACCGAATTGTTGCAAACCTTGCAAAATAAAAATTGGGCTAAGCCAAAACCGAAACCTATTTTATTAAAAATCGCACCGGATTTAACGGATGAGCAATTGTTGGATATCATCGATATTGTCAACGAAACCAAAATTGCAGGAGTGATTGCCACCAATACTACTTTGTCACGTGATGGATTGGTTTCTGAAAATAAAATTGAAATGGGTGGATTGTCTGGGAAGCCTTTGGAAAAACGATCAACAGAAGTCATCCGATTTTTAGCTGAAAAGAGCAATAAATCCTTTCCAATTATTGGAGTTGGCGGAATTCATTCTGCTGATGATGCTCTCGAAAAGCTAGAAGCAGGAGCTAGTTTGGTGCAATTGTATACAGGTTTTATTTATGAAGGCCCGGCTTTAGTCAAAGCAATTAACAAAGCAGTTTTAAGAAATAAATAGATTTTTCTTTGCTTTCTAACTCTTGATTTTTACTACCTTTGATTCGCTATGAAAACAGTAAAAATCATTGAATGTCCGCGTGATGCTATGCAAGGAATAAAGACTTTTATTCCGACGGCTAACAAAGTGACCTATATCCAATCGTTATTGCGAGTGGGGTTTGATAGCATTGATTTTGGAAGTTTTGTTTCGCCTAAAGCGATTCCCCAAATGCAAGATACTGCCGAAGTTTTAGCACAACTGGATTTGTCTCAAACCAAAAGTAAGTTACTGGCCATTATTGCCAATACACAAGGTGCAGAGGCAGCTTGTAATTTTCCTGAAATTCAATATTTAGGTTTTCCATTTTCTATTTCGGAAAACTTTCAAATGCGTAATACCCACAAAACCATTTCGCAATCTTTAGTCAGTTTACAAGAAATTTTAAATTTGGCTGATGCCAAAAACAAACAAGTAATAGCTTATCTTTCTATGGGTTTTGGCAATCCCTACGGTGATCCTTGGAACACTGAAATTGTGGGGGAGTGGACTGAAAAATTAGCAGGAATGGGAGTTAAAATTGTGTCACTTTCTGACACCATTGGAAGTTCTACTCCAGAAGTGATTTCGTATTTGTTTTCCAATTTAATTCCGGCTTATCCAACTATTGAATTTGGCGCACATTTACACACCACTCCGGATTCTTGGTTTGAGAAAATTGACGCTGCCTATCATGCTGGCTGCCTCCGATTTGATGGTGCAATTCAAGGTTTTGGTGGATGCCCCATGGCGACCAATCATTTGACTGGAAATATGCCGACTGAAAAACTACTCTCTTACTTTACGGCTCAAAAAGCCACTACTAATTTGAGTCCGATGAGTTTTGAAAGTGCGTATAATGAAGCGTCGAAAGTCTTTAATTCATTTCATTAAAATTTCTAAAGAATAAATACTACTGATTTCGGTTGTATATTATTGATTATTTTTCTCTATATTTGCATGCAATTTAACATCTACAACAAATTGCAATGATCGCACACAATTCTAAGATTATCGGCGAAGGATTAACTTACGATGACGTTCTATTAGTTCCTAACTATTCTAATGTGCTTCCACGCGAAGTAAGTATTCAATCAAAATTTTCAAGAAACATTACTTTAAACGTTCCTATTGTGGCAGCTGCTATGGATACGGTAACGGAAAGCTCTATGGCTATAGCTATGGCACAAGAAGGCGGAATTGGAGTGTTGCATAAGAATATGACAATTGAACAACAAGCGGCTAAAGTGCGTAAAGTAAAACGTGCAGAGTCAGGAATGATCATTGATCCAGTTACTTTACCGTTGACTTCTACGGTTGCCGATGCTAAAAATGCGATGAAAGAATTCGGAATTGGTGGAATCCCAATTGTAGACGAACATAAAATCTTAAAAGGAATTGTTACCAATCGTGATTTGCGTTTTGAAAAAAATGGCGCACGTCCTATTATTGAAGTAATGACTTCTCAAAACCTTATTACTGTTGCTGAAGGAACTTCATTAGAACAAGCAGAAGTAGTTTTACAAGGAAACAAAATCGAAAAATTACCTGTGATTAATGCTAAAAATGAATTAGTTGGTTTAATCACGTTTAGAGATATTACTAAATTAACTCAGAAACCTATTGCTAACAAAGACGTTTACGGACGTTTGCGAGTTGCTGCTGCTATTGGAGTTACAGGAGATGCGGTACAACGAGCAGAAGCTTTGGTAAAAGCGGGAGTTGATGCTATTATTATTGATACAGCTCACGGACATACGCAAGGTGTGGTAAATGTGTTGAAAGAAGTAAAAGCTAAATTTCCTAAAATTGATGTTATAGTAGGAAATATTGCTACACCAGAAGCAGCTAAATATTTAGTTGAAAATGGGGCTGATGGCGTAAAAGTAGGAATTGGACCAGGTTCGATTTGTACTACTCGTATCGTGGCAGGTGTTGGTTTTCCTCAATTCTCTGCTGTTTTAGAAGTAGCTGCGGCTATCAAAGGAACAGGAGTTCCCGTAATTGCAGATGGTGGAATTCGTTATACCGGAGATATCCCTAAAGCGATTGCTGCAGGTGCTGACTGTGTAATGTTAGGTTCGCTTTTAGCTGGTACTAAAGAATCTCCAGGGGAAACTATTATTTTTGAAGGAAGAAAATTCAAGTCGTACCGCGGAATGGGGTCTGTTGAAGCCATGCAAGGTGGGTCGAAAGACCGTTATTTCCAAGATGTGGAAGACGATGTAAAAAAATTAGTTCCAGAAGGAATTGTAGGTCGTGTACCTTACAAAGGAGAATTAAACGAAAGTATGTTACAATTCATTGGTGGTCTTCGTGCCGGAATGGGTTACTGTGGTGCTAAAGATATTCCAACCCTACAAGATACAGGACGTTTTGTTCGTATTACTTCAAGCGGAATTACAGAAAGTCATCCACATAATGTTACGATTACTAAAGAAGCTCCGAATTATTCAAGATAATTAGAGTACATATTCAAATAAAAAAAGGCTTAAGATATTTCTTAAGCCTTTTTTATGTTTTCAATTTTGTTGATTAAATACCAACAAAGTTACTTGGTGTAATTTGTAATAATTCGGTTTTAATAGAGTCACTTACATCCAAAGTAGCGATGAAACTATGAATCGATTCTTTGGTAATCGCTTCATTGGTTCTAGTCAAACCTTTCAATGCTTCGTATGGATTTGGATAGGCCTCACGACGTAAAATCGTTTGGATAGCCTCAGCTACAACCGCCCAGTTTTTCTCTAAATCTTCGTGGAATTTAGGCTCGTTCAACAATAATTTGTTCAAGCCTTTCAAGGTAGCTTCAAAAGCAATAATGGTATGTCCCATTGGTACACCTATATTTCTCAAAACTGTACTATCTGTTAAATCACGTTGTAATCTTGAAATAGGTAACTTAGCGGATAAATGTTCAAAAATAGCATTGGCAATCCCTAAATTTCCTTCTGAATTTTCAAAATCAATCGGGTTTACTTTATGTGGCATAGCCGAAGAACCAATTTCTCCTGCTTTGATTTTTTGTTTGAAATATTCCATGGAAACATACGTCCAAATATCGCGATCCAAGTCAATGATAATGGTATTGATTCTCTTCAAGGCATCAAAAAAGGCAGCGAAGTGATCGTAATGCTCAATTTGAGTTGTCGGGAAAGAATGGTGTAAACCTAAATTGGTTTCCACAAAAGTAGTTCCGAATAGTTTCCAATCAATTTGTGGGTAGGCCACATGGTGGGCGTTGTAATTTCCGGTTGCTCCACCAAATTTAGCGGCAAACGGAATATTGAATAACAAACGCATTTGCTCTTCCAAACGTTCTACAAAAACGCCAATTTCTTTTCCTAAACGAGTAGGAGAAGCCGGTTGGCCATGTGTGCGTGCTAACAATGGTATGTCTTTCCACTCTGTGCTTAGTTCTTTTAATTTTGAAATCACACCAATCAAAGAAGGCATATATACTTTTTCAAACGCTTCTTTGGTCGAAAGCGGAATAGCAGTGTTATTAATATCTTGAGAAGTCAATCCAAAATGGATAAACTCTTTGTAAGCTGACAAACCTAATTTTTCAAAAGCATCTTTGATGAAATATTCTACTGCTTTCACATCGTGATTCGTTACTTTCTCAGTCTCTTTGATCCAAAGCGCATCTTCAGTAGAAAAGTTTTTGTAAATAGTACGTAAACTTTCAAAAACATTTGGATTTACGGCTGCAAGTTGAGGTAAAGGTACTTCGCACAAAGCTATAAAGTATTCAATTTCAATTAAAACGCGGTATTTGATTAAGGCTTCTTCCGAGAAAAAAGGAGCTAAAGAAACTGTTTTATTTCTGTATCTTCCATCAATTGGAGAGATGGCATTCAATTCGTTAAGAGTAGTCATTTGGTGTTGTTTTTTCGAAAGTGCAAATATAAACCTTTTTAGTATTTTTGCCTCCAAAAAAAGAGACAATGATTGATATTGATTACCTTAATTTTCTTGAAAACATTTTGACCGACAATCGGAAAGACCGCTTTTTGAATGTTTTGAAAAACAGAACCAATCATTTTACAATCGCAGTGGAAGATGTTTTTCAAATGCACAATACCAGTGCTGTGATGCGAAGCTGCGAAGTTTTTGGTATCCAAGAATTAAACGTAATAGAACAGCGATACGGAAAAAGCATTGACAAACAAATTGCGATGGGTGCTCAAAAATGGGTCGATATCAATACATTTGACTCCCCTTCGGCCTGTGTTCAAACCCTTAGAAAAAAAGGCTATCAAATCATTGCGACTACACCACATGAAAATGATTGTTTGTTAGAAAATTTTGATATTTCAAAACCTAGTGCCTTGTTTTTCGGAACCGAAATCGACGGTTTGTCCGAAGAAATCATGAAAGAGGCTGATGGCTTCTTAAAGATTCCCATGGTTGGATTTACAGAAAGTCTAAATATATCAGTATCGGCAGCCATTATCATTCAGAATTTGACCAACAGGCTACGCAATTCAGATATTAATTGGCAATTATCTGAAGACGAAATTCTAGTAAAACGATTGGCTTGGGCCAAAAATTCCATCAAAGACATCAAACGTATCGAACAACGCTATTTTGAAGAAAATCCAAAATAGAATTCGGTATTTATGTTATCTTTAAATTAAATGTATTCAAAAACGCCTTTTTGAAATTAATAATCCAATTTAATCCCTAATTTTGATGGGTATAAAATAAATAAAATGAAAAAAATTATATTGTTTTTAGCTTTGAGTATTGTTTTGACTGTTCAAGCACAACAGCGTCCGAAATTAGTAGTTGGAATTGTGGTAGACCAAATGAAGATGGAATATTTGTATCGTTTTTCAGATGATTTTTCTGCTAATGGTTTCAAACGTATTATGAACGGAGGCTATACTTTTCATAACATGCATTACAATTATGTGCCAACCTATACTGCGCCAGGACATGCTTCTATTTACACTGGAACAACTCCTGCAACACACGGAATTGTTGGAAACGAATGGTTCAATCGTTCCACTGGAAAAGAAATGTATTGCACNNACGATCACTGATGAATTGCGTATGGCAACCAACTTTAAAGGGAAAGTCATTGGGATGAGTATTAAAGACCGAGGTGCAATTTTGCCAGCGGGTCATTTTGCCAATGGGGCGTATTGGTACAGTAAAACGGGAGCGTTTATTTCGAGTACGTTTTATGGCACAAGTTTACCTTCATGGGTTACGGATTTCAATAACGAAAAGCGTTATTTAAATTACATTAATGGGGGTTGGGATTTGCTTAAGCCAGTTGTTACTTATGATGAAAGTTTAGTTGATGATAATCCGTATGAAGGAAAAATTGACAAAACCACAGGACCTGTTTTTCCATATAATTTGAAAAAAATATACGATGAAAAGGGGGCGGATGTTTTGCGTACTACGCCTTTTGGCAATGACATTTTAGCCGATTTGGCGATAAGAGCAATTGATAAAGAACAATTAGGGAAAGACGCTATTACTGATTTCTTAACCGTAAGTTTCTCTTCAACAGATTACGTTGGACATACTTTTGGGCCGCGTTCTATGGAATTGCAAGACACCTATTTGCGATTGGATTTGACTTTAGCTAAGTTCATGACGTATTTGGATCAAACGGTGGGGAAAGACAATTATGTAGTTTTTTTAACTGCTGATCATGCTGGAGCAGAAAATCCCAACTATTTGAAAGATAATAAATACAATGTTAAAAATGTTCCCTCTAAAAGTGTGGATGCTGCTTTACGAAAATTTTCTATAGATACTTTTGGTGCTGATGTCGTTTTGAATTATTCAAATTTCAATATTTTCTTTAACAAACCAGTATTGAAAGAAAAAGGATTGGACTTAGCTAAAGTGAAACAAAGTTTCAAGGACTTTATGATGTCACAAGACCAAGTAAAAAGGGTTTATACCGAAGAAGAAATTTTGGCATCATCCGGAGATGATTATTTCTTGAGTTTTATTGCCAAAGGCTATGATCCAAAGCAAAATGGAGATCTTTTTATTTTAGACAAAGCAGGCTATTTAGAATACATTGAGACAGGAACAACGCATGGTTCGGCTAATAGTTATGACACGCATGTACCGATGCTTTTTTACGGTTGGCATGTTCCCAAAGGGAATTCACATTCCAAAAAACACATCACTCAAATAGCACCAACGCTTTCACAACTATTGAAAATTCCATTTCCTAATGGAACTGAGTCAGAAGTTTTAGAAGAGTTGTTTTAGAAATTATTCGTAGCTATAAAAAATCCCGTTCTATTAAACGGGATTTTTTTATGTATTAAACAGTTGCAGCGACTGGCAACGGAATTTGATTGCGTAGTAGATCTTCAAACGATTCTTTGGCACGAATTAAATGGCCTTCACCATTCATCCATAAAACCTCTGCGGGTTTGTATCTCGAATTGTAATTTGATGACATTGAGAAGCAATATGCTCCTGCATTTTTGAAACATAGAATGTCTCCCTCGTTGATTTCAGCAATGCGTCGGTTGTTAGCAAAAGTATCTGTCTCGCAAATGTAACCCACAACAGAATAGAAACGTTCTTTTCCCTTTGGATTAGAGATGTTTTCGATATGGTGTTGAGAACCGTATAACATCGGACGAATCAAGTGGTTGAATCCACTGTCCACTCCTGCAAAAACAGTAGAAGTAGTTTGTTTTACCACATTCACTTTTGCCAAAAAGAAACCGGCCTCACTCACCAAGAATTTTCCTGGTTCGAAGATTAAGGTCAATTCTTTACCATATTCTGTGCAGAAATCATTGAAACGTTTGGATAATTTTTTACCTAACTCTTCAATATCCGTTTCAATATCGTCTTTTTTATATGGCACTTTGAATCCGCTTCCGAAATCTAAAAATTCTAAGTTTTTGAAATTTTTGGCAACATCAAATAAGATTTCAGCAGCATACAAGAATACCTCAATATCTAAAATATCCGATCCTGTGTGCATGTGAATACCCACAATATTCATTTTTGTATTTTCTACAATACGAATCAAGTGAGGCAATTGGTGAATTGAAATACCAAATTTACTGTCAATATGACCCACAGAAATGTTGGTGTTTCCACCCGCCATTACATGAGGATTAATACGAATACAAACTGGAGTGTCTGGATATTTGGTTCCAAATTGCTCTAAGATAGACAAGTTGTCAATGTTGATTTGAACACCCATTGCAGCTACTTCTTCGATTTCTTCTAAAGAAACACCGTTAGGTGTAAAAAATATTTTTTCAGGCTCATAACCGGCGTGTAATCCTAATAAAACCTCTTGAATAGAAACCGTATCTAAACCAGAACCCATATCTCTCAATAACTGAAGAATAGCTACATTTGATAATGCTTTCATAGCATAATTTATGCGAAGGGTATCTACTTTTGAAAACGCTTTGGTTAATCGGTTGTATTGCGATTGTATTTTTTCGGCATCATAAACATATAAGGGGCTGCCAAACTGTTCTGCTAATTGTAATAAGTCTTTTCCTTGCATTGGATTCTAATTTTGGGCAAATTTATAGTTCTTATATCGTACAAACAAATTAAAAAGGATAGTTTAACAAAATATAACAAAATGTTTAATTTAAAACATTACATCCATTTTAATGAAAAAATATAAAAAAAATCCCTTGAATTGAATCAAGGGATTTTTGGAGAGTTGTGTTGTTGTTTAGTTATAGTGTAGGTAAATCTCCGTTACCTTTTGTAGGTAGGTTTGTTGAACCCATTAAGAACAAATCTACTTCTCTTGCAGCTTCACGTCCTTCAGATATAGCCCAAACAATTAAGGATTGTCCTCTTCTCATATCACCTGCAGTGAAAATGTGAGGTACATTCGTTTTGTAATTGGTTGCTTTATAATTGGTTCTAAAATCAGTTTCAATGCCTAATTGTTCGCTTAATGTTTTTTCAGGACCTGTAAATCCTAGGGCTAACAATGCTAAGTCACAAGGCCAGATTTTTTCTGAACCTTCTCTTTCAATTAATTCAGGGCGTTGTCCTGGAACAATTTTCCATTCTACTTCTACTGTTTTTAAAGCAGTTAATTCGCCTTTATCATTAGTGATGAACTCTTTGGTATTAATCAACCAGTTTCGGTTACAACCTTCTTCGTGTGAAGAGGATGTTTTCAATTGTAACGGCCAGTAAGGCCATGGAGTCGATTCGCTTCTACCAACCGGTGGTTTTGGCATAATCTCAAAGTTGGTTACTGATTTGGCACCTTGTCGGTTAGACGTACCCACACAGTCAGAACCCGTATCTCCACCACCAATAACGATAACATCTTTACCGGTAGCAACAATTTGGTCAGCAACAGATTCTCCCCAAACTACTTTAGTTTGTTGTGTTAAGAATGTCATGGCTTGGACTACACCTTTAGCATCTGCTCCTTTGGTTGGTAATCCTCTTCTTTCAGTTGCACCACCACAAAGAACAACAGAATCAAATGTATTCAATTCTTCTACACTGAAGTTGACTCCAACATGAACGTTTGTTTTGAAAGTGATTCCTTCTGCTTCTAGGATAGCCACACGTCTGTCGATGATTCCTTTTTCTAATTTGAAATTTGGAATTCCGTAACGTAATAAACCTCCAATAGCATTGTCTCTTTCAAAAACCGTTACCGTATGACCGGCACGGTTCAATTGTTGTGCTGCCGCTAATCCAGCAGGTCCAGAACCTACAACAGCTACTGTTTTACCAGTTCTTTGAGTAGGAATTTGTGGTTTGATCCAACCTTCTGCAAAACCTCTTTCGACAATATTTTTTTCAATATTTTCAATAGCAACTGGTTCTTTGATAATACCTAATACACACGATTTTTCGCAAGGTGCTGGGCATAATCTTCCTGTAAATTCTGGGAAGTTATTGGTTGATTGCAAGATGGCCAATGCGCTTTCCCATTCTTCCTGGTGCACCATGTCGTTAAAATCAGGAATTAAATTTCCTAACGGACAGGAACTATGACAGAACGGAATACCGCAATCCATACATCTTGAACCTTGTTCTTTTATTTTTTCTTTCGATAACGGAACTGTAAATTCATTGTAATTAGAAACACGTTCTGCTACAGCTACATTACTTTCGTCCGCTCTACTATATTCTTTAAATCCACCTATCTTTCCCATGACTATTGTGCTATTAATTCTTCCACTTTATTTTCTTCTGCCAATCTTTGTAATGCTTTTTTGTAATCGGTTGGCATCACTTTGATAAAGTGTTTTTGTTGATTCTCCCAATCCGCTAAAATTCGTTTAGCTAACGGGCTATTAGTATACATAGAATGATTTTTAATCAATCGTCTCAATTTAATAATATCTTCTGCTTCGTTTTCTTCGAAAGCAACCATTTCCATATTACAAACTGTGGCGTCAAATTTTTTCTCTGGGTCGTATACATAAGCAATACCACCACTCATACCTGCAGCGAAGTTTCTTCCAGTTTTACCTAAAATAACTACGTTACCACCGGTCATGTATTCACAACCATGATCCCCAATTCCTTCTACGACTGCTGTTGCACCTGAATTACGGACTGCAAAACGCTCTCCAGCCATACCATTGATATAGGCTTCACCAGTAATCGCTCCGTAAAGCGCAACGTTACCAATGATAATGTTCTCTTCAGGTTTGAAAGTAGCCGTTGGTGGCACTTTGATGATTAATTTACCACCAGAAAGTCCTTTTCCTAAGTAATCATTACAGTTACCGTGGATTTTGAAAGACAATCCATTCGTAGCAAATGCTCCAAAACTTTGTCCAGCCGAACCTGTAAAGTCCACCAAGATCGTATCGTCTGGTAAACCTTGTGCTCCGTATATTTTAGAAATTTCGTTACTTAATATAGCTCCTACTGAACGGTCTGTATTTTTGATATTGAAAGTAACTCTAGTTTTCTCTTTTCTATAAATAGAAGGAATAGCTGCTTTGATAATATCAAAATCCAATACGTTTTCTAAGGCGTGATCTTGCGATGTTGTATTGTGATTTGGAACTACGTTTGCTTTTTCCGGTTTATATAAAATCGCTGATAAATCCAACCCATTTGCTTTGTAATGATCGATCGCTTTGTTCACATTTAATTTTTGTGATTGACCTACCATTTCTTTCAAGGTTCTGAAACCTAATTGAGCCATGATTTGTCTTAATTCTTCTGCAATAAAATACATGAAGTTGATCACATGTTCTGGAGTTCCTTTGAAATTTTTTCTCAATTCAGGATCTTGTGTAGCAATACCCACTGGACAAGTGTTCAAGTGACATGCTCTCATCATGATACAACCTGACGCTACTAATGGAGCGGTTGCAAATCCGAATTCTTCTGCTCCCAATAAAGCAGCCACGGCTACGTCACGACCTGTTTTTAATTGTCCGTCACACTCTAAAACGACACGACTTCTTAAGTCATTTAGAATTAAAGTTTGTTGTGCTTCTGCCAATCCCAATTCCCATGGAATACCGGTATGTTGTAATGAAGTCAATGGTGCAGCACCCGTTCCTCCATCGTATCCTGAAATCAAGATGACGTCGGCTTTTGCTTTGGCAACACCAGCAGCAATAGTTCCAACACCCACTTCAGATACTAATTTTACGTTTACACGTGCCTCACGGTTGGCATTTTTCAAGTCAAAGATTAATTGTGATAAATCTTCGATAGAATAAATATCGTGGTGTGGAGGAGGAGAAATTAATCCAACATAAGGTGTTGAATTTCTAGTTTCTGCAATCCAAGGCACTACTTTTTCTCCAGGAAGTTGTCCACCTTCACCAGGTTTTGCTCCTTGAGCCATTTTAATTTGGATTTCTTTGGCGTTAGTTAAATAGTTAATCGACACACCAAAACGTCCTGATGCTACTTGTTTAATAGCACTATTTTTAGAGTCACCATTTAATTCTTTTTGGAAACGTTTTGGATTTTCACCCCCTTCTCCAGAGTTACTCTTACCACCAATACGGTTCATAGCAATCGCTAAATTCTCGTGTGCTTCAGAACTGATCGATCCATAAGACATCGCACCTGTTTTGAATTTCTTAACGATTTCGGTCCAAGGTTCAACTTCGTCAATAGAAATTGGATCTAAATTGTTGAATTCAAATAAACCTCTAATGGTCATCAAGTTTTCACTTTGATTGTTAACCATATCAGAATATTGTTTGTAGGCTTCTGGGCTGTTCAAACGAACTGCTTGTTGCAACTTAGCAATTGTAGTAGGGTTGAACATGTGTTTCTCACCTGATCGTCTCCATCTGTAAATACCACCAATTTCCAAAGGCAATAAGTTGGCAATTTTAGAATTAGGAAACGCTTTTTGGTGTCTTTTCTTGATTTCTTTTTCCACTTCCATCAATCCAATTCCTTCAATTCGAGAGGGAGTGAAAGGGAAATATTTAGTACTAAACGATTTGTTTAGACCTAGAATTTCAAAAATTTGAGCCGCTTTGTAGGAATGCAAGGTAGAGATACCGATTTTATTCATAATCTTAACGATTCCTTTGGCAATAGCTTTATTGTAGTTTGTAATAGCGTAATCTGCTTTAACTCCTGTAATATGTCCTTCGTTTACTTGGTCATGAATGATTTCATTCACCATATACGGATTGATCGCACTAGCACCGTATCCAAATAATAAAGCAAAGTGGTGTGGTTCACGTGGCTCAGCCGATTCGATGATGATACCAAATTTAGAACGAACCCCTAATTTGTTTAAAGTATGGTGAATATAAGAACAAGCCAATAACATTGGGATTGGCGCTAATTTTTCAGTAACGCCTCTATCTGAAAGGATTACAATGTTACATCCTTCAGAAACCGCTTTGAAAGTAGCTTGAATACATTTTTCTAATGAACGCTCTAAACCGTTCACTCCTTTTTCTATTTTGTATAAAGTAGAAATAGTAACCGATTTAAAATCGGCGTGATCAATGTTTCTTATTTTATCTAAATCCTCGTTAGAGATAACTGGATTTTGAATTTTGATTTTTTTACTGTGTTTTTCGTCAATATCAAAAATATTGAAATCACCACCTACAGCCAAACTAATATCAGTAATAATTTCCTCACGAATACCATCCAAAGGGGGGTTGGTTACCTGAGCAAATAATTGTTTGAAATAGTTGTATAATAATTGCGGTTGTTCTGATAAAACAGCTAGTGGAGTATCATTACCCATAGAACTGATGGCTTCAGCACCTTTGGCTCCCATAGGGTTAATGATGGTTTTTAAATCTTCAATAGTATAGCCAAACAAACGCTGTCTCGTATGGAAATCGATAGTTTCGGTTGGGATAGGGTTGTTTGTGTAAGGTATTTGTGCCAATTGAACCAAATTACCATCCAACCATTTTTGGTAAGGACGTTTGGTTACCACTGCATTTTTAACTTCTTCATCTTCTATGATTCGACCTTCGTTCATGTCAACCAAAAACATTTTTCCTGGCTCTAAACGTCCGTGTTGAATTACATCTTCTGGATCGATATCCAATACACCAATTTCAGATGACATGATTACGAATCCACTTTTTGTCAACGTATAACGAGAAGGACGTAGTCCATTTCTATCCAATAAAGCTCCAATTACATTTCCGTCAGTAAACGGAATAGAAGCAGGACCATCCCAAGGTTCCATGATACAAGCGTTGTATTCATAGAATGCTTTTTTCTCTTTCGACATGGTTTGGTGTTTTTCCCAAGCTTCTGGAACCACCATCATCATCGCTTCGGGTAAAGAACGTCCTGTCATCAATAACAATTCAACTACCATGTCCATAGAAGCGGAATCAGATTTTCCTTCTAAGATGATTGGGAATAATTTTTTGATATCGTCTCCGAAGATTGGGCTTTCCATCAATTCTTCACGAGAACGCATACGGCTTACATTTCCTCTCAAGGTATTGATTTCCCCATTGTGACACATGTATCTAAAAGGTTGTGCCAAATCCCAAGACGGGAAAGTGTTGGTAGAGAAACGTTGGTGAACCAAAGCCAATCTCGTAACTAAATCGGTATCCGTTAAATCAGTATAGTATCTACTGATGTCTTCCGGCATCAATAAACCTTTATATATAATAGTTGTAGTAGATAAACTAGTAAAATAGTATCTGTGGCTTTCCGAAGTTTTAGAGTTGCGGATCGCATGCTCTGAAATTTTTCTTGCAGCAAATAATTTGGCATTGAATTCTTGTTCAGTAATCTTCAATCCATTTTTACCAACAAAAACTTGTTTGATAGTTGGTTCTTTTTCTGCCGCTACTTGTCCTAAATTAGATACATCAACAGGAACATCTCTCCAACCTAATATTTGTAAATTTTGATCTTGTACACATTTTTCAAAAGTCTTGATACAAAAATCAACTTGATTCTGACTTTTCGGTAAAAAAAGCATACCTACTGCATATTCGCGAACTTCTGGTAGCTCGAAATGGCATACTTTTTTAAAGAACGCATCTGGAATATCAAATAAAATTCCAGCTCCATCTCCCGTTCTTCCATCGGCACTTACCGCACCACGGTGCTCTAATTTTATTAGGATGTCAAGTGCTTTGTGAATAATGTCATTCGACTTGATTCCATTCAAATTACAGATAAATCCTGCACCACAATTGTCGTGCTCAAATTCTGGTAAATAAAGGCCTTGTTCTTTAACTTTCATGCTTGATAATTTTTTTACAAAATTAAATATTTCGTACTATTTACCGAACTCAAAACCCCTTTTCGGTTGATTTTTACCAAAATAATAGAAAACGGTTCTATAAATGAAGATATTGTTATTAAATGGTGATTGAATTGAGGTATTGACAATTGGCAGCGTGAATTTTACCCTAAAAATGCTGATTTTGAAGCTAAAAACAGAAATATAACAGAATGTTATTTTTTGTAACAAATTAGTTGGTATTATTTAAATTTTATTGAAAAATCACTCTTTTCGATAAAGCATCAAATATAATTAAGAAGAACTACTTTTTTAATGAAAAAAATATATTGTATGTATATTATTTTGCTATTTTTGTACCACTTTTATTCTGAAATAATTTCAGAGAAGCAGACAAATTCATTATTATGAACATACACGAATATCAAGGAAAAGAGATTCTATCTAGCTATGGAGTTCGCATTCAACGCGGAATTGTAGCCAATAGTCCAGTAGAAGCTGTTGCTGCAGCGAAACAATTAACTGCCGAAACCGGAACAGGTTGGTACGTTGTTAAAGCACAAGTTCACGCAGGTGGACGTGGAAAAGGTGGTGGAGTGAAGTTGGCTAAAAACTTACAACAAGTAGAAGAGATTTCTGAGCAAATTATCGGAATGCAATTGGTAACACCTCAAACTTCTGCAGAAGGTAAAAAAGTACACAAAGTTTTAATTGCTGAGGATGTATATTATCCAGGTGAAAGCGAAACCTCTGAATTTTATGTTTCTGTTTTATTGAACAGAGCCACAGGTCGTAATATGATTATGTATTCTACTGAAGGTGGAATGGATATTGAAGAAGTGGCGGAACATACTCCTCATTTAATTTTTACAGAAGAAATTGATCCTGCTGTTGGATTGCAAGGATTTCAAGCAAGAAGAATTGCTTTTAATTTAGGTCTTTCTGGAAATGCTTTCAAAGAAATGGTAAAATTCATCGATTCTTTATACAATGCGTATATTGGTTCAGACGCGTCTATGTTTGAAATCAATCCAGTATTGAAAACTTCGGATGATAAAATATTAGCAGTGGATGCTAAAGTTAATATTGACGATAACGCTTTATACAGACAAAAAGCGTATGCAGACATGCGTGATATACGTGAGGAAAATCCAATCGAAGTTGAAGCAAAAGAAGTAGGCTTAAACTATGTTGACCTTGACGGAACTGTTGGATGTATGGTAAACGGAGCTGGATTAGCGATGGCTACTATGGATTTAATTAAATATGCAGGTTTTGAACCAGCTAACTTCCTTGACGTAGGAGGAACTGCTGATGCAAAACGTGTTGAGACTGCTTTCCGTATTATCTTAAAAGATCCAAACGTAAAAGCTATCTTAATCAATATTTTTGGTGGAATTGTTCGTTGTGACCGTGTGGCGCAAGGGGTAGTAGATGCCTACAAAAATATGGGTGATGCGATTAAAGTGCCAATCATTGTTCGTTTACAAGGTACTAACGCAGCAATTGCAAAAGAATTAATTGATAATTCAGGAATGCCAATTTTATCTGCTGTTGAATTCCAAGAAGCAGCGGACCAAGTTCAAGCGGCACTTTCTTAATTAGAAGAAAAAAATTGATAAAAAAAATCCTGAGTGAAAGCTCAGGATTTTTTTGTTTTGTATAGTGTGTATTTATTGTTTCTTTTTCATTTTGATGAAAATTTGACCTTTGTATTTTCTTGAATTTACAACAGTGTCTTTTTTCACAATATTCATCGATTCAATATCATTGGGTTGAATCGATTTTAATACTTCTGAATTGGAAAGTTGGGCATCTATAAATACGGCAACATCTTCAGGTAGACTCTCTTTTTTTTTGTCGGTTGTACTTTGGCTATAACTGCTTAGAGAAAAAATAATAGCGATACTAAAAATTAACTTTTTCATTATTTATTCTTTCCGTTTTTAAATTGTACTTTTTCTACCACTTGTATTTTTGGAGTTGCTTTAGCATTACTTTTCTTAAACGGCTTTTTAGCTCCAGTATATGATTTTGGTTTTTGATCTCCTCTTGCTTTTTCAGGATCTCTCGGACTAGCTTTAAATTCAGGTCTGTCTTTAGTGTTATCTTTCTTCGGAATTTCAGCTTTATGCTTGGCTAAAACATCGTTTGGGTTTTTAGGATTTTCTTTTGTTCCTCTCAAATGAATTACCAAACCGTTTAAGAAATTACGCAACACTTGGTCGCCACATTCCATATAGTTTTCGTGTTTTTCATCACGGAAGAAAGCCCCTAATTCTGATTTTGATATTCTAAAATCTACTAATTCTAAAATCTCCACTATTTGGTCATCACGAAGCATCAATGCTACTCGTAATTTTTTAAAGATATCGTTATTGGTCATATTTTACTATTTTTGAATATATTTTGATTGGTGCCCTTTAGTTTAAAATACAGTAAATTAAAAAGCATCCACAATTAAAAAAGCCAAAGATACGCTTTTACAAAACCATCTCTCCATAATTTTTCGTTATGTTGTCCTCCTTTGACAATTCTTATTTTGGATAAATTCAAATTGGAATCTCTTTTTTCTGTTATCAAATTGTGAATCGTATTTAGGTCAGGAATGACATCTGCATCGCCTTCATTGTCGCCGCACAGAAAATAAATTTTAGCTTTTAGTGACGAACTTTTTTGTGTCAATTCATTAATTTCTTTTCGGTTAAACCAAAATGAAGGTGAAAAAACACCTGCTTTCCCAAAAATTTCAGGGTATTTTAAAACCGCATAATAAGAAACTAATCCGCCAAGAGAACTTCCAATAATACCTGTATTTTTGGTGTCTGCTTTTGTTCTGTATTTAGTGTCTATTTCCGGCTTTAGTGTTTCCACAATAAATCGGAGGTAATTGTCGGCATTTCCGCCACTATATTTTGCATTTTTAAATGGCGTTAATTCATCAATACGTTTTTCGTTCCCATGCTCAATTCCCACAATAATTACTTGAGCATTAAGACTGTCCAATTTCTCGTCAATATTCCATTCGCCTACATATGAAGTTTTGGCATCGAAAAGATTTTGTGCGTCGTGCATATAGATTACAGGATATTTCTTTTTAGCCGAATCGTATTTTTTTGGTAAATAAATCCAGATCTTCTTATCGGTGTTAAGTTGCGGTGCTTTTATGGTGATAGTTGCCACTTGTTTTGAAGCGGTACTTGGTTTTTCTCGTTCCCCTTTCAGGCTTGTTGGTTGTGCAAATGTATTTTCAAATGCAATAAAAAAAATAACAAGTAGTACTATTCGTTGCATCATTTTTCTTGTAATTTTTTGATTTCGTCACGCAATTTGGCGGCTTGCATAAAGTCCAATTCTTTCGCTGCTTTTTCCATTGATTTACGCTTTTCGCGAATTAATTTATCAATTTCAGCTTTGGTTAAATAAGCAGTTTGAGGCTCAGCAGCTACATTTAAAGTATGTCCCAATTCGTATTCCACCAATGGGTTTTTGGTAAATGCCGAATCAATTTTTTTATTCAAAGCCTGTGGAACCTGATTATTTTCAATATTGAAATTAATCTGTTTGGTTCTTCGGTAATTGGTTTCATCAATAGTTTTTTGCATGCTATCGGTAATTTTATCCGCATACATAATGGCTTTTCCATTTAGGTTGCGTGCGGCACGTCCAATGGTTTGGGTTAACGAGCGATGACTTCGCAAAAAACCTTCTTTGTCGGCATCTAAAATAGCTACCAAAGACACTTCAGGTAAGTCCAAACCTTCCCGCAATAAGTTGACACCAATCAATACATCAAATAATCCTTTTCGTAAATCCTGCATGATTTCAATGCGTTCCAAAGTATCAACATCCGAATGAATATAACGACAACGAATAGACACTTTAGTCAAATATTTGGCTAATTCTTCAGCCATTCTTTTCGTCAAAGTGGTGACTAAAACACGCTCGTCTAATTCGCAGCGTTGTTGAATTTCTTCGATCAAATCATCGATCTGATTCAAACTTGGTCGCACTTCAATAATGGGATCCAATAGTCCTGTTGGTCGAATGACTTGTTCTACAACAACGCCATCTGTTTTTTGCAATTCATAGTCAGCTGGAGTCGCCGACACATAAATCACTTGATTTTGCATGGCTTCAAATTCTTCAAATTTCAACGGTCGGTTGTCCATAGCGGCAGGCAAACGGAAACCGTATTCAACCAAGTTTTCCTTTCGACTTCGGTCACCGCCATACATGGCATGCACTTGCGATAAGGTAACGTGACTTTCGTCTACCACCATTAAAAAGTCTTTTGGAAAATAATCCAATAAACAAAACGGTCGTGTACCAGCTGCTCGGCCGTCAAGGTAACGAGAATAATTTTCGATACCGGAGCAATACCCTAATTCACGAATCATTTCCAAATCAAAATTGGTTCGTTCTTCAAGACGTTTCGCTTCCAAATGCTTGCCAATTTCTTTAAAATAATCGACTTGTTTGACCAAATCTTGTTGGATTTCCCAAATGGCATTTTGTAGCACATCGGGTGAAGTCACAAACATGTTTGCGGGATATATGGTAAGTTTTTCAAACTTTTCTAACACTTGGGCATTTTTAACATCAAAGCTCTCGATTTCTTCGATTTCGTCCCCAAAGAAATGAATACGAAAAGCGTCATCCGCATAACTTGGATAAACTTCCACCGTGTCGCCTTTAATTCGGAAGGTTCCTGGAGTGAAATCGGCTTCTGTTCTGGAATATAAACTTTGAACTAAACTGTGAAGAAATTTGGTTCTAGATATCGCTTGATCGCGTTCTAGAGCAATTACATTTTTTTGAAATTCTACGGGATTTCCAATACCGTACAAACAGGAAACAGAAGCCACAACCAATATATCTCTTCGACCAGAAAGTAGGGAAGAAGTGGTGCTTAAACGCATTTTTTCTAGCTCTTCATTGATGGATAAATCCTTTTCAATAAAGACACCTGTTACGGGCATAAATGCTTCGGGTTGGTAATAATCGTAGTAGGAAACAAAATATTCTACCGCATTATTGGGAAAAAATTGTTTGAATTCGGAATACAATTGCGCCGCCAAAGTTTTATTGTGTGCCAAAACCAAAGTGGGGCGTTGCACTTCTTGAATAACATTGGCCACTGTAAATGTTTTACCAGATCCTGTAACTCCTAATAAGGTTTGGAATTGTTCGCCATCAGTAATTCCACGCGCTAATTTTTCAATAGCTTGCGGTTGGTCGCCTTTGGGTTGGTAATCAGATACTACTTGGAAATTCATTTGGTAAAGATACTTAATTCGACTCAAGAGACCAATGGACTAATGAGTCAAAATTGTAATTGAAAGGAAAGTTGTTCTATCTAGAATTGCCAAGCTTTTTGTTGGTCAGCAGTCATAAAGGTCCAAGCCACGAATCGACTTGTTTTTTGGCCTTGAGCCATATTGACCGTTTTTATTTCGACAGCATTTACTTTACTCAAGGTTTTATATATAGAGGCAAGGTTTTCTTTCTTGGATACCAAAGTGGTAAACCAAAGGCAATTTAATGGGTATTTTGAACTTTCATATATCATTTGAGTTATGAATTTAAGTTCGCCACCTTCGCACCATAATTCCCCATTTTGACCACCAAAATTAAGCACCGCTTTTGTAGTTTTTTGTTGGTTTAAATTAGATATTTTTCGAAGTGTTCCTTTGTTGGCTTCCTCTTCCGATTTATGGAAAGGCGGATTACAAATGGTAAACGCAAATCGATCTTCGGGTGTAATGATATTTTTGAATATAAAACGCGGTTCAGTTTGTAATTGTAAACTAATAGCCTCCATTAGTTGAGGATTATTTTGAATGATTTTTTTGCAATTTTGAATCGCATATTCATCAATATCAGTTCCAACAAAACTCCAGTCGTAGGTTCTATTTCCAATTATTGGATAGATGCAATTGGCACCAATGCCAATATCCAAACCTTGCACAGTTTCTCCATGCGGTATGATTCCGTTGTTGCATGAAGCTAATAAGTCGGCGATATAGTGAATGTAATCTGCACGACCTGGAATAGGAGGACAGAGGTAGTTTTTAGGAATGTCCCAATTTTTAATTCCAAAATGCTTCGTTAATAAAGCCTTGTTTAAGGTTTTTACGGCTTCTGGATTTGCAAAATCAATTGTCTGTGTATGATACTCATTTGTAAACACAAAGTCATTGAGTTCCGGACAAGATTGAATTAATTGGTCAAAATGATAACCCGAATTGTCAAGATTTCTTGAATGTAAATTAGGTTTTTGGGGACTATTTTCGGATTGTTCTTTTTTCATTTCGTTGCAAAGATAGTCAAACTGTTTTGGAATATTTTAATCAAAACATTCCATCAAAAGTAAATCGCCTTCTTCATGTTCGAGGGTTACGATACCGTCTTGCGTTACATGATTACTGCTTCCCGTTCGATAACCTAATTTTAATGAGTCGTTTTGTAAAGGATAAAATAAATTCGAAGAATGAATACCAGTTACCTGTCCGATGGGAATTAACGAAATGGGTGTATTCGCAGTATACCATTTTTCGAATTTTTTGGGCAATAAAAACACTTTGGAATGGTCGTCCAAGAGAACAATTTTTAAACGATCACGATAGCTAGTAATTGTAGTGAGGTTGGTAATAGTATGATCGGCTCGTTTTCCAGTTGCCCAAACCACATTCACGGCTGGAATGTTGCGTTCGATTAGATAGTCAAATGCTTTTTCCAAGTCGGTTTTGTTTTGATCTGGAGCATGTATAATGTCAATTGGGTATTGTTCTGTTTGGTATTTTTCGGGTTCAAAATCAGCATCAAAATCACCCAACAAAACATCTACTTTGATGTCTAGTTCCATTACGCGCTCCATGGCAGCATCCAATACAACAACCAAGGGGGACCATTCTAATAACTGCCCCAATAATTCTGGTTGGCAGGCGGCACCATTGGCTATAATTAAAGCAGGTTCTTGGTCGTCTCGAACGATGTGATGTGAAGACATTTTTGTACTAATTTAAATTTTACAATTAACCGAGAATTATTTTACAATATAATTTACTGAGTCGTATTCACTTAATGAAAAGTATCCCAACGGAAAATTTTCTTCTTGTGTAGTGTTAATTATATTCCCTCTTACTGTTGCTGGAGGCGATTGAAAAGGTCCGCCACCACCATTACCGGCAATACTCACTAATACTGACATATAGTTAAAATAGGTTCTAGAAATACCATAATGATTGATTTCTACTTTATCACCGGATTTGATTTTATCGTTTTGAGAGATGCTGAAAAATTCATTTCCATTGTAGAATACATCTTCATCAGTATAAAAATTGGAGATTACTTGACTAGAATAGGTATAACGGTATAGGTAGTAATTTTTCACATCCGAAGGATCGATATAATGTGCTTTCAATTCAATGTTTTTTCCACCAAAACCACCATTATTATTTTGTTCTACTTTCATTATAGTTGCAACGGGTTGCAGTACTTCTTGCGCGGTATAGGTGTTTCCATTGTAACGAATTGACAAACGATAGGTTTCACCAATTACGGGAATAAAATTCGAACACTTATATTCACCGGTGTTGGGTACTTCAACAAAAGTAAAACTTTGATTCGCACTATTTTGAACAAATACTGTCGCTCCTTTTACATAATTTGGAGAATCACTGTAATAATCTGTTGTGGTGCTTAATTTTATTTTTTGGATATTACCGTTAGTTCCTTTTTTCCATGTTAAAGCCGCTTCTACCACAAGTTTTGGTGTTCCTGATTTTAGATCTAATGGAATTACTTCTTCGCAACTAAAAAGCGCTAAACAGGCAATTATAGTTAGTAATGAATATAGTTTTCTCATGGCGTTTAAAATTTAAAATTATAACTTACGGCAGGAACCATTCCGAAAATAGATGTTTTTACCGCTTCATTATTTCCAGTATCACTATTTTGTCTAAAGTTAATTGCCGCAGCATTTTTTCGATTATACAAATTATAAATACTAAATACCCATTCTCCTTTCCAATTTCTATTGTCATTTTTCCTTGGGGTTAAGGTAGCTGAAATGTCTAAATGGTGATAGGTGGGTAGACGATTTTCATTTCGCAATCCATAACTAGGAATTGTAATTCCAAGATATTGATATTGTCCATTTGGATAGGTAACTGGCTGGCCCGATTGTAAAGCAAAATTAGCTCCAAAGGACCATTTTTCATTCAGTAAATACGAACTGGTTACCGCTAAATTGTGTAATTTATCATAGGCCGATTTGTACCACTGCCCATTATTTATTCCGCTTTCTAGACTAGTTCTCCCAGGAGTTTGTTGTTCTGAACGTGAAAGTGTATAGGAAATCCATCCATTTAATCGGCCTTCATTTTTCTTCAACATGACTTCTAATCCATAGGATCTCATTTGTCCATTTAAAATCACTTGTTCCAAAGCATTATTGGCGATCAAATCGGCACCGTCAATATAATCGATCCGGTTTTGTACTTTTTTATAATAGGTTTCTACTTCCAATGAATACAGATCATTGTTGAAATTTGTGAAATAGCCTAATGCCACCTGATCCGCTATTTGGGGTTTGATGAATGCATCGCTTGGCGTCCAAACATCTAGTGGTGTTGGAGAAGAAGTATTGGATACCAATTGAAGGTATTGTACCATACGATTATAACTCGCTTTCACTGATTGATTGTCGTTCAATTGATAGGCCGCAGAAAAACGGGGTTCGAGGTAATTGAAGCTTTTCATTACCTTATTTTTATCGAAAGTGGTTTTGCCAATTGGACTTGCTTTCTCATAAATCTGAAGCTCAGGATTGAATATAACAGGGTTGTTATTGGCGTACACATTTAGGTCGGATTGGCCTAAACGGTAAAATAAACTATAACGCAATCCGTATGAAATAGAAAGACTTGAACTAATTTCTTGATCGGCATTAATATACATTGCGGGTTCAAAAGCATATTTTTTGTCCAGCTGTGAAAAGTTAATTCCTGAATTACTGTCTGAAGGTTTAATGATTCCAGGATTGAAATCATAATAAATGGTATTAATACCATAATTGAGTTTAAAACGATCTGAAATGTAATTTTTGAAATCGTATTTAATATTGTAATTTTTAATTCCCGAATCCCATTTGAATCCTACAAAATCCAAATCAAGTCCGTAATAATAATCGGAATAAATTAACGAAAGATTCGAAAAAAGTTTGTTAGAAAATAAGTGGTTCCATCTAAGGTTTAACGTTGAATTTCCGTAAATATTGGTAAAACTATTGGCTAAGCTGAAAACATCTCGACCAAAATACCCGGATAAAAACAAATTATTATTGGGGTTGATTTTGTAACTCAGTTTTGTGTTTAAATCATAAAAATAAGCAGCGTTATCTTTTTGATCTTCAGAGAGTTTTAGGAATAAATGGGCATAGGAACTTCGGCCGCCAATTAAGAAAGAACCTTTGTCTTTTACCAAAGGACCTTCAAGTAACAAACGACTTGATATTAATCCAATTCCTCCATTAGCACTGAATTTTTTACTGTTCCCATCTTTTTGATAAATATCTAATACTGAAGCGGCTCTTCCTCCAAAACGTGCTGGAATGCCACCTTTGTACAATTTTAAATCTTTGATCGCATCGGGATTAAAGACAGAGAAAAAACCAAAAACGTGCGACGAATTAAAAATAGTTGCCTCGTCCAATAAGATTAAATTTTGATCTGCACCACCACCGCGAACATTGAATCCCGAAGCGCCTTCGCCCGCATTAGTTACACCAGGAAGTAATAAAATAGATTTTAAAACATCGACTTCTCCTAGTACGACTGGCATTCTTTTGATTGCCGATATCGAGAGTTTGTTGACACTCATTTCTGGTTTTCGAATGTCTATTTTGGATTTAGTGTCGGTAACAATTACTTCTTTCAATGTATTCTCTGCTGAGTAGAGTTTGAAATTTGTTTTGGTATTCTGTTGCAATTGAATTTTCTCTTCCAGCGAGTTGTAGCCCATGTAACTTATTCGAATAGTGTAGGAGCCTTTTGGAACAGTGATAGAATAAAAACCATATTCATTTGTAGTTATTCCGGTTTTTAATTCAGGGATGTATAAGTTGACCCCAATTAAGGTTTCATTACTATTGCTATCGCTAACAGTTCCACTTAAAGTAAATCGTTCCTGAGCAGTCAGCGAAAAGCTGCATAATAGTAGTAAAAAGAGTAGGCTAATTTTTTTTGAAATCATAATTTGATTTTTCATTTGAATCCGATACAAATTTCATTAAAAGTAATTACAATTAATGAAATTAAACGTTAAAAAAAAGGCAACTAAATTAGTTGCCTTTAAATAGTATTTGTAAAAAAGTTGAATTAAGCGATTTTTGTCAATATAGCATTGAATGTTTCGCTTGGTCTCATTGCTTTATTTGTCAATTCTGGATTAGGTTGGTAGTAACCACCGATATTTTGAGATTTTCCCTGTGAACCAATTAATTCTGAATTGATGGTAGTTTCATTTTCAATCAACGCTTTTGCTATAGGTGCAAAAGTTGCTTTTAATTCAGCATCTTTATCTTGTGCTGCTAAAGCTTCAGCCCAATACATTGTTAGGTAGAAATGAGAACCACGGTTATCGATTTGTCCTACTTTACGTGCTGGGGATTTATCGTTAGCTAAGAATTTTTCTGTGGCTACATCTAAAGTCTCTGCTAATACCAATGCTTTTGGGTTGTTAAGAGTTTGGCTTAAGTGTTCTAAAGAAGCACCTAATGCTAAAAACTCTCCAAGTGAATCCCAACGTAAATAACTTTCGTCTGTAAACTGTTCTACGTGTTTTGGAGCAGATCCACCGGCACCGGTTTCAAACAAACCGCCACCATTCATTAATGGAACGATAGATAACATTTTAGCTGAAGTACCCACTTCTAAAATTGGGAATAAATCGGTTAAGTAATCACGCAATACGTTTCCGGTTACCGAAATAGTATCTAATCCTTTAATTATTCTTTCTAAAGTTGCTTTAGTAGCAGCTATAGGAGATAAGATTTGAATATCCAAACCTGTAGTATCGTGGTCTTTTAAGTATTTTTGAACTTTTACAATTAATTCTCTGTCGTGAGCTCTGTTTTCGTCTAACCAAAAAATAGCTGGAGTATTAGACAAACGAGCTCTGTTTACCGCTAGTTTAACCCAGTCTTGAATTGGAGCGTCTTTGGCTTGACACATTCTAAAAATGTCTTTTGCTTCAACAGCTTGTTCCATTAAAACAGTTCCATTGGTGTCTACAACGCGAACAATTCCGTCTGCGGCAATTTGAAACGTTTTATCATGAGAACCATATTCTTCTGCTTTTTGAGCCATTAAACCTACGTTAGGAACACTTCCCATTGTTGTTGGATCAAAAGCACCATTTTCTTTACAAAAATCAATAGTTGCAGTATAGACACCCGCATAACAACGGTCTGGGATAATTGCTACTGTGTCTTGTTGTTTTCCGTCTTTATTCCACATTTGTCCTGAAGTACGAATCATAGCAGGCATTGAAGCATCTACAATAACATCAGAAGGTACTTGAAGATTGGTAATTCCTTTTTCAGAATTTACCATAGCAATAGCCGGTCCGTTAGCAATAGCTTGATTGATGGCAGCTTCTACTTCGCCTTGTTGTGCGTGTCCTGCAATTTTTGCATAAACATCACCCAAACCGTTTCGGGTATCTATATTCAATTCAGCAAATAAAGCAGCGTATTTTTCAAAAACGTCTTTGAAGTATACTTCCACGATAGCGCCAAAAATAATTGGATCAGACACTTTCATCATGGTAGCTTTTAAGTGAACAGAAAGCAATAGACCTTGTTCTTTAGCTTCTTGGATGGTTTTGGCAACGAATGATTTTAAAGCATTTAAGTTCATTACAGAACTATCAATAATTTCTCCTGCTTTTAATGGCGTACTCGCTTTTAAAACAGACGTGCTTCCATCTTTTCCTACGAATTCAATTTTTACATCTGTAGCTTCAGCAACAGTAACTGATTTTTCACTTCCGTAAAAATCACCAGTTTCCATTGAAGCCACATGAGTTTTTGAGCTAGATGACCAAGCTCCCATAGAATGCGGATTGGCTTTGGCGTAATTTTTTACTGCTTTAGGGGCTCTACGATCAGAGTTTCCTTCACGTAAAACTGGATTTACAGCCGAACCTAATATTTTAGCGTATTTTGCTTTGACACTTTTCTCTTCTTCTGTTTGAGGATCTTCTGGGAAATCAGGTAAAGCATAACCATGCGATTGTAATTCAGCAATGGCTGCTTTTAATTGAGGAACTGAGGCAGAAACGTTGGGTAATTTAATAATGTTCGCTTCAGGTGTGGTAGCTAGCTGACCCAATTCAGCTAAAGCATCTCCAGTTTTTTGATTATCTGAAAGATATTCTGGAAAATTAGCTAAAATTCTTCCTGCTAAGGAAATGTCTCTTGTTTCAATTTCAATATCAGAGGTTCCTGTGAAGGCTTGAACGATAGGTAAAAAAGAATAAGTTGCTAACAAAGGGGCTTCGTCTGTAAGCGTGTAAAAAATTTTGGATTTCTGTGCCATTATTTTGTATTTAAAATCGAATGTTTTTATTGTTTTGCTACTAAAACGTTTGCGTTGTTTTTTTTAGCGGGGCAAATATAGGAAAATCAGATGTAAAAATAAGTCGTATTGGTTGATAAAAACGAATATTTAAAGGGATTAAACACCTTATTTGCAAATTATTATTTTTAGGGTGATAAAATTCCTAAATTGAGAATTTTAAGCTCATTTTATGTCAAAAAAAAGTCCCACATTGTGGGACTTTAATAAATTCAAGAGGATATTAGAATCTTCTTTTATCTTTAATTTTTGCTTTTTTACCAGTAAGTTCTCTGAAGTAGAAAATTCTAGCTCTACGTACAGCACCTTTCTTATTGATTTCAATTTTTTGCAAAGCTGGTAAGTTAACTGGGAAGATACGCTCTACTCCAATTGCTCCAGACATTTTACGGATAGTAAAAGTTTCTGTATTTCCAGAACCTCTTCTTTGAATCACTACTCCTTTAAAAAACTGAGTTCTAGTTTTTTCACCCTCTTTAATTTCGTAGAAAACAGTAATTGTGTCTCCAGCTCCGAAATCTGGGAAATCTTTTCTTGTTACGAATTCGTCTTTAACGAATTTCATTAAATCTGCCATGATAATTTTAATTATGGTTTAATATAGAGCAACATTCACGGTTCTCGCCAGAGGTTGGTCTAATGCGGCTGCGAAATTAAATATAAATTTTGAATATTAAAGAAAAAACACAAAAAAAATATTCAATTACTCTTCTAATAAGTCAGGTCGGCGATTTTTTGTATGCTCATAGGCTTTGTCTTCTCGCCATTGATCAATTTTGGCAAAATTGCCACTAGTTAATACTTCAGGTACTTTCCATCCTTTATAATCGGCTGGACGAGTATAGATAGGGCCGGATAATAAACCATCTTGAAAACTGTCGGTTAGGGCGGAGGTTTCATCGCTCAATACACCTGGTATTAATCGGATTAATGCATCTGAAAGTACTAAGGCACCCAATTCACCGCCGCTTAAAACATAATCCCCAATCGAAATTTCTTTGGTGATAAAATGATCACGCACCCGTTGGTCAACTCCTTTATAATGACCGCATAAAATGATAATGTTGTCATACATGGACATCGTATTGGCCATTTTTTGGTTTAACGTTTCTCCATCGGGCGACATATAAATGATTTCGTCGTATTCTCTTTCACTTTTTAAATGCGTAATACAAGCATCAATAGGTTGTACTGTCATGACCATTCCGGCACCACCTCCAAAAGGATAATCATCGACACTTTTTTGCTTGTTGGTGGTATAGTCACGTAAATTATGGATATGAACTTCTACCAAACCTTTGTCGATAGCACGTTTCATAATAGAAGCTTCGAATGGGCTTCTTAATAATTCCGGTAGAACAGTAATAATATCTATACGCATTTCAAATAGTTGCAAAGTTGGAAGGGTCAAAGGTACAAAGTTTAAAGTATTTTTTATAATGAATATCTTTATCCAAGTTGGTTCATGCGTGAGGGATAGTAGTGGCATCCTTTTAAACTGCGAATTTTTTTTTGAGCGGTTTAAAAGATAGAACGAATAGCCCGACCGTAGCTATCGCGAAGGGCACGCCCAAGAAGTTTTTGTCATTTCTATATTATTGTTGTAATTTTGCGCATCAATAAAAATCAACAACAATGGAAAACGGAATATACGCTAAATTCAATACCGCTAAGGGTTCAGTTTTAGTAAAATTAACACACGATTTAACGCCAGGAACAGTAGGAAACTTTGTGGCTTTGGCTGAAGGGAATTTGGAAAATAAAGTAAAACCTCAAGGAACTAAATATTATGACGGATTAACATTTCACCGTGTTATTCCTGATTTTATGATTCAAGGTGGTTGTCCTCAAGGAACTGGAACCGGAGATGCAGGATACAAATTTGATGATGAATTTCAACCTAGTTTGAAGCACGATCGTCCGGGAGTTTTGGCTATGGCCAATGCAGGTCCGGGTACCAATGGGTCTCAATTTTATATTACGCACGTGCCAACTTCTTGGTTGGATGGTAAACATACTGTTTTTGGTCATGTGATCGAAGGGCAAGAGGTTGTAGATGCGGTGGCTCAAGGTGATCTATTAGAATCCTTAGAAATAATTAGAGTAGGTGCAGAAGCAGAACAATGGAATGCAGTAGAAGCTTTTAGAACTTTTGAAGGTTCTCGTGCCAAACGTATTGAAGCGGAACGCGCTGCAGCTGAAGCTGAAATGGAAAAGTTAGCTGCTGGTTTTGAAAAAACAGAAAGTGGTTTGCGTTACCAATTTATTCAAAGAGGATCTGGTAAAAAAGCAGAAGATGGTAAAACAGTATCGGTACACTATTCAGGGCAATTACCTGACGGGAAAGTATTTGATAGTTCCTACGCACGTAAAAAACCAATCGAATTTCCATTAGGTAGAGGTAATGTGATCGAAGGTTGGGATGAAGGAATTGCCTTGTTACAAGTAGGTGATAAAGCTCGATTTGTGATTCCATCTCATTTGGGTTATGGTTCTCGCGGTGCTGGAGGAGTGATTCCGCCAAATGCTACTTTAATCTTTGACGTAGAGTTGATGGATGTCAAGTAATCTTCATTCAGAATACAAAAAACGAATCCCAATGCAATTGCTTTGGGATTTTTTTATTCCATTATTTAACTGGTTTGTATAGAGTGATTTATTCCTATTTTATTTTACATTTGTTTGTCTAATCAAAAATAATAACCGCTTCAATACTATTATTATGAAAAAAATGTTGTTTTCTTTAGTGCTCACGGGTTCTTTCTTAACCACTACTGCACAAACTCCTACTAAAAAAACCGATACGCCAGCTGTTGCACCAGCTGAAAAAGTAGAAAGTTTGGCATCGAATATTAAATTCAATCCAGATGAAAAAGTAATTACTCAGCATCTTACTACTATTAAAGGTCAAAAGGTTCCATACCAAGCAACAACTGGAACCATGCCTGTTTGGGACGAGGATGGAAAAACTATTGCGGGAATATTTTATACCTATTATGAGCGTTCCGATGTGAATGACAGAGCTAATCGACCTTTGGTAATTTCATTTAACGGTGGTCCAGGTTCGGCTTCTGTTTGGATGCAAATTGCCTATACAGGACCAACTTTGTTAAATATTGACGATGAAGGTTATCCGGTACAACCATACGGAGTTAAACAAAATCCGTATTCTATTTTAGATGTAGCTGATATTGTTTTTGTCAATCCAGTGAATACCGCTTATTCTAGAATGACAAACAAAGAAACACCGAAATCAACTTTTTTTGGAGTCAATGCCGATGTGAAGTATTTGGCAGAATGGATCAAAACATTTGTAACTCGTAATAATCGTTGGGCATCACCAAAGTATTTAATAGGTGAAAGTTATGGAACCACACGTGTTTCAGGATTGGCTTTGGAATTACAAGAAAATCAATGGATGTATTTAAATGGTGTTGTTTTAGTATCTCCAACTACTTTAGGAATAGATAGAGGAGTGGCTTCAAAAGCTGCTTTGCGTTTGCCTTATTTTGCGGCTACAGCTTGGTTTCATAAAAAACTTGCTGCTGATTTGCAATCCAAAGATTTAACTGCAATGTTACCAGAAGTGGAGCAATTCACCATTAACGAATTAATTCCTGCCATGAGTAAAGGAGGATTTATAGATCCAGCCGAAAGAAAAGCAATTGCTTCTAAAATGGCTCGTTATTCAGGGGTTGATGAAAAAGTAATTTTGCAAAATAATTTGGATGTTCCATTGGATTATTTTTGGAAAGAGTTGTTGAGAGATCAAGGGTATACTGTGGGTAGATTAGATTCTCGTTACAAAGGAATTGACCGCAAAGATGCTGGAGATGGACCCGATTTCAATTCGGAATTAACTTCTTGGTTGCATTCATTTACACCAGCTATCAATATTTATCTACGTAATAATTTAGGTTATAAAACCGATTTAAAATACAATATGTTTGGTCCTGTTCATCCTTGGGATAATTCAGGGGATAAAACAGGTGAGAATTTGCGTCAAGCGATGGCTCAAAATCCGTATTTGCATGTATTAGTGCAATCTGGATATTACGATGGGGCTTGTGATTATTTCAATGCCAAATACAATTTGTGGCAAATGGATCCGAGCGGCAGACTAAAAGACAGAATGTCTTTTGAAGGGTATCGCAGTGGCCATATGATGTATCTTCGAAAAGAAGACTTGATTAAAGGAAATGATGACCTAAGAAAATTTATTCAGAAATCATTACCGAAACCAGGAGTTCCTGCTAAATATTAAAAAGCAAAAAGCCCAAAATCATTTGATTTTGGGCTTTTTACTTGGTGATAATTTTGATTAAATATCATCAAAATCAATATCAGTAAAATTGGATACCTGTGGTGTAATTTCGTCTTCTGATGTTTCTGAAGCGTATTCCTTTTTGAAATCTTTTTGATGTCTTTCAGAAATTACTTCTTCGCCTTTGTGGTTTAAAACGTAGGAAGTCATATCGCCTAAAATTTCAGTAAAGGCAGCAAAATCTTCTTTGTACAAATAAATTTTATGTTTTTTAAAGTGGAAAGACCCGTCTTCTTCAGTAAACTTCTTACTTTCAGTTATTGTTATGTAATAATCATCTGCTTTTGTAGCTCTGACATCAAAAAAATAAGTTCTTCTCCCGGCTCTTAAAATCTTAGAAAATATTTCTTCTTTTTCTAACATATCATTTTCTCTCATAATCCGTCTTCATTTATTGGTTTATAGACATTCAAAAATGATAAAAAAAAATTGATTGACCAAAAATTATGATAATTCTTTTTCGGATAGTTGTTTTAAATACAGGTCTGCATAATATCCTTTCTCATTTAGTAATTGATTATGAGAACCTTGTTGGATAATTCTTCCTTCATCGATAATTATAATTTGATCTGCATTTTTAGCAGATGAAACTCGATGACTTACAATTATAGTGGTTTTGTCCTTACAGATTTCGTACAAATTGTTTAAAATAGTTTCTTCCGTTTCAGTATCTACTGCTGATAAACAATCATCAAATAACAAAATAGGCGGATTTTTTATAATAGCTCTTGCAATAGACACACGTTGTTTTTGGCCGCCTGAAAGCGTAATTCCTCTTTCGCCTAAAATTGTATCGTACTTTTTATTAAAGTCCATAATATTATCATGAACTACGGCATTCTTTGCGGCTAATTCAATTTCAGTATCAGAAGCGTTTTCTTTACCAAATTTAATATTGTTCTTAATGCTGTCTGAGAACAAAAAGGCATCTTGAGGAACAATACCGATACTGTTTCGCAAGTCATATAAATTGAGTTGGCTTATTTCGACACCATCAATTTGGATCTGACCATCGGTAACATCGTGTAATCTCGAAATTAAAGAAAGAATAGTCGATTTTCCAGAACCAGTTTTTCCTAATATAGCCAAAGTTTGTCCTTTTTGAACTGAAAACGAAATGTTTTGTAAGGCTTTAATATTCGTGTCTTCGTAGGTATAACTTACATTGTTGAAAGCAATACTTCCTTCGATATTGGAATGACTCGGATTGGTATTCTTGATTTCAGGTTCAATTTTCAAGAACTCATTCAAACGTTTTTGTGACGCCTCAGCTTCTTGAACCATTGACGAAACCCAGCCTAAAGAAGCGACTGGCCATGTTAACATGTTCACGTATAAAATAAATTCAGCTATAGTACCGATACTTTTGATGGTACCTTCCATGTACATTAAACCGCCAAAATAAATGACCACCAGGTTGCTAATTCCAATTAGCGCTAACATCAATGGTCCAAACAATGATTGTACTCGAGCTAAGTCCAAACTTTTACTTTTACTTTCATTGGCTAAGGCAACCATATTGTTTTGGTGTTGGTCTTCTAATGAATAGGCTTTAATCACTCTAATACCAGAAAAAATTTCTTGTGTAAAGCTAGATACTTTTGAAAGGTATTGTTGGAAAATGGTACTTCGTTTATTGATTTCAGAACTTAATTTGAAAATGGTATACGAAAGAATAGGTAAAGGTAAAAGGGTGTATAAAGTCAATCTCGGTGATACATTATACATGTAGGCAATTACAATAGCAAAACGAATGAAGGTGTTGATAGTGTACATTACAGCCGGACCTACATACATTCTCACTTTGGAAACATCCTCGCTGATTCGATTCATTAAATCACCAGTTCTGTTTTGTTTGTAGAATTGTTGCGATAGGTTTTCGTATTGTTTAAAAACTTCGTTTTTTAAATCAAATTCAATATGTCGAGACATTACAATTAAGGTTTGACGCATTAAAAAGGTTAAAAAACCAGCGATAATTGTGGTTCCAATAATCAACAAAATATTCGATACTAATTCGCTCTTAAATCCGGATAATATAGTTTCGGAAGCTTTTTGAGAATCTGAAAGTTGGTCAAATTGTTCGATCGCACCTAATGACTTACTAATTAGCTTAGGAGTATAAAGTGAGAAGAATTGAGCAATGATAGTAATTACAATACCTAGTAAAAAACTAAACTTGTATTTGACAAAGTACTTATTTAAATAACCTAATTCTTTCATTGGATCGCTGCTGTTTTGCTCCGCAAATATAGGTGAATAAAAAGAATAATTGACTGTAATTACCAGTGTGATTCATTAAAATGTTGATTTACAGCTTCCATTATTTTGATTTAAAAAAGGAATTTAAATTTTATTTTAAGGGATGAAATACCTACTTTTGCAGTCTAATTCATTTAAAGTTCTTACACAGTGGTAAATAGAAGACACATTCGCGTTAAGGTTATGCAATCCATTTATGCCATGCACCAAAACGGTTCGGATAATTTAGAAGGTCAAGAAAAATTTCTATTTTACAGCATCGATGCTATTCAAGATTTATACCTGATCATGCTATCTTCATTAATTGAAATGGCAAAAAAGGAAAAAGTCTTTTTACACTTATCAAGTCAAAAACATTTGGCTACAAAAGAAGAACGTAATCCCAACAACAAATTCATCAACAACAGTATTTTTCAATTATTAGAAGACAATAATTCGTTAAGTATAGCTTTGGAAAATAGAAAAATCAACAATTGGGCTATCCATGATGATTATATTAATTTGCTTTTGGCTTCATTGAAAGAAAGTAAATTGTATGATAATTACATGAGCACCTCTGTTAATACATTTGAAGAAGACAAACAGTTTGTAGTAGATCTTTTTACTGATATTATTGTTCCAAACGAAAAGCTTTATGAGTATTTAGAAGATGATAAATTAACTTGGATTGATGATATTCCTGTTGTCAATACCCAAATTGTTAAACAATTAAAAGGGATAAAATCGGCAGAAGATGCTAGCTTTAAAGTGCCTAAATTGTTTAAAGATGCGGATGATAAAGACTTTGCTAAAGACTTGTTCATAAAAACAGTTTTAAACGAGAAAGAATTGGCCAAAGAATTTGATACCAAAACACCGAATTGGGATATGGATCGAATTGCTGAAATAGATACAATTATCCTTAAAATGGCCATTTGCGAATTGTTGAAATTCCCATCGATTCCAGTAAAAGTTACCTTGAATGAATATTTAGAATTGGCTAAAGAATATTCTACACCAAAAAGTAGTATTTTTATCAATGGAATTTTAGATAACTTAGTCAAAGAATTTCAAACTAATAAAAAAATGATCAAAGCTGGAAGAGGCTTGATGTAATACGTTTAATAAAAATTAAAATAAAATTATGGGACAATTAACTCAATTTGCGCCGTTCTTGTTAATGTTTGTAGTGATCTATTTCTTTATGATTCGACCACAACAAAAAAGAGCTAAAGCTGAAAAAGAATTCGAAAATAGCTTGAAAGTAGGTGATAAAATTATTACTAAAAGTGGACTTCATGGTAAAATTGCTGAATTGGCTGAAACTACAGTTGTGGTTGAAACCATGTCTGGTAAATTAAAAATGGAGCGTTCAGCTATTTCAATGGAAATGAGTGCTGCTTTGGCCAAAAAATAATTCCATTACAGAATAAAAAAAGCTCCCAACTCTGAAGTAGAGTTGGGAGCTTTTCGTTAAAACTCATTTTAAAGTGTGATGTTGTAAAATGAAATTCTAATTATTTCTTTTTATTTTTTTTATTCTTTTTTGCTTTCTTAGCTTTTTGAGTTGCTTTTTTAGCTTTGTTTTTTACTTTGATCTTAGCTTTTTTAGCCTTATCTTTTTTAGCCTTTTTTGCTTTCTTTGCCTTCGCTTTTGCTTTTTCCTTTTGCTTCGCTTTTAAAGCTTTCTTTTTGTCTTTTTCTTTCATCTTTTTTGATTTATTTGAATCTGATTTCTTTGTTGTTGTAACAGTATCAGAAATTACTACTTCACCTTTAGATTTTTTATCTTTAGTGACTTTTTCAGCTTTTTTTGTATTCTCAACATCTCCATTCTCGTTTTCATTTTCTTGAGAGATACTTACCACTGTGTTTGTTTCTTCAGAAACTTGATTAGCTTCTTCATTTTTGGATAGATTGTCATTTTCCATTTGCCTTGTTTTGTTGTTGTATCACACTTTGCATTGCTCAATTCTTTCAATGTAATTTTAATGTTATTACAATGTAAATTAATTGTTAACAAATATAAGTTATATAAATGGATTCCAATGTTAAGTTTTTAGCCGCCAAAATATATTTAAGTAACTGTAATGCAAATAGTTGCAATTTATTTTTTATAAAATAAATAATTGATTTATAATTAAAACGTCTTGAAATGATTTATTCTTTTGTACAATAGATGCTAACTATTTATTGTTTATTGCTGAAACAGCAGTTAATTCTGCAATCTTAACGATAACTTGGATTGCTTTTTGGATGCTTTCTACAGGAACATATTCGTACTTTCCATGAAAGTTATGTCCTCCAGCAAATATATTAGGACAAGGGAGTCCTTTATATGACAATTGTGAGCCATCTGTTCCACCTCGGATAGGTTTTATTAATGGTTTAATTCCTAAATCTCTCATTGCTTGCTCGGCAATATCGACAATGTGCTTCACTGGTAACACTTTTTCTTTCATATTGTAATACTGGTCGTTGATTTCAGCAATAGCAATGTCTTCTCCAAATTGTTTGGCGTATTTTTTATTAATTTTTTGAGTGATTTTTGCAATTAAAGCTTTACGTTTCTCAAATTTCTTTTTATTGTGATCACGAATTATTAATTCTACAACGCTCTCCTCAATACTTCCGCTAAGATGATGCACATGGAAAAAACCTTCATATCCTCTAGTTTCTTCTGGAGTTTCATCTTTGGGTAACGCATTGATGAAATCGTTAGCAATTAGCATGGAATTGATCATTTTTCCTTTGGCGTAGCCAGGATGCACACTTTTTCCTTTGAACGTTATTTTGGCTCCTGCCGCGTTAAAATTTTCATACTCTAACTCACCAACTTGACTTCCATCCATGGTATAGGCCCAATCAGCGCCGAATTTGTCTACGTCAAAATGATGGGCTCCTCGTCCAATTTCTTCGTCTGGGGTAAATCCAATTCGAATTTTTCCGTGTTTAATTTCGGGATGTTGTATAAGGTATTCCATAGCAGATACAATTTCAGTAATTCCCGCTTTGTCATCGGCTCCTAAAAGTGTAGTTCCGTCTGTAGTAATTAATGTTTGCCCTTTGTATTGTAGTAAATCCTTAAAGTATTTTGGCGACAAAACTATTTTTTTTTCTGCATTCAATATAATATCACCACCGTCGTAATTTGTAATTACTTGTGGATTTACATTGGCACCTATAAAATCAGGAGAGGTGTCAAAATGAGATATGAATCCGATGGTTGGAACTTCATGATCAACAGTACTTGGGAGTGTTGCCATTATGTAGGCTTTGTCATCGATCGTGACGTCTTGCAATCCAATAGTTTTTAATTCCTCGACTAGCTTGTTAGCTAAATCCCATTGTTTTGGTGTACTTGGAGTTGTAGTTGAATTGGGGTCAGATTCTGTATCAATTGTGACATAACTAATGAATCGATCTATAATATGTTGCATGCTATTTTTATTTTGAACAAAGATACTATTTTGAGAGTGTACTAAAATTAAAAAAAAATCTAACAAAAGGTTAATTTAGTTATCGGAGAGGATGTATAAATTAATTTTCACGTTTATAAATATGGAGTGATTGGCCAACCAATTTCCAATTTCCTTTAATCTTTTCTAAGAGACGAATTTCATAAGACCAAGTTCGTTTGCCTTCTTTATCCGTTGAGATTTCGTCATGACTTACCCAAGCATTGGAATTAGAAATATTCATTTTATAATTTGAGTTAACTGCAAAACCGCCATTACCCATATTTTCTGCTTGCATATTTTGTTTTGAGGCAGGAGGGACGTCTATAGTTTTTCCGTCGGGTAAAGATACTAAGATTCGGCTATAAGGCTGAACGTTCCAACAGTCTTTATGACCTTCTACATCTTTAGCACGCCAGGTGGCCGATTCTTTTTCTAAAACTTTAATGATAGCTGCTTCTTCCTTCTCTTGCTGACAATAGGCAAAAGAACTTACACCCATAAATAAACACAATATAGCTTTCCATTTCATAATTGATGAGTTTTATAACTTACTAAAGATACTTAATTTTTGTAACGCCATTCAATAGGTACTAATAAAAAAATCCGACTGTTTTTCGACAATCGGATTATAAATATTTATTGGTGTTCTATTACAAGTGAATCACTTCTCCGTAGGCATCTGCTACAGCTTCCATTACCGCCTCACTCATAGTTGGGTGTGGGTGGATGGCTTTTAAGATTTCGTGTCCTGTTGTTTCTAATTTACGAGCGACAACCGCTTCCGCAATCATATCCGTAACTCCAGCTCCAATCATGTGACATCCTAACCATTCTCCGTATTTCGCATCAAAAATTACTTTTACAAATCCATCTGCAGCACCAGAAGCTTTTGCTTTTCCTGAAGCTGAGAACGGGAATTTACCAATTTTCAATTCGTATCCTTTTTCTTTTGCCGCTTTTTCAGTCAATCCAACCGAAGCAATTTCTGGAGTAGCATAGGTACAACCAGGTACGTTTCCGTAATCAATTGGTTCAACATGTAATCCTGCAATTTTTTCCACACAGTTAATTCCTTCTGCTGAGGCAACGTGAGCTAAGGCTTGTCCTGGAGTAATATCTCCAATAGCGTAATAACCAGGGATATTAGTTTGGTTATAAGCGTTTACTAAAATTTTGTCTTTGTCAGTAGCAATACCAACTTCTTCTAAACCGATGTTTTCAATATTCGTTTTAATACCCACTGCAGAAAGTAACATATCAGCTTCTAAAACTTCTTCTCCTTTGGCTGTTTTAACAAATGCTTTAACGCCTTTTCCAGAAGTATCAATTTTTTCTACAGAAGCGTTCGTCATAATGGTAACTCCTGCTTTTTTCATAGAACGTTCCATTTGTTTCGAAATGTCTTCGTCTTCCACAGGAACAATATTAGGCATAAACTCTACAATAGTCACATCAGTTCCCATTGAGTTATAAAAATGAGCAAACTCAATTCCGATAGCACCTGAACCAACAATGATCATTGATTTAGGTTGCTTTGGTAAAGTCATTGCTTGACGGTATCCAATTACTTTTACACCATCTTGTGGTAAATTAGGTAATTCACGAGAACGCGCTCCAGTAGCCAAAATAATATGATCTGCACTGTACTCAGTTACTTTGCCGTCTTTATCAGTTACATCTACTTTTTTGCCTGGTTTGATTTTACCAAAACCATCAATAACGTCGATTTTATTTTTTTTCATCAAGAATTGGACACCTTTGCTCATTCCATCAGCTACTCCTCTTGAACGGTTTACCACCGCTGAGAAATCTTTATCAAATGATGAAACAGTCAATCCGTAGTCAGAAGCGTGTTTTAAATAATCAAAAACTTGAGCCGATTTGAGTAAGGCTTTCGTTGGGATACATCCCCAGTTCAAGCAAACTCCACCTAGATTTTCTTTTTCGATTACGGCTACTTTAAAGCCTAATTGAGAAGCTCTTATGGCAGTAACATATCCTCCAGGTCCACTTCCTAAAACAATAATATCGTATTTCATGTGTATAATTTTATCTCTATTAATTGATGCTGCGAATTTAAGGAATTATTCTGTTTTGTGAAATTTTCAACCTCATAAAGTCAAAAACTAACAAATTTTCAGAAAAAACATCCAAATATAAGGATGAGTTGATTTTTTAATTGGCTACCGAAAATTGAGAATCGTATAAATTTTTATAGTATCCAGTTGTTTTGTTGACGAGTTCTTGGTGCGTACCTTGCTCTACAATCAAGCCTTTGTCCATGACCACAATTTTATCTGCATTGACAATAGTGGCTAATCGGTGGGCAATGACAATAGAAGTTCTACCCTTGGTAATCGTTTCGGTAGCACGCTGAATTAATTCTTCAGAATAGGTGTCGATTGAGGAAGTAGCTTCGTCCAAAATCAAAATACTAGGGTTGCTTACAAAAGCTCGTAAAAAAGCAATCAATTGGCGTTGCCCAGAAGAGAGCATTACACCTCTTTCTTTGACATCAAAATCATAATTATCGGGCAAACTCATAATAAAATCGTGTACGCCAATTTTTTGGGCTGCAGCCAAAACTTCTTCGCGACTGATCGTTGGATTATTAAGGGTGATATTATTGTAAATGGTATCGGCAAATAAAAATACATCCTGTAAAACCACGGCGATTTGCTTGCGTAAAGACCCTAAAGTGTAATTTTCTATATTTTGATGATCAATGTAAATGGTTCCGCTGTTGATTTCGTAAAAACGATTCAATAAATTAATAATGGTTGATTTTCCGGCACCGGTTGATCCTACGATGGCTATAGTTTGTCCTGCTTTAACTTCTAAATGGATTCCTTTAATCACTTCTTCATCTGGAATATAGCCAAATCGGACGTCCTTGAACTCAATATTACCCTCAAAAACAGGTGCTTCGATAGTTCCCGTATCTTGTATTTGGTCTTGGGTATCCAAAATATCAAACACTCGATTGGCAGCAATCATGCCCAATTGCATTTCGTTGAATTTATCTGCAATTTGGCGTAGCGGATTGAACAACATTCCAATGAACATGGTGTATGAAAACAAATCACCAAAGGTGGTAAACGTATCTCCGTTCAATATTTTAAATCCACCATACAAAACAATAAACCCTAAGGTTAATGACGAAATAATATCAGCAATAGGGAAGAAGATGGAGTTATACAAAATGGTTTTAATCCAAGCTTTTCGATGTTTGTCGTTGATGTTTTTGAATTTGTCAAATTCAATGTTTTCTCGGTTGAACAATTGGACAATTTTCATTCCCGTTACACGCTCTTGAACAAATGAATTCATATTGGCAATTTCAGTTCGCACTTCTTCAAAAGCCACTTGCATTTTGCGTTGGAATATTCGAGTAAAAAAAACTAAAATTGGCATGGCAACAATGACAATCCAAGTTAGTTTCCAGTTCATGTAAAACATAAAGAACAGCACTACCACCATTTTCATCAAGTCGCTTATGATCATGAACAGTCCTTGACTAAAAATACGAGCAATAGCTTCAATGTCTGATACAGAACGCGTCACTAATTGTCCTACAGGAACGTGGTCAAAGTACTTCATTCGGAAACTCAAAATATGTTTGAATAATTTGGTTCTAATATCTTTCACAATGTCTTGTCCCAACCAGTTGGCCCAAAACACAAAGTAATATTGCGAAAACACCTCTGCTAACAACACAATTCCCATCAAGCTGATATACAATAATAATCCTTGTTGGTCGTGTGTTTTGATATAGCCGTCGACGGTTTGCTTTAACAAATAAGGACGCAATGCTGCAAAAACAGAAAGCGAAATCGCAAACGCAATTACTCCTCTAAAACGCAACTGATAGGGTTTAGTGTATTGTAAAATTCGTTTGAATAATCGTGTATCGAATGCTTTTGCTTTCATATTTATATAAGCTATTTGCTAATGTAATCGTACTCTATTTTTGTTAAATATAAACCCTGTGCGGGTACTGAAAATCCCGCTTTATCTCGGCTTTTGCTTTCTATAATTTTGGTAAAATCGTCTAAAGTAATTTTGTGTAGACCAACATTTACTAGAGTTCCAACAATAGATCGCACCATATTTCTCAAGAATCGGTTAGCTGAAATGGTAAAAATTAAATGGTCGTTTTCTTGTTTCCAGTAGGCCTCTATAATAGTACAATCAAAGGTATTTACATCGGTATTGACTTTGGAAAAACATTCAAAGTCGGTATAATTGAACAATAATTTGGCAGCTTCATTCATGAGGTCAATATCCAATGGCTGATAAAAATACCAGCTCAATTCGTCTAAAAATGGATTTTTGAATTGATGAATGTGGTATTCGTAGGTTCTTTTGGTAGCATCAAATCGGGTGTGAGCATCATCGTGAACAGGAATGATATCATAAATTACAATGTCTTTTGGTAAAAAAGAATTGATTTTGTACACCAAGTTCGGAATATCAATACTAGCTTCAAAATCAAAATGAGCATACATTTCTTTGGCATGAACCCCGGTATCGGTGCGACCAGCCCCCATCAAATTAATTTCAGATTGTAACAAAACAGAAAATGCTTTATTCAGGGTTTCCTGAACAGAGGTAGCATTGGGCTGTATTTGCCAACCATGGTAAGGAGTTCCGTTATAAGCTAAATGAATAAAATATCTCAAGTTGAATCATCAGAAAATTAAGCACCAAAGGTACAAAGTTTTTGGCTTGGGCAAAGCCAAAAAAAGGAAGTTATACATAGCTTTTTTTTATCGCTTTTTAAGTTTTAACTTTGGCGAAGTTAGTGCACCTACTATGAAAAAAATTCTCTTGCTTTCGGATACACACAGTCATCTTGACGACACTATTTTGAAATATGTTGCTCAAGCCGATGAAGTGTGGCATGCAGGAGATATTGGAGATTTGTCAGTTACGGATACAATAAAAAAAATAAAATCCATACGAGCGGTTTATGGTAATATCGATGATGCTCAGGCCCGTTTAGAGTTTCCGTTACACCAGCAGTTTATGTGTGAAGGAGTTTCGGTTTGGATAACACATATAGGTGGTTATCCAGGGAAATATAATCCTGCTATTCGAGCCGAATTGGAACGAAATCCCCCCAAATTATTTATCTGCGGGCATTCGCATATTTTGAAAGTACAGTTTGATAAAAAATTGAATTTGCTACATATGAATCCAGGTGCAGCCGGTAAAAGTGGATTTCATCAAGTGAGAACCATGTTGCGCTTCATAATTGATGGCGAAGCAATTCAAGACTTGGAAATCATAGAAATTGAAAATAGAGTCTAATTGACTTTATTGTATTGGAACATCAATTGTGATTATGGTGCCCATATCCAATTTGGAATCTATATTGATTTTCCCTTTCATTCCGTTAATCCTAGATTTTATTTGGTTGATACCAAATCCTTCTAGAGTATTAAATTTACTTAAATCAAATCCTTTTCCATTATCAAAAACTTTAATAGAAAGCTGGTTTCCATAGTGATCGATCGAAATTTTAGCCATGGAAGCATTACTATGTTTGATGATGTTGTTGATCAATTCTGAAACGATAAAGAAAATTTTAATTTCGAATTCGTCAGTAAATCGTTTTTCTTTCTCAATAGAACTTTCATATTCCACTTGTAATTTTGAATTGGAATTCTTTTCACACACATCTTCAACTGCATAAAACAATCCAAATCGTACTAAAAGTGCTGGTATTAATTCATGCGATAAATCGCGAACTTTGTCGTGCGCTTCATTTAATATAGTTATAGTTTTAGTCAGTTCTTCATTATTTACTTTGCTTTTTGATTGTAATATATTCAAATGTATTCCTGCAGTTGAAAGTAGCGCGCTAATATTATCATGCAAAAAGTAAGCGATTTTTTTGCGTTCCATTTCTTGTCCAGAGAGCGTAGCATTAACTATGTTTTGTTGGATTTTATACCGCAGCCCATTCAATCTGTTTTTTTGAATTAATCGTGAATTTTGAATGTAGAAATAGAATAAAACAATACTTATAAGGAGTATTGAAACCAAGGCTATTAACTTCCTGCGTTCCATCGAAGTTTCTAATTCGAGTAGCTCTTTTTGTTTTTTATTGTCAGATTCAACCTTTTTGATTTCTCTTAAATACTCGTTTAACTCAACGTTTAAACCGGTAGTTTTGGCTTTTTTTACTTTTTCACTTTCTAATATTTCATTACTTAAGATGTTAAACTGGGCCAAATTTTCATAAGCGCGTTGGTAGTCTTTTTGTTTGGCTAAGAAGGCCGCAAATTTTTCATGCGTAATCATCAAATCAAATTTTTCCAGACCTTTTTTTCCAAATTCAATTGCTTTTGAATAGTAATAATTTGCTTTTTTTACCTCTTGCTTTTTTTCATAGTACACACCATTTAGCATATTTTCAAGAACTAAAGTGGACTCGTCACCAAACTTTTTATGTGTATTGATGTAATCCAAATAAGCTTTTCCTTCTTTGAATTTATTGATTTCAAAATAGGCCCAAGTCATGTTTAATTTACGCAAATAAATTTTGACACTGTCTTTGGTTTGTTCAGAATATTGTAATGCTTTCTGATAATAGTTTAGCCCTAATTGGTATTTTTTTTGTTCAAAAAAATAGATGTTAGCAATATTATTATTGAGTTTACTTTTTAATTTGGAGTTATTCGTTTTTTGAGCATATTTTAGACCTTGTTTGTAGTAAAACATGGCTTTGTCCAATTGCATTAAATCGTCAAAATTGACACCAATAACATTATAACTTTCTGCAATTAGATTATTATCTTTAATGGCGATAGATTGGTTTAATGCTTTCTTTGCCTTTTTTAAAGAAAGATCGTATTGGTCATTGTACCAATAATCGATAGCATTGTCAATTAATGTATTGATTTCTTTTTTCTTCTTTAATGGAGTTTGCCCTAATAGACTGTTGCTAAATAGGCAGAAAAGTAATAAAATGGAATAGATTGATTTAGTGAACATATTGATCTATTTAAAAGAAGAATTAGCTATTAATTAAATTGTTATTAATAGCATATTTAACTAATCCAATGGTATTTTTAGCACCAATTTTTTTCATAATATTTTTACGGTGCGTTTCTACAGTATTGGTACTTATAAATAATTTTTCGCTAATTTCTTTTCCACTTAGTTCTAGTGAAATTAAAGTAATTATTTCTAATTCTCTATCAGTCAAAATAGTATTGGCAAGTGTAAAGTTGTGGTTTACTTTTTGGTTATCTTTTGTAACTAAATGGAATATTTTTTCTCTAACCGATTTACAAAAATAATCTTCATCGTTACGAACTGCAAAAATCGCTTCAACAATATTTTCACCGGCACATTTCTTAGTTAAATAACCATTTGCCCCGAGGCGCATGACTTCTTTTATTAATTTTAAATCATCAAAACTAGACAAGATGATTACTTTGCAGGGTATTCCATTTTGGGCAAATTCTTTAATTACTTCAATGCCGTCTTTTTCAGGCATATTCAAATCTAGAATTAAAATTTCAGCTTTAGAATCAATTACTTCTTGATACAGGTTGGCGCCACTTAATGATAAACCTACAACTTCAAAATTTGGAATGGTTTGTAATAAAACTTGTATGCCATCGAGGAGAATTTGATGGTCATCGGCTAAGTAAATTTTGATAGTATCTTCCATAGTTTTGGATTGTCTTGTTTTCAAATGTAAGAAAATTTGACAAATTTTTCTTTTTGTTTCAAAATTGATTGCAAATAAAAAACCCGAATTGTTACATTCGGGTTTTTTTCGCACTAATAAACTAAGTTTATAGGTTTATCTCAATCGATCCACAGATTTTACAAGATCTTCATCCTTCTTGATGGCCTTATTAGCAAAACCTAATAATACGATAGCCAAGATAGGTAGAAACATCCCAATACCCTTCTCAGAAACTGCAGGAGTTTCTCCGGATAAGTTTAGTGAATGATAAACAAATAATCCTAATAAAATTAAATTTAATATGATGTTCAATCTGCCTATTACAAATTGATGTTGTCTCTTTTTAAACGAAATGATACTTAGTAAACTTAAGGTAGTACTCAAACCAAAAAGAATTACATACAATTGATTTTGCATGAATAAATACTCTTTTCCATCAACTGTTGACCATAAAGGAAAAACAAAAGGTAGAACTCCCGTAATGATGAAGGATAGTACTAAATATAAGGTTTGAATTCTTTGTATCATTTTCAATAAATCTTCAACAAAAATAAAGTTTCTTTTTTAGAAATACTATTGTGAGATAAAAAAATATTCGTATTATTGCATGACTAAATCGTAAGCACTTCATCTTGCGGACAATCCAAAAAAAGTTTCTACTTATTTCTCACATTTCATTTCCAAAAAAATAAATTAAACACAAGAACATTCATGTTTGATATTTCTGCATTAAAAAACATGAAGCTTTCTGAGCTTCAAGACATTGCTAAATTAGCTAAAACCATAAAGTTTGCTGGCGTAAAAAAAGAGGATTTAATTACTCAAATTTTAGAGCAACAAGCAACTTCTTCCGTTGAAGAAAATACATCAGAAGAAGTAAATGCTGATAAACCTAAAAGAGCTAGAATACTTCCTGCTAAAAAAGGGACTATTCAGTCACAAACTATAGATAATGAAATTGTTGCCAATTCACCATCTTTAGACGCCATTAGCGCTCCAGTTGAAGCGGCTGAAAATAAAGGACCAAAAGTGGTCAAATTCAGTAAAACAGCTTACGAGCAAAAAATGGCAAAAAAAGAAAGTTCAACTGTTAATGAAGGTGAACAAGAATTGCCATTGGAAACTACTGATAAAGAAATTACGGAAGCTCCAGCAAACAATAGAAAAGTAAATCCTAATCAACAAAATAAACAAAACCAAAACCCTAATCAAAACGGGAATGGAAATCAAAATCCCAACCAAAAGAATAAGAAAAATAATTTTGGACATTCGGATTATGAATTTGACGGAATTATTGAAAGTGAAGGTGTGTTAGAAATGATGCCTGATGGGTATGGTTTCTTGCGTTCTTCTGACTATAATTATTTGGCTTCGCCAGATGATATTTATTTATCTACTTCACAAATTCGATTGTTTGGTCTAAAAACGGGTGATACCGTAAAAGGCGTGGTGCGTCCTCCAAAAGAAGGAGAAAAATTCTTTCCTTTAGTTCGCGTTTTAAAAATTAACGGACACGATCCTCAAGTAGTTCGCGATCGCGTTTCCTTTGAACATTTAACACCTGTTTTTCCAAAAGAAAAATTCAAATTGGCCGATAAACAAAGTACTATTTCTACTCGAATTATTGATTTGTTTTCACCAATTGGGAAAGGACAACGTGGAATGATTGTGGCGCAACCCAAAACGGGTAAAACGATGTTATTAAAAGACATTGCCAATGCCATTGCTGCGAATCATCCTGAAGTATATTTGATTGTACTTTTGATTGACGAACGTCCAGAAGAGGTAACCGATATGCAACGCAGTGTGCGTGGCGAAGTAATTGCTTCTACTTTTGATAGAGAACCTCAAGAACATGTTAAAATTGCCAATATCGTTTTGGAAAAAGCCAAACGTCTTGTAGAGTGTGGACATGATGTAGTCATTCTTTTGGATTCGATTACTCGTTTAGCTCGTGCTTACAATACGGTACAACCTGCTTCAGGTAAAGTATTGAGTGGTGGTGTTGATGCAAATGCATTGCAAAAGCCAAAACGTTTCTTTGGAGCGGCTCGAAATGTAGAGAATGGCGGTTCGTTAAGTATCATTGCAACTGCATTGACTGAAACGGGTTCTAAAATGGATGAGGTTATTTTTGAGGAATTCAAAGGAACAGGGAATATGGAATTGCAATTGGATAGAAAAATTGCTAACAAACGTATCTTTCCAGCGATTGATTTAACCTCTTCAAGTACACGTAGAGATGATCTATTATTAGATCCGCAAACTTTACAACGTATGTGGATTATGCGTAAATACCTATCCGACATGAACCCTGTGGAAGCGATGGATTTTATCAATGACCGATTCAAAAAGACTAGAAATAACGAAGAATTTTTGATTTCAATGAATGATTAATTCTTAATTTCCCTATAAAAAATACCCCAAAACGTTATTGCGATTTGGGGTATTTTTTTTAATTGCTAATTCGGTAAACAGGATATTGAAAATGCGCTTTTTCATAATACACTGACTGTTTGTAAATCCAATCCAATTGCGTTTTTGGATTGTTTAAAAAATCGGGTTCTGCTTGTTTTTTAGCTTCCAAATCACTTTTTAATTTCGGATTGTCTTTCAGCAATTGTGCTGCGGTATCTTCAAATACATAATCTGAGTAACCTTCTTTTTGTTGTAAAATAGGATCGAAGAAATTCCAATTAAAAAACGAATCAACCGCTTCAGGTTCTAGTGTTTCCAAAATGTATTTGATGCCTTTTTGTTGGGTAGGAATGATATAATCTCCTTTGGCGAAAGCTATTTTTTTCGTTGTTGTTTTCACCACAGTATTGCGATGATTATAATGCCCTTCGTAAGCTGAAGTTGTTGTTTTAAAGTCTACAATTCGGTAGCTTTCTACATCAATTAGGGTGTCTTTTTGAATGGTTTGACAGTCAATTCCATTACTTTTTAGAAGTTCAATTACGTGCCAAAATCCACGCGGAACGACATAGGCTTTTGGAATCCTTACGTCTTTCACTGATTTGTATTGCGGAAAGAAAGGCACTTCTTTTTTGAACGGTTTAGTTCGGTCATAATACAATCGTTGTCCAGTTGTACCATCACTTTTTTTATAGCCCGCTTCATAGCCCAAAAAAGTAAAAGGTTCTTTTACATTATTGTCCACTTCCCATTGTAGGGTATAGTTTTGATTCGGTTGAAATTGCGCTTCGTTTTCTTTTCTTTTTTGTTTGATGATAGTAGCATTCGAATCAGTAAATTCTAAAGTGGATTGCATGAATTCGTAAGTTACTTTGACACGATCGCTATATTTTTTTAGCATATGTGTTTCTACTACAAATCCGATGGAATTGAATAGGGAAGTATAGCCCGTCGTATAGCGCGGACTGTCCATAAACTGCGCAAATCCTTGTTCAGGAGTTTCATGAAAGGTATTCACATAGGGAGTCGTTTCTATTTTTTTCTTTTTTAAATCGGAAACTAAACTAGGCATCATTTCGGTTTTTAAATAAGAACCTAAAACAGTCCCTAATTTACTCGGTTCGGTCATGATATAAGTCAGTTTGTATTGGTAATCAGAACCATTACTCACGTGGGTGTCAATAAACACATCAGGATTAGTTAAATGAAAAATTTCGACATAACTTTTGGTGTTTCGTGTATCTGATTTAATACAATCTCGATTCAAATCATAGTTACGTGCATTACCTCTAAAACCATATTCTTCTGGTCCGTTTTGATTGGCTCTAGTAGAACTGTTTCGGTTCAAAGCGCCGCCAATATTATACACCGGTATGCACACAATTACGGTATTTTTAGGCGCTTTTATTTTGCCTAAAGCTAAATCTCTAAATAACTGCATCGAAGCATCAATCCCGTCAGGCTCTCCTGCATGAATTCCGTTATTGATTAATAGTACCGCTTTGTTTTTTTGAATAGCCTCAAAGTCAAAAGTCGCATCCGGATTAAAAGTGACTATATGCAAGGGTTCGCCACTATCAGTCAACCCCATTGTTTTCATGTCGATGCTTTCAAAATCATTGGCCAATAATTGAAAATATGCAATGGTCTCTTGATAAGTAGCCGATTGATTGCCGTTTCCTTTTTCAAAATACGTATCATATTTGGTTTGGTTTTGTGCCAAAATGCTACAGGAACACAAAATCAATAGTGAGGTTATACATCTCATTGTTGGTAAATTTTATAAAAATCAAATGTAGCTTTTTTAGCTTTAGTAACGAAAAACAATCAAATAAAGACTTGGGTTTTCTTATTCGCAATCCAAAGCGCTATCTTTGCGCCATGAATACAAAACACCATTCCAACAACATACTCCTGAATTTAGGCATTGAACGTCTGAATGAAATGCAAGAAGTAGCACAAGATGCTATTCTAAACGATAACAATGTCTTATTGCTTTCGCCAACGGGTTCAGGAAAAACATTGGCTTTTTTATTGCCAATTTTCGAATTATTACAACCCGAAATCCTTTCAGTGCAATGTTTGATTTTAGTTCCTTCTCGCGAATTAGGTTTGCAAATAGAACAAGTATGGAAAAAAATGGGAACCGATTATAAAGTGAATACTTGTTACGGAGGGCACTCCATTGATACCGAAATCAAAAACTTAAGTAATCCACCAGCGGTGTTGATTGGTACGCCTGGTCGAATTGCAGATCATATAGATCGAGGGACTTTTCGAGTGGATAAAATTCAAACCTTGATCTTAGACGAATTTGATAAATCCTTGCAATTAGGGTTCCATGAGCAGATGTCGTTTATCATTGGCAAATTAACCAAATTGAATAAACGCGTTTTGGTATCGGCAACCTCGGATATTGAAATTCCAAAATACACTCGTGTAGTCAATCCAACCGTTTTGGATTTTATTCCTGAAACACAGGAGGAGAACAATTTGAGCTTGAAACTTGTGGTTTCCAAAGAGAAAGATAAAATCAACACTTTGTTTCAATTGATTTGTTCATTGAAATCGCAAGCAGCCATTATTTTTTGCAATCATCGGGATGCGGCAGAACGCATTAGTGACACTTTAAATACTAAAGGAATTTATGCGACCTATTACCATGGTGGAATGGATCAAGACGAACGTGAGCGTGCTTTAATTCAGTTTAGAAATGGTAGTGTGAGTTATTTAATTACCACTGATTTGGCTGCTCGGGGATTAGATATTCCTGAAATGAAACACGTAATTCATTACCATTTGCCTTTAAAAGAGGACGAGTTTACCCATCGAAATGGTCGAACGGCTCGTATGCAAGCCTCTGGTACGGCTTATATTATTGCACATGAATCGGAGAAAAAAATGGACTATTTAGATTATGGAATGGATGTGTTGAAAGTAGATTCGGCTACAACTTTACCTAAACCACCTGAATTCCAAACCATTTATATTAGTGGAGGAAAGAAGAACAAACTGAACAAAATTGATATTGTGGGATTCTTTTCGCAAAAAGGAAAATTAGAAAAAGGCGACTTAGGATTGATTGAAGTCAAAGATTTTATTTCGTTTGCAGCGGTCAAATTCAACAAAGTGAAAGACTTGCTTCAAAACGTGAGAGACGAGAAAATGAAAGGGAAGAAGTTCAAAATTGAAGTCGCTCGAAAAGTGATTAAGAAAGAAGAATAGTTGAATGTACGATTTACGATATTTGATTTACGAAGAATAAAAAAAACGTCTTGATTTCTCAAGACGTTTTTTATTTTGGTGTAAACGAAAATTATATTTTCTTCACATATTGTGTAATGATTACAATTTGTTGTCCATCGACTTTTCCTTCAATGTATTCAGCATTTTCGTGATCTAAACGGATGTTACGCACCGCAGTTCCTTGTTTTGCGACCATACTGGACCCTTTCACTTTTAAGTCTTTGATTAAAACCACAGAATCGCCGTGTTCCAAAATCACCCCATTGCTATCACGGTGAATGATTTTGTTTTCGTCGTCTTCTCCTTCGCCAGTGGCTTGCGCCCAAGCTAAAGTATCTTCGTCAAGGTACATCATGTCTAATAATTCTTGTGGCCAACCCGCTGCACGCATACGGCTTAACATTCTCCAAGCTACAACTTGAACCGCAGTTTGTTCGCTCCACATGCTGTCATTCAAACAACGCCAGTGATTCAGATCTACATTATCTGGATTTTCAATTTGGTCAATACATGTAGCACAAGCAAAAACACTTTCGTCAATTCCGCCTTTTTGTGTTGGTAAAACGGTATATACTTTTAAGTTTTCAGTAGCAGCACACAATTCACATTGACCACCGCTACGTTTGTTTAATTCTCTATCTAAACTCATTGTTGATTTTTTGGCGAAAGTAACGCTAAATACTGCCTTTCACAAATTTTAGGAAATAATACTATTGTACTCGAACCGCTTCAGGCACTAACAATTCGTATTCGCCGTGATTGCGAATTACATCGCGTACAATGCTCGAACTGATGTAGGAAGTTTTGGCTGCTGTTAACAAAAAGACCGTTTCAATCTTAGACAAACGTCGGTTGGTGTGCGCAATGGCTTTTTCAAATTCGAAGTCGGCTGGGTTGCGCAAACCGCGTAAAATAAAGTTGGCGTTAATTTTATGACACAAATCAATGGTCAATCCTTCGTAAGTGATTACCGAAATTTTAGGTTCGTTTTGGAAGGTTTTTTCAATGAAACGTTTTCTTTCTTCTAACGAAAACATGTATTTTTTATCGGCGTTGATCCCAATCGCAATCACGATTTCGTCAAACAAAGGCAAGGCTCTGTTGATGATGTCTTGATGCCCTAAGGTGATGGGGTCAAACGAACCTGGAAATATGGCTTTTCTCATGGTGTTGGGTTTAGGCTAAAGCCAATTCGATGGCATTAGAAAACAAGTCTTCTAATGAAATACCAGCTTCTTTAGCTTGTTGTGGCAACAAACTCTCGGTGGTTAAACCGGGAATAGTATTCATTTCTAACATATGTGGTTCGCCATCCACTATGATGAATTCCGAACGAGAGAATCCTTTCATTTTTAATGCTTTGTAGGCACGTTTCGCAATTTCGCCTACTTTTTGCGTCATCTCGTCTGAAATGCGAGCTGGAGTAATTTCTTGCGATTTTCCAAGATATTTGGCTTCATAATCAAAGAAATCATTTTCAGAAACAATTTCGGTAATAGGTAACACGGTAATTTCGCCTTTGTAATTGATCACGCCAACAGAAACTTCGGTTCCATCCAAGAAACTCTCAATAATGATTTCGTTGTCTTCTTTGTAAGCCACTTCAATGGCAATTGGCAATTCGGTAGCGGTTTTTACTTTAGAGATTCCAAAACTAGAACCGGCTTTATTGGGTTTTACAAAACAAGGCAAACCTACTTTGGCCACAATAGCGTTAGTATCGATTACATCACCTTTGTTTAGGTAATATGAAGTAGCGGTTTTGATACCGTATGGTTTTAAAACGGACAGTAAATCACGTTTATTGAAAGTCAAGGCAGCTTGATAGTAATCGCAAGCGGTTTGGGGAATACCTAGTAATTCGAAATAGGCTTGCATCAATCCGTCTTCACCTGGAGTACCGTGTATGGCATTGAAAACACAATCAAAAATTATTTTTTTTTCATCAACAGTAACTGAAAAATCATTTCTATCAATAGGGAATTCGGTATCATTAGCATCAACATAGACCCATTTTTCTTTGAAAATATGAATTCTAAATCCGTTGAATTTAGTTTTGTCTAAGAATTGGTATACGACGTTTCCGCTAATTAGGGATATTTTGTATTCGCTAGAATAGCCGCCCATGATGATGGCAATGTTTTTCATTTAAAATGGTTTAAGTCTTTATTTTATTGCAATAGCTGTGTAACGTTTTTCCTAGCCCCGATAGAAGCGACATCCTTTTTTAGGCTTTTGGCCAAAAAAAGATAGAGCGGATAGCGGGAAAAAGCTCCTGACCAACTGGTAAACAAAATTATCATTTTTTTTGAAACGAAATAGGTTTATCTTTGTGGCTACTAAAAATAAATTTATGAGTTTACGTAAGTATCTAACAAGTCGAGTGTTTTTCGGTCAATTTTTAGCTGCACTAGCTATTATTGCTGTTTTGGGTTATTTGTTTATGCATTGGTTGACTTTTACAACCGATCACGGTCATGAAATTGCAGTGCCGAATTTGAGTAAGTTAACCGAAGAACAAGTGGAAGACAAGCTGGACGAGTTGGATTTGGATTATGTGCTCTTGGATAGTGTTGATTTTAGAGGTGATTATCCTGCATTTACTGTAGTGGAGCAAGATCCATTACCAGGAACAAAAGTGAAAGTGGGTCGAAAAGTGTATATTAAAATTAACGCTTCAGGTTATTCTTCAGTGAAGTTGCCTGATTTGATTGATAAGACCTACCGTGAGGCGGTGCCTACATTGAAAGCTATTGGATTAGAAGAAGGAACGATTACGTATGAGCCTAGTTTAGGAAAAGATATGGTCTTAGCGATGCGTTACAAAGGGCGTAATTTAAAGCCAGGAGAACGCGTAATGAAATCGTCTAAAATTGATTTGGTTTTAGGAGATGGAAAAATGAGTTATGAAGAGGAAGTTCAGGTGGACAGTACCGCAACAACTACAGAAGATACCCCAGTAGATGAGCAATAATAGCGAATCCTTCGACTTAGAAGACGAATTATTTGAGCATTTTAAATTTGAAGTTCCCAAAGGGCAAGCGTTTTTACGTATTGATAAATACTTGATGGGATTGATTCCTAATGCGACCCGAAATAAAATCCAAAATGCCGCTAACGACGGTAACATTTTTGTCAATGACGAAATTGTAAAATCCAATTATAAGGTTAAACCCTTTGATGTGATTAAGGTGATGTTATCGCATCCACCTTTTGAAAATCATGTTTTGCCAGAGAATATCCCCTTGAATATTGTATACGAAGACGAGGCGTTGTTACTGGTTAACAAAGAGCCGGGTTTAGTCGTGCATCCTGGACACGGGAATTATACCGGGACTTTAGTGAATGCCTTGGCATTTCATTTTGAGAATTTACCAATGAACAGCAGTGAGCGTCCGGGCTTGGTGCATCGTATTGATAAAGATACTTCGGGCTTGTTAGTGATTGCTAAAACCGAAGCGGCTATGACGCATTTGGCCAAACAATTTGAAGCTAAAACGACCGAAAGAGAATACATGGCTTTGGTTTGGGGAAATGTAGCCAACGATGCTGGAACGATTGAAGGCAATTTAGCGCGACACCTGAAAGACCGCATGCAAATGGCGGTTTTTGATGATCCCGAAATTGGTAAACCTGCGATTACACATTACAAAGTATTGGAGCGTTTTGGGTATGTGACCTTGATTTCATGCCAACTAGAAACGGGAAGAACACACCAGATTCGTGCCCACATGAAACACATTGGACATCCCTTATTTAATGACGAGCGCTACGGCGGTCATTTGATTCTGAAAGGGACTACGTTTACCAAATACAAACAATTTATAGACAACTGTTTCAAAGCGTTGCCAAGACAAGCTTTACACGCAAAGACCTTGGGCTTTATTCACCCGAATACGGGCGAAATGATGCGTTTTGACACCGAATTGCCAGCCGACTTTACCGATTGTTTGGAACGTTGGAGAAATTACTCTAAATCGCATACTGCGGAAGAAGAATAGAAAAAGCCCCGATTGGGGCTTATTTGTTTTTTAATTTTTGAGAGGACTGACTTAGTCGAATTGCATTTTAGAGGGAAGGGATATGACTATCGAGCGATATTATGAAAAGTAAACGCACAATTTTTCGAAAAACTAGCCATAAGAGTTGGCAAGTGTTTGGTGCTGAAACTAATTGATTTTTTTAAATTCATTTCTATATACTTGTTCATCCGCTTCACTCATATTAATAAACATTCTCAAAATATGCACTTCATCTAGGGAAGTATATTTATTACCTAAATCTTTGCGCATGGCTATTAATAATCCAGAAAATAATTTCAGAGTTTTATATTGATTGTGTATTCCAGTTTCAGCTTCATTTGTACTGTTATTTCTAAATCTTCCATATTTTTCGATAACATTATCAGAAGCATAAAGAATGTTGTCAAATGCATTGTCCATAGCATCATTAATTTGCTTATTATTCAATTCAGCATGACCATTTTTTAATTTTAAACTTTTTAATACATCTCTAAACGGTCTAATTAATTCTTTATAATATTTTCTTTTCTGTTCATAAATTCTTTGTTTATTTTCTTTTACATCTTCGATGATTTTAGAAATAATAAAACCTATTGAACCAGAAACTAAAGTTAAAATGGTTGGATCAATTGTTTTAAATAATTCCCCCTTGTAGATTATTAGTGCTACAATCGAAATAATCGAAAAGAATAATAATATTGTCTTTATTTTAATTTTTAACATCGTTATGATTTTTTGTTATTCCACCTAACGGTTTGGGGCTTTGCGAAGAAGCGGATTTAAAAGTACAAATGTTCGTTTTAGCACAAATGTTTATTAGAATTCCAAATGTTCAATTTAGCACTAAACCCACCATTTTGCATAACTGCTGTTATGCGTTCGCCCTTCTTGTTATAGAGAATAAATAAAATCTTTTACATTGTCCCAAGTCCATTCTTTACATATAATACCATACATTTCATCAGGTTTGTCTGAATATCCTGCACCGTCAATATAAATACCTAAAATTGGAATTTTTTCTTCTTTTGCACAATTAATTTCCCAAAGTTGTCCAGTTGCATTTTTTGTGTTTTTGGAAATTAGTGTAATAAATCCGTCACAACCTTTAATTTTAGTTCTACAATTTGTTTTCCATTGTGTATCCCAAGGTTCTTTAACAGACATATCTACAAAGTCGTAAGGAACATTTTTGTTTTTTGCTTGTCCTGTAAAAAGGATTTTTGTTGTTTGGTCTTCTATTGCGAAAGCCACGAATACTCTTTTATTTGCCATATCATTTAATTTTAACAGTTACATTTTGGTAAAGTTTGATAGAATAGAAATCCGGTATACATAAGTTCAATAAATCCAATTATGTAAATGAATCTTCTAAAATATTCTATAATTTTTGTTTCAGTTTTTGAATTAGGTTCGTATTTAATTTCTTCTGTCAAGATTTTCCACTCATCTTCAAACATATTAGTTCGTAATTGTTTTTCTATTTTGTCAATCACCTTAAATTTTCCTTTGTTAAGCAAAGCGTAAGATAAAATTAACTTTTCCCAAAAGTAAGATACAATTAAAGATAAAAAGGTTAAAGTGAGCATTCCAAGCATTGCTTTAATTGAAAACCCAAAAGTTTTGCCAAGAACAAAACCAACTGAAAGGATTGAAGAAGTGATTGTAAAAAATAAATTATTCACTTTCATTCTGTTTTCAGTGACCTTTTCGGTAGAACTAACCATTATTTTGTATTGGTCTAATTTTAGTTTCCTATCATCATCATATGTCTTTGTTAGAAACTTTATACAATGTTCAGGATTTTCAAACACCTGAAAACCTTGACAAAATAAAATTGTTTGTTCAGAAGCACTTCTTAATTTGTAACCAATAATTTGTTTGTTTAAGTCTTTTGCTTTTGCATATTCCCAGATTATTTGTTCACTTTCAAAAGTGTCAGCACCAAGAAAGAAAACAACAAAGTCGCTTTCTTGCATTTTCTGTTTAACTTTCTTTTTCCAAGTTTCCGATTGTTTAATTTCCTGTTGAATTGCAATAAAATTTTCGGATTTAGATAATAATTCGTCTATAGCTTGTTTAGCTATGATTTCGTCTTTACTTCTATTGCAAACAAATAATTTCATTTTTTAATTTTGTTTTTGGGCGCATCGTTCATAGGGTGACGCATAATATCATGATTTACGCTATTCTATTGCGTACAACATACCCAAAAAGGAAATTGTACACAGTAAAATGCGATTGAAAATTTTTATTTGTCTGTAAGGGAGATTCGATTTGGGGTCAAATGGTAGTTACAGGGTGTTTCAAATGATTTATTTAATTTTTAAATTAAATTATGATTTATTATAATAGTCTATAATATATAATACCCCTACTATTTCAAGTATAAAACTGAATAGATATAAAATAATAACAATATTTTTTTCTATACCCATTAGTTTTAACATAGATACTAAAATAATTGAAACGGTACCAATCAATAAAAATTTAAATCCTTTTTTCATATTTATTATTATTAAAATCCTAGTCTAGGTTTACAAGCTCTATCGCATCCAATTGCGGCTGCGATTTGAGTAGCTGGACTCAAATTCCAAGCTGCCCATCCTACTAAATCATCTGTAATTTGATCTTCAACATAATCCATGCAATATTGAAAACAGCTTCTGGAATACAAACTAAAGTTAGATTTTTTTTCTGTTGTTAATTTCACATATCCATTTACATTTAGTGATGAATATATAAAAGCTCTGTCTTTGTTGAACACTTCGATATATTCATCCTTGAAAATTTTGATGTAGTATGTTGTAAATTCATTCATTTTTGTATCATATAAAATATAACAGTTCGTAAAATCATCTTTATTTTTATAATCAAGTGAATACAAAATATCTCTTTCATTATTTAGATTATGGCGTTGTATACTAACATTAAAGTTTTGTTTATCAAAATCAGTATTCAAGAAAACATATAATATAAGATTTGAATCATTTTCAAAATCTACAGTTGATTTTGTTTTAGTAACATAATCAAACATGCTTGAATTTGTATTAAATTTTATTTCTTTTAGGTAGTTGTTTGAAATTTCGGGTGTAACTTCTTCATCAACTTGTGTACATGATATTGTTAAACTAACGAATATAAATACAGTGAATATTATTTTCTTCATAAATTAAATAGGATACCTTTTTATTATTGATACGGACTTCCGTAAGGACGATAACTTTAGATACGATTTGGGATTTAAGTTAATTTGTACCGCCCTGATGGATTTTTTTTTTTTCGTTAGAGTCACTTTATTTATGTTACACAATTTTTATAATTATGTTTTTAATCATTTTTTGTGTTAACTTCTGAATTTATTTAACCAACTTTTATAAAATTGAACTTTTCTGAATTAATTTTATGTATTATAAATCTATATCAGAAAGATAAAATCCAAAATCATTTATAAATCGCCATAATAAAAGCAACACGAATAGTATCATTCCAAAGACGGGTAGGCCAAGGTGATTTTCGTTTAGATTGTATTATTTGCTGTAAGGGAGATTCGATTTGGGGTCAAATGGTAGTTACAGGGCGTGGTAAATGTAGTAATTATTTTAATACATCAATCGATAATTTTAATTTATTAATCATTTTTTTTAATTAAATAAAATTCTGTAGTTAAAAGTCAAACTACAGGATTTCCGATTAAGATTCTTTAGTTTCTTTTTGAGGAAACAAAGCAAGAATTAGATTTAAAATTGGTATTAAAAATAACCAACCAGAATATCCAGCATTCTTTAACCTTCTATATCCTATTGAAATTAATGTAAAAAGTATGATAACAGAATATATATTGTGTAAATATTCAGGCAAAGAAAATCTTTTAACTAAAAATCTAATAATGACGTTGACTATAAGATTAATAATAAAAAAATTCCAAAATTCTTTTAAAGTTGATTCATCTTTATAATTAAAAATATTTTTAAATGCGTTTATATAATCTTTCATAATTTAAAATTGGTTAACAATTATCGATTGTACAAACTAAATACCATTCTGCAACACAACCAAAACCTTCAGTGATACATACCGCCATTTGATACCAGTTTTGATTATGTATGCCATCAATCGCACAAGCTCTTATACCAGCATATGAACAAGGATATTCGATTTGGGGTCAAATGGTAGTTACAGGGCGTTTCAAATGTACTAATTATTTTAATACATCAATCGATAATTTTAATTTATCAATCAATTTTTTTAAAAAAAATAAATTTGTTGTTTTGAAAATCAATTCATTATTTCTTATTCTTCTCTAAATTATCCGCTACACGATAGCGCAGTATTTTTTGAAGTAGTTCTTCGGGAATTGGTTTTTCGGGTGTGAATTGAATAGTACCCGCTGAGGTTTTGAAGTCCTTGAGTTCGGATGCAAAGTCTTCAATAGTTTTCGCATTCCAGGGAAAGAAACTGCAGTGGTTTTTAAAAGCGGCAAAGCCACCAATCATTCCGTGACAATGGTAGGCGGGCATTTTATAACTGATGAATTCTACAGCTTCAGGAACGGTATTTTGAATGATTTGACGCACACGCTCCAAAGCGATTTGTTGCTCTAGGGGCAAGTTGGCTATGTATTTGTTTACGCCTTCGGTATCGTTAGATTTTGTTGCTGCCATTGTCATTCAATTTATTTCAAAAATAATAAAAGTTTTACCTCTCACGAAAACAAAGTTTGATTTTCGGGAATTCAATTTGTACTTTTGAGTCTAATTGAATTAGCCTTGTAAAACTCATTTGACATGAAAATCGTAATTTCTCCCGCCAAGTCGTTAAACTTCGAAAAAGAATTGCCTACAACGCAATTCACCCAATCCGATTTATTAAAAGAATCGAAAAAAGTGCATGCCGTTTTGAAACAAAAATCGCCAGCCGAATTATCAGATTTGATGTCGATTTCGGATAAATTGGCCGACTTGAATTGGCAACGCAATAAAGCCTGGAAAACGCCTTTCAATCCTACTAATTCACGTCCTGCAGTCTATACTTTCGACGGAGAGGTGTATAACGGTTTGGATGCCTATTCTATTCCGATAGAAAAGTTAGACCAATTACAAGAACGTTTGCGCATTTTATCTGGTTTGTATGGCGTTTTGAAACCTTTGGATTTGATACAAGCCTACCGATTGGAAATGGGTACCAAATTGCCTATTGGCGAATGCAAGAATTTGTATAATTTCTGGAAAAAAACGGTTACGGCTAGTTTAAATAAAGAACTCAAAAAAGGAGAGTTGTTTGTCAACTTGGCAAGCAATGAATATTTTTCAGTTGTTGATACCAAAGCACTAAAAGTACCTGTTATTACCCCCGACTTTAAAGATTACAAAGACGGCAAATTAAAGATGATTAGTTTCTTTGCGAAAAAGGCGAGAGGCATGATGGTACGGTACATAATAGATACCAACGCTGAAACTATCGAAGACCTAAAAGGCTTCAACTACGAAGGCTATCAGTTTGACGCTAATTTATCTAAGGGAAACAATCTGGTTTTTACGAGATAGCCCTTAGCAGTTACCGAATCGCTTTTACAAATTCTTCGATTTTTCCTGTCCCATTTTGTGTAAGATGATTAATGAATGCACTTCCAATAATGGCACCTTTGGCAAATTCAGTTGCTTGATTAAAGGTTTCGGCATTGTTGATTCCAAAACCTATGATTTGTGGGTTTTTCAATTCCATTGAAGCAATGCGTTTGAAATAGTTTTCTTGTGTGCTTCCAAAACCTGTTTGCGAACCTGTCACACTTGCTGAACTTACCATATAAATAAATCCGTTCGATACACTATCAATAAAACGGATGCGCTCGTCAGATGTTTGTGGTGTAATTAAAAATACATTGATTAAGCCGTATTTTTCGAAAGTGGCTTTGTATTGGTCTGCATAGACATCCACAGGTAGGTCTGGGATGATTAAACCGTCAATTCCAATCTCAGCACATTTTTTACAGAAATCTTCTATTCCGTATTGCAACATTGGGTTAAAATATCCCATAATCACTAATGGGATGGAAACCGTTTTACGAATGTCTTTCAATTGGTCAAACAACATTTGAGTCGTCATTCCATTATGCAAAGCCTGGGTAGAACTCGCTTGGATCGTTGGTCCATCTGCCAATGGATCGCTAAAAGGCAACCCAATTTCGATCATATCAACTCCACTTTTTTCCAGATCTTGAATGATTTGTACGGTATCGTTCAGGCTTGGATAACCCGCAGAAAAATAGATGGATAGTATTTTTTTATTTTCTTGTAATTTTTGATTGATTCTGTTCATTGTTATAATTTAAAATAATCAATATAAGTATTCAAATCTTTGTCGCCACGTCCCGATAAATTAATTACGACCACATCATTTGGTTTGAATTTCATTTCGTCCAAAACCGCAAAGGCATGCGCCGTTTCGATTGCCGGAATGATACCTTCTAATTTAGATAATTCTAATCCCCAATGCATCGCTTGTTCATCGGTAATTGAGATAAATTGTGCTCTACCGGTTGCATATAAATTGGCGTGCATTGGTCCTACTCCTGGATAATCCAGTCCTGCTGAAATAGAGTAGGGTTCTGTTATTTGACCGTCTGGAGTTTGCATCAATAAGGTTTTACTCCCATGAATAACACCTACTTTTCCTAAAGCGGATGTAGCGGCACTTTCACCGGAATGTACACCTAAACCTGCTGCTTCTACAGCAATGATAGTAACGTCTTTTTCATCCAAAAAGTGATAATAGGCTCCTGCAGCATTACTACCTCCACCGACACAAGCAATCACATAATCTGGATTTTCTTTTCCTTCTTTTTCCAATAATTGGCTTTTGATTTCTTTCGAAATTACCGATTGGAATCGCGCTACCATATCCGGATAAGGATGTGGTCCCACTACAGAGCCAATAATGTAATAGGTATCAACCGGATTGTTAATCCAATCGCGAATCGCTTCGTTTGTAGCATCTTTTAAGGTACGTGAACCCGACATGGCCGGTCGTACTTCGGCTCCTAACATCTTCATACGAGCTACATTAGGTGCTTGGCGTTTGATATCAATTTCCCCCATGTACACAATACATTCCAATCCCATTAAAGCACAAACAGTTGCGGTAGCTACACCGTGTTGACCAGCTCCCGTTTCGGCAATAATTCGCTTTTTCCCCAAACGTTTAGCTAATAAAATTTGCCCAATGGTATTGTTTACTTTATGCGCTCCTGTATGGCATAAATCTTCTCTTTTGAGGTAGACTTTAGTATTGTATTTTTCAGATAAACGTTTTGCAAAATAAAGTGGAGTAGGGCGTCCCACATATTCTTTTAACAAATCGTCAAACTCAGCTTGAAACTCCGGTTCAGCGGTTATTTTTAAATAATTTTGACGCAATTCTTCTACATTGGGATATAACATCTCTGGGATGTATGCTCCTCCAAATTCTCCGTAATACCCTTTTTCATTGACGTTGTAACTCATGTTGTACTTATTAAAAGTTTATTTTTTGTTTAAAACGATCTAATTTTTCTTTGTTTTTTAATCCGGCTTCGATTTCAAATTTACTATTTACATCAATAGCAATAATGGGTAAATCGGTTTTTAGTATTTGATTGACCAAATCGATTTCATCCAATCCAATGCCACCACTCAAAAAAAATGGTTTTTGCGATGGATATTGTTCCAGTACTTTCCAATCGAAAGTTGTTCCGTTGCCACCCGGTAGTTTTCCTTTGGTGTCAAAAAGGAAATAATCACAAACTGTTTCGAAAGGCTCTAGTTGGTTAAAATCAAATATGTCATCCACCGAAAACACCTTGATAATTTCAGTCGTATTAGCCAAAGTATTTTTTAACTCATGGCAAAAAGCTACTGATTCATGACCATGCAATTGAACCGCTTGCAAATCGTGTTTCAATACCTGTGTTTCAATTTCTTCTTTATTAGCATTGACAAAAACTCCAGTTTTTTTAATGCTTTGGGGCAAAGTAGGTAGGGTTTCATCAAAATACCGTGCCGACTTATCCCAAAATATAAAGCCCATATAATCCGGTAGGAGTGATCCTACTTCGAGAATATTGTCGGAATATTTCATGCCGCAGATCTTGAGTTTCATACTTACTTTAATTGAGCTATAAATTCTTTAGCAGCTAGACCTGCATTATCCGTTTTCATAAAGTTTTCACCAATTAAAAACCCTTGATAGCCATACGGTTTTAATTCGGTTATCGCTTCAATAGAAGAGATTCCACTTTCGGACACCTTTACAAAGTCGTTCGGAATTTGGGCTGCCAATTCTTTACTGAAATCCAAACTCACTTCAAAGGTTTTTAGATTTCTGTTGTTGACTCCAATCATGTCCAAACTTGGCATAATCGATTTCTTTAATTCTTCTTGATTGTGCACTTCCAAAAGGACTTCCAATCCTAATCCATGTGCAAATTCAGATAAGCTTTTGATTTCTTCTCGGCTCAACACCGCAGCGATTAACAGAATTAAATCGGCTCCATGGGCTTTGGCTTCCAAGATTTGATATTCATCTACAATGAATTCTTTTCGCAAAAGCGGAATGTTTACTGTGGCTCTAGCTAACAACAAATCGTCCAAAGAACCACCAAAATATTTGCCATCTGTTAAAACCGAAATACCACAAGCACCGGCAGTTTCATAACCTTTGACTACTTCTTCTACCGTAAAGCCGTAATTAATCTCGGCTTTTGAAGGGGAACGTCGTTTGTGTTCGGCAATAATTCCAGAATTACTGTTTCTTAAATTATGGCTCAACGAAATAGTTTGTTTTTCAAAAAATACCGATGCTTCCAATTGGGAGACTGGAATAATCGATTTTTTGAGCATTACTTCTCTTCGTTTGTCCAATATGATGTTGTCGAGTATGTTCATTTTTATAATTTAAAGATTGAAAAATTTAAAAATGACTATTTTATTTTCTCACTTAAATATTTTATGAAATTGGATAAATTTTGAGAAATTTCGATAGTTAGATGATAACTTTCTTTAATTTCTATTTCATCTGAAAAACCCAATTCTTTGCAAAGAACTAGCATACTTCTGACTTCGGCGCAACTTCCTTTAGCAATTTTTAAGAACCTTATAAATTGTTTATTGTTATTATATTCGGATCCTTCAGCAATATTATTTGTTATTGATATAGCAGCTCTTTTAATTTGATCTTTAAAACTGTATTCTTTTTCAAAATATTTATTTTCTAATAAATTAAAAATCAATTTGGTTAATTCTACACCTTTTTGATAAACTTGAAATTCCTCAAATGATTTTGTCATAATCTTTCAATTTTTAAATCTTTTAATCATTTAATCCTTATCTACTTAATTCTTGTAACGTTTTTAAGGCTTGTAATCCTTTTCCAGAGAACAAACTCTCTTTGGCTAATTCAAACCCTTCTAACGGACTGCATTGGGTTACCGTAGCAATCGCCATTGCTGCATTGGCGCAGACCACATTGTTTTGTGCTTCAGTTCCTTTTCCTGAAATAATATCCGTAAACAATTGGGCTGATGCTTCAATGGTTTTACCTCCTTCAATTTCGGTTTGAGACAATAAACGCACCCCAAAATCATCCGGATTCAGCATTAGTTCTTTGGTATTCGTTATGCATTTGGTTGGACAAGTTAAGGATACTTCGTCATAGCCGTCAAGCGAATGTAAAATGGTGAAATTTCTATCGGTGTTTTGGTACAAATAGGCATACATTCGAGCCAATTCTAAATTAAAAACACCTACCAACTGATTCTGAGGAAAAGCGGGATTCACCATAGGTCCCAACATGTTGAAAAAGGTTTTTACACCCAATTCTTTTCGAATTGGTCCCACATTTTTCATAGCGGGGTGGAAGAGCGGTGCGTGCAAAATACAGATGCCTGCTTTATCCATACATTTTTCCAAGAAACCAGCATCATTACTGAATTTGATTCCCATTTTCTCCATCACATTACTCGATCCCGAAATAGACGAAACGCCATAATTTCCGTGTTTAGCGACTTTGATTCCGGCTCCAGCAGCTACAAAAGAGGCTAAGGTCGAAATGTTAAACGTGTCTTTTCCATCGCCACCTGTTCCACATAAATCGATGGTGTTATAGCCTGATAAATCCACACGGATGCACAAATCCAATAAGGCTTCGCGGAAACCCGCTAATTCTTCAATGCTAATGCTACGCATCATGTACACCGTCAAGAAAGAAGCAATTTGGCTTGGGTTGTAGGCTCCGTTGGAGATGTTTACCAAGACGTTTTTTGCTTCTTCTTTCGAAAGCATTTCGTGATTGATTAGTCTGTTGAGTATGTTTTTCATTTTCTTATTTTAAGCTTTCACCCAATTTTCTAACATTTTCTTTCCGTTAGGAGTCAAGACACTTTCTGGGTGAAATTGCACACCTCTAACATCATAGGTTTTATGGCGAAGCGACATCACTTGTCCGTTGGCGTCAAATGAAGTAGCTTCCAAACAATCGGGTAAGTTGGTATCGACTACCCAAGAATGGTAACGTCCTACTTCAAATTCGTTATCCAATCCTTCAAAAAGCAATTCGTCGTTCACCGCTTTAGTAACATTTGTCGCTACACCATGATAGACTTTGTCTAAATTGGAAAGTGTTCCGCCATAGACTTCACCAATCGCTTGTTGTCCTAGGCATACGCCAAAAATACTTTTGGTCGGTCCGAACTGCTGAATGACTTGTTTCAATAATCCCGCTTCATCCGGAATTCCAGGTCCAGGCGACAATAAAATTTTGTCAAAACGAGCAATTTCTTCCATTTCAAATTCATCATTTCTATACACTGTTACCTCGCAATCTAAGTCTTCTAAATAGTGAACTAGATTGTAGGTGAAGCTATCGTAATTGTCTATGACTAATATCTTTTTCATTGTGTTCATTTTAAATTGTTTCTGCCAAATCCAAAGCCGTATTCAAAGCTCGTAATTTGTTGTACACTTCTTGCATTTCGCTTTCTTCATCGGAGTCGGCTACGATTCCAGCACCCGCTTGACAATGCAATTGGTGGTTTTTACTTAAGAAAGTACGAATCATAATCGCATGATTGAAATTGCCTTTGAAATCCATAAATCCGATGGCACCTCCATAAAAGTTTCGATTGGTTTTTTCATAGTCTTCAATCAATTGCATGGCGCGGTGTTTGGGTGCACCACTTAAGGTTCCTGCTGGAAAAGTATCGGCTACTACTTGCATCGTAGAGGCTTTGTCGTGCAAATGTCCCGTTACTTTGGATACCAAATGAATTACATGCGAAAAGAATTGTACTTCTCTATATTTTTCAACTTGCACATCGTGACCGTTGCGGCTTAAATCATTTCGAGCCAAATCCACCAACATCACGTGTTCGCTGTTTTCTTTTTTATCTTCAGATAATTGTTTGGCCAATACCGCATCTTTTTCATCATCGCCTGTTCTTTTGAAGGTTCCTGCAATGGGGTGAATCTCAGCTTTACGGTCTTTTACAATAATTTGGGCTTCAGGTGAAGAACCGAATATTTTGAAATCACCATAATCAAAGAAGAATAGATAAGGCGATGGGTTAATGCTGCGCAACGCACGATACACATTGAATTCATCTCCTTTAAATCCTTGGGTGAAACGTCGTGATAAAACCAATTGGAACACATCGCCACGGTAGCAATGTTTTTTGGCTAAAGACACATTGTGCTTGAACTCTACGTCGGTTAAATTAGAAAAACCTTCACCGTCTTTGGTGAAAGAATAGGAAGCTATATTTCTGGATTGCAATAATTGTTCGATTTCTGAAATGTTATTTTTCCCATCCAAACTATGGCAGAAAATATAGGCTTCATTTTTGAAATGATTGATGGCAATGATGTTTTGGTAAACTGCATAAAACACATCAGGAATGGTATTGCTATTTTCTTTTTTGGCAATACTTACTTTTTCAAAATAGCGAACGGCATCATACGAAATGTAACCAAATAAGCCATTATTAATGAATTTGAAATCATTCTTTTCCGATTCAAATTGTCCTGAGAATTCCTGAATTACCTCAGGAATATCCGTTGTAGCATCGATAGCGATTTTTTCAGTGCTTCCGTCAGGATAGATTTTAAAAATAGTTTCGTTTTCTATTTTAATGGAAGCAATCGGATTGCAACAGATGTACGAAAAACTATTATCGTTTCCGTGGTAGTCACTACTTTCTAATAGTAAGCTATTCGGGAATTTATCGCGAATTTTCAAATAAACACTTACCGGCGTAATCGTGTCGGCTAGGATTTGTTTGTAATGGGTATTTAAAATAAATGATTTCAAACTATTCATTTTTATATTGTTATCAAAAGCATAAAAAAGATATGAAAAAAGGCTTGTCGTCATGACAAGCCTTTTATATTGATAGTTATACTATAGGAGCTTTGTTCACGACGACTGACGTAAATTGTTCCACCACCAAGTATTGTTTGTATTCGTAATCATAATCTTTTTGTGTGTTGACAAATATATAAAGGTTATTCCATTAAGCCAATATAAAAAAGCGAAAAAAAATTAATTTTTTTCGCTTTTTTGTTAAATTAAGAAACCAATTCGGCTTGATTTCTAAAGACCAATTGACCATCAAAAGCATCCAAAAGAATAATACTTTCAGTTTTGATGGCTCCTGCCAAAATTTCTTTAGACAATTGGTTCAATACTTCTCTTTGAATCACACGCTTCACGGGTCTAGCTCCGAATTGTGGATCATAGCCTTTTTGAGACAAATAGTCAATCGCTTCTGGAGTCGCATCCATGGTAATACCTTGTTGCGCTAACATTTTGGTTACCGATTTCAATTGTAAGCCTACGATTTGTGCAATATTAGCAGGAGTCAAAGGCGTAAACATTACAATTTCGTCAATACGATTGATGAATTCAGGTCGCACTGTTTGTTTCAATAAACCCAAGACTTCCACTTTAGCAGATTCTGTAGCTGCTTCGACACTTCCTTTCAAGTTGTCAAAAGTGTCTTGAATGATTTGGCTACCCATATTCGACGTCATGATGATAATCGTGTTTTTAAAATCGGCGAGACGTCCTTTGTTATCGGTCAAACGACCTTCGTCCAACACTTGCAACAAGATGTTAAACGTATCCGGATGTGCTTTTTCAATTTCGTCCAACAAGATCACAGAGTAGGGTTTTCTTCGAACAGCTTCGGTTAATTGTCCGCCTTCGTCATAGCCCACATATCCTGGAGGCGCTCCTACCAAACGACTTACCGAGTGGCGTTCTTGGTATTCGCTCATGTCAATTCGGGTCATGGCATTTTCATCGTCAAATAAATATTCCGCAAGTGCTTTTGCCAATTCGGTTTTTCCCACTCCCGTTGTTCCCAAGAAAAGGAAAGTACCCACAGGTTTTTTCATGTCTTGTAAACCAGCGCGACTTCTTCGCACCGCATCACTTACGGCTTCAATGGCTTCTTCTTGACCCACCACACGTTTGTGTAATTCGGCTTCCAAATGCAAAAGTTTTTCTCTTTCGCCTTGCAGCATTTTCATCACCGGAATTCCAGTCCATTTGGCCACGACTTCGGCTATATCTTCGCGGGTAACGACTTCTTTTATTAAGGAAGTTCCCGATTGATTTTCTTGTAATTGTTTGACCAAAATATCCAAGCGTTCTTGGGCCTCTTTGATTTTTCCGTAACGAATTTCTGCTACTTTTCCGTAGTCGCCATCACGTTCGGCACGTTCGGCTTCGTATTTGAAATCTTCAATTTCGGTTTTTACCGCTTGAATGTTGTCCACCACATCTTTTTCCGATTTCCATTTGGCATAAATCTCGTTGCGGTCTTCTTTTAAATTGGCCAAATCCATGCCCAAAACTTTCAGCTTACTTTCGTCTTTTTCGCGTTTGATAGCTTCAATTTCGATTTCTAATTGCATGATTTTACGATCCAAAACATCTAATTCTTCCGGTTTTGAATTTATTTCCATACGCAATTTAGAAGCCGCTTCGTCCATTAAATCAATCGCTTTGTCTGGCAAAAAACGGTTGGTAATATAGCGTTGCGATAATTCGACCGCTGCAATGATTGACTCATCTTTGATTTGCACTTTGTGGTGCGTTTCGTATTTTTCTTTGATTCCACGTAAGATCGAAATCGCACTTTCGGTATCCGGTTCTTCTACAATTACTTTTTGGAAACGTCTTTCTAACGCTTTGTCTTTTTCAAAATATTTTTGGTATTCGTCCAAAGTCGTTGCCCCAATCGCGCGCAATTCGCCACGTGCCAAAGCGGGTTTCAAAATATTTGCCGCATCCATAGCGCCTTCGCCACCGCCAGCTCCCACTAAAGTGTGAATTTCGTCAATGAAAAGGACAATATCCCCTTCGGCAGCAGTGACTTCTTTCACTACTGATTTCAAACGTTCTTCAAATTCGCCTTTGTATTTAGCACCCGCAATCAAGGCGCCCATATCGAGAGAGAAGACGATTTTGTCCTTCAAATTATCTGGTACATCGCCATCCACAATTCGGTGCGCTAAACCTTCGGCAATGGCGGTTTTACCCACGCCTGGTTCGCCCACCAACATCGGGTTGTTTTTGGTTCTACGGGTTAATATTTGCAGCACGCGACGAATTTCTTCATCACGACCAATAACAGGATCGAGCTTACCACTTCGAGCTAAATCGTTCAGGTTTTTGGCGTATTTATTTAAGGCATTGTAAGTTTCTTCGGCAGAGGAAGAGGTCACTCTTTCGCCCTTTCTCATTTCCTCAATAGCGGCTTTTAGTCCTTTTTCGGTTACGCCTTGGTCTTTTAGAATTTGGGCAATTTTACTTTTGGAACCAAAAATAGCGAGTACCAAATGTTCTACCGAAACAAATTCGTCGTTCATTTTTCCGGCTAAAATTTCAGCTTCGTTCAAAGTGGAGTTAGCTGTTCTTGATAACATAATATCTCCACCCGACACTTTTGGAAAACTTTGAATGGTACTTTCCAATATTTGTTTGAAAAGTGCCACATTCACGTTTAATTTTTTTAACAAAAACGGAGTCACATTTTCATCAACTTCTAAAAGGGCTTTGAAAAGGTGTTCGTTTTCGATTTGTTGTTGCCCCAATCCTTGCGCAATTTGTTGCGAAAGTTGAATGGCCTCTTGCGATTTGGTGGTAAATTTATTGATGTTCATTTTTGTCTTTTTTTTAAATTATTATTTATGGTTAAATAACTAACTTCGCATCAAAATCGTCAATTGTTATTCCACTTCTAAATGTACGTCAATTTGACGTATATCAAGGGATTACAGCCGACAAAATGACTTAAAAAACGACAAAATGACTTTATTCAAATCTATTTTTGGAGATTCAGAAAATAATAATAGCAATGCATCCAAAATCAATTGGATCGAATTGACCGATTTAGGTCAGTTGAACGAGATTATGGAATTGTCTCATCAACAACCGGTTGTGATTTTTAAACACAGCACGCGTTGTAGTATTAGCCGCATGGCGTTAAAACAATTTGAGAATGAATTTGATTTGGAAGGCAGTGTAACTCCTTATTTTTTAGACTTAATCAATCATCGAGATATCTCAAATGAAATTGCGACTCGTTTTGAGGTATACCATCAATCGCCACAATTGCTTTTGATTAAAGAAGGAAAATCAATCTACGATGCTTCGCATAGCGATATTGATGCTGTAGAGTTGAAGGGGAAAGTGTAGTTTTTTTATAGTTATCCCTTATTGAAGATAGCATCTATTTCCTTTGCAAGCTGAATGTCTTTTTCAGTAATCGTATTATTTGCATTATGGGTACTTAACTGAATATTTACCTTGTTGTACACATTAGTCCAGTTGGGATGATGCCCCATTTTTTCTGCTGCAAAGGCAACCTTTGTCATAAAAGCAAAAGCCTCTACAAAATTGTTGAATTCAAAGCTGCGCTGCAATTGGTTGTTTTCTTCTTTCCACATATATTTTATTTTTAGTGTTCTTGTTTTATTTGTTTCCAAGTCTTTTTTGAGATGAGAACAAATAATTTTTATCAAATTTATATAATCTAAGCTATATCATTTAATCGTTCACAAGAATTAAATCTGTTTATATGGATGTTGCACTAAAATATACACTCACATGTGGGGATTCTATTGTTACGTAACTATTTACTTTTTAGTATCCTTGACAAACATATTGAAAACTAATCCACCCATAAGCGCTCCGTAAAGTGTGGAGTTGAGTGGTTTTGAAGTAATGGAACAAGTGCCAGAAGCACAGCCCACATAAAAATAATAGGCATAGCCAGCTAGGGCGCCAATTACTATTCCGATACCAGTTATGATTATAACTTTTTTAGTCATTAGTTGCTTTTCTCTACAATGATTTTGATAATTTCCTCTTTTGAAATCACTCCTGATTGTCTCCATAGTTGTTTACCGTTTTGAAACAAAATCATCGTAGGCACGCCACGCACTTGGTATTGTGCAGCCACGGCTTGGTTTTTATCTACATCAATTTTGATAATGGAAACGCGTTCGCCTAGATTCGTTTTTACGTCTTTTAAAATGGGCGCTAACATTTGGCAAGGCCCACACCATGTAGCAAAAAAGTCCACCAAAACCGGTTTGTCTGATTGTATAATTTCGTTAAAAGAGCTCATGTTTTTTATTTTTTAGAGTAGGGTACAGCACAACCATTCGGTCCGCAACCCATATTAAATACCACTTGAATCAAGAAGAAAGCGCCAAAGGCTACAAATCCCCATTCTCTCAAAATATAGGCTTGACTGAAAAGGAAAATAGCAAAAGCCAGGCGTACCCAGCGCATTAGATGCCAGTTGGTTAAAAGTAAATTTTTCATAAGCTACTAATTGGCTTTTATGATTTTGTATTTTTCTTCATAAGAAACTGTATCTTGTAATTTTTGCAGAGCGACTTCTTTTTCGCTAGCGATAATTACCTCTGTGAAATTAGTGTTCATATTGACATTTATTACAGAGTCAATTTCGGCTAATTTTTCAGAAACAGTGGCTTTACAACCGCTACAAGTGATGCCTTCAAAATTGTATAAATGAACTTCGGTAGCTGTGTTTTTTTCTAATTCAATGAACAATTCCGAATTAGCTCTTGGAGCAACAGAATTATGACAGATCTCCATTTTTTGAATAGTAAAAGCTCCTGAAAATAAATTGATGTATTCTACTTTGTTGCCGCCAAAAGGAGGACCTTCTTCAAATTCTCGATTGAAAAGTAGTCCGACAATTTTTCCTTTAGGCGCTAATAATTGGTGCATTTTCCAAACGTATTTGGGACGCATCGTTGGCGGAAGCGCACAGAAAAAAGTTTGTTCAATGATCCAGTCGTATTGTCCTTGGTGTTCAAAAAAGTCACCTAAAATGATTTTGACATTAGGATGATTGACAAATTTTTGTTTCAAAACAGCAATCAAAGTAGGTGCTATATCAATCACGGAAATATTGGTAAACCCTTGTTGCAACAGGTATTCTGCTTCATACGAATTCCCGCCACCTGGAATCAAAATAGCACTATTTTTATCTTGAATGGTGTCAACGAATTCTTGGATAGGAGGAGAAACGATTCCTAAATCCCAACCTGTAGCCTTAGCCTTGTATTGGGCATCCCAATAGGCTTGGTCCAAAGGCTTATCGCAAGAAGTGACACAACAATTTAAGTCTTCCATGATATTCCATAATTTTAATTACAAAAATGAATATTTTGAATCATAACAAATGTAACATTTGTCACAGTCTTGAAAATTTTAATTCCCAATATTTGTTCGCAAAACTTGAAGTTTGGACCCGTTATTTATTTAAATTGATATTTATTCTTAGAAATAATTCCACTTTAAGCTCTTTTTAATAACAATAATGAAAACAGGAAAACGTTTTCGTGAAATTAGTTTTCATTTCGTAACTGTCTCATCTGTTGTTTACTAAAATCATCGTATTTTTACAAAAATTAAAATTATTCGATATGAATTTAACACAAGAAGATTGGATTGCTCAATTTGAGTCAGACGAAAATGCTGTCATTCTCGATGTGAGAACTGAGATGGAGTTCAATGAAGGCTTTATCGCTGGAGCTATTAATTATGATTTTCATCAAGGGGCAGCTTTTGTAGCCGATTTAGAAACATTAGATAAATCCAAAAACTACTACGTATATTGTCGTTCAGGGGCAAGAAGTGCTAATGCCTGTGCGATTATGAACGAATTGGGTTTTGATAATGTCTATAACTTATTAGGCGGTATTATTGAATGGGACGGCGATATCGTTGAACCCTAAATTACTAACCAACAACACAACAACCTATTATGAGTACAATTCCTCAAGAATTTAAAATTACTTCGCCTTTAAATCAAGATACCTATTTAGTTCATGGCGAATTAAAAAAGTGGACAGGTGCAACTACACCAGTTTACTCCACTATTTCTTCTACGGCTGATTATGCACCCACTTTGTTAGGAACTATTCCTGCAATGGGAGAAAAAGAGGCTATGGAAGCAGTTGAATCAGCTGATTTAGCTTTCAATAACGGTCAAGGTTTATGGCCCACAATGAAGGTCGTAGATCGCATTCAATGCATGGAAGATTTTGTTACCAAAATGAAAGACACCCGAGCCGAAGTGGTTAAATTATTAATGTGGGAAATTGGAAAAACCCTTGGCGATTCTGAAAAAGAATTTGACAGAACGGTAGAGTACATTTACGATACGATTGATAGTTTGAAAGAATTGAACAGTCGAAGTGCCCATTTCAGTAAAGTGCAAGGCATTCATGCTATGGTTAGAAGAGGGCCTTTAGGTGTAGTTTTGTGTCTTGGACCTTATAATTATCCTTTGAACGAAACCTTCTCTCTGTTGATTCCTGCTTTGATTATGGGTAATCCGGTCGTTTTTAAACCAGCGAAACACGGTGTATTATTGTTGTCTCCACTTTTAGAAGCATTTAGAAGTAGTTTCCCAAAAGGTGCTATTAATATTATTTACGGTAGAGGTAGAGAAGTGGCTTCGCCAATAATGAAATCAGGAAAGGTTGGCGTTTTGGCTTTGATTGGAAACAGTAAATCGGCTATTGCTTTGCAAGACCAACATCCCAATAAAAACAGATTGCGTTTAATCTTAGGATTGGAAGCAAAAAATCCTGCAATCATTTTACCAGACGCCGATTTGGATTTGGCAATCCAAGAATGTATTACAGGTTCGTTATCATTTAATGGGCAACGTTGTACCGCTTTGAAAGTGTTGTATGTTCACGAATCAATTGCACAAGAATTCAATACGCGTTTTGCTGCAAAAGTAGACGCTTTGGCTTTTGGAAATCCATGGGAAAAAGGAGTGATGTTGACGCCTCTTCCAGAAAAAGAAAAACCAGCCTATATTCAAGAATTGATTGACGATGCGAAAGCCAACGGCGCTCAAATTTTGAATGCAAAAGGAGGGGAGCATAGCGACAACTATATCTTTCCAGCGGTTTTATACCCAGTGAACAAAAACATGCGTGTGTACCACGAGGAGCAATTTGGTCCTGTGGTGCCAATCATTTCGTTTAAAGATATTCAAGAGCCGTTGAATGATATGGCCGAATCGAATTACGGACAACAAGTGAGTTTGTTTGGAAAAGATATCAAAACGATTGCACCGCTAATTGATACCTTGGTTAACTTAGTGTGTAGAGTAAACTTGAACAGTTCGTGTCAAAGAGGTCCCGATGTGTTCCCGTTTACAGGTCGTAAAGATTCTGCTGTAGGAACCTTAAGTATCCATGATGCTTTGCGTTCATTCTCAATTAGAACCTTTGTAGCGTCAAAAGACAATGAGTATAATAATGCTATTTTACAAGAATTATTAAATAGTAAAGAGTCTAATTTTATCAATACGGATTACATCTTGTAAGAAAAATTAGTTTAAATTTTTAAAAACGTCATGTTTCAATGAAATATGACGTTTTTTTTATACATTTGTTAACAATTTTATGTTAATAAATATTTTGCCTCAACCGTAAAGCTCTTTGTTTTCTTAGGAAATATCTGGCTTTAACTAGTTGTGTGTTATTTATTACAGGTAAATTGATTTTAGATTTTACACGGATATTTTGATAGATATTGATTACAAAAACTTAAAGAAAAGAAGCTAAATAGATACTATTTTCTTCTTTTAAATTTAATTTATGAAAAATAATATAAAAAATCACCAATTGTTTCAAACGGTATTGTTAGCATTATGTTTATTTGTTACATTACCTTCTTTTTCTAAAGAGAAACATCTATTAAACACTAGTAATAACTCAGGTTTACATCCAAGTAGTATTCATACTAGCGCTGATAAATCGACAAGTATACATGCAATAGCAGGTCCAACAATAACCATTCAACCTTCTTCACAACCTATTTGTGCTGGAAGTTCAGTTACTTTTTCTGTAACAGCTACAGGAACCGGAACTTTGAATTACCAATGGAGAAAAAATGGTACTCCTATTTTAGGAGAAACTTCGGCGTCTTTAACACTTACAAATGTTTCAAGTGCTGATACTGGTTCACTTTATAGTTGTGCAATCACCGATAGCAGTGATACTACAATATCTAGTGATGCAACTTTAACGGTTAATCCGAACATCAATCCAGGCTTCACTCAAGTTGCTTCGATTTGTTCAGGAGCTACATTGTCTGCATTGCCCACTAATTCTACTAATGGTATTACTGGTTCATGGTCACCGGCTTTAAATAATACTGCCACAACCACATATACATTTACCCCAACTGCAGGTCAATGTGCTACTACAGCCACAATGACAATTACAGTAAATCCTAATATAACACCAACTTTCTCACAGGTTGCACCGATTTGTTATGGAGCCACATTGACAGCATTGCCCACTACATCTAGTAATGGTATTACTGGTTCATGGTCACCAGCTTTAAATAATACTGCCACAACTACGTATACATTTACCCCAACTGCAGGTCAATGTGCTACAACGGCTTCAATGACAATTTCAGTAAATTCATTACCTGTATTATCGCCTATAGGTAATACTAGTACAATTTGTTTAGGTCAATCTACCACTTTATCAGTTTCAGGAGCTGCAAGTTATTTATGGAGCACAGGAAGTTCTTCTAGTTCTATAACTGTTAATCCAACATCTAATGCTACATATAGTATTACTGGAACTGGAGTTAATGGTTGTATAAAAACAGAAACGTTTACAGTACAAGTAAACTCTTTACCTACAATTACTATTTCTGGGAATTCAACAATTTGTAATGGAACAAGCACGACATTAAATGCTTCGGGTGCTACTTCTTATACTTGGAGTACAGGTAGTAATTTAAATCAAATTACTGTCAATCCAAGTTCAAACACTTCTTATACTGTTACAGGAACAGATAGTAACTCGTGTTCAAATACTAAAACTATAAATGTTTTAGTTAATGCGATTCCTACTGCTTCAGTTAGTGCAACATCTCCAATTTGTTCAGGTAATACAGCCTTTTTTACTATAACTGGCACACCTTTAGCAACAGTTACTTATACAATTAATTCAGGATCAAATGTGACCAAAGTTTTGGATAATAGTGGTGTGGCTAATGTAACTATACCAGGTGTTAGCACGAACCAAACTATTAATTTAGTTTCGGTAGTGACATTATCGGGTTGTCAGAACACTTCTTTTTCAACTCCTTCTGCTATAATACAAGTAAATTCTATTCCAACTCCACCAGTTACTTCACCACTTTCTATATGTCAAAATTCAGCGTCGACTGTATTAACTGTATTAACATCGGCAGGTGGTACATTAAATTGGTATAATTCAGCTACAGGAGGAACAGGATCTTCTTCGGCTCCAATAACTAACACAACAAATGTTGTTACAACAAACTATTATGTAAGTCAAACTGTTGATGGATGTGAGAGCGCGCGCTCACTTTTGGCTGTTACTATTAAGTCATTACCAGCATCTCCGACTGTTTCTTCGTCTTTAAGTTATTGTATTGGAGAAACAGCTCCAATTCTTACGGCTACTGGAAGTGATTTAAAATGGTACACTTTATCAAGTGGAGGAACATCTACAAGTACTCCGTCAGCTATTAATACAGCTTCTGCATCAAATACTAATTACTATGTAAGCCAAACAGTTAATGGTTGTGAAGGACCAAGATCAACTATTAATGTAGTTGTAAATACTATTCCTTTAAAGCCAGCAACAACAACTTCAATCACCTATTGTCAAAATGCATCAGCATCACCACTAGGCGCAACCGGAAGTGCAATTAAATGGTATACAGTCTCTTCTGGAGGTACAGCTTCAAATACTGCTCCAATACCTGACACTTCAATTGCAGGAACTACTTATTATTATGTAAGTCAGACCATTAATGGTTGTGAAAGTGCAAGAGAAACAGTTGAGGTAGTAGTTAAAGGTACTCCAAGTATCCCAACTGTAACTTCGCCACTTTCTATATGTCAAAATTCAGCGTCGACTGCTTTAACTGCATTGGTGTCAGCGGGAGGTACATTGAATTGGTATAATTCTGCTACAGGCGGAACAGGATCTTCTACTGCTCCAATGACTAATACAGCAAATGTTGTTACAACTAACTATTATGTAAGTCAAACTGTAGATGGATGTGAGAGTGTGCGTACACTTTTGGCTGTTACTGTTATGGCTTTACCAGCAGCTCCATCTGTTAGTTCGTCCTTAAGTTATTGTATTGGAGAAACAGCTCCAGTTCTTACAGCTACTGGAAGTGATTTAAAATGGTACAATTTATCAAGTGGAGGAACTTCTACAAGTACTCCATCAGCTATAAATACCTCTTCTGCATCCAATACAAATTATTTTGTAAGCCAAACGGTTAATGGTTGTGAAGGACCAAGATCAACTATTAATGTAGTTGTGAATTCGATACCTTCAAATCCAACAATTTCTTCTAACCTTATTACCTATTGTCAAAATGGATCAGCTGTTCCACTAACCGCAACAGGTAGTAGTTTAAAATGGTATACCACTGCAACTGGCGGAACAGGTTCTACAACAGCACCTACTCCAAGTACAGTAACCGCTACTACAACAGCTTATTATGTAAGTCAAACAGTTAATGGTTGTGAAAGTGGTAGAACAAAAATAGATGTTTTAGTTAATCCAACTCCATTGGCTCCATCTGTGAATAGTCCTTTAACGTATTGTCAAAATGAAATTGCTCCAGCGTTAATTGCTCCTTCAACATCAGGAACATTAAAATGGTATTTGTCTTCAACAGGAAATGGAGCATTTGTTACTCCACCAACACCAAGCACTTCATCTGTTGGGTCATTAAATTATTATGTAAGTCAAACTATTAATGGTTGTGAAAGTCCTAGGTCTTCCATTATAGTAAATATAAATGCTTTGCCATCAGTAAGCGCTGGATTAGATCAAACTGTTTGTGCGGGTAGTACGGTAATTCTGGCAGGAAGTGGTGCAAGTACTTATGTATGGAATAATAATGTGATAAATAATACAGCTTTTATTCCTACTGCAACTGCGAATTACAATGTAACGGTTACTGATACAAATGGTTGTTCAAATTCTGATCAAGTTGTAGTTACGGTCAATCCAATTCCGACTAATCCAACAACTCCTACTAGCCTTATTACTTATTGTCAAAACGCTATTGCTGTTCCACTAGCTGCTTCTGGTAGTTCCTTAAAATGGTATTCTGCAGCAACAGGAGGCATTGGTGCTACAACAGCGCCAACCCCAAATACATCGATCGCTACAACAACATCATATTATGTAAGTCAAACAGTTAATGGTTGTGAAAGTGGTAGAACAAAAATTGATGTATTGGTAAATTCATCGCCATCGGCACCACCAGTAATTAGTACATTAACCTATTGTTTGGGAGAGATAGCTCCAACTTTATCAACATCAACTGTTACAGGGAATACTTTAAAATGGTATTCTGTGTCAACAGGAGGTAGTTCATTATCTTCCATTATTCCAAGTACTTCAAACTCGGGTGTGACTTCGTATTTTGTTAGTCAAACTAATAATGATAATTGCGAAAGTCCTCGTTCTGAGATATCAGTAACAGTTAATACGATTCCCTTGGCACCTGTTGTTAGCCCAACGATTAGTTATTGTAAAGGTGCAACAGCCATTCCTTTAAATGCAACAGCAACTTCTGGAAATACCTTACGTTGGTACACTGTTATATCAGGAGGGACTCCGCTACCTGGAGTACCAACTCCAAGTACAGCAACTGTAGGTGATACTACTTATTATGTGAGCCAACTTTCTTCAGCAACAGGTTGTGAAAGTGCTAGAGCAAGCGTAGTTGTTACAGTGAAAGCTATTCCAAGTATTCCAGCATTTACAAGTTCTGTTACATTATGTCAATTTTCTTCAGCACCAACATTAACAGCAACCGCTTCAGCTGGAGGTACATTAAATTGGTATTCGACCGCTTCAGGAGGTTCAGGTTCTTTAATAGCACCAACACCTAATACTAATACTGTTAACTTAAGTTCGTATTTTGTAAGTCAAACTATTAATGGTTGTGAAGGACCAAGAGGAACTATTTCGGTTACTGTTAACCCAACTCCAGTAAATCCGACAATTGGTTCTGTCGTTAATCCAAGTTGTACTTTGCCTACTGGAAGTGTGCAGTTAAATAATTTACCTACTGGAAGTGATATACCTTATGGAACTTGGACGGTGACTAAAATACCTGGAGGAGAAACCTATTCTAATGCTACCAGTACATATACAATTTCAAATTTAAATTCTGGAACCTATACATTTACCGTTTCTAATGGACTTTGTACTTCTTCAAGTTCTGTTGCAGTTACAATTACGGCACTACCTGTTCAAGCAGCACCGGTAATTGGTACAATTGTACAACCTACCTGTACAGTAGCCACTGGTAGTATTACATTAAATAATTTACCATCAGGGAATTGGAGTTTAACTTCTAATACAGGTGGTATTATTTCAGGTTCAGGAAATTCAACTACTATTTCAGGTCTTGTTCCTGGAACTTATTTCTATACAGTAAAGAATATTTCAAGTGATTGTATTTCTATTGCATCATCAAATGTAGTGATTGCAAATCAACCTTTTACGCCTTCAGCTCCCAATATAATTTCACCTCAATTCTTTGTTACGGGTGCCAAAGTAGGCGATTTAGTAACACCTTCAGGTTCTATAAAATGGTATTTGGTTCCAAGTGGAGGAGCAGTTTTAAATCCATTAACAACACTTGTTTCTGGAAATTATTATGCATCAGAAACTTTGGGTAGTTGTGAAAGTTCAAGATTTCAGACTTTAATTACAGTAGACGCTCCAACTAATGGAGGAATAGTCAATGCTGTAGGTGCTTCAACAATTTGTTCTGGAAGTTCGGCAAATCTGAAATTGACAACCTATGTTGGAAGTGTAATAAAATGGCAATCTTCTGTTGATAATTCAACTTGGATTGACATTCCAAATACATCTTCAATTGACACTTATTCGACACCAAATTTAACATCATCTTTATACTATAGATCAGTTGTGCAAAGTGGTGTTTCATCAGTCGAATACTCTCTTCCTGCTTTTATTACAGTGAATGCACCAAGTAATGCTGGTACTTTATCGGCAACTAATAATGGTGTATGTAGAGACACTGCTGGAGGTTTACTAACTTTAAATACATCAAGTAAAGTCGGAACAATTGTTCAATGGCAACAATCTACTAATAATGGTATTAGCTGGTCTAATATATCAAATACAGCGGATACTTATAATGCCCCAGCTTTAAGTCAAAAAACTCAGTATAGAGTTGAGGTTAGGAATGGATTATGTTCTTCTGCTTTTTCTAATATTGTTGAAATTTTAGTAAAAGACACTCCAACTATTGCAGATACTCCTAACCAAGCAGTTTGTTTTGGCGATACATTAGATTTAGGAGAAGATTTTATTCAAGGAAATACCTATTCTTTGATTTCAAATAGTGGGTTTTCAAGTAGTTTAGGAGGAAAAATAAATTTTCTATTCGATACATTAGGAACACAAAACTTTACTTATACGATCACAAATGCAATTACAAATTGTTCAGTTCAAGATCAATTTCAGGTAACTACGAATCCAATTCCAGCTGCCGCTGTGATTTCAAATATTACAATTTGTGAAGGTAACACAATAGCAATAGGAGCTAATTCTGTAACTGGGTCAACTTATTCATGGATTAGCTCACCAGCTGGTCCGATATTATCAGGTGCAAACCCAACAGTAACTCCTGGCGTTACTACTACTTATAATTTAATAGAAACTACTTCAAAAGGATGTACAAAATCAAGTAATGTAATTATAACAGTTTTACCTGATCCAACATCTTCTATCACAACTGGTCCTTCAGTAATATGTGAATCGGATACTAATGTTTTTATTGAAGCTTCCGTATCCAATGATTTTGATGCTATTGCATGGGAAGTTGTTCCTCCAAGTGCAGGAAATATTTATGTAATTCCAAATACATTTGGTAAACAAATAGAATTTACTCCTACAGCTTCGGGAATTTTAAATGGAACCGCAACAGTTCGTCATAGGCTTACTAATAAATGTGGTGTTGTTCAAGCACCTGTTGATTTTCCTATTACGATTCAAAAGCAAGCTGTTGCCAATGCAGGTTTAGCAGTTTCAACCTGTGACACCAATGGTGTACAATTAAATGGTGCTGGATCTACTAATGCCACTACCTATACCTGGACAAAACCGACAAACATTACTGGAACTTTGACACCAGCTAATTCGGCTACACCAACCTATATACCAAGTCCGGATGATGTTGCCAATTATACTAGTCCAATACAATTTACCTTAAAAACGAGTTCAGGAAGTGCATGTACAACAAATCTACCTGCTACTGTTAATGTGACGATTATCAAAAAGCCAGTTATTAGTGCTGGACCTGCAAATACAACAATTTGCGAAGGTTCAGATTATATTGTTGTAGGGTCTTCGAAAGATACAAATACAGCTTCTTTTGTATGGAAAACTTCAGGTGATGGTCAATTCACTAATGGTACTACAATTGCACCTACTTATACACCAGGGGTTCAAGATAAAATAAATGGCACAGTTACAATTACTTTCGAAGCTACAGGGAATTTTCCTTGTACAACGGTAACTTCACAAACGGTAATTTCAATTACTAAAAAACCAGTTTTAAATTATAGCAATCAAGTGGTTTGTGGAGATGTTAATGCTCCAATTTTAATTGCTGGTAGTATTCAAAATGCAGGAATAATTGTATGGAGTTCAACTGGGGCGGGAACTTTTGATGATGCAAGTAAACAAAATCCATACTATACTCCTAACGTTTCGGATATGGGTAGGACTATTACTTTCAATGTTAAAGTATATCCTAAAAATGGATGTGATCCTACAGTGATAGTAGAAAAAGATATTGATTATACTATAAATGCAAAACCAGTTGTTTCTGCAGGTTCACCTGCAACAATATGTGAGGGCCAAACATATACATTAGATACAGCTACAAGTGATAATGCTTTTGTTACTTGGTCATCAGCATCAGGAATTTTTAATGATGTAAATCAGACAAATCCTAGATTTACTCCAAATCCATCTGTAAGTTCCGTTACTTTAACTATTACGGGTACTCAGCCTGGTTGTACAGCGGTAACTGACAATATGGTATTAACCATTCAGAAAAAACCGCAAGCTATTGCTGATAATGGATTACCGCAAGTCATCTGTCAAGGAGATTCATTTTATTTTAATGCTTCGGCACCCTATTCAAGTTCAGTCTTATGGCAAATTGAAAGCCCAGGTACCAGTGGAACTTTAAATAATCCTACTAGTATCTCAGCTAGTTATACTTCGGGTACAAATGAATCAGGAACAGTTACATTTAGTTTAACCGCTAATCCACTTTCTCCTGGCTGTACTACTTCTGTACCAGCTAGATCTGTAACACAAATAACAATAGTTCCAAAACCTACAGTTACATTTAGTGCTACCACAGTTGCTCAAAGAACAATATGCGAAGGTGGCAACTATGTTGTAAGTTCAGCTAACGCCACTAATTTTAGTAGTTTAAATTGGTCAACATCGGGTGATGGTACTTTCATATCAGGTGCTGCAACTTTGACGCCTACCTATAGACCGGGCACTTTAGATAAAGCGAACGGTTCTGTAATATTGAAACTAAATGCCGAAAAAAATACCCCTTGTCCTGCAGATGCAGAAGATTCTATTCAGTTAATCATTACTAAAAACCCTGTTATTACAGTTGTCAATTCTAGTTTGGATATATGTGCAGGAACAGCAGTGCCAATAACTGGACCAGGTGTGTATTTTGGAATTCAAGCGGATAATTTTGATGATTTGAGATGGACTAGTTCTGGAAATGGCGTATTTACAAATTCAATACCAACCAATATAACAACAGCAAATTCATATACTCCTACTGCTGCTGATATTGCCTCTGGGTCGGTTATACTAACTTTAAAAGCATCAAGAACAGCATTAAATTGTAATTCATTGACTACTCAAGCAATTACTCTTAATTTTATAAAGGGACCACAAATTGATGCTGGGCCAGCAACTGCTACTATATGTGAAAATAGTAACTATACTACTTCATTAGCAACTGCAATCGATTATAAAAATTTGACTTGGTCCTCAAATGGTACAGGTACATTCTTAAATAACACCTCACTAAAAACGGCTGTTTATACACCTTCATTAGCCGATATTGCTAGGGGATCTATTACTTTAACTTTAACTGCAATAGGTAATTCATGTAATGCGCCTTCAACAGATAATATCATTTTATCTTTCCATAAATTACCTCAAATTACGGTTCCAAATGATACTAGTATTTGTGAGAGTAGCACTTCTTATGCAATTTCTGGATCCAATGTTATAGATGGTGGAGCGTTAAGCTGGACATCAGATGGAATTGGAGGTCGTTTTTCGGATGCTACCATATTTGATCCTACTTATTTTCCTTCCGCTCAAGATGTAACTAGAGGTTTTGTTAATCTTACCTTAACCGCAGCAGCAACTGCGGAATGTAGTACTCCAAAATCAAAGTCATTTAAAATTACTTTTGTAAAATTGCCAACGGTAAATGCAGGTCCTGATATGAATACCTGCGATTTATCTTTTACAGTTTTGAATGCTACCGCCGCAAACTATAGTGCTATTGAATGGACTGCAGACGGTTCAGGATCGTTGGAGCCGAGTTCGATTGATAAATTAGAAGCTATCTATAATCCACTTACTGCTCAAACAGGATCAGTAACCTTGACATTGACAGTAACTCCATTAGCTGCTTGTTTGAGTACAGGAACAATTTCTGATGCTATGCAAGCTACATTTATAGCTAAACCTACAGTTACAACTATTCCTCAAGCTGATATTTGTGCTGATAGTCCAAACACCACAATTATTGGTACTACAATTGCAAATGCATTGTCGTATGAATGGACTTCAACTACTGGGACTACTTTTGTAAATAAAAATGTTCTTGAACCTGTAATTACAGCAAGTGCATTAGATATAATTAATGGTTATGTAGTGTTGAAAGTCACAGCTAAACCTAATGCGCCTTGTATTGAGGAAGTTTCACGTAATGTTCGTATTGAGATTAAACCGTTGGCTACTGTTACCGTAACTAATGATTTAACAGTATGTATGATCGATGCAGATAATAATGGACAATTAGATCCTAAAACCTTATCGGCTACTTTTACCAATAGAACTGAAACAGATCCAACTTCAATTTTTTGGGAAATAATTAGTGGAAAAGGTAGTTTAGAAAATGCAAATACAACAACACCACTATTTAAACCTGCTTATGATACGGATACAGTTAAAATTCGTGTAAGTGTTAAAAATGTAACACCTTGTGCTGGAGTGGAATTTAAAGAATTTACTTTAAAAGCGGTTCAAAAACCAGTAGTTACTTTATTAAAAACCACTGATAGAGTTTGTAGTTCTGCTTTGACTTACAATTTAACAGGAAACACGGTTTTAGATCCAACGAATAGAGTAGAGTGGACAAGAGTAGCTCCATCAGGAACTGGTAATTTTGGCAACCCAACTATTGCCAATACTACCTATACGTTTAGTGCTGCAGATAGAGCTAATGGATCAGTTAAGCTTCGTCTTACTGCCTTTGCAGATCCATTGTGTTCTTCATTATCAACGTATCAAGAGATTACTATTGTTATTGATAAAGCACCAACTGCAATTATTAATTTAAGTCTTCCTTTAGCTGTTTGTGCCGGAGAAACTTTTACCGCAACAGCAATTAATCCCGATGGGAATACATTAGTATGGACTGAAATTAATGGAAATCATGGTACGTTTGTAAATGGAACATTGGACACTGCTACATTCAATCAATCTTTGAATAATAATTCCAACTTTGAAATACAATTAACATCAAGTACCACTTCTGCTTGTGCACCAAAAGTGGTTTCTCAAATAATTACAGTTCAGCCAAAACCAACTATTGATGCTGGCGCTTCTGTTCAATATAATTGTAGTTCGCAACCTTTTGTTATCTCAGGGGTTACGGGAACTAATTATGATAGCGTGTTATGGACCATTGATGATGGATCTAGTAGTAGTATAGGATTTAGTAATCCTACGGATATGAATCCAACATTTACACCAACCCAAACCCAAATTAATGCTGGTCAGATAGTTTTGAAAGTTATTGCCAAAGCAAAATCACCATGTGGAACTACGTTTGATGTATGGGATACCATCATATTACATTTTACACCAACCCAATCGGTTAATTTTATCGCTCCTACTTCAATTTGTGAAGGCGATACAATTTCTTTAGTTGGTTCAGCACCTAATTCTAATTCTGTGGCTTGGTCAACAAGTTCTACTACGGCTATAACGGGCTTTTCTAATCCAACGGGATTGAATTCAGTTTATATTCCTTCTGCATTAGATTTGAGCTTGCAAAAAGTGACCTTAACATTAACAGGAACAACCAATTCCAATTGCCCATCAGCTTCAGAGTCTATTGAAGTATTAATTAAGAAAAAACCAATAGCTAATGCAGGTGCTCCAGTTACATTATGCCAAGGCTCAGGTAATTATGTTGTGAATGATGCAACAGCAGATCATTATGATCCTTCAGTTTTGACTAATATCAATTGGGCTGTAGTTTCAGGACCAGCAACCATTCTTAATCCAAATTCATTAACACCTACCATCAGGCCTACAGGAGTTGGTGAAATCGTATTAACTTTATCTGTAAACGGCTATACTGAATGCAATAGTATTGCAGTAGCGACAAAAACAATAACAATTGTTCCGCCACCTGTGGTAACTATTCCTTTAGTAAAAACAATTTGCGAAGGAAGTACTTTAACTCTTACAACCGCCGATGTGGCTGCTATTAATAGTAGTTCGGTAAGTTGGGCTGCATCATTAGGGACATTCTCACCTAATAATAGTTCGGCAACAGTTTATACTCCATCGGTAGGACAAACTGGCTTGGTCAATCTAAATTTAACGGCTAATGGTTCAGGTGGTTGTACTAGTGTAACTAGATCTATTGCACTTACAATTATTCCTAAACCAGTTGTAAATGCTGGTGTAGATGGTACTATTTGTCAATCAGGAACATTTGGTGTTTCAGGTGCTAGTATTCAAAATGCAGCATCGTATTCATGGGGAGTTTCAGGCCCTGCCACCATCCAAACGGGGACAGAAAACACTTTGACACCTCTTATTATTCCTAATAATGGAGCTTCAGGTAACGTCACCGTGACTTTAACAGCAGTAGGAGTAGGGACATGTCCAATACCTATTTCTGATAATTTAACAGTTCTAATTAATCCTGCACCAGTTGTTAATGCTGGAACTGATGATAAACTGTGTGAAGGAACAACATCTTATGCATTAAATGGTTCAGTTTCCAATGCTGCTTCAGGGACTACTTATACTTGGACAACAGATGGAAGTGGTACAATTCAAACTACTGCAGATCCATTGAAACCAATATATATACCAGGTGGTAATGATTTCAATTCAGTTACAGGAATAAAAGTATTACGATTTGATTTAAAGGCAACTTCTACTAACGGTTGTGCACCGGTTACTGATTCTATGGATCTTACTGTATATGCTAAGCCTGTTGTTAATGCTGGATTAGATAGAACGGATATATGTGAAGGAACTTCGGTTACCCTTGTTGGAGCAGCTGCTAGAAATTATAGTTCTATAACTTGGTCAAAATCAACTGGCGCAAATGGTAGTTTTGATTTTACTTCTAATGTTGTTAATCCAACCTATACTTTAGGTTCTGCTGATGTTTCCACGGTAACATTAACTATGTCTGCATTGCCAAATGCGGCTTGTCCACAAATTGCAGTAACAGATGCAATGACTATTTATATAAACAAAAAACCAGTAATTACTTCTACTGCAGATGAAATTACAATGTGTGCTGAAACTTTTACTTTGCCCAATTTAGTAACTGTTACTGATGCAAATTCTATTCTTTGGACAAATACAACTCGAGCAACGGGTTCTCCAGGTACAATAAGTAACCCTACTTCATTGACACCAAGTTTTTCTCCATCTATAGGAGAAATTGCTAATGGTTTTGTCAAGTTGAAGATTACAGCTACTCCGAAAGCAGGATGTTCAGTAACACCTGAAAAAGAAATCAAGGTGTTTTTAACTCGTAAAGTTACTGCTGACGCAGGAAATAATCGAGAGTTTTGTCAAGGAAGTCCTATTATTATTGATAATGGAGCTTCAACAACAGCAAGTAGCTATTATTGGACAGAAAATGGAACAGGTACTATTAAGGCCTCAACAATTAATACAGTGCATCCCGAATATATTCCAGGTGCTAATGAAACAGGAATTGTAACATTAACTTTACATGCAGTAAATCCTAGTCCTTGTACAGGGGAAGTGTTAGATACAATGACAGTTACAATTAAAGCGAGCCCTACTGTAAGTGCTGGACCAGATTTCACAATTTGTGCTGGATCTAATGCTAGTTTAGGAAATGCTTCTACAAACTATTCAGATACAATTGTATGGACTAGATCAACAAACAATGATGGTACTTCGACTTCAGGTTATGTTGGAGGGACTTTTATAGGAACAGGAATAAATCCAACCTATGTACCTTCTCAAGATGATATAAATTTAGGGTATGTATATTTAAGCGTTTCGGCTTCTAATACTTCTTGTGCAGGATTTGTTTCGGATATATTGAAAGTAACTATAGCGCCAGGAACTTCAGTTTCTGCAGGTGTAAATGGAACTATTTGCGAGGGTGCCAACTTTAATTTGGCGTTAGCTAATTCAAATGCAACAACTGTTGCATGGACAAGTTCACAAAATAGTGACGGTTCATCTATTTCTACTTATCAATCAGGATCTTTTAGTACTACAACCAATGCAATTACAAATTATGCACCAAGTAATGATGATGTTGCTAGAGGTTATGTATTCTTAACAATTACAGGAACAGGTAATATTACATGTCCTGTTGATAAAAGTACCATTCGATTGGATATTATTAAAAAACCAACAGTTAGTGCTTCTGATATTCAAATGTGTATGAATACAACTGGTGGAGTAGTGTTAAACGGTTCAGGAGCTAATTATACTTCATTAGTTTGGTCAAAAATTTCTGGCCCTGCTTCTGGTTACATTAATAATGGACGTTATTTTACTGGCTTACCTTCTAGCACACCAACCAACGAAGTGGCTAAATTACGTTTAGTAGCTTCACCATTATCAGGTTGTACTGTTGATGCAGTTAAAGAAATTACAATTAATATTCAAGCGTTACCAACTGTAGAAGCAGGAATTAATGGCGCCACATGTTATATTCCTGGTCAGCCAATTGCACCATTTTCAATTATTGGAAGTAGTGTAACTAATGCGGGTAGTTCAACTTGGACAACTTCAGGAGTGAAATCTGGAAAATTTAATTTGGGTACGCCAGTTATTTACGAATCGTACAGTGATAATTGTGTTACAGAAACTTTGACATTAACAGCTAATGGTATAGGTGCTTGTAGTACTGTTTCGGTTTCTGATGCAGTTACTTTAGCAGTAAATTGTACCCCACCAAGTTTAGGAAATATTGGAGGTAATGCAACTATTTGTCAAGGTACTTCGTCTGTGGTTTATACCGTTGCAATAGATTCTAACGTTCAAACATATAATTGGCAAGTGCCAACTGGAGCAACAATATTTTCGGGGCAAGGCTCAAATTCAATTACAGTAAATTATGGCATTAATGCAATATCAGGAACTGTTTCGGTTAACGGAGTTAATGGTTGTGGAAGTGGAATCAGTTCTACTTTATTAGTTACCGTCAATCAACGTCCTACAGCTGCAGCCATTTCTGGTGCACAGATTGTATGTGCTGGTTCAACAAATACTTACACTGCATCTGCAATTGCTAATGCAGATTCATATGAATGGACATTACCAAATGGAAGTATTGTAAGTACAACAACAAATACACTTTCAATTCCATTTAGTTTAACAGCCACTTCTGGTAATTTAACAGTTAGAGGTTTCAACACTACTTGTGGATTCGGAACTACTTCTGCTAATTTTGCAATTACAGTTGTACCACTCCCAACCCTAAATAGTGCAGCACCTGCCGACATTTGTAGTCATTCGGTATTTAATTATCAACCTACCTCATTAACTACTGGTGTAACGTATACATGGACAAGAGCTGTACAGAGCGGAATTTCTAATCCAGCTGCAAGTGGAACGGGTATCATTAATGAAACTTTATTGAACACAACTAATGCATTAGTGCCAGTTATTTATACAATAACTACGACTACTACTTCAGGATGTTCGAAATCAGAACCCGTTACTGTTCGAGTTAAACCTATTCCAACGTTAACCTCAGTGGCACCAGTTGCTGCTATTTGTTCTGGATCTACTTTTAGTTATTCTCCTACTTCTGATGCCTCAGGTGCTATTTTATGGACTAGAGCTACTGTAGTTGGAATTTCTGAAGTTGGTACATCAGGATCAACGACAACAAATGCTACTATTTCTGAGACTTTAACTAATTCTACTTTAAGTCCAATAATTGTTAGATATGTATTGACTTTGCCTGCAATTAATGGATGTACAGGGCCTCAAAAAAATATAGATGTTATTGTAAATCCTGCGCCAAATGTAACTCCTTTGAGTTCACAAGTATTATGCGAAGGTGATTCTTTAGGAATTAACTTTATTACTACCAATACTGGAGGTACGCCTTCTTTTGATTGGACAAATACTAATGGTACTATTGGTTTACTTACAAGTGGTTCCGGAACAATTCCAACATTCACCTTGTTAAATCCATCAACAATCAACCAAGTTGCAACTATTTCAGTTACTCCTTTATTTACCAACGGTGGTATTAGTTGTACAGGAACACCTCAATCATTTAATATAACAGTTAATCCAACTGCCGATGTAAATCAACCTATTGATCAAGTAAAATGTAATGGTTTAGCTACAGATGCGATAGTATTTTCAACTACAAATACTACGGGCACTACTACTTACGCTTGGACTAATGATAATTCAAGTATTGGATTAGGATCTACTGGAAATGGAAGTATTGCTTCATTTACAGCTGTAAATACAACTTCAATACCACAGGTTGCAACTATTGTAGTTACGCCTACTTACACTAGTGGTGGTGTTAGTTGTGTTGGATTGTCAAAAACATTTAGAATTACAGTTAATCCTTCTGCTAATGTTGTACAACCTATTTCATCAGTTGTATGTGCAAATAGTCTTGTTAGTTCTATTTTTACTACCACTAACACAATTGGAACAACTTCGTATGCTTGGACTAATGATACAACAAGTATTGGATTGGCTGCCTCAGGAAGTAGTTCAATAACACCGTCATTTACTGCAATTAATTCAGGGGCTACACCAGTTGTTGCCACAATTAATGTTACACCTACCTATACAAATGCTGGAGTAACATGTGTTGGTACAATGAAAACTTTTACAATTACGGTAAATCCAGCAGCTCAAGTAAATTCAATAAGTGATATCACTAAGTGTAAAGGAGATTCAGTGAACGCTATCGTTTTCTCTACTGCAAATACAATTGGATCAACGACATATTCTTGGACTAACTCTAATCCAACTATTGGTATAGGAGCTTCAGGTACAGGTGATATTCCGACTTTTACAACATTAAATTCAGGGACATCTCCTTTAATTGCAACTATAACAGTTACCCCAACATTTACATACAATGGAGTAAGTTGTACAGGACCTGTGGAAGTATTTACTATTACGGTAAATCCTGTTGCAGATATGATCCAACCCGTATCTAAAGTAGTTTGTAATGGTGAAACCACTTCGATTAATTTTGCAACTTCAAATACAGGAGCCACAACTTATAATTGGTCAAGTGATATTGCTATTGGAATGCCAGCCATAACAGGTACAGGATCTATAGCGAACTTTGCTGCCATTAATTCGGGCAATGCCCCTATTGTGGCAACAATAACTGTTACTCCAACCTATACCAATAATGGTATAAGTTGTGTAGGTTTACCTAAAACATTTACTATTACTGTGAATCCATCAGCAGATGTAATTCAGCCTGTAACTCCATTAGTATTGTGTAATGGTACTCCAACTTCGGTTAATTTTACTACATTAAATACTGGAGGTATAACTACATATACTTGGACTAATAATACACCAAGTATTGGTATAAGTTCTACAGGAATCGGTTCAATAGCAACTTTCCCAGTTGCTAATCTGGGAACAACACCGCTTACAGCTAGCTTATCTGTTACTCCAACATTTACTAATGCTAGTAAAGCATGTTCAGGTGCAACAAAGACTTTTAGTATAACTATTAATCCAACTGCACAAGTAAATCAACCGAATTCTCAAGTTAAATGTAATGGAGAATCAACTACTCCTGTTGCTTTTTCTACTCAAAATACCGTAGGTACAACAACTTATTCTTGGACTAACGATACTCCAGGAATTGGATTAAATGCTTCAGGTACAGGAGATATTGCAGCATTTTCACCTGTGAATTCTGGAACTTCACCAATTGTGGCTACCATTGTTGTAACTCCAAGTTATTTGAATAATGGAGTTGTATGTACAGGTCCAACTAAAACATTTACCATTACGGTAAATCCTGTGGCAGATGTAAGTCAACCTACACCATTAATTCTTTGTAACGGAGTTCAGACTAGTGTCAATTTTGCAACAGCAAATACTGGAGGAACAACAAGTTATTCTTGGACAAATACTACACCTAGTATTGGTCTAGCTGCTACAGGTTTTGGTTCAATTCCTAATTTTACATCTGTTAATACTGGAACTATTCCAGTAGTTGCAACAGTTGTAGTTACTCCTACATTTACTAATGCAGGAAAATCTTGTACAATAACCGGAAATACAAAAACATTCTCAATTACTGTAAATCCATCTGCTGAAGTACAACAACCTGCATCAGAAGTTATTTGTAATGGAAGTTCTACAACAGCAGTCAACTTTACAACTTCTTATACAAGTGGTGCAACAACCTTTGCTTGGACTAATTCAAATACTAGTATAGGATTGGCGTCATCAGGAACAGGTTCAATTCCATCATTTACTGGTGTTAACTTGGGTACAACTCCTCAGGTAGCTACAATAGTAGTAACACCAACCTACACAAATGCAGGTGTAAGTTGTACAGGAGCACCTAAATCATATACTATAACTGTAAATCCAATTGCACAAGTTAACCAGCCAACTGCTCAAGTGATTTGTAGTGGAGATACTTATTCATTCAATTTTACTTCTGCAAATACAGGAGGATCAACTACGTATTCTTGGACCAATAACAATACAGCTATTGGACTAAACTTAGCAAATGGTACAGGGTCGATTCCATCATTTACAGCTTTAAATACAGGAATGGCTCCAACAGTAGCTACAATTACAGTAATCCCTACATACACAAATGGTGGAGTATCTTGTGTTGGTTTACCTAAATCATTTACAATTACTGTAAATCCAATTGCCGATGTCGTACAACCTAATAATCAAGTAGTTTGTAATGGTGCTTCTACTGCAGGCATTACTTTTTCATCTTTAAATGGAACAGGAATTACTACTTATTCTTGGACTAATTCGAATACAAGTATTGGTCTCCCGGTTTCAGGTTCAGGAGCTGTTATTCCAGCATTTAATGCTGTAAATACCGGAAATATTCCTGTCATCGCCACAATTACGGTAACTCCATCTTACACTAACGCAGGTGTAGTTTGTACAGGCCCATCAAAAACGTTCACAATTACAGTTAATCCGTCTGCTGATCTAATTCAACCTACTTCTCAAGTTATTTGTAATGGAGCTGCAACTGCTTTAGTAAGTTTTATATCTAATAACTTAGGAGGAGCAACTACGTATTCTTGGATAAATAATAATTCTACTATTGGATTAGCGTCTAATGGATCAGGCAATATTTTGCCTTTTAATGCAGTAAACACTGGAACTACACCTGTAGTAGCTACCATTGTTGTAACTCCGACATTTACTAATGTTAGCCAAGCTTGTGCTGGTTTAACCAAAACATTTACTATTACAGTTAATCCTTCTGCAGAGGTAATTCAACCAACTGCTTTGGCTTTATGTAACGGAGATATTAGTAATGTGATTAATTTTAATTCATTAAACTCTGTAGGTACAACCAGTTACACTTGGACTAATACGAATACAAGTATTGGATTAGGTTTAAACGGAGCTGGAACATTACCATCATTTACAGCAATAAATACAGGAACTTCTCCTGTTAGTGCAGCTATAACCGTTACTCCAATATATACTAATGGAGGGCAGAATTGTTCTGGGACAATTAAAACATTTGCTATCACAGTAAACCCTTCTGCTGACTTCAATCAACCAGCTTCACAGGAATTATGTAGTGGTGCAACTACTGCAGCCGTGGCATTTACGACTGTAAATACGGGTGGTACAACTACTTATTCATGGACTAATTCAAATACTACTATTGGTTTGGCTGCAAGTGGTTCTGGACCAATTCCTATATTTACAGCTATTAATTCAGGGGCAACACCACAAATTGCAACAATTATTGTTACTGCTACTTATAGTAATGCAGGTAAATCTTGTTCAACATCTAAAACCTTTACTTATAAAGTTCATCCAATTCCAAAGGCTACTATTTCTGGTTTAAATAATTTTACAGTTTGTCAGAACGATCCTCAGCCTAGCGTAACATTTACAGGCTCGAATGGAACACCACCTTATACTTTCGCTTATAGCATTGGTACTACTAATTTTGTGGTATCTAGTCCTGGAACTTCAAGCTCGGCAACAGTTACTGTACCAACACTTAATAATGGAATTTTTGTAGTTAGATTGATTAGTGTTCAAGATGCAAGTGCAACCGCTTGTACCTCTTCAACAATTATTTCACCTAGTGAAGCATTTGTTGAAGTACTCGAACAAGGAACTATTATACCAGTTTCTTCGAGTACAATAACACAATCACCATGTCAAGGAAGTTCGATTGTTCCAATTGTATTTACAATTGGTGGTTCGGCAACTAATGCGTATGCAACTAATTTACCAGCAGGTTTAACGGGTGTATTTGATCCAGGGTCTAGTAAATTTACTATATCAGGAAGTCCAACTGCTACAGGTATTTTTAATTATATTATTCATACCGCAGGATCAACTAAAGGATGTAACTCAACTTATGGAGGTACCTTAACAGTTAAAGCTGATGATGTAATTACTGCATTAACGCCAACTACTACTAGTCAGGCAGTTTGTGCATTGTCTCCAATTCAATCAATTTCATATAATTTAGGTGGGGGTGCAACTGGAGGTGATGTAACTTTTTCACCACATCAACCATCAGGTATTGTATGGTCTGTAGCCTCAAATATATTGACGATTACTGGTACTTCGAGTGAGGTAGGGGTATTTACTTATACCGTTCAATCGTATGGAATTTGCGATCAAACCACATATTCTGGAACAATTGAAATAAAAGAAAATGCTACTGTCAGTATTATATCTGGTAATCCAAATCCAACGGTTTGTATTGGAAATTCACTTGGTACAGCTTTACAATATGGAATAACTACTTCTACATCAGCTACTATGATTCTTTCTGGGATTTTGCCTACAGGAGTTAGTTTCAATGCAATAACAGGAAGTTTCTCAGGGATACCAATTCAAAGCGGTTCATTTCCATACACTATTAGTTCATCTACTGGTTGTGGAAATATATTAAGTGGTCTTATCACTGTTAATCCAACTCAATCTATAGTAGATGTGTCTGGCAATACAACACAAATTAATCTGTGTGTTAATAGCCCTATAGATCCTATTTTATTCAGAGTTGCTCCGGGTGTTTCAGGTGTTACATTTACTCCACCATTACCACTAGGAATTACTTCTGTATTGGATGCGAATAATATTGTAACAATATCAGGAACTCCAACAGCTGCTACAACTTCGACAGCTACTTATGCTATTACAACCCAAGGTAGTTGTGGCTCAGTGGCAACAGCTACTATTACTTTTGATATTAAACCAGCAGCGACTATTACTTTCATTAGTGGTACAAGCTCACTCAATCAGTCGATATGTCAAAATGGACCAATTGTTCCAATTCAATTTACCATTGGTGGAGGAGCAACTGGAATTATTTCACCAACATTACCTACAGGATTAAGTTGGAGTAAAAATTTAGCTGGAGTTTATACTATTTCAGGAAATCCAACAGCGAATGGAACGTTTACTATTCCAATCACAACTACTGGCTGTCCAATAACCCAAACTATTACAATTACCAATATTAATTCGGTAGTCTCAATTAGTTTAATATCGGCTACAGGTACTGATAACCAAACACAGTGTCAATCATCTTCTAATTCGGCTATTGTTCCGATTAAGTATGCAACAATAGGAACTACAGGTGTTACTGTTGCAGGATTGCCAACTGGAGTTAGTTCATTATTTAATCCTGTAAATGGTGAATTAGTAATTAGTGGAACTCCAACACAAGCTGGAATTTACAATTATACCATAACTACATTGCCATGTAATATTGTTAAAACAGGGGTATTAAAAATTTCGACTCCAATTTCAATTACAAATGAATCAGTTAAAAATGTAACTTGTAGTACAGCTAGTGATGGTGAAATTTCAGTTACAATTCTTGGCGGAGTAACTTCAGGTGGGCTCTACGCTGTTCGTTGGTCGGGTCCTAATGGGTTTCAACAAAATCTAACCCATATTACAGGTTTAGCAGCAGGCAATTATACTTTATCAGGAACGGATGCTGTTGGTTGTGCATTACCAACAAAAACATATACTGTATTACCTGCATTGCCAATTACAATTTCCTTAGTTTCAACAACTAATGTTACCTGTAACAATGCGTTGGGCTGTGCTAATTTTAATTTTACAGGAGGGACTGGTATTTTTACAAACTTTAGTTTAGAGTATTTGGATTCATCTTTGCAATCATGGAATCCAATTTCAAATCCAACTAATAATTATTTTAATATTTGTAATCTAAAAGCAGGATTGTATCGTTTAGCGGTTACCGATAGTAATAATTGTACTACCGAGCCATATCTATTTACAATTGCGGATTATAGTACTTTGAAAATAGCTGATATTAGTCTTGATAATTCATTATGTGCTAATACTCCAGGTAAAGTTAGGGTTACAGTAACAAGCTTAGATAATAATCTTACATTCTATTATAATAGTGTCCTAGTCCCATCTAAAGATTTAGGTAATAATGTGTTTGAATTGTCAATTTCTTCACCAACAACACCTGCGGGAATTATAAAAGTTACAAACAGTCAAAATTGTTGGGATTCTAAAACGGTAACAACTTCTTTAATTGATCCAAAAATTAGTTTTACCTCACTAAATTTAACAACCTATGGAAATATTTCAGTTAACGAAAGTATTAAATTTACTAATGGATTGACTAACTCTACGATACCAGCTGAATACGATCACATCGTTTGGGATTTTGGAGATAATAGTCCGTTAAAAGTGTTTTATAATCCAAAAGATATCAATCCAAATAATGCTGGAGAAAGTATAACAACTGTTTTCCATACCTATGCTATTGACGGCTTGTATCCTGTTACTTTGACGGTGTACAATCGATTTGGTTGTTCTCGTTCCATAACTGAAATTGTTACTGTTGGTCAGGGTGCTGGTATTATGTTACCAACAGCTTTTTCACCCAATAGTGATGGAATTAATGATTTGTTTAGACCTTCTTTATTAGGGTTAAAAGAAGTAAGCATGTACATCTATGATAATTGGGGTAATTTATTATATGAAATTACATCAGATACAGCTTCTCTTCCTACTGATTGGGGATGGAACGGAATTGAAAAAGTGAATTCAGAGCCAAAGAATGGTAATTACCGTTATTATATTATGGCAAAAACGATTAACAACAAAACAATTGAGAAAGAAGGTCGATTCATGCTTATAAAATAAAATGATTATGAAAATTAAATATATATATACACTTTTTCTATTTGTTGCCTTTCAAAGTGCTTTTTCTCAAGATTTTGCGGTGAAAAATCAGAATAAAGTTATGGGTACACTCAATCCAAGTTTTTATGGTTTTGGAGACTCTTCTAAAGCTGGGGCTATTTACAGTACCGAAGGATACAATGAGGGAAGTAAAATTGAATCTCGATTTGGTTTTGCGAACCACTTTTTTGCAGACAATGATTTTTCATTGGCATTCGATGTTAATTCTACTAAAATTAGCCAGTTAGGATTTTCAATCAATGAAGCGAAGTTGCATTATATCTACAATACTCGATTGTCATATGAATGGACATTTAATCCTTCTATCTCGGTTGGTTATGGAAATAGCAGATTAGATTATTCATCTTTAGTTTTTGAAGATCAAATTAATGTTTTGACTGGGTATATCGCAGAAGTCTCAAGAGATCCAGTTAATATTGATAATAAGATTAATTATTTAGATGTTGGAGCAGCTGCAGTGGTTCATAATAATAGAAATTTATTTTTCGGATTAAGTATAAAACATATTAATCGACCTGAAACTTCTTTTAATAGTCAAGCAAGTAATAAAAAAGATATGTTAATGTCTTTTCAAACAGGGTACGAAAGAGATCTAAATCAGTATGGGCAAAGTGCTTTTTTACCTGAAAATTCCTATTTGTATTTGTATAATTCATTTACTAAACAAGGAACAAAATCACGTTTAGATTTGTATCAAGAATTGATTTTAGGTAATATTTCTTTTGGAATTAATGAACATTTTAATAAATACGATGGTTTTACAGTTTCGCAATTTGGAACTTCTTTAAGTATTTTTATAGAAGAAATTGAAGTTGGAGCGAATTATTCGTTCGATATGGGAAGTAAAAAAACGGCTGGAGCTAGTTATACTACATTTGAATTGTACCTCACTTTTGATTTTAATCCATTTAAGAAAAATCGAAGAGGTAACAATAGTCGTTTTTACGATATGCAATAATTGTAATTTTATATCATAAAAAGGCTGTCAAATTAGGCAGCCATTTTTATAGTTTTATTTTAATACAAATCAGGATATTTGTTGGGTCTGGCTTCACTCATCATGGCATATATTTTTTCATAAATATCATCAACGGATGGTTTTGAAAAATAGTCGCCATCGGTGCCATAAGCTGGGCGGTGAGCTTTAGAAGTTAAGGTTTGTGGTTTACTATCTAAATACGAATAACCGTCTTGCACTTCTACAATTTGTTGTAAGATATAAGCCGAAGCTCCTCCTGGAACATCTTCATCGATTACTAACAAACGATTGGTTTTAGCAATACTTTTCACAATATCCTTATTGATATCAAACGGCAATAACGATTGTATGTCTATCACTTCGCAATCGATGCCTATTTCCGCTAATTCATTGGCGGCTTGTTCCACTAAACGTAACGTAGAACCATACGAAACTAGCGTAATATCTTTTCCTTCTCGAAGCGTTTCTACAACTCCAACTGGGGTTTTAAATTCGCCATAATTTAATGGTGCTTTTTCTTTTAATCGGTAACCATTCAAACATTCAATAACCAAAGCAGGTTCATCGGATTCTAAAAGCGTATTGTAAAATCCAGCCGCTTGTGTCATATTTCTTGGAACCAAAACGTGAATTCCTCTAATGGCATTGATGATCATTCCCATTGGCGAACCGGAATGCCAAATGCCTTCTAATCGATGGCCGCGTGTACGAATAATTAATGGTGCTTTTTGTCGACCAAAAGTACGGTATTGCAAAGTGGCTAAATCGTCACTTAAAATTTGAATGGCATACAATAAATAATCCAAATATTGTATTTCGGCAATAGGACGAAGTCCTCGTAATGCCAATCCAATTCCTTGACCAATTATTGTTGCTTCACGAATACCGGCATCAGTCACACGCAATTCTCCGTATTTTTCTTGCATGCCTTCTAAGCCTTGGTTTACATCACCAATATTTCCTGCGTCTTCGCCAAAAACTAAGGCTTCCGGATATTTGGTAAACAAAGCATCAAAATTATCTCTAATTACCATACGTCCATCCGTATCAGCTATACTGTTTTCGGTATATTTAGGAGCAACCGGCTGAACTGAATAAATATTGGAATTGGATTCAGAATGCAAATGGCTACTGAATTTTGGCTGGGTTGTAGAAGTATAATTTTGAATCCATTGGGATAGTTCAGCTTGACCACTTTCGTTTATTACCAAGCGCAATATTTTTCGAGCGGTACCTAAAATCTCTTTCTTTAATGGATCCTTAATGTTCTTTAATACAGATACGTATTGAAGAATTTTAGTTTTATTTTGACTCGTTTCGGCTACTCTATCTAGCAGCGCAACGAGCTCTTTTTGTTCGTTAATAATAGGCTCAATAAATTCTTTCCAGGCTTCTTTTTTACCTTCAAGAACTGCGGTTTTTGCATTGGCATCGATTTTATCCAATTCTTCCGGCGAGGCTATATTGATAGCTATCATCCACAATCGCATTTGACGAATACAGTCATAGTCTTTCTCCCAAGCTAATCTTTCAGTACTTTTGTAACGTTCATGAGAACCAGAGCTAGAATGCCCTTGCGGTTGAGTCAATTGCGATACATGAACTAAAACTGGCACATGTTCTTTGCGTGCAACTTCAGCTGCTTTTTCGTAAGTGGCAATTAAATCAGCATAATCCCAACCTTTAACTTGAAGGATTTCAAAACCGTTAGTTCCGTTTTCTCTTTGGTATCCTTTTAAAATTTCCGAAATACTTTCTTTAGTAGTTTGGTGCTTAGCATGAACTGAAATTCCATATTCATCGTCCCAAACACTCATTATCATAGGTACTTGTAAAACTCCTGCAGCATTGATTGTTTCAAAGAAAACGCCTTCTGAAGTACTGGCATTGCCAATCGTACCCCATGCAATTTCGTTTCCTTCGTTTGAAAAATTTGCTGCATTAGTAATTCCGGGAACTTGTCTGTATATTTTTGAAGCGTATGCCAATCCTAATAGGCGTGGCATTTGAGCCGCCGTAGGGGAAATGTCAGAACTGGAATTTTTTTGTTTGGTTAAATTTTTCCACGACCCATCGGCGTGTAAACTGTGTGTTACAAAATGACCTCCCATTTGTCTTCCTGCCGACATGGGTTCATAATCCAAATCAGTATGCCCATACAAACCAGCAAAAAATTCTTTAATGGTTAATTTACCTATCGCCATCATAAAGGTTTGATCACGATAGTAACCAGAGCGGAAGTCTCCATTTTTGAAGTATTTAGCCATGGCTAATTGCGGTACTTCTTTTCCGTCTCCAAAGATGCCAAATTTAGCCTTTCCAGTAAGTACTTCTTTACGACCTAACAAACTACATTCTCTGCTTGTTATCGCAATTTTGTAATCATTCAAAACTTCTATTTTGAAGTCTTCAAAAGTTAAGGCTGTAGTGGTTTTTTCGTGTACCATAATTGAAAAGGATGACATAATGCACAAATCTAATTAAAAACTACATATTTTCATACTACCACTACGAATTAAAATTAGCTTTTTGTAATCAATTTCGATATTTGTAGTATTTTGTTGAATTATTATTGGTCAAAACATAATTTGTTAAATAATTATGTAATTTTTTAACTTGTACTAAAACCATTTTCTATTGAAAAGGTTAACTAATGTTTTAGGTGAAAAAGTAATCACAAAACGAATTTTTTCATTGTATTTTTCTTGTGTAATTTCTAAACCGTTATTCGAGTAAACAGGAAAATACAATTCAAAATAATCAGTTACTAAATTCAATCGAATGCCATTATCATAGACGAATTGAGCAGATTGATTTTTGTTTTTTACTAGTCCAAAATCACCATAGATTTCAATCCATCTCCAAATATTGAAACTGCCATTTACAGTTCCCATCCATTGATTGGCATAAGCGGTATTCAACTTCGATTTGAACCCTCCTTCCGCTTGAATGTATTGCTGGCTAAAGAAACCACTACTTTCAGATCGTCCATAAAAATTGTAGTCAAATAGATAATCAGTGGGTCTGTCTAAAGCAAAACTAAAATAATTGGATTTGGTTTTGTTATATAAAAAAGCGCCTATATACAATCGTAAATTCACTTGACGGTTATTTTCAAATAGCTTTCTGTATTCGAATTCCGCAGCAATCTTACCAAATTTACTTGCCAATTGAATATCGCCATTGGAACTAATATGCTTTGTTATTTCAGTTTTTGAAATATAATAGCGGGTATTGAATACGGAATAATTGGCTTCCAAATCTGTAGGGACAATTTTACTTTGATCTCGAGTAACAATGACTTGTCTTAGCAAAATTCCCTCTTTGGTATTGTCTCTAAAATCAGGTTTTCGAAATCTAAATTCCACAGCTGGGGTAATTTTAGTATAACTTGCATCAGGCGCATAATGGAAATAAGATCCTGAAAAGAGATACCTAATGGAATATAATGATCCATTTCTTCGATTGTCATTGATTATAAATCCCCCACCACCAGATAAGTTTTTTGATTTTGTTGAATAGGAGGGAGCCAAATCAAAAATAAAGGGTTTGTCTAAAATAGTTTTATTATGCAAACGCAAACCGGGTGAAAGCCCATCATACAAATTATAAGTTAAAGTAGGTATGTACAATATTTGATTGTAATAGGAATCTTCTAAATCCTTCATGAATACACATTTAACAGGTCGATTGTTTGGAAAAAAACCTTCTAGTTTGTTCCAATTATTACGCAAATTGTATTCGGGAACTTCGTTATTGTAATTCAGAATAATTTTATCGGCTTGCTTTCTTGGAATCGTAAATGTGCTATCACATTCTTTTAAATCCAACCAATCTTTGAAAACAATTTCTTTCTTTTTTAATCCGTAAATTGGAATTGGAATCGGTAGATCAGTTTTGTTTTTTATTGAAAATGTAATACTGTCTTGAGTTTTAGATACGTTGGTAAATTTGTAATCAATTAATTCTCTCGAATGAACGATAGTGCTAAAAAACCAATCAATATTCTTGGTTGTGTTTGATTTTAAAATAGTTTCAAAGTCTTTGTCTGTTGTTTGTTGGACTTTGTTCAAATTGTAAAATTGACGAATGCTATTTTTCACGATTCCTTTTTGAAGGTAATTGTCAAGAAAACGAATGCTCAATCCAGCTCTATATTTACTGGCAATTTGTTCGTTAAATTTTATCAAATCGGTTTTAGCACTTCCTAAAGACTGATCCAAATTTTTTCGTGCCATTAGCATATAAAAATAGCTGTATTGCTCGTTAAACTTCAGATTGGCTAAATTGTATCTTTTTAATATTTTGAATTTAGATGCCTTCCCAAGCATGGTAACATCGGCATGATATTGCTCTATATATTGAATCATTGCATCCATTTGGATGGCATCGTAAATCCAGTTGTTTTTTCTTGGATCCAGCTGTAAACTGGTCTTTAGATAGGTTTCCAAATAGGTTTTTAAGAATTTAATTTCAAATAGAAAATCATCTTCAAACGGATTCATAAATTGCGGTAATTGGTTCAATCCATAAAACGGATTTCGGTCATAATTCGTTTGGGATACTAGGATTTTTTGATGGGGATATAATCCAATAAATTCATTCGCAAAATTGGCAATTCTATTGATTATAATAATTTTTTGAATGTCATCTAATTTTGTAGTATTGATGTCTGTTATAACTTCGTTATGATCGTTATGGTAACTTTTGAAATTAGATTTGGATTGAATTACGATACTAAAGTCGGTCCTATTTTCATCCTCTAAAAAGTAACTCATTTGATTTTTTTCTTCCATTTGATGCGTGATCACTAAATCTGTTGTGAGTGCTGCTTCTTTTGGAATTTTAAATTGAATATTAAAATCACAACTACTATTGGCAATATCGTCTAAGTTACTGTTACTGTATCTTACAAAATCGTTGTTTTCATATCTTGCTGGAGTGATGTACCAATTTTTAAGATGTAAATTTCCATTAGCAGCATATCCATATTTCGTAAACTGATCGCTAGGAATTTTTGAAAAATAGGTTAGAAAGAGTGAAACGGATTGATTAGGAGCTAACTTGTCCCTCAAGTCTACGGTAATTAAATCGGGGTTTTCTGAGGTTCTACTCCAAGATAGAAATAATTTATCTACATTCAGAATGGTTAAATTAGAAGTTCCACCACGTTCCGCTTCAGTAGCCAAATGGAATCCTCTGTAGAATTCATCAGAAAAACGATTCGCTAAAGGAGTGTTTTTATTGGAGTAGGCGGTATTCCAATCATTTAATACTAGAGAAGAAAGAGTGTCGTTGGTTTGATTAATAAAGGTAATTTCTTGTTGAATTCGAAGTGTGTGTGTTGCAGGATCCAGTTCAACCATCATCTTAGATTGATGTTGTGCCATGCTACTTATTGATGATAACATCAATAGCAAATACAATACTATTTTGAGAAATGATTTCAACTTTAAATGATTTATCTACAAGGTACAATTTAATAACCGAAAACAATTCAGAATAGGATAATCTAACGATTAAAAGTTAGGACTTAAGTCGAATTTTTTATAGAAAGCGTCAATTACTGCGACTACTTCATCTTCGGTGTCTACAATTTTTATTAGATCTAAATCAGAAGCACTCACAGTTGCCTCGCGTTCTATTAAAACTGTTTTTATCCAATCAATTAGGCCAGACCAAAAAGCTGTTCCTACTAATACTATTGGGAAACGACCTATTTTTTTGGTTTGAATCAAAGTGATGGCTTCAAATAGTTCGTCCAAAGTTCCAAATCCTCCTGGCATCACTACGAATCCTTGTGAATATTTTACAAACATTACTTTTCGAACAAAAAAGTAATCAAAGTTCAAATTTTTATCACGATCAATATAGGGATTATGGTGTTGTTCAAATGGCAGTTCAATATTCAATCCTACAGAAGTTCCTCCACCTAAATGGGCTCCTTTGTTTCCTGCTTCCATAATACCTGGACCTCCGCCAGTAATTACGCCATAACCCGCTTTACTAATTTTATAAGCAATTTTTTCAGCTAGTAAATAATAGGGATCTCCAGGTTTAATTCTAGCTGAGCCAAAAATACTTACACAAGGTCCGATACGTCCCATGGCTTCATAACCATTGACAAATTCAGACATGATTTTAAAAATACCCCAACTGTCATTGGCACGAATTTCATTCCAATCTTTTTGATTGAGTTGGGCTTGAAACTCATTATCTTCGGTACTATCGTGTAATTTCATAGTTTTAAATTTTGGTAGCTTTTCATGTCTTATTACGAATAGCTAGATTTACGACCCACTAAACTAATTCTTTTTTCAAAAATTCAGCAGTATAGCTTTTTTTATTTTTTACTATTTCTTCAGGAGTTCCTTTGGCTACTAATTGTCCGCCACCTTTTCCACCTTCTGGACCAATGTCAATAATATAATCGGCTAGTTTAATCACATCCATATTGTGTTCGATTATCAAGATGGTATTTCCTTTGTCTACCAATTTATTAATCACCCCCATCAAAACTCGAATGTCTTCAAAATGCAAACCTGTTGTAGGCTCATCTAAAATATAAAAGGTATTTCCTGTATCTTTTTTAGAAAGTTCTGTTGCCAATTTNNCCAATTTGATACGTTGTGCTTCACCGCCAGATAAGGTTGTACTTTGTTGACCTAGAGTAATATAACCTAATCCTACTTCCTGGATGGTTTTTACTTTTCGGTAAATTTTGGGTATGTTTTCAAAGAAAGGAACCGCTTCATCCACCGTCATGTTCAACACATCTGAGATGGATTTTCCTTTGTAGCGAATTTCCAAAGTTTCTCTGTTGAAACGTTTTCCTTGGCATGTTTCACATTCCACATACACATCCGGTAAAAAGTTCATTTCAATGGTACGCACTCCGGAGCCTTCACAAGTTTCGCAACGTCCGCCTTTTACATTAAAACTAAAACGTCCCGCTTTGTAGCCACGAATCATACTTTCAGAAGTCATCGTGAATAAGTTACGAATCTCCGAAAAGACTTCGGTATAGGTCGCTGGATTCGATCTTGGCGTACGCCCAATTGGACATTGATCAATGTCAATCACTTTGTCAATATGTTCTAAACCTTCAATTTTTTTATAGGGTTGTGGTTTTTTGACACCATTGAAATAATAGGCATTTAAAATAGGATAGAGGGTCTCGTTAATCAAAGTCGATTTACCACTTCCGGAAACTCCCGTTACACAAATGAGTTGACCCAAAGGANNAAGGCAATTCGATAGAAACATTTTTTAAATTATTTCCAGTAGCTCCAGTTAGTTTTAAAAATTTACTATTTCCCTCACGACGCTTTTTAGGTACTTCAATTTTCATGTCGCCATTCATGAATTGAGCTGTAATGGTGTTGCTTTTTAAAATGGCAGCAGGCGTACCTTGACTAATGATTTCGCCTCCAAATTTCCCAGCTCTTGGACCAATATCGATTACATAATCGGCGCGTTCAATCATGTCTTTGTCATGTTCCACTACAATTACCGAATTGCCAATATCACGTAATTGTTCCAATGAATGAATCAATTTTTCGTTGTCTCTTTGGTGCAAACCAATACT
>DFXW01000035.1:0-25964 GCA_002382495.1 Flavobacterium sp. UBA4098
AGCATCAAAAACGTTTTTGATGCTGTTTTTAGTTTTATAGGTTTTCATTATCAGTTTGTTTTGTTGATGCATTTGATTTGGCGTTAGCATGTGGTTCGATAAATGAGGTCTTTTTTCGTTATAAATATGCACAGTTTCTTTTATTATTTGTTTCATAACAGGCATATCTTTATTGTATTTATCAATATAAAATTCTTGCTTTAATATGCCATTTATTCTTTCTGCCACAGCATTTTCATATGGATCAGAGTTTTGAGTCATACTGGGTTGAATTTCATTTTTGTGGAGTATTTTTTGATATTCATTCGAGCAATATTGTAATCCTCTATCTGAATGATGTATTAATGGCATTTCTTTATTTTTCCTTTGTTTCAAAGCTAATCTCAATGCAACTAAACTGCTTTCTGTGTTTAAGTTATCAGACACGTTATAACCTACTATTTTCTTGGAATAAGCATCTGTTATTAAACTTAAATAACAAGGTTTTTCTCTTTTTCCAATATAAGTAATGTCCGATACCCAAACCTGTTCTGGCTTGTTTATTTGCAAATCTAGCAACTGATTTTTATACTTTCTAAAGCGATGATGTGAGTTTGTAGTAATATGATAAGAACGTTTTGGCAGTATTAATAAATGATTGGCTCTAAGAATATCGATAAATTTATCTCTTCCTATTTTTAGTGTTTTTAAATCATTACCTAACAAATAATAAAGTTTTTTAGCACCAATTCTAGGCATTAGAGTCCTGATTTCTAAAACCATATTCACTACCAATTGTGCTTTATCTTGCCTTTTAATGCGTCGTTTTATTTTTCGATAATAAACCTGTCTATCTATCCCGAACAAAGTACAGGCAAACATTACTGTTTGTTTTTGTTGTTCTTTAAAGTGGTCGATTGTTCGGGTGATGAGTTTTTTCGTATGTCAATTTGATATTCTTTTTCTGCAATATCAATCATCATATCAAAAATGATGGCTTTCTTATCAGCAACAAAAGCTTGTTGTTCTAAAAATGTTTTCTGCTTTTCTAGTAGCCTGACCTTTGCTTCTAGTTCCATTATTTTTTGCTCTGGAGATTTTGGCATATTAGATGGTGTTTGATTTTCCCAATCAAAGTTACCATATTTTCTTAACCATTGCACAACTGTCTTTCTACATTGAATGCCATATTTCTTTGTAGCCTCTGTTGTTGATAGCTTACCGCGTTCTATTTCTTGAACAATTTGTAATTTAAAAGACATAGTGTAGTCTTTTTGTGTGCGCTTTATATAGCGGCTTTCTTCATGTTTTTCCATAAGGATACTTTTTGTGTATCGCTATTTCAGGACAAGACAAGATTTAAAATAAAAAACCCGTTTGATGTACTCAAACGGGTTTTTAAATATGTGACTTACACGCATACCATTAACACATCGCTTGAGAGCAATTTAGTAAATGATGATGGTGTAATTGAATTGATAACATAACTTTTTAAATTAAATATTCTTTTAATTCGGTTGCAAATATAAAACAAAATAACATAACAAGCCAATTTATAATTTAACTTATAGTCAACTTGTTGTTAAATTTGAAATAACATTAGGATAGTTGTGGGCCAGCTATCACCAAACGTTTTCCTTCTTCAGTATCGGTATATTGTTCAAAATTTTTAATATATCGAGCTGCTAAATCCTTGGCTCTACTTTCCCATTCACCTTTATCTACATAAGTGTCTCTCGGATCTAAAATTCCCGCACTCACATTAGGCAATTCAATAGGTATTGTTAGGTTCAAATAAGGAATTGCGTTGGTTTCGACAGCCTCTATTTCACCACTAATAATAGCATCGATAATGGCTCTGGTATTTTTTAATGAAATTCGTTTACCGGTACCGTTCCAACCTGTATTAACTAAATACGCTTTGGCTCCATGTTTTTTCATTTTACCAATTAATGTTTTGGAATACATAGTAGGATGCAAGGTTAAAAAAGCTTCACCAAAAGCAGGTGAAAATGAAGGGACTGGTTCTGTAATTCCTCGTTCAGTTCCCGCTAGTTTAGAGGTATAACCGCATAAAAAATGATATTGTGCTTGATCTTCATCTAAAATGGAAACCGGAGGTAATACGCCAAACGCATCGGCAGATAAATAAATAATTTTCTTAGCATGACCTGCTTTTGAGGGCAAAACGATTTTATTGATGTGATAAATTGGATAGGAAACTCTAGAATTTTCAGTAATAGAATGATCGTGGTAATTAATTTCACCGTATTCATCTACCATTACATTTTCTAATAAGGCGTCGCGTTTAATCGCTCTCCAGATATCCGGCTCATTAGTTTCAGACAAGTCAATAACTTTGGCATAACAACCTCCTTCAAAATTAAATACGCCATTATCATCCCAACCGTGTTCGTCATCGCCTATTAAATATCTTTTAGGGTCGGCAGAAAGTGTGGTTTTTCCAGTACCAGAAAGTCCAAAAAAGATGGCTACATCTCCTTCTTCTCCAACATTTGCAGAGCAATGCATGGAAGCCATTCCTTTTAATGGAAGATAATAATTCATCATGGCGAACATTCCTTTCTTCATTTCGCCACCATACCAAGTTCCACCGATGATTTGAATTTTCTCGGTAAGATTAAAAACAACAAAGTTTTCTGAATTCAATCCTTGTTTTTCCCAATTTGGATTCGTGGTTTTGGAACCATTCATGACAACAAAATCAGGTTCGCCAAAGTTCTCTAATTCATAGACTGAAGGACGAATAAACATATTGGTTACAAAATGCGCTTGCCAAGCTACTTCCATAACAAAACGAACTTTTAAACGAGTATCTGGATTTGTTCCGCAAAAGGCATCAACCACATAGAGTTTAGGCGAAGTTGATAATTGTTTTAAAACCAACTTTTTCAGATCATGCCAAATCATCTGGGTAGTTGGAAAATTCACTTTGTCATCCCAGTAGATCGTATCTTTCGTAACATCATCTTTTACAATGTAGCGATCTTTTGGCGATCGCCCAGTGAAAACACCGGTTTTAACTGCTACAGCACCCGACTCGGTTACGGCTCCTTTTTCATATCCTTTTCTGCGATTAGACATTTCTGCTTGATACAACTCTTCATAGGAAGGATTATATGAAACCTCATGATATCCCGTTATACCTAAACCGTGTAATTCTTGAATGATTTTGATGTTTCTCATCTTATTATTGAATTTTAAAAATAATCAAAGTATTAAATTCAAAATTAATAAAATTAAATTACGAAATCGATATAGTAAATAATAAATTAAAATAATTATTGCTTTATTGCGAATACTCCATAATTACATCTAATAAATAACATATATATAAAATAAACGCAATATTTATTTTTGTTCTATTAATAAAAATAAAGAATCATTGCCATACTAGAAATCACTTTTCTTCGTGATCGCTAGTTTCTTTTTCGATGGTTGTATTACTGAAATCTTTTCTAATTTCTGTATGGCGAATTTCCCCTCCTGAAGTACCTACTTTTTGAATAACAAAAAGACTTGCAATTCCAATTAGTAAAATGATATAAGATACTAACTTCTCTTTAGCATTTTTCTTGTATTGAAGATAAAAACCTACCAGTGATAAAACACCAAGAATATCTAATAACAATGCCATTTTTTCAGCCAATTCTTCATGTTCATGAATTATTTTCCAACCAATTCCTGGCATGTCTTCTACCAATTCCTCGGCTCCTTCTCCGGTATTCATACTTAAAATTCCAAAAATAGCTCCAATCACAAACAAAACATAGGAAGTGTTAATGATGGATCTGTTTTTACTTAATAATCCAGCAATTAAAATCCCGATTGCTAAAATGGTTCCAATAATTGGAAAGTGGTTGACCACCATGTGTAAATGTGCTTCGTTCATAATATAAAATTTAGTTTAGTTAATTATCCTGCTAATGAAACTCCAATCAATGAGCCTATTCCATACGTTACTGCCGCGGCTGCTAGACCAAAAGCGACTTGTCTAAAACCAGAAAATAAAACACTTTTGCCTGTCAATAAAGTAATTGCAGCTCCAATTCCAAAAAGGCCAATTACACTGCTTCCAATACTTAATAAAATGGCATTATTTCCATCAAGAAAGATAAAAGGATACAATGGAATGATAGCCCCAATAGAAAATAGTACAAATGAAGCGAAGGCAGCTTCCCAAGCTGAACCACCTAATTCTTCTTTATCTATTCCTAATTCTTCTGTAATGATCGCGTCAATTGCGGTTTCTGGATTTTCAAAAGCCTTGTCAGCTAATTTTTGCGCGTCAGCAGCGCTCATTCCTTTGGCTTGATACAATAAAACCAATTCCTTTTTCTCTTCTTCAGGAGAAGCTTCCAATTCTTCTGTTTCTAATTCTATTTGGCGTTGGTTCAATTCTCTCGAGCTTTGAACCGAAAGCCATTCTCCTAATGCCATCGAAATGGCACCGGCTAATAATCCTGCAGTTCCTGTTAAGAGAATAGTGTTATTAGAAACTGCTGCTCCAGCCACACCCATTACCAAACTCATATTGGAAACCAAACCATCATTGGAACCTAATACAGCGGCACGCAATGCATTTCCGCCAACTGATTTATGACGACTTTCAAATTTGGATAACAAACCTCCTGACACATTTAGAGCTTCGTTATTATTTACGGCCTCAATAATATTCAAGTGATTGTGCTCAAAACCCGTGAGCTTTTCACCTAATTCAATTTTATTTTTAATGGTATTAACCGCAAATTGTTTTTCAATACTTGCTAAACTGCTAATTATAGAACTGTAGCCAAACAATTTTCCGACTTTCAATTGGAATTTAGCCTTGGAAGAAGGTAGTGGCATTTGATAGTTTGATTCCAAAGTCATCACTTTTTCCAACATATGTTTAGCATGTCCTTTTTCAATTTCAGCCAAACTTTGCAATACCCGAGTCAAATTCACATCCGATTGTATGGAAGCAATGCTGTCGTACAAAAAAGCAGTATCTACCTCGACTTGCAATTGCTTTTTTAATTTGTTTACATCCATAATTTTCTAATTCACCATTTCGAAAACCCCTTTGGTCAAAATTTTTGAAGAAGCGTTAATAATTGTATTGGGAAGAATTTCTACATAATCCTTGTTTTTTGTGCCAATAGCAACCGCTACTTTTTTAAATGAATACTTATTAGTTTTGAGGGTTTCTAATAAAAGTACGAAATTTTTATTGTTTTCGGTAATTAATGCGTCAACAGGTACTGCAAGTCCTTTTTGGGTACTCACTTTTATGTTGGCTTCAACAAACATTCCTGTCAATAATCGTTGTTTAATTGATTCGTCTAAATGACCGTGAACATTAATTGTTCGCTCATTTCCTTCAATGGATTTTCCAACTAAATGTACTTCTGCAGGAAATACCTCTTTGGAGGCCTCAGGCACAGTAAATTGAATAGACTGACCTATTTTTACCTTCAAAATATCTTTTTCAAAAACGGCTAATTCCAAATGCAAATGTTGGGTATCAACTATTTCTAAAATTACTGCAGATGGTGCAATGTACATACCTACATTAGCATTCATAACTACTATATCTCCTGAAATTGGTGATGAAATGGTGACTGTTGAAGTTAACTTTCCTTTCTCGACTTGGGTTGGATTAATTTTCAATAAAAGTAATTTTTCTCTTAAACTCTGATACATTCCTTTCGTTTTGCGATACTCACTTTCAGCCTTTAAATAGTTTTTTTGCGAACTTATTTTTTCGTCAAATAAGGTTTTTTGACGTTCGTATTCTGATTTTAAATACTTAATTTGCTCAGCCATTTCAAGATACTCTTTTTGAATATCCAAAAACTCGGTACTTTCCAAAGTAACCAAAGCTTGTCCCTTTTGTACTTTATCACCAACTAATAGTCGAGTTGATTTGACATAGCCCCCAATAAAAGTAGTCACTTGTGCTCTATTTTGTGGCGGAACATCTATTGTACCCGAAGTCTTTACATTCACATCAAAATCCTGTTCGGTCGGTTTTTCTATTCGCATTCCAACTGATTTGAACTGCGCATCAGTGATGTGTATTAAACCATCCTCTTGTAGAGTTTGATCTTCCGTTTTAGTTTCTTTACAGCTGAATGCAATAGTTGCAATTGCTAGTGTATATAGTATTTTCTTGATCATAATAAATTAAAGTTAAGGTAGAATAATTCCAATTGAGTGGTATTGTATTGTAATAAAGTATCTAAATAATCAACTTGAATTGCCGTTGCATTCTCTAAACTTTGAATGTATTGAAAGAAATCAATTTCGCCATTTTTGTAACTTAATTGGGCAACCTTATTTATTTCTTCAGACAGTTTTTTACCGTGTTGTTCATAGTAATTAATTGCTTCTTGGTATTTCGTTACTTCATTTTTCTTTTGATTGAGATAATGTTCTAACTTTTGTTCTTCATTTTGTTTTTGTTGTTCCCAACTTTTTAAATCCAATTGGGCGACTTTAATTTTAGATTGTACACCTTTATAGAAAAGCGGTACTGCAATTCCAAATTGAAATCCATACAAAGATTGCGATAAGCCATTATTACGACCTTGAAAATAATCAATGTTAATGTCAGGAAGAGTATGTTGTTTTTGTAATGTAATTTGTTTTTTATAATTTTCAGTAATTTGCTCTAAATAAGATAAATGAAGTTCTTTACCCGAACTATTACTTCCTAAATCAAGTGGCTTCATTTGAGTATTCCCAATGACTATTTTTTCATCCGCTTGAACCAAAGAATTCAGTGATTCATATTGCGCTTGTATATCTTTTTCAATTTGTGATTTCTTTGTTTTAATTTGCCCTGATTTGGCTTGAGCCGTAATCTTTTCTAAATAATTTGTTTCGCCTAATTCAAATCGGAGATTACTTGCTTTTGAAAAATTCTGATACAAACTATCCAAGTAATTATAGCGTTTTTCTTGATTTTGTAAATACACAATCTGTTCGTACACTTTAGAAACTACCAATGCTAGTTTATTCTTTTGTAAGTCGAATTTGGCTTTTTCTTTTTCATATTCTGAAGTAAGCACATTTTTCTTAGCCCCATAAACTGTAGGAAATTCAAATTTTTGCTGGATACCAAAAACACGTAATGGAAGATTATTTAACGCTAAATTGTTTTGATCATAACTGTAATAAAAAGTAGTTTTATCAATAGAATAAGCAGTTTTGATATTGGTCTTCAACTTCTCTAATTGCAATTGTGACGCTTTTACTTCTTTATTATTTTCCAATGCCAAATGAATCATTCGTTCGCGTTCTGAATTGGTATTCTGGGCAACCAAAAAAGTAGAACTAAATAAGAATAGAAGTAAACAAGTTGTCTTGTGCTGCATTTTAAATTTTGGTTTTTTAAATTCTTTTCCGTCAAATACTTTAAATAAAATAGGCATAACAATCATGGTTAATACAGTTGCCGTAAACAACCCACCAATCACTACTGTTGCCAATGGACGTTGTACTTCGGCTCCAGCAGAGGAAGAAATCGCCATGGGTAAAAATCCTAATGCTGCTGCGGCAGCAGTTAATAAAACAGGGCGCAAACGATCTGTAGTTCCTTTTAGAATTAACTCGTCCATATTTTTCATTCCGTGTTGTTTTAACTCTTTGAAGTGTTCTATAAGTACGATTCCATTCAAAACTGCAATTCCGAAAAGCGCAATAAAACCGACACCTGCCGAAATACTAAATGGTAAACCACGCATCCACAAAAATAATATTCCACCCACTGCAGAAAGCGGTATGGCTGAATACACCATCAAAGCTTCCTTAATCGATCCAAAAGCAAAATACAAAAGGATAAAAATCAAAAACAAAGCTATGGGAACTGCAATTAACAAACGGTCTTTGGCAGATTGAAGATTTTCAAATTGGCCACCATATTTCACATAATATCCTGCTGGTAGTTTAATTTTAGTATTCACTATTTTTTGAATATCGGTTACCACACTTTGTAAATCACGATTTCTAACATTAATACCTACTACTATGCGACGATTGGTATTGTCTCTTGAAATTTTGGCAGGTCCTTGTGTGTAGTCTATTGTTGCCAACTCACTCAACGGAATTTGTTGGCCGTTAGGAGTAGCAACATATAAGTTTTTTAAATCCTCAATATCGTGTCGGCTGCCTTCATTTAGTCGAACTACCATATCAAAGCGTTTTTCGCCTTCAAAAACGTTACCTACTGTTTTTCCTGCGAAACTCAAGGCTATCATTTCATTTAAGTCGGCAATATTCAAACCATAACGTGCAATTTTAGATCGATCGTATTGCACAAACATTTGTGGTAAACCTTCTGTTTTTTCGATAATTACATCGGATGCACCGTCAACATTTTTAATAGCACGTTCAATTTCATGTGCTTTTTGCGCCAAAATATCTAGGTTTTCTCCAAATATTTTTACCGCCACATCCGAACGCGTACCTGAAACCAATTCGTTAAATCGCATTTCAATAGGCTGTGTAAATTCGATTTCCATATTCGGGATTTGTACTTCTAAAGCCGTTTTAATTTTATCTGCCAGTTCGTCTTTAGATTCAGCAGAAACCCATTCTGATTTGGGTTTCAATTTAACAATGATATCACTTTCCTCCATAGACATCGGATCTGTAGGGACTTCGGCAGCTCCTATCCTACTTACGACTTGGGTTACTTCGGGAAAATTTTTGAGAATGATTTTTTCAATTTTGGTAGTAGTAGCAATCGTTTTAGTCAATGAAGTTCCAGTTTTCAATACCGGCTGAATTACAAAATCTCCTTCGTCCAAGGTGGGGATAAACTCACCTCCCATTGTACTAAAAATTGCAATTGCAAAAACTAAAAGTCCAATCGCACCATATAATACTTTTTTAGTATTGGCCAAAGCCCAAGTGATCAATGGTAAATACCAAGCATTTAATTTCTGAATCAATTGGTGTGAAAATGAATTTGGATTTTCTTCAGTTGGTTTTAAAAACAAAGAAGCCACCACAGGCACGTAAGTAAAACAGAACAACATTGCACCCAGTAATGCAAAACTAAATGTCATTGCCATGGGCTTGAACATTTTACCTTCTATTCCAGATAAAGACAGGATAGGAATAAAAACGATCAGAATAATTAACTGACCAAAAACCGCTGAATTCATCATTTTCGAAGCACTTTTAAAAGTGATTTGATCAATTTCAATTTGCTGGTCTTCTTTAGGTAAAGTAGCTAAATGAGCGGATTTATGTGCAATTTGAAACGCAATAAATTCAACAATAATTACCGCTCCGTCTATTATGATTCCAAAATCAATAGCCCCTAAACTCATTAAATTAGCATCAATGCCAAAAATATTCATGAACGAAATGGCAAACAATAAACAAAGTGGAATTACCGAAGCAACCACCAATCCAGAGCGCCAGTTTCCTAACAATAAAACTACTACAAAAATTACGATTAAACAGCCTAAAATTAAATTTTCAGCAACGGTAAAAGTGGTTTTACCTACCAATTCACTTCGTTCCAAAAATCCGTTTATATGCACTCCTTCAGGTAAGGATTTCTGAATTTCGGCTACACGTTTTTTTACATCGGTAATAACTTGTTTTGAGTTGCCTCCTTTTAGCATCATTACCTGACCTAATACTTTTTCACCTTCTCCATTACCCGTAATAGCACCAAAACGGTTGGCGTGACCAAACTGTACTTGCGCAATATTTTTGATATAAACGGGCATACCGTTGGTGTTCTTTACAACAATATTTTCAATATCATCTAACGATTTAACCTTTCCCTCACCACGAATGAAATAACTCTGGTTGACTTTTTCAATATAAGCACCTCCTGCAATACTGTTGTTTTTTTCCAAAGCAGAAAAAACCTCAGTCATACTAATATTCATGGCTTTTAATCGAGCAGGATAAAGAGCAATTTCATATTGTTTTAAATAACCACCCCAGGTATTAATTTCTACTACACCTTTAATTCCGGATAATTGACGCTTAACTACCCAATCTTGAATGGTTCTCAAATCGGCAACAGAATAGTTGGACTTAAATTCGGGAGTAACTTCTAAAGTGTATTGGTAAATCTCCCCTAAGCCTGTGGTAATAGGTCCCATTTCAGGAGTTCCAAAACCAAATGGAATTTTTTCAGAGGCCGATTTTATTTTTTCTGCAATTAATTGTCTTGGTAAATAAGTACCTAAATCATCTTCAAATACAATAGTAACTACTGATAATCCAAATTTAGAAATCGAACGAATTTCTTTGACTCCAGGCAAATTAGCCATTTCAATTTCTACTGGATAAGTAATAAATTGTTCAATATCTTGAGTAGATAGATTGCGAGAGGTAGTAATTACTTGGACCTGATTATTAGTAACATCGGGAACTGCTCCAATTGAAATTTGAAAAAGGGAATAAATTCCAAAGCTAAATATTCCTAGTGTTAAGAGTAATATAATCAGTTTATTTTTTAAACTAAAAGTTATAATTTTTTCGAGCATAATCGACTTGTATTGAATACTTCAAAAGTAAGTTATAAATTTATGTCTTTTCTTTAAAATAAACACATATATAATCTTAAATCACATATCGAGTTTCAATACAATCAATTACTTTCAAATTGTTTATTTTTGCAAAAAACAAATTCAAAATGTCTTTACTAAAAAAACTATCTCCATTTTATACATTGGCTTTATTCTATATAATCGTAAGTCTTATTTTAAGAGTAGTATTATTATTTCATCCAATTACACAAGCTAGTTTTTCTGGGGTAGATACCCTTAAAATATTTACAATAGGCATGGTATCGGATAGTTTAGTTTTTATTGTTTTAAGTAGTTTATTATGGTTGTATTTACTATTTATATCCAATTCAAAATACCTACAACCAACAGGATATATAGTTTTTGGAGCATTGGTTAGTTTATTTTTATATGTAGCTTTTGGAAATACCATTTTAAACGAATATGGAGGAGCTTTACCTGAAATTGGAATGGCATTTATCGGTTTAAAAACACTTCTTTTTGGTCTATTACTTTTTCTTCCAAAATACAGACATACTATTCGCTTTTGGTTATTTTCATTTGTGATTTTTCTATTTGTTACTTTGATACTTCAAAATGTAATTAGTGAATTTTTCTTTTGGAACGAATTTGGTGTAAAATACAATTTTATAGCAGTCAACTATTTGGTTTACACCAATGAAGTCATTGGAAATATCATACAATCATATCCCGTAATCCCAATATTTACGACACTTTTTCTAATTTCAGGAACAATTACTTTCTTCATTGTAAAACATTCCAAAAACTATATCGAATCGATTCCTACTTTCACGGAGAAAATCAAAATTCTAGGATTATATCTAGTGCTATTAGCATTTTCATTGGTTACTATTCCGTTCTTAGCTGCTAAAGAAAATTCGCAAAACATCTTTACTAATGAATTGCAATCCAATGGAATTTATAAATTCTATTTGGCTTTCATTCATAGTGAATTGGATTACTTTAAATTCTACAAAACGATTCCAAGTCAAGAAGCCTATACTACTTTAAAAAAGCAAATCCCAGGTATTTCTATCGAATCAACTTCGAGAGCAATTGTTGGAAAAGGAAAAGAAACGCATAAAAACGTTGTACTGATTACAATTGAAAGCTACAGCGCTGATTTTATGAAAGCCTATGGCAACGAAAACAACATTACCCCGTTTTTGGATGAGTTAGCAAACCAAAGTTTACAATTCACCAATTTGTACGCTGTGGGGAATCGAACTGTTCGTGGTCTCGAAGCCGTTACGCTTTGCTTTCCTCCAACGGCCGGAGAAAGTGTCGTAAAACGAAAAGACAATAAGAACAAATTTTCTACTGGAAATGTCTTCAAACAAAAAGGATATAATGTAAACTACTTGTATGGTGGTGATGCCTTTTTTGATAATATGGAAGATTTCTTCTCTGGAAATGGCTATAGTATAATTGATAAGAAATCATTGAATCCGAGTGAAATTACTTTTGCTAATGTATGGGGAGTTTGTGATGAAGATATGGCAAACAAAGCAATCCAAGTTATGAATGCCGAAGCAAAAACAGGAAAGCCATTCTTTAATCATTGGATGACTGTAAGTAACCATCGACCATTTACGTATCCGAACAATAAAATTGACATTCCGGGTGACGCGAAATCAAGAGATGGAGGCGTAAAATACACCGACTATGCCTTGAAGCAATTCTTTGATATGGCCAAAAAACAAGCTTGGTTCAACAACACTGTCTTTGTGATTATTGCCGATCATTGTGCTTCTAGTGCAGGTAAAACAGAATTGCCTTTGGACAAATATAGAATTCCGGCTATGGTATATAGTCCTGGATTTATTGCACCTCAAAAGTACAACCAATTAATGTCCCAAATTGATGTAATGCCCACCCTAATGGGCTTATTGAATTTTAGCTATGAAAGTAAGTTTTACGGACAAGATGTTTTAGAATCTGATTACAAACCAAGAGCATTGATTGCTACCTATCAGGATTTAGGTTTGATAAAAGACAATGTTTTGACGATTATATCGCCTAAACAACAGGTCAAACAATTCCAATTGAGCTTGAAAGCAGACCAAAAAATGGCTCCTGAATTTCAACTTTATTATGACCAGGTATTATTGAAAAAGGAAAGAACCGACTTAGTCAAAGAAACGGTTTCATATTATCAAACGGCCTCCGACTTATTGAAGAAAAAGAAGTACCAAAACAAATAAAAAAGGAGCCTTAATGGCTCCTTTTATATTGTAAGTTGATTTGAAATTATAGCTTTCCTGCTTTAATTTCTTCAATAACTTCAGGATTTAATAAAGTGGTCGTATCGCCAAAATTAGAGAAATCACCTTCGGCAATTTTACGCAAGATTCTACGCATAATTTTTCCGGAACGAGTTTTAGGTAAACCAGAAACGAATTGAATTTTATCTAATTTCGCGATAGGCCCAATATGATCTGAAACATGTTGATTAATTTCTTTACTCAAATTATCTCTATCTCGGTACTCCCCTGTTTCTTTTAAAATTACATAGCCGTACAAAGCGTTTCCTTTGATGTCGTGTGGGAAACCTACAATTGCCGATTCAGCCACAGCTGGATGCTCGTTGATGGCGTCTTCAATTGGAGCAGTTCCTAAATTATGTCCCGATACAATCACCACATCATCTACACGACCCGTAATTCTATAATAACCTACTTCGTCACGTAAAGCTCCATCACCAGTAAAATATTTACCTGGGAAAGCACTAAAATAAGTGTCTTTATAACGTTGGTGGTCTCCCCAAATAGTTCTGGCTATTCCAGGCCAAGGAAATTTGATACACAAACTACCTACCACTTGATTGCCTTCAATTTCGTTGCGTTTATCGTCCATTAATACGGGTTGTATTCCCGGTAATGGTAGCGTGGCATAAGTGGGTTTAGTTGGGGTTACAAAAGCAATTGGAGAAATTAAAATACCACCTGTTTCAGTTTGCCACCAAGTATCAACGACGGGACATTTTTTGCCCCCTACGTGGTCATTGTACCAGTGCCATGCTTCTTCATTGATAGGTTCTCCTACGGATCCAATTACTTTTAACGATTTGAATGGGAATTTTTGTACATAGTCTAAACTCTCTTTAGCCAATGCACGAATAGCAGTTGGCGCTGTGTAAAATTGAGTGACTTTGTGTTTTTCGATCACTTCCCAAAAACGACTGAAGTCGGGATAGGAAGGAATTCCTTCAAAAATAACCGTTGTGGCACCATTCAATAAAGGTCCGTACAAAATGTATGAATGACCTGTAATCCAACCTATATCAGCAGTACACCAAAAAATATCATTTTCTTCATAATTAAAAACATTTTTAAAGGTGTAGGCTGTATATACCATGTAACCTGCCGTTGTATGCACCATTCCTTTTGGTTTTCCTGTAGAACCTGATGTATACAAAATAAACAAAGGATCTTCTGCATCCATTATTTCAGCAACATTATTCGTCAAAGCTTCATCTAATAAAGGTTGTAACCATTGGTCACGTCCTTCTTTCATATTGACAGTAGTATTCGTTCTTTTGGCAACTAATACAGAGCTTACAGAAGGGCAATTAACTAATGCATCGTCGATAATACCTTTTAAATCAATGGTTTTATTGCCACGGAATCCACCATCAGATGTGATCACCATTTTACATTCAGAATCATTTATTCTGGAAGCCACTGCTGAAGCAGAAAAACCTGCAAAAACAACCGAGTGAATGGCACCTATTCTAGCACAAGCTAAAACTGAAACTGCCAATTCAGGTATCATTGGTAAATAAATACAAACACGATCACCTTTTTTAATGCCTTGTTCTCTTAAAACATTAGCCATTTTCCCAACACGTTCGTAGAGTTCATTATAAGTGATATGTAAAGCAGCTTCATTAGGGTCATTCGGCTCAAAAATAATCGCCGTTTTTTCACCTCTTTTAGCCAAATGTCGATCGATACAGTTCTTAACAATATTAACTTTGGCTTCAGTAAACCATTTAATATCGGCATTTTCCATATTAAAGTCAACCACTTTATCCCATTGCTGGTACCAGGTAAAGTTTTCTTCTGCTATTTTTCCCCAAAATTTTCTTGGTTCGCGAATGGATTTATTATAGTGTTTAAAGTATTGCTCGAAATTATCAATTTTGTAGTAACTCATATCTCCTTTGTTTTGTATAAAAGTATTAAATCTAAAGTAATGATTAAAATATTTAAATTGAATAATTGGCTATACATTTTTAACAAACCGCAATATTTACTGCGTTATTTAACAATATGACTGATTTTTGAATATTTCATTAATTAGATACTTAACTAAAAAAGCGAGATAGAACAAACTATCTCGCTTTTTACGAACAATATTCAATAACAATTAATTGTTTGCATTTATGTTAGGAATTACATCACTTCATTTTCAATTGAAAATGAAGTGATTGTAATTGGCATTACTTTATATCTATTAGTCTCAAAAAATGTAACTAATTCAAAATTTGGGATTTATGATGACATAATGCTGATTACGGTACATTAAATGTGTAATTCCTGTGCCTTACTATACAATCTTTTTCATAGCAGTCATCGATTCTCTCAACCAAGCTCCTACTTCTTCCACTGGGTGATTGCGAATAATGCTATTTACTTCGATTAATTCTTTGTTATCCACCCCGTTATTTCCGTTATTAAATGGACGACCCACTAAATTAGAAGGCGCATTTTTAACATAGTCTGCAATTAAAGGTTTACAAGCGTGATCAAATAAATAACAACCATACTCAGCAGTATCAGAAATTACTCGGTTCATTTCAAACAATTTCTTTCTTGCAATGGTGTTAGCTATAAGTGGTGTTTCGTGTAATGATTCGTAATATGCTGATTCTTCAATGATTCCAGAGTCAGTCATCGCTTCAAAAGCCAATTCCACACCCGCTTTAACCATAGCCACCATTAATACTCCATTGTCATAATACTCTTGTTCCGAGATTTCGACATCTCCTGCTGGTGTTTTTTCGAAATTTGTTTCTCCAGTTGCTGCTCTCCAAGCCAATAAATTTTTATCATCATTTGCCCAGTCTTCCATCATGGTTTTAGAGAAATGACCTGAAATAATATCATCCATATGTTTTTGGAACAACGGACGCATAATCTCTTTCAATTCTTCAGCTACATTGAAAGCGGCAATTTTAGCAGGATTTGATAAACGGTCCATCATATTAGTGATACCACCATGTTTCAATCCTTCAGTGATGGTTTCCCATCCGTATTGAATTAATTTAGAAGCATATCCAGCGTCTACTCCTTCAGCTACCATTTTGTCAAAACACAAAATAGAACCTGTTTGCAATAAACCACAAAGGATAGTTTGTTCTCCCATTAAATCTGATTTTACTTCAGCAACGAATGAAGAACGCAATACACCTGCTCTATTTCCACCTGTTGCAACTGCATAGGCTTTGGCTTGAGCCAAACCTACTCCATTTGGATCATTTTCTGGGTGAACTGCAATTAAGGTTGGTACACCAAATCCTCTTTTGTATTCCTCACGAACTTCAGAACCTGGACATTTTGGAGCACACATAATAACGGTTAAGTCTTTACGAATTTGCATTCCTTCTTCTACGATATTAAAACCGTGAGAATACGCCAAAGTAGCGCCTTTTTTCATCAAAGGCATGATCGCGCTTACAACAGCAGTATGTTGCTTATCTGGTGTAAGATTACATACCAAGTCAGCGGTTGGAATTAATTCCTCATACGGTCCCACTTTGAAACCATTATCAGCAGCATTTTTGTAAGAAGCTCTTTTTTCTGCAATAGCTTCAGCACGTAAAGCATAAGAAATATCTAAACCTGAATCTCTCATGTTCAAACCTTGGTTCAAACCTTGAGCTCCACATCCTACGATTACTACTTTTTTACCAGCTAATGCTTGAGTTCCTTCAGCGAATTCTGATTGATCCATGAATTCACAAACTCCTAATTGTTCTAATTGTAATCTTAGTGGTAATGAATTGAAATAATTTGCCATTTTTTCTATTTAATTTATGATTGTAATTCTTCTAATAAACTGGTAATTTCCATTTTTTCTTTGGAAACCGAAATTCTTCCTGAACGCACAAACTGCATAATTCCGAAAGGTTTTAATTTTGCATGTAACTCATCAATTTCCGAACGACGTCCTGTTTTTGAGATTACAAAAAAGTCTCTGGAAACAGTTACTATTTCAGAGTGACTTTCTTTGATGATATTTTGAATTTGTCTTTCGTCAAACAACAAACTCGAATTGATTTTGAAAATAGCACTTTCCAAGAAAATGGTTTCTTCATCAATATGATAAAACGCTTTGATTACCTCGATTTGTTTTTCGATTTGACCCACAATATTTTTAACCCATTTTTCAGTAGTATCCACAACAATTACAAATCGAGAAACATTTTCGATTTCCGATTCGGATACATTTAAACTTAAAATATTGATATGGCGTTTCAAGAATATCACTGATATTCTATTCAATAAGCCCACATTGTTTTCTGAATATACAGAAATGGTGAATGTTTTATTTTCCATAGTATTAACTTAATCGGATATCAGAAACTGAAGCTCCTGTTGGAATCATTGGGAATACATTATTCTCTTTTTCTACTAAAACTTCTAGGAAATACGATTCCTTTGAAGCCATCATTTCAGCAACTGCTGCATCCAAATCTTCTCGTTTTGTTACTTTCTTTGCTTTGATGTAATACCCTTCGGCAATAGCAATAAAATTCGGATTGATCATTTCGGTAGAAGCATAACGTTTGTCAAAAAACAGTTGTTGCCATTGGCGCACCATTCCTAAAAACTCGTTATTCAATACTACAATCTTCACAGGAACTTGCGTTTGAAAAATAGTTCCTAATTCTTGGATAGTCATTTGAAAACCACCGTCACCAATGATAGCAACTACTTCACGATCAGGACGACCCATTTTGGCTCCAATAGCTGCAGGCAATGCAAATCCCATGGTACCTAATCCACCAGAAGTAATATTACTTTTAGTTGAATTGAATTTGGAATAACGACAGGTAAACATTTGGTGTTGCCCCACGTCCGAAACCATAATTGCATCTCCTTTCGAGTGCTTGTTAATCATTTCAATGGTTTCTCCCATTGAGATGCCTTCTTTCTTCGGTTGTAATTCGTCATTAATAACCGCTTCTAGTTCAATATTGTATTTTTCTTTGAATTCGTTGTGCCAAGATTCGTGCGTCTTTGCATCTACCAATGAAAGTATAGCAGCTAAAGTTTCTTTTACATCTCCTAAAACAGCTACATCCGCTTTCACGTTTTTATCTACTTCGGCAGGATCAATTTCAAAATGAATGACTTTGGCTTGTTTCGCATAAGTAGCTAAATTACCCGTAACACGGTCGTCAAAACGCATTCCTAAAGCAATTAAAACATCACATTCATTAGTCAATACATTAGGACCATAATTTCCATGCATACCTACCATACCCACATTTAAGGGGTGATCTGTTGGCATTGCCGAAAGACCTAAAACAGTCCATGCAGCAGGAATTCCAGTTTTTTCTACAAACGCTTTTAATTCGGCTTCCGCTTCGCCAAGAATAATTCCTTGACCAAAAACAATCATCGGTTTTTTGGCACTATTAATGATTTCAGCAGCCGCTTTAACTTGATCCATTTTCATGGTTGGCTTTGGAACATAACTACGAATGCTAGTACATTTTTTATAACTAAAATCCAATTCGTCAAACTGTGCATTTTTAGTAATGTCAATCAAAACCGGACCTGGACGACCTGATTTAGCAATATAAAAAGCCTTCGCCATGATTTCAGGAATTTCATGTGCTTCTGTAATTTGATAATTCCATTTGGTTACAGGAGTCGAAATACTAATAATGTCTGTTTCTTGAAAGGCATCCGATCCTAACAAATGTTTTCCTACTTGGCCAGTAATACAAACCATTGGAGTAGAATCTATTTGCGCATCGGCTATTCCAGTTACTAAATTGGTAGCTCCTGGTCCAGAAGTAGCGATGGCTACTCCAACTTTTCCAGTTGCTCTTGCAAAACCTTGAGCAGCATGCGTAGCGCCTTGCTCATGGCGAACCAAAACATGATGTAATTCTTCTCTAAATTTATATAATTCGTCATAAACTGGCATAATCGCACCACCTGGGTACCCATAAACCAAGTTTACTCCTTCTTCTAATAAGCATCTAATAACAGCTTCTGCACCTGATATTCTCATTTTTTACTCTATTTGATTATTTAAATAGCTCAGAATAATTTTATTTATCCGTTACACAACCTGTTGAAGCACTTGAAACTGCTCTTGCATATTTTAGTAATACTCCTTGTGTCACTTTCAATGGTGGTTGTACCCAATTGGCTCTTCTTTTTGCCATTTCATCATCGGAAATTTTGACGTCAATGGTGTTTTTAACTGCATCGATCGTAATAATATCTCCATTTTCAATCAAGGCAATAGCTCCACCTTCGTAGGCTTCTGGAGTTACGTGTCCCACAACAAAACCGTGTGAACCACCAGAGAAACGTCCATCAGTAATCAAAGCAACAGTGCTACCCAAACCAGCTCCCATTATGGCAGATGTTGGTTTCAACATTTCTGACATTCCTGGACCTCCTTTAGGACCACAATAACGAATAACTACCACATTTCCAGGTTTCACTTCTCCAGCTCTAACACCAGTTATGGCAAGTTGTTCATTTTCGTATACAATCGCTGTACCTTCAAAGAACTCGCCTTCTTTACCACTAATTTTAGCCACACATCCTTCAGTTGCGATGTTTCCATAAAGAATTTGTATGTTTCCTGTAGCTTTCAAAGCATTAGTAACTTCGTGAATTACTTCTTGTCCATCTTTCAAACTTGGAACAGAAGCCAGGTTTTCAGCAATTGTTTTTCCCGTTACAGTTAAACAATCACCGTGTAAGAATCCTTCTTGCAATAAATATTTCATTACTGCAGGTACACCTCCTACTTCGTGTAAGTCTTCCATCAAGTATTTTCCACTTGGTTTTAAATCTGCCAATAAAGGTGTTTTATCACTAATATCTTGGAAATCTTTTAATGTCAATTCAATGCCTACAGAATGAGCAATTGCAATTAAGTGCATTACTGCATTGGTAGAACCACCTAAAACAGCCACAATTGTAATAGCATTTTCAAATGCTTTACGCGTCATAATGTCTCTAGGTTTGATATCCTTTTCTAATAATAATTTGATGGCTTCACCAGCATCTATACATTCTTGTTTCTTTTCTTGGCTTAATGCCGGATTAGAAGAACTATATGGCAAACTCATTCCTAAAGCTTCAATGGCTGATGACATCGTATTGGCTGTGTACATTCCACCACAAGCTCCAGCTCCTGGACAAGCATTTTGAATAACACCTTTAAAATCTTCGGGAGTAATGGTATTACTGAATTTTTTTCCTAAAGCTTCAAAAGCTGAAACGATATTCAACGATTCACCTTTCCATTTTCCAGAATGAATGGAACCACCATAGACCATAATCGAAGGGCGATTGACTCTACCCATAGCCATTAATGAACCTGGCATATTTTTATCACAACCGGGAACTGCAATCATGGCATCATACCATTGTGCTCCCATTACAGCTTCTATCGAATCTGCAATAATATCTCTGGATACTAATGAAAAACGCATTCCTTCATTACCATTTGAAATACCATCACTTACACCAATAGTATTAAAAATCAATCCTACTAAATCGGCTTTCCAAACACCCGCTTTGATATCTTTTGCTAAATCATTTAAGTGCATGTTACAAGTGTTTCCATCATAACCCATACTCACAATTCCTACCTGCGCTTTTTTAAGATCTTCTTCAGTTAATCCAATTCCGTACAACATGGCTTGAGAAGCAGGTTGTGTTTCGTCTTGCGTGATTGTCTTACTGTATTTATTTAATTCCATTGTTGTTATTCTTATTATTTTGAAGTTCAATAATTAACTTCTGTTTTATTTATTTTTATACTATTGTTGATTGACCGAGTTGAACGAAGTCTTTTTTGAAATACAGATCCCCTTCGTTTAAAATGTAGTTCACCACAAAGTCTCCTACTTCGTTGGTTCCAAATTGTGAGTCTACTTTCAAATCCACGGTGACCACATTACTAACAATAGCTTTCTCCACTGCAGCAATTACTTTATTGGATTCGGTTACCAAACCAAAATGATCTAATAACAAGGCCACAGAAAGTATGGAAGCAATCGGATTGGCTATATTTTTTCCTTTGGCTTCGGTATAACAGCCGTGTATTGGTTCAAATAACGAATGCTTTTCTCCTATAGAAGCGGATGACATTAACCCAATAGAACCTGAAATCACACTAGCTTCATCGGACAAAATATCACCAAATAAATTATCAGTTAACAGCACATCAAACTGTCTTGGATTGACAATAATTTGCATGGAAGCATTGTCAACATACATGCATTCTAAAGTAACATCTGGGTATTCTGTAGCGATTTTAGTTACTACTTTACGCCATAATCTAGAAGTTTCTAATACATTAGCTTTATCCACCAAAGTCACTTTTTTACGGCGATTTTGAGCTTCTTTAAAAGCCAAATGGGTAATTTTTACAATTTCTTCTTCATTGTATTCACACAAATCAGAAGCATAAGTTCCCGCTTCATTGGTATTCTTTTCTCCAAAATACATGCCGCCATTGAGTTCTCGATACACCACAAAATCAGTACCTTGAATCACTTCTTTTTTTATTGGTGATGAGTTCATCAACTTAGGATAGGCTTTGATCGGTCTGATATTGGCAAACAAACCCAATTCTTTACGAAGTTGAAGCAATCCTTGTTCCGGACGGACTTTTGCTTCTGGATTGTTATCGTATTTGGGATCACCAATAGCACCAAACAAAATAGAATCGGTATTTCTACATAAATTCAAGGTCTGTTCAGGAAGTGGTTTCCCCGTTTTTTCGATGGCAATAGCACCAATATACGCATCTTCAAAAACAAACTCGTGATTGTACACCACGCCAATAGCATGCAAGGCTTTTTTAGCTTGCAAGGTTACCTCTGGACCAATTCCGTCTCCTGAAAGTACTGCTATTTTTAAATTCATTTTATTCGTATTTAGTAATTATACCTGTAAACATTTACTGGCTTCAACTATTTGGTGAATATCTTCATCAAGTACTTCTTTCTTAATATCGGCAAATTTCAAGAACTCGACATAAACGATATCCAATTGCACTTTGGTCAATTCATAGCCCACTTTTTTTGCACGGTAAGCCAAGGCAGCTCTACCACTTCTAGCAGTTAGAATAATAGAAGATTCATTTACTCCTACGTCCAAAGGATCAATAATTTCGTATGTCGCTCTATTTTTAATTACACCGTCTTGGTGAATTCCAGAACTGTGTGCAAAAGCATTAGCACCCACAATTGCTTTATTGGGTTGTACCATCATTCCCATACTATCAGAAACCAATCGGCTCATTTCGTTCAATTGTTTTGAATTGACATCAGTATATAAATTCAAATAAGGATGTTGTTTGAACACCATTACCACTTCTTCTAAAGCGGTATTCCCGGCTCTTTCACCAATACCATTAATCGTACATTCTATTTGACGAGCACCGTTTATAGCACCCGCGATCGAATTGGCAGTAGCCATTCCTAAATCATTGTGACAGTGACAAGAAATCGTCACATTGTCAATTCCTTTTACGTTTTCTTTTAGGTATTTAATTTTAGCCCCATACTCGTCAGGCAAACAATATCCCGTTGTATCTGGGATATTAAGAACGGTAGCACCCGATTTAATTACTTCTTCGCAAACTTGCGCTAAGAACGCATTGTCTGTTCTACCCGCATCTTCAGCATAGAATTCTACGTCTTCCACATAGGTTTTAGCATGGGCAACAGCTGCTTTGGCTCGGGCAATAATATCTTCTTTAGTAGTATTTAATTTATGTACAATGTGTGATTCAGAAGTACCAATTCCTGTATGAATACGGGGTCTTTTGGCGTATTGTAATGCTTGTGCGGCTACATCTATGTCATTTTTAACAGCACGAGTTAAACCACAAACTGTGGCATTTTTTACAATTTTACTGATTTCTGAAACAGATAAAAAATCTCCTGGACTTGAGACGGGAAAACCCGCTTCGATAATATCGACACCCATTTCGTCTAAACGACTAGCAATAATAAGCTTTTGAGCAGTATCTAACTTACATCCTGGGACCTGTTCGCCATCTCTTAAAGTGGTGTCAAAAATTTGAACTTTATCTTTATTCATTTTCGTTTATTTAATGTAATTTCACATCTTGAAACAAAATTAGATTTTAATAGTTTGTATCAAAAATCATTTTACTTAAATATACTGCTTATAAAGCCCCTAATTACTATATAAGCAATTGATTGTCAATATTTTAAATCTTTATATTTTACAATGGCTAACCATCAAAAAGATTTCTTATTTGTATTAATAAAATCGCTTTCAAAATCAGAGAAACGCCAATTCAAGATTTTTGCAAGCCGTTTGGAGACCAGTTCCAATACAAAATTCATCGAATTGTTCAATATTTTGGACAAATCCGAAGTCTATGATGAGAAACTTATTTTGAAAAGTGGTAGTATCAAAAAAGTACAATTATCCAATTTAAAATCCTATTTATACAAACAAATTTTGGTGAGTATTCGATTGAATATTCCAAGCCAAAATATGCGTTATCAATTACGTGAACAGATTGATTTTGCTACAATTTTGTATAACAAAGGCTTGTATAAACAGAGTTTAAAAATCTTAGATAAAACCAAACAACAAGCACTTGAAAACGACGAAAAACACATGGCTTATGAAATTGTGGAATTCGAAAAACTAATCGAATCACAATACATTACACGGAGTATTCAAGGTCGTGCCGATGAATTGGCAGTACAAGCCAAAGAATTGAATTATCGCAATACTATTTCAAGTAAATTATCCAATTTATCGCTGCAGTTATATGGCATCATGCTTAAAACTGGCTATGTAAAAAGCGATGATGAATACCAAAATATTGACGATTATTTCAACAAACATATTGCGAAATTTGATGAAGATAAATTCGGTTTCAGAGAAAAATATTGGTACTATAATGCCAACCTTTGGCGTAGTTTCTTAGTGCAAGACTTTTTATCTTGTTACAAATTTGCACACAAATGGGTGACTTTGTTTTATGATAATCCGAGTATGATATATCTCAATCCCGTGTTTTTCTTGAAGGGTAATCATTATTTATTAGAATCCTTGTTCATGTTGAAATACAAGTCTAATTTCAAAAAGTACTTGGTACAACTTGAAGAAACCATTCACGACCCAAAATTCCCAGTAAATGATAATATCGCATCATTGTCGTTTTTGTATTTATACAATAACAAATTAAATTATCACATTCTTGAAGGGAGTTTTGCCGAAAGTGAATACTTGATTCCCGAAGTTTTATATAAAATGAATCAGCACAGTGAACATTTAGACGAACATCACGAAATGTTGTTCTATTATAAAATTGCCTGCATTTATTTTGGAAACGAAAAATACACCGATTCGGTATTCTATTTGGAAAAAATCATCAACAATAAAAATCTGACCATGCGCGAAGATTTGATGTGCTTTGCTCGCCTCTTGTATTTGATTTTACATTACGAATTAGGGAATGATTATTACTTAGAGAATCAATTGAAGAGTACCTATAAATTTCTATTGAAAATGAATGACTTAAATGAAGTTCAAAAAGAAATTATTCGCTTCCTGAAAAACCTGAATTCGATCTATCCTGGAGATATTAAAAAAGAGTTTATTACGATGAAAGAACGCTTTGTCGAGTTAGAAAAAAACACTTATGAAAAACGTGCTTTTTTATATCTTGATATTATTTCATGGCTAGAAAGCAAAATTGAAAACCGGAAAATTGGCGATATCATTCGTGAAAAAGCCCAATTGAGTAACCGCTAATTAGCACTATTTAAACAATTAAAAATATTACTTACATTTGTTTTTAGCGTTTACGCTTAAAAAAGATATTTAATACATACCCTATGCAAAACATTCCTAGTGTTGACTTGCGTGATTTCCTGTCGGATGATCCGACACGTAAACAAAAATTTGTAAATGAAATCGGAAGAGCCTACGAAGATATTGGCTTCGTAGCATTAAAAGGTCATTTCTTAGACGACCAATTAGTTGAAAATTTATACCGTGAAGTGCGAAATTTCTTTTCGTTACCATTGGAAACCAAATCAAAATATGAAATTCCAGGAATTGGCGGACAACGAGGCTATGTTTCTTTTGGAAAAGAACATGCTAAAGGACGTTCCGCTGGCGATTTAAAAGAATTTTGGCATTTTGGTCAGTTTGTGAGTGAAGATTCAAAATATGCTGCCGAATATCCTAAAAACGTTACCGTTAACGAATTAGCTAATTTCAATTCAACAGGAAAAGAAGCCTATCAAATGCTAGAGAAAACAGGTGTTTATGTTCTTAGAGCTTTGGCTATTCACATTGGTTTAGACGAATTTTATTTTGATAATTATATCAAAGATGGAAACAGTATTTTACGACCAATTCACTACCCTCCTATTACAGATGAACCAAAAGATGGCGCAGTTAGAGCAGCAGCTCATGGCGATATCAATTTAATTACCTTATTGATGGGAGCGCAAGGAAAAGGTCTCCAAGTTCAAAACCATAACGGAGATTGGATTGATGCCATGGCACAACCTGACGAATTGATGATTAATGTGGGAGATATGTTATCCCGACATACCAACAATAAACTAAAATCAACCATTCATCAAGTGGTCAATCCACCTAGAGAATTATGGGGAACTTCGAGATATTCCATTCCTTTTTTCATGCATCCGGTGAGTGATATGCCACTGAATTGCTTGGAACAATGCATTGATGAAGCGAATCCAAAACAGTTTGAAGACATTACTGCTGGCGACTACTTGAATGAACGATTAGTAGAATTGGGATTAGTTAAGAAATAATTGAGGAGATGGATTTACAAGATCAATTAAAAAACCTGTTCCCTGACCACCAAATTTCAAACGAACCGGAAGCGATTGAAATTCTGGATCACGAATTATTTGTACAATCTGAACCTATGATTTGTAAATTCGAAAAACGCAAAGGTAAACCAACTACCATTATTGCTGGATATGAAGGTGCTGATGAAGATTTTAAAATCTTGGCTAAAGAAATCAAAAGTAAACTTGCAGTTGGCGGAACATTCAAGGATGGTGAGATCATTATCCAAGGAGATTATCGCGATCGCATCATGAAAATGCTCCAAGACAAAGGTTTTAAAACCAAACGTGTAGGCGGATAAGAAAGTATTCAGTGAACAGTTAGT
>DFXW01000035.1:26013-44544 GCA_002382495.1 Flavobacterium sp. UBA4098
GATCGTGTGGAAAAAATCACACAATTCTTTGACAGCATTGAATTTTCAATTCAGAAAAGAGAGTTTAAAACCCAAACCGGAATCTATAAAGGCAAGCGACTAACCGTGCTTTCTACCGGAATTGGTCCCGATAATATTGACATTGTCTTGAACGAATTAGACGCCCTAGTCAATATTGATTTAACAACGCGACAACCGAAAGAGAATTTGACGTCCTTAAATATAATTCGCATTGGAACTTCAGGAGCAATTCAAGCCGATATTCCAATTGATAGTTTTGTGATGTCTCAATACGGAATTGGACTGGACAATATGTTGCGCTCGTACATCGTAGATGAAGTTACACATCCTGCAATTGAAGATGCTTTTATAACACAAACCCAATGGGATATTCGCAAAGGCAGACCTTATGCGATTGCTTGCTCTGAAACTTTAGCTATAAGAATGGTAAGCGACCGAATGTACAAAGGAATTACCTGTACTATCGGAGGTTTTTACGGACCCCAAGGGCGTGTTTTGCGTTTGCCAATTCAAGATGTTCAGCTGAATTCAAAAATGGATCATTTCCAATTTAACGGTAACCGAATTACCAATCTCGAAATGGAAACGACAGCTATTTATGGGCTTTCGGCCTTATTAGGTCATAATGCCTTATCCTTGAATGCGATTATTGCCAATAGAGCGACGGGGACTTTTAGCGAAGATCCTACCAAAGCAGTGGATGAATTAATTACCTACACCTTAGATAAATTAGCCCAATCAATATGACTTCTCTAAAAATTGTTGGTGTTCCTGAACATTTTAATTTGCCTTGGCACCTATGTCTTGAAAATGGCGAATTTGAAAAAGAAAACATCGATTTACAATGGACTGATGTACCGGAAGGAACAGGGAAGATGTGCCAAATGCTTCGCGATGGAACTGCTGATATTGCAGTCATTTTAACCGAAGGCATCATCAAAGATATTGTAAATGGAAATCCATCTAAGATAGTACAAGTGTATGTAGAATCGCCATTAATATGGGGAATTCACGTGGCTGCGCATTCAACATTCCACAACCTTGCTGATTTAGAAAATTCCAAAGCAGCTATTTCAAGACTCGGTTCAGGCTCCCAATTAATGGCCTATGTCAATGCTAAAAACCAAGGTTGGGATACTAGCAAATTACAATTTGAAATAGTCAACACGCTCGATGGTGGTGTAACCGCCTTAACCGAAGGAAGAGCAGATTATTTTATGTGGGAGCGTTTTATGACAAAACCACTTGTCGACAACGGTGTTTTTAGACGTCTAGCTGACTGCCCTACTCCTTGGCCCTGTTTTGTCATTGCGGTGCGAGAAGAAGTATTAGCTAAACAACCCGAGACCATTAATAGACTTCTTGAAATAATTAATGCCAAAACCCAAAACTTCAAAGGCATTCCAAACATTGTAAATCTGTTAGCTACTACCTATAATCAAAAAACAGAAGATATAGAAGAATGGTTATCTTTAACCAATTGGTCCCAAGAAAAAATAGATTTAGATTTACTTGAAAGCATTCAAAAGCAATTGTTGGAATTAAATATCATTGATTCTAAATGCGATTCGATTATTTGGACTTCGAAATAATATATAATTGTCTTCCAAGTTCTGCCAAAAATGGAATTCCAATCTCATCGTATTCATAAATGCCATCATTGAAAATTTTATTCTTATTGACTAATAAGGTAGCCGTTACCATAAATTCAACTCCGTTTTTCTCATCAATGATGTAAGCACAATCAGTTAGCGTTCCATAGGCTTGACCTATTTTATTATATATTTTAATGGAGGAATTAATGGTATCGGTTGTGTCGCCAAAAATGAAAAATTTACAATAACTATCATAAAATTTTTTAGCATCAAAACCTTGTTCTCTTGGAAGTTGATACATAGAAGATAATATGAACTGACGGTCAGTTTCATTTAAATTAAATTGCTCGTTCAATTTAAACTCTTGAGGAAACAAAAGGCGTTTGAGTGTAGAATGTAATGTTTCTAATGGGTAATAATTTTTGGCAGAAAAATCAAAAGCTCCCTTTACTATACTATCATTTTCTAAATAACCAATCCCTTTTTTGGTGGAATTGAGATGTAATGCTTTTACATTTTTACCCTTCAAAGAAGGAAGTTCTGCAATTAAATTATCATTTTTATATAATAAAATTGAGGGATTTATTTTATTACTTGAATTAGTTGTGGATAAACGGTGATTAAAAGAAAATGGAACCAGTCCTTTTTCTTTCATTTTAGAATTTATATAATCAAATCCAGTAAATTCGATCAAATTATTAGCTGCATCATTATCACTTAATGCAAAAAGTTTTGAAATTTCTTTTTGAAAATGCAATGAACTCCTTTTTTCATCGAACCTAAAATGAATACTATCTGTAGTTAGATTCATTGAATTTAATTTTTCAACAGCAAGAAGTGCAATTGGCAATTTGACTGTACTTGCCGGATAAAAATAATTCTTGGAATTGACATTATACTGATAGTCTTGGAAAGAAATTCTTCCATCCTTGTCTCTATTGATTTGCGTGTAGATAATTTGTAGCTCATGTTCACGAGCATTATCCATGATATCCTTTATTTTAGGATTTTGAGATTTCAAAACCAATTCTATAGGATTGGCATTGGTTACTTTTTTTGAAACAATACAACTTGAAAATAGTAACGGCACAAATAATAGTAGGTATTTTATATTCATTATTAAATAAGGATTGTATTTGCTATGGTCTAATAAAACAAACATACTAAATTATTGTTTTGCCAAGAGAAATGATAATGGTACATTTGATGTAATTTTATACCAATATGCCACAATTCAAAGAAAACGATTTACCTAAAACAAAAATTACCCTAAGCGCACTTCAAAAAGCAACATTAATTTTTCAATATTCCGGCAAGCACCTTTGGAAGTTTTATGTAGGACTCGTTTTTCTGCTTTTTACTGGCGGAACTGCATTGGCTTTTCCTAAATTAATGGGGCTATTAGTAGATTGTGTTAAAAATAAAGACCTTGACAAAGCCAATTTTATTGCACTTAGTTTAGTGGGAATTTTATTTATGCAATCTATTTTTTCGTTTTTTAGATTGTCTTTGTTTGTCAATTTTACCGAGAATACTTTGGCTAATCTTCGTTTGGCCTTATATAGTAATTTGGTCAAACTTCCCATGTCATTCTTTTCTCAAAAGCGTGTTGGCGAATTGAATAGCCGAATTAGTTCCGATATTACACAAATACAAGACACCTTAACATCGACTATTGCAGAGTTTTTAAGACAATTCATTCTAATTATTGGAGGTATTGCATTACTAGCGACCGAAAGTTTTAAACTAACTTTATTAATGCTTTCTGTTGTGCCTTTAGTGGCAGTCGCGGCAGTGATCTTTGGCCGTTTCATCAGAGGCTATTCGAAAAAAGTACAAGATAAAGTTGCCGAAAGTCAAGTGATTGTAGAAGAGACTATGCAAGGTATTAGTATTGTAAAAGCTTTTGCCAACGAATGGTATGAAATAGCGAGATATAAAACACAAATCAAAGAAGTGATCCAGATTGCCATTAAAGGTGGAAAATACCGTGGTTACTTTGCATCCTTCATTATATTTTGCCTTTTTGGCGCTATCGTTGCGGTGGTTTGGTATGGAGTACAATTGAGTATAGCTGGCGAAATGAGTGTGGGTCAATTGATCTCGTTTGTTTTGTATTCGACTTTTGTTGGAGCCTCTTTTGGTGGAATTGCCGAATTGTATGCACAAATCCAAAAAGCGATTGGCGCTACAGAACGTGTTTTTGAATTATTAGATGAAACTCCCGAAAAAATTGAAGGTAAAACTGCACATGAAGCCATTAATAAAATTAAAGGAAATGTGAGTTTCAAAAATGTAGCCTTTCAATATCCTTCAAGGAAGGAAATGAAAGTGTTAAAAGATGTCAGTTTCACTGCTGAATTTGGGCAAAAAATAGCCATTGTAGGTCCAAGTGGTGCGGGAAAATCAACTATTGCTTCGCTTTTATTGCGCTTTTATTCCATTGCAGAAGGAAGCATTGAAATTGATAATAAGAACATTTACGATTACGATTTGGAACAACTACGTGGCAATATGAGTATCGTACCACAAGATGTCATTTTGTTTGGTGGGACTATTCGTGAGAATATTGCCTACGGAAAACCTAATGCAACTGAAGACGAAATTTTGGCTGCCGCCCAACAAGCCAATGCCTACAATTTTATTGAAAGCTTCCCCGAAAAATTAGACACCATTGTTGGAGAACGCGGAGTAAAATTATCAGGAGGACAACGACAACGTATTGCCATTGCAAGAGCTTTATTGAAGAATCCAAGTATATTAATCTTAGACGAAGCTACTTCATCATTGGATAGCGAAAGTGAAAAACTAGTGCAAGAAGCGCTAGAAATTTTAATGGAAGGAAGAACCAGTATTATTATTGCGCACCGTTTGTCTACCATTCGTTCTGCAGATCAAATCTTGGTATTAGACCAAGGAGTCATAGCTGAGCAAGGCACTCACCAAGAATTAATTGCAGTTGAAAATGGGATTTATAAAAATTTAAGCAATCTTCAGTTTAGCAATTCATAAAAAAACGCCATTCGAATGAATGGCGTTTTTTAACTATAAAGCTTTACGACGGTTTCGTTCTGCTTTTAACATGGACAGTTCTCTACTCGTTTGTCCAGCTACCGAAGTATTTTCTTCAGCACGACGAATCAAATAAGGCATCACATCTTTAACAGGTCCGAACGGTAAATATTTAGCTACATTAAATCTATTGGCTGCCAAATTATAACTGATATTATCACTCATTCCATACAATTGTCCGAACCAAATGCGTTCGTCATTCGTTTTGATATTTCTTTCTTGCATTAAATTCATCAATGCATACGAACTTGTTTCGTTATGGGTTCCTGCAAAAATTGCCATGGTTTCAAGATGCTCCATCATATACAAAACAGCCGCATCATAGTTTGCATCTGTAGCGTCTTTTGAAGGACAAATAGGTGTTGGGTATCCCTTAGCTTCTGCTCGTGCATTTTCCTTTTCCATGTAAGCCCCACGCACTATTTTCATTCCGATATAAAAACCTTCTTCTTTTGCTTTTTCATGCAGTCGTTTTAAATAATCCAAACGATCCCAACGGTACATTTGTAATGTGTTGAAAACAATTGCCTTTTCTTTATTATATTTCTGCATCATTTGAGCAACCAAATCATCGGCTGCATCTTGCATCCAACTTTCTTCCGCATCAATTAATAAAGCAACATCTTTAAATTGAGCTGTTTTACAAACCAAATCAAATCGATCTACTACTCGATCCCACTCGTCTAGTTCTGATGCAGTAAGGGTAAGCTTCGCTCCTACTTTTTCATACAAATCCAATCGTCCTAAACCAGTAGGTTTAAAAACAGCAAAAGGAATAGCTTGGCGTTCTTTGGCAAATTCAATCGTTTTTAAAGTCATGGCCAAAGCGGCGTCAAATTGGGCTTCTTCTTCTTTACCTTCAACAGAATAATCCAATACTGATGAGACTCCTTTAGTGTACATTTTATCTACAACAGAAAGACAATCGTTCTCATTTACACCGCCACAAAAATGGTCAAAAACAGTGGCTCTTATTAATCCATCAACTGGTAAATGTGCCTTTATTGCAAAATTTGTAACTGCCGTTCCAATGCGAACAAGCGGTTCATTATCAATCATTTTGAATAAAAAATAAGCCCTATCTAACTCCGTGTCACTTTTTAGAGCAAACGCAATTTGTGTATTATTGAATATATTTTCCATTAAATGTTATAATTTTTTACAAATATAGAGAGAGTTTTCAATACTATTAATCAAAAAATCCCTTATTTTGCGTTCTCAATTAAATCAACACAATGCAAACAATTCAAGCTAACAATTATCCTGTTCATTTCAATGAAAAAGGCTATGAAGCCTTAAATTCTCATTTGAAAGTAACCAAGTATTCCAATCTGTTTATTATTACAGATAGCAATACAAACGAGTATTGTTTGCATAAATTTTTACCTTACTTAGAAACGGATTTAACCATTGAAATCATCGAATTTGAAGCAGGTGAAATCAACAAAAACATAGATACTTGTATCGAAATTTGGAAAGTATTAACTGAATTAGGTGCCGATAGAAAAAGTTTAGTAATCAATCTAGGCGGTGGTGTCGTGACTGATTTAGGTGGTTTTGTTGCATCCACTTTTAAAAGAGGTGTTGATTTTATAAATATTCCGACTACCCTTCTTTCGATGGTAGACGCTTCAGTAGGTGGAAAAACTGGAGTTGATTTAGGAAATCTAAAAAACCAAATTGGTGTGATTAACGTTCCCACAATGGTATTGATTGATACCCAATATCTTGAAACCGTTCCTCAAAATGAATTGCGCTCTGGCTTAGCTGAAATGCTGAAACACGGATTGATATTTGACAAAAACTATTGGGAACAATTTTTAGACATTAGTACTATTGATTTTTCTGATTTAGACCTTTTAATTCATCGCTCCGTTGTGATCAAAAACGAAATCGTAATGCAAGATCCAACCGAGAAAAATATTCGAAAAGCCTTAAATTTTGGACATACGTTAGGTCACGCCATAGAAAGTTATTTTTTAGAAAACGAAAACAAAACCACCCTACTTCATGGTGAAGCCATTGCTGTAGGAATGATCCTAGAAAGTTTTATTTCTTGGCAAAAGAAATTGATTTCTGAAATTGAATACCGTCAGATTAAACTAGCCATCAATGCTATTTATGAGGCTGTACTAATAGATGCAAATGACCTTCAACCCATTATGGATTTATTAATTCATGACAAGAAAAATGAATTTGGTACTATTCAGTTTGCTTTAATTGATGGAATTGGGTCCATTAAAATTAATCAATTAGTTGAAAATGAATTGATTCTTAGTGCTTTTGAGGACTATAAATCTTAAACATTAATTTACACAAAAGGATTGCATTTCGTATGTATATTTTTTTACATTTGCCTCAATGAAAAAGAATCAAAATACAATGTACTTTAAACTGAATAACTGTTCAGCTGACCGCGCTTTAATTAGGATGTGGAAACGCTTAATTGGTATTAAAGGAAGTTTTATTTTTGACATTTTCCAATACTTAAAAGCCGATAACGAAAAGCTCCAAATTGTGTACGCTAATATTCGAGTTTGAATTTTAGTTTAATTGTTATTTAAACTATATTTAATCTAAAATCCTAAAAACTCAATGAATACAAAATATTTCGACTTAATCAATCAAACATATTACTTCCCTCAAGAAGAGTTTACCTTAAACAAAGACAACCTTCAATTTCACAATATTGATTTGATGAAATTAGTGGAACAATACGGAACTCCATTAAAATTTACCTACCTACCTCAGATTTCCAATAACATCAACAAAGCCAAATCATGGTTTCGTAAGTCAATGGAAAAAAACAAATATGAGGCTAAATATTACTATTGTTACTGTACCAAGAGTTCTCATTTTGAATACATTATGAATGAGGCATTCAAAAATAACATTCACATTGAAACCTCTTCTGCGTTTGACATCAACATTGTGGAGAACCTTTTGGAAAACGGAAAAATTAACAAAAGTACCTATGTGATTTGTAATGGTTTTAAAAGAGATGAATACGTTTCTAATATTGCTCGTCTAGTCAATACAGGTCATAAGAATACCATTCCAATCATTGACAACTTTGAAGAATTAGATTTACTTCAAGCACAAATCAAAGGGAAATTCAAAATTGGAATTCGTATTGCTGCTGAGGAAGAACCTAAATTTGAGTTTTATACTTCTCGTTTAGGTATTGGTTACAAAAACATTGTTCCATTCTACAAAAAAGAGATCAAAGAAAATAAAAAATTGGAACTGAAAATGTTGCACTTTTTTATCAATACGGGTATCAATGATAATGCCTACTATTGGAATGAATTAGTGAAATGTATCAAAGTATATGTTGCCTTGAAAAAGGAATGTCCTACGCTTGACGGATTGAATATTGGTGGTGGTTTTCCTATCAAAAATTCATTAACATTTGAATACGATTACCAATACATGATTGACGAGATTATCAATCAAATCAAAATTGCTTGCGACGAGGCTGAAGTAGCTGTACCCAATATCTTTACCGAATTTGGTTCTTTTACAGTAGGTGAAAGTGGTGGAGCAATTTATCAAATTTTGTATCAAAAACAACAAAACGATAGAGAGAAATGGAATATGATTGATTCCTCTTTCATTACTACTCTACCCGATACTTGGGCCATCAACAAGCGTTTTATTATGTTAGCAGTTAACCGTTGGAATGATACGTATGAAAGAGTTTTATTGGGTGGTTTAACTTGCGACAGCGATGATTATTACAATTCTGAGCAAAACATGAATGCCATCTATTTACCAAAATACAATAAAGAAAAACCATTGTATATCGGTTTCTTCAATACGGGTGCTTACCAAGAAACGATTGGAGGATATGGCGGATTACATCACTGTTTAATTCCGCAACCCAAACACATTTTGATTGATCGTGATGAAAATGGTATTTTGGCTACCGAAGTGTATTCAGAGCAACAAACTTCAGACGATGTTTTAAAAATATTAGGTTATAAAAAATAATTAAATAATCCCAAATTAATCTTTCAAGGAATACAATTTAATTCTATTTTCGTAATTGTATTTCCGATTAATAAAATAACAAACAATGAGTAAAGGACCAATTAGTCAATTTATTGAAAAACATTATTTGCATTTCAATTCGGCATCTTTAGTGGATGCTGCAAAAGCCTATGAACAACAATTGGCCAATGGTGCCAAAATGATGGTAAGTATGGCAGGTGCTATGAGTACAGCTGAAATCGGAAAGATTTTTGCCGAAATCATTCGTAAAGACAAAGTGCAAATCATTTCGTGTACAGGAGCCAACCTTGAAGAAGACATCATGAACTTAGTAGCGCACTCTCATTATGAAAGAGTACCCAACTATCGTGATTTAACCCCTCAAGACGAATGGGATTTGTTGGAAAGAGGATTGAACCGTGTAACGGATACTTGTATTCCTGAACACGAAGCGTTTCGACGTTTACAAAAACACATTTATAAAATCTGGAAAGATGCCGACGATAAAGAAGAACGTTATTTTCCACATGAATTCATGTATAAAATGTTACTTTCTGGTGTACTTGAAGAATACTATGAAATTGACTTGAAAGACAGTTGGATGTATGCAGCTGCTGAAAAAAACCTACCGATTATTGTTCCAGGTTGGGAAGATAGTACCATGGGTAATATTTTTGCTTCTTATGTAATCAAAGGTGATTTGAAAGCTTCGACTATGAAATCAGGTATTGAATACATGACTTTCTTAGCAGATTGGTATCCGAAAAATAGTGCTAACGGAATTGGTTTTTTCCAAATTGGTGGTGGTATTGCAGGAGATTTTCCAATTTGTGTGGTGCCAATGTTGTACCAAGATATGGAAATGCATGATATTCCTTTTTGGAGTTATTTTTGCCAAATTTCAGATTCTACAACCAGTTACGGTTCCTATTCTGGAGCTGTACCGAATGAGAAAATTACTTGGGGTAAGTTAGATATAAAAACTCCAAAATTTATCATTGAATCCGATGCTACAATTGTAGCGCCTTTAATATTTGCTTATTTATTAGACTTATAGAATTAACGCCTGTATGAAAAGAGTAATTGTTGACTACGCTAAACTTACCAATGAAATTTTAAACTTATTAGTTGAAAAATTTCCTGATGGTTATGATGATTCAGACATTATCCGTTTTAAAAATGCAAAAAATGAATTGGTTGAAGCTGTTGAAGTACGAACTGACGATACTATTTATTTAGTAAAAGTAAGTACTAAACTTTCGGATCGAATTGAAAACTATGATGAGGATGATGAAATCCTAAATGTAGCAGTGGAACCAATTAAAGAACTTGAACTTGACGAAGACGATGCTGATGACGAATCGGAAGAAGAAAATCTTGATAAACCAGAAAGTGACCCTGAAGATGGAGATGAGGAGGATGACGAAGCAAATATAGAAGATATCGCAGACGATGAGGATGAGGATGAAGAATAAATAGCATTTTGTTCTATACAAAAAAGGCTATCTGTTATAAAACGGATAGCCTTTTTTAGTTATTATATTATTACAAATAGCGTTCTCCAAAAACTTTTTGATGTTGTTTTTGATGTCCAATCAGCATAAAACCAATAGCACGTACAGAAATAGGATGATCAGATGCTAATCCTACACGTAGTAATTGTTCGTCAGAAAAGCTTTTAAAAAGTAACAAATTCGAATGACGAACAGCTGAAAATTCTGTTAACAAATCTTGAAGACCTCTTGTATGAGCAGCTGTATTTTTAGCAAAATCATTTTCGTCAAAACCAGGCAAAGGAGTTTGGTCATTTCTTGAAATTCGTAATGCTCGGTATGCAAAAATTCGTTCCGTATCAATAATGTGTTGGATAATTTCTTTAATCGTCCACTTTCCATCAGCGTAACGATAATCAAACTTATCCATCGGAAGATTTTGTACAAATCGAATAAAATCATGCAAACTAATCTCTAATTCCTCAAGTAAATTTACTTCTCCTGCTGCTTTAATATAAGTAGCATTAAACACTGAATATTCATTTTCGTGTAACTGACTTGTTTTCATAATATGAATTTTAAGCAGAGTTTCTACTTGCATTGGTGTTTCCAAAAAGTGAACGAGTAACAATTTTTTCATACACCTTAATCAGCTTCTCATCTGGATTTTTTTCTTTCAACAACTCATTAATACGGGTCAATCCATATTGTTGTATTGTCAACAAAGGCAAGACTATACGTTCTCTAATCGCAATGGAGGCTTTACCATCAGGATAGTTTTCCATTAGCTCTTGATGCCCTGCTATTTTTAACAATAATCTTTTGGTTTCTAAAAATTCATTGTAGATAATTTTCCAAAAATCACCATACTCTGGATCTTTACTCATATAAGCTGTCAATGGAAAAAATGATTTTGCCAACGACATCATACTGTTTTCTAAGAGGGTTTTAAAGAACAAAGAATCATCATATAAATTTTGAACTTTATCCCATTGATTGGTATCTTCAAAATGTTTTAATGCGGTACCTACTCCAAAAAAACCAGGAACGTTTTGCTTTAACTGACTCCAAGAACCAACAAACGGAATAGCACGTAAATCGGCAAAATCTAAAGTTTCTGATTTACTTCTTTTTGAAGGACGACTTCCAATGTTCGTTTTAGCATAATACTTCAACGTACTCATTTTTTCCAGATACGGAATGAATTTAGGATGGTTTTTAAAATTTAAATATTTTTCATATCCTAAAGCTGCTAATTGATCCAAAATTGCTTTTTCTTCGGCTGTCAATTCATTTCTTCCTTTAGAAAAAACCTGATTAGTTACACCAGCACTCAATAAGTTTTCTAAATTATAACGACAGGAATCTAAAGTTCCAAAATTAGAACTAATGGTTTGACCTTGAACCGTAACTTGAATTTCGTTATTTTCAATTGTTGGTCCTAAAGACGCATAAAATTTATGTGTTTTCCCACCACCTCTTGCTGGAGGACCACCTCTACCATCAAAGAAAATAGCTTTAATTCCATATTTTCTTGAGATTTCGGTTAGTGCTTCTTTGGCTTTGTAAATACTCCAATTGGCCATTAAATAGCCCCCATCTTTAGTTCCGTCAGAGAAACCTAACATGATAGTTTGTTTATTATTTCTTTCTTGCAAATGTTTAGCATAAGCTGGATTAGTATACAACTTTTCCATAATCTCATGCGCATTTTGCAAATCGTCAACCGATTCGAATAACGGAATAATATCAACCGTTGGAGCTGACCAATTGCTCAATTTAAAAAGAGCAAAAGTTTCCATTACGTTTAGTGCACTTTCGTTATTACTAATTATATAACGGTTAGAGCCAAATTCTCCATTGTTTTGCTGAATTGTCTTAATAGCTTTAATGGATCCTAAAGTAGAATTGGTCATTTCATTTTCAAATGAAGCTGGATCTAAATCACCCGATACATTTGACAAAACATCAAACTTTTCATTTTCTGATAGATCAAAATAATTAGCAGGAAAAACTGATGATTCCGATTTCAAATAATGATTCACTACATCTTTAAAAACGGCATTATGAATTTTACTATTCTGACGAATATCAAGCGTAGCAAAGTGAAACCCAAATAAATTGACTTTAATCAATAAGGCATCCAACTGATCTACATAAAGCGATTGATGTTGTTCTACAATGATCAATCGAATTTTTTTAAGTTGTGTTTTAAATTCATCTAGAGTAATAAAAATTTCTCCTTTGGAATAAAAAACAGAACGATATAATTTTTGTTCTAATTCCGAAACTAAACTATCAACACCTGAAAATGTCAACTTACGTTTCAGATTTCTCATTTCTATATAGTAGCATTTCAATATAGAAGTACGCAAACGATCGGCTACTTTAAGTGTAATATCTGTAGTTACAAATGGATTACCATCTCTATCTCCACCAGGCCAAAATCCTAATTTAATTAGCGGATTATTGATTGAATTTCCATTAAACAAGTTTTTCTCTAGATAATGAACCATTTCTCCAGCGGTTTCGTAGAAAACATTTTCTAGATACCAAATCAAACTTACAGCTTCGTCATACGGATTAGGTTTTTCATTTTGAATAAAAGGAGTTTTACCCAATTGCGCCAATAACTGTTTAATTCCTAATAAATTATTATTACGAATTGCATCGGTTAAATCGTTAATAATTCCCAACACTGCACCAGGATAAAATTGGGTCGGATGCGCTGTTAATACAGTCCTAACATTGAATTTTTCTAAAAACTCAGTCAATTCTGCTTGATTGTTATTGTTATCAGCTTTTTCTTTAATATCACGTAAAGAACCCCTACCCTCCATATTATTTACTTCCGGAAAAGCAGCATCCTCAATCGCATCAAAAAGCACAATTTGACGTTCAATATATTGAATAAATCGGAACATCAAATCAATCTTATCTGATTCAGAATCAGTTGGTAAATATTTTTTGGTAAAAAAATCTACAATCTCCACAGGAGTTTCTAGTTTTTTAAACCCTGTATCGCAAACATCAGTAAATAAAGGAAGTAAAACCCCAGTGTTGTCGATAGAATCAAAAGGTAGTGTTATAAATACACTATTGTAAATATGGTATTTAGAAAGTACATCTTGATTAAAACGTTCTAATTTTGGAAGCGTATACATAAATAGTAAAGGTATTGTTAGTTGTTGTAGTTAAATCATTTGGCATAAAAAAACCCCAAGAAAAAACTTGAGGTTATATAATAGATATAGCGTCAAGTATTACATATTTTTAAAAATAGTATGCATCAAGCGCTTCTTATCATTAATACTTTCTTCCAATGAAATCATAGTTTCGGTTCTGTAAACACCATCGATATCGTCAATCATAAAGATTACATCTTTAGCATGTTTTGTATCCTTAGCTCTAATTTTACAGAAAATATTAAATTTACCCGTAGTCACAGAAGCTACAGTAACAAAAGGAATTTCATTAATTCGTTCTAAAACAAACTTAGTTTGAGAAGTATTATTAAGAAAAACACCTACATATGCAATAAATGAATATCCTAATTTATCATAATCAAGAACTAGTGAAGAACCCATTATGATTCCAGCATCTTCCATTTTCTTAACTCTAACATGAACTGTTCCTGCAGAAATTAATAATTTTTTTGCAATATCCGTAAATGGAACTCTAGTGTTGTCAATCAACATATCTAGAATTTGGTGATCTACTTCATCTAAACGAAACTTACTCATAATTTTCTCAATTAATATTATTAATTAGCTTAAAACAAAGTTTAAAATTATACATTAAATTCAAATAAAGGATATTAAAATTATTTTTTTATCAATCCATTAACAAATTCAGTAGTATTATTTAAATAAAAATCGGCTTTTTGATCTAATTTAGGAATATTGTCATAATCATCAGTATAAAGGGCTCCTTGAGCATCATACTCCAAATGACCGAAACGATTTTCTAAATCTTCAATTTGATTAATATAAGCATTAAAACAAATCTGACCGTCAATCAATTCTTCTTTGTATTGTGCTGCAAAATTGATGAATTTTTCTTTACCATCATAATTAATCTTGATATTTTTATACAAAAAATCACAAAAAACCGGATTATTTTGTGAAATATTCAAATAATCTTCGATTCTATTGCTAACTATATCGTTTTCGCTAATTATCTTGAATGCTGAGATTAAAGAATAGAAAACGTATTTTCTGGTTTCCTCTCTTTCATAATCATTTGGATAATGTCCAGCTTCAAACAAAATAGTCGGAACGCCTAAAAACTGAAACGTATCTCCTACACAATTAATATTAAACGAATCATCAAAACGTCCTATTTGTCCCGGAATATACTTTTGCAACACTTCATTAATTCCTGCAATTACATTGATTGCCTTTAACCTTGAATCGTTAATGTCACGCTCTTTATTAAATGAAGGGGCTAAAAATGACATGGTTGCTGTTTTACCAGACATCGATACCCCATAAATAGTACGTTGATCATGGAGATTAAAACAATAATGGGGCTGAAATCGTTCGAATACTGCGCGCAATAGTCTACTTTCTGGTTGGGATAAATCTTGTGAATCCCGATTCAAATCAACATCATTTGCATTGGAACGTGTATACAAACTAGCTCCATCCGGATTCAACATTGGAATCCAACAAAAAGTAAATTCATTTANNAGTAGATTCAAAAAATCAAAAAGCCCTTTAGTGGTCGTGCTTTCGTTACCATGCATTTGTGACCAAAGAAAAACTCGTGTAGCTCCATGACCTATTTGGTATTCGTATATTGACTTACCTAAAACCGATTTACCAATTTCCTGTAATTGATTAGTAGTATTTAATCGATTTAAAATTGGCTCGATATGATCTAAAGTGATGTATCTCCCTTGAATCGATTGTTCTTTATTTTGAATATATAAGGCTTCTAAATTCATAGTTATTAAATTGATTTTACAAAAGTAAACATCTTTAAATATCTTAATCTAACTTTATTAATAGTACGTTATTTACTAAACTTGGATCCAATGACACGATATCCATACTCTGGTATTTTCCCTTTTACACCAACAAAATGTTGATTTAAAAGTTGTAAATCGGTTATTAAATCTCCAGAGGGCTGTAATGGCTGACCGAAACGCACCTCTTTTTTTCCAAAATCAAAGGCCACAGGAATTATAGGTACATTAGCTTTCAAAGCAATATAATAAAATCCTGTCTTCAATTCCGACACATATTTTCGGGTTCCCTCAGGAGCTACAGCTAATCGAAATGTTTCCTTTTTATCAAAAATTGCTGCAATTGAATCTACTTTATTCAAACCACCGGTACGATCCAAAGCTTCTCCGCCCATATAGTTGAAATAATACCCAAACGGAAAATGAAATAATTCTTTTTTGGCTACAAAATTCATTTCTAAACCTAGAATTCCCCGCGTAAATATGCCTAAATAAAAATCATGCGCACTAGTATGTGGCATCACCATCATGACACATTTTTTAATTTCTGGATTGATGGCACCAACAATCTTCCATCCCATCATTTTAAAAAAAATCCACTTGTAAAATAGCTTTTTCATTCTTTCAATTATATTTTGCAAATAAAAACAATTAAAATCTTATTTTTGAATAAATCCAAAGATTATGATTCGGAAACTATTGAGTTATCTCATTCCAATAACGATTTACAAAAATAAATCCAGTTGGAGTAAATCGATTGAGGTCACTTGGGCTAACGGTGAATTAGTGCTGGATTCCGAAAACACCAATTACTCTTATGGAAGCTTACAACGCATATTACGATTGGGTTTAAAAAAGATTGGCTTTCGCCAAATCAAAGCAATGAACAAAATTTTGGTATTGGGTGTAGCTGGTGGAAGCGTAATTAAAACTCTTGTAAATGAAGTTTCATATAAAGGCGCCATTACGGGTGTCGAAATTGATCCTGAGATAATTAAAGTGGCTAACTCCTATTTTAAATTGAGTCAAATCCCCAACTTAACTATTGTAATTGCTGACGCATTTGAATTTGTTTTACAAGCCAATGAAAAATACGACTTAATCATCGTTGATATTTTTCAAGATACGAACATGCCTGGTTTTTTATTTGAAAATTTCTTTACTGAAAAAATTTGTTCTTTACTTCAATACAAAGGACACATCTTATTTAATACCATGGTTTTAAATAAAAAAGATAACTTAAGAAATGAAAAATATTGTAGTGAATTTTACCAACCCAATTTCAGACTTAAAACAATTCCTCGAGTAGAAATTCACAATGAATTAATTTTAATTGAAAAGATCAAATAGCTAATATTGTATTAACTTGTAGATAAATTATATACTCTCAATGAGAAAAACAGTCAAAAAATTATTTTTAGGCAAATCGTCTAATGGCGAACAAGCTGAATTTAATCCAATTCAAAAACGAATTCAAAACATTACATCCATTTGGAATAATGAACATCAGGATGATAGTGGAATAGAAAAAATATTAAGGTTAATACTTTCATCATCTCAGCTCCTATTCCCAGGTATTTATATCAAATATTTTTCAAGAAAAAAAGGTGTTGAATACCAAGATTTAGCAATAGACACCTACATATTACTCAAAGTTGCTTTTCCAATAGTTATTTTAATATACCAATGGCACACTATCTATTGGGTCGTTGCACTAATGACTTATTTATTTCTAGAAACTATATTTTATATTCCAACCTTGATCTTCGCTTCTGATTTATTTTCAAGACCACGATCGTACAGAAGGTCCATGCTATTATTGTTCTTTAACTACCTAGAAATTGTATTAGGTTATGCGGTATTTTACTCCTGTAGTAATTATTTAAACAAACCATTTAAACATTGGTTTGATGCGGTTTACTTTAGTATCATAACCTCGTCATCTATTGGATATGGGGATTATTATCCCGCCGAAACTTTAGGTAAATTTTTAGTAAGCACACAAGCCTTACTCTTTTTATTTTTTATTGTGCTTTTTCTAAATTTTTTCTCAACCAAAGTAAAAACCAAGGGGTATTTTGATCACGAAAACAAGGAATAATTATAGCATTTTTTTAGCTTTTTCTAAATCTTCGGGAGTGTCAATTCCTATTCCAACATGCGTAGTCTCCACCATTTTGATGCGTTTGCCAAACTCTAAATAGCGTAATTGTTCTAATTTTTCTGAAGCTTCTAAGGATTGCATTGGTAAGCTATAAAAATCCAACAAGGCTTGCTTTCTAAATGCATAAATGCCAATATGCTGAAAATAGCGCACTCCCACATTTTTTTCTCTTGGATACGGAATTACCGAACGGGAAAAATACAAGGCAAATCCATTTTGATCTACCACTACTTTGACATTATTGGGATTAATAATATCATCTTCGTTTGTAATTTCTCGCATTACAGAAGCTAAATCAACTTGTTTAGTCAAGTCGTTTTTAAAAACTTCAATTGCTTTCTGCAACGGATCAGCGTCTATAAAAGGCTCATCACCTTGCACGTTAACCACAATATCAACCTCTAAGTATTCAATTGCTTCAGCTATTCGATCACTTCCTGACTCGTGTTCTTTGACACTTTTAATTGCCTTACCTCCATTGGAAACAATTTCTTGGAAAATAATATCAGAATCCGTAACAACAAAAACATCATCGAATAGCTGAGTGGCCATGGCAGCTTCATAAGTTCTTCGTATTACTGTTTTTCCACCCAAATCCTGCATCAATTTAGCTGGAAATCGTGTAGAAGCGTATCGTGCGGGTATAACTGCTATTATTTTCATTTCTAGTTGTAATAAATTTGTAGTATCAAACGAGATACAAATTTAAATTAATTTTCGAGTTATGTCTTTTTGATTAGTCAATAAAACTTTCGTCCTTAAAACCAATCAAATACAATTTGTTTTTGGCACGCGTCATAGCGGTATACAACCAACGGATATAGTCGCTATTGATGCCATCAGGTAAATAGGGTTGTTCAATAAAAACGGTGTTCCACTGCCCTCCTTGCGATTTATGACAGGTTATAGCGTAGGAGAATTTCACCTGCAACGCATTAAAATACTCGTTGTTTTTAACCTTTTGAAATTGCTTGAATTTGGTTTCACCTTCATAATCCTTAAGCACTTCTTGGTACAATCGATTGGATTCATCATAGGTTAGTGATGGTGATTCACTTTTAATAGTGTCCAATAATAACACCGTTTCTAATGGCTTTTGATCAGGATAATCGACCATTCGGATCTTTACTTTGGCAAACTTAAAACTATACAATTCTTGAATACCAAAGATTTCCAATACTTCTATAATATCCCCATTGGCAATAAAACCAGCTTCGTCTGAAT
>DFXW01000043.1:0-64428 GCA_002382495.1 Flavobacterium sp. UBA4098
GCATACAATTGCATGCGCGAATCAATAGTAGTATAAATACGCAAACCGTCTTTGTAAATGTTATAATCTGAACCGTCTGGTTTTTTATTTTCTTCTACCCATTTTTTCATGTATTCTCTCAAATACTCTCTGAAATAGGTAGCGGTACCGTCTTTGTGACTTTCTAATTTGAAGTTTAATTTGATTGGTAAACGTTGTAATTGTAGTTTTTGAGCTTCGGTAATAATCTCCGCTTTTTCCATTTGCTTCAATACTACGTTACGTCTATTGGTTACCCCTTCGATATTTTTTACTGGATTGTATAAACCGGAGTTTTTAAACATACCCACCAAAACAGCCGATTCGGTTATGGTTAAGTCTTTAGGCGCTTTCGAAAAATAGGTTTTGGCCGCCTAGTTCACCCCTACAGAGTTATTTCCAAAATCATACACATTGCAGTACATGGCAATGATTTCGTTTTTGGTGTATTGTCTTTCAAGGCGAATGGCAATAATCCATTCTTTTGCTTTTTGGATAATACGGAACGGTAAAAACTTTGAACCTTCTCCGTGAAATAATTGTTTTGCTAATTGTTGAGTTAACGTACTGGCTCCTCCCGAAGTCCCAAAACTCAATATAGCTCTTAACGTTCCTCTTCCGTCAATTCCCGAGTGATCGTAAAATCGAGCATCTTCGGTTGCTACTAAGGCTTGAACTAAATTTTTAGGCAAGTCGGAATACTTTAATTGGGAACGGTTTTTTTCAAAATATTTTCCAATTACGACTCCGTCAGCAGAAATGATTTCGGTAGCTAAATTAGAATCTGGATTTTCTAAGTCTTCAAATGATGGCATAGAGCCCAAAAGCCCCCAAGAAGCAAATAGGAAAAATAAGGCAATGCCTCCTAAACCATAAAAGAAATATTTCCAGAATAATTTGGAATAATATTGAATGTCTTTTTCAGAATCTGGTACCTGATTTTTTTTTCTATTGATAATCGCCATACTGTTTTTATTCTTTATTTTCAATTCTAAAACCTACGTCTGTAATTCCTTCAAGTTCCTCCACACCAGGCACTTTTCCTGTTTCGCGAACGGCTTGTTTGATGTATACTTTGTATTTTCCTCTAAATTTCACTTTCTCTTTGTAGAATAATTTACTCTCTTTGATATCAGTAAATCCTTCTCCCAATAATGTACCGTCTGGATTGGCCATTTGGTATTCTAAAGTATCTACTTTGGTAAATCCATTAGGCAATTCTAAAGCAACAATTAAGAACAAATTATTGAACGGATAGTTGTCATTACTTCTCAAATTGACAAACAAATCATAGCGTTTAGTCGAATCCAATTCGGGTAACTCAAAAGTAACCGTGCTGTCCTTGTGCCAAGCACTACCAACCGAATGGTATTCGTCAAATACTCTTTTTTTATCACATGAAAAAAAGAGAATTCCCATTAAAAGAAAAACAAGACTATTTTTTATCCTCATTTTTAGTAATAATTATCGGTTTTCTCGGCTCTCCACTTTTTTGATTTGGATTCGGGCGCTTGTTATTGTTCGGCCTGTTGTTATTATTTCCCGATGGTTTATTATTGTTGTTTGGATTGGCAGGTCTATTGTTTCCTGGATTTCCTTCAACACCTTGTCTCGGTTTTTTGTTCGGTCTTTTCTTTTTCTTAGGTTGGTCAAAACGAGTTAAACTCTCTTGTCCCATCGCATTGTTGAAGTTCTTTTCTTGTTCGTCAACGGTTTCAATAGCAAAATCTTCTAAAGAAGAAACTTTGTTTTTCAATTTGTTTTCGGCAACAATTTCTTTAACCTGTTCAATATTTAATACATGCCAATTGGCAAAATTATTGGTATAAGCAAACCACATTAAGCCTTTGAAAATATCTTGTTTTTGACAAATAGCATCTCCTTTTTCAGTCACTAATTTGGTGTCAAAATCAGGAAAACCTTTCAAGGCGTCCATGTAGGTATCTAACTCATAGTTCAAACAACATTTCAATTTTCCACACTGACCTGCTAATTTTTGTGGATTCAAAGACAGCTGTTGGTAACGAGCTGCTGAGGTATTGACACTTCTAAAATCAGTCAACCAAGTAGAACAGCACAACTCTCTTCCACAAGATCCAATTCCTCCTAAACGAGAGGCTTCTTGACGGAAACCTACTTGTTTCATTTCGATTCTGGTGTTGAATTCTTTAGCGAAATCTTTAATTAACAGACGGAAATCGACTCTGTCATTGGCAGTGTAATAAAAAGTAGCTTTGGAACCGTCCCCTTGAAATTCAATATCCGAAATTTTCATTTCTAATTTTTGTTGAATCGCTAGTTCGCGCGCGCGCACTTTCATGGGCTCTTCTCGATCTCTAGCAGCTGACCAAATATCAATATCTTTTTGAGATGCTTTTCGGTATATTTTCAGAATTTCGGGACTTTCAGGATTCACTCCTTTTTTCTTCATTTGTACTTTAACTAATTCGCCAGTTAAAGTAACAATTCCGATATCATGTCCTGGAGAAGCTAGGGTAGCTACTATGTCTCCAATGCTTAAGGTGAGTTTCTCCGTATTGCGATAAAATTCTTTTCTTCCATTTTTAAAACGGACTTCCACACAGTCAAAAGGAGCTTCGCCATTAGGCGCACTCATATTCGAAAGCCAGTCAAAAACCGTTAATTTGTTGCAGCTATCGGTGCCGCAAGTCCCATTATTTTTACAACCCTTTGGTGCACCACCATCTGAAGTTGAACAACTTGTACATGCCATAATTTATATGTAGTGTTGCAATGAATGCAACTTAAGTTCTTAAAACGAATAAGGTGTAAAGATAGTATTTTTTAGTTTTAAGTTTATAGGGTTTTTGTGAAAGAAAAAATCCCATTTCAGTTACGAAATGGGATTCAATTTTTTGCTGTTTTACAGCTGTTAATTTTGCAATTTGAGATACAATTTATCAGACAATCGCACTCTAAAAGGCACTTCAAAAGTTACTTTATCACCTTTTTTAGCAGTTGAATTTTCGGTTCCATTGACTAACATTTTATCAAGAACGATTTCTTGATTTCCGGTTGTTGGTCCAGAAACAATTAAAGTATCTCCAGTTGTAAACTCATTATTTTCTATTGCGAAAAGTCCCACTTGTGCTTTGACAAAGTAATGTTCTACTTTGCCTAAAAGCATTTTTTTCACTTTAATTTTTTGACGAATATCATTTGATTTTGAGGCTGTTGCCAAAGCCGTATCAGACAATTCTCCAGAATGTTTGAATTTTAAATTCTCTGATTTTCCTTTACGGAATACTTTGTTGCCCACCTGTTTCCCGCGACGTAGTTTTATTTGTTCGTCCACAGGAAGATGAATCGTTTCTTGACATTCGGTTGAACAACAATTTTCCATAGCGGCTTTACATTCGTCACATTGAATGAATAATAAATGGCAGCCATCATTGGAACAATTAGTGTGATTGTCGCATGGTTTTCCACATTGGTGGCATTGTGAAACAATATCGTCTGTAATTCTTTCGCCCAATCGATGGTCAAAAACAAAGTTTTTCCCAATGAATTTACTTTCTAAATTTTCTTCCTGGATTTGTTTGGCATAGTTGATAATACCGCCTTCCAATTGGAATACCTTTTTAAAACCTTGATGTTTAAAATAAGCCGATGCTTTTTCGCAACGAATCCCTCCGGTGCAATACATCACCAAGTTTTTATCTTCTTTATAATCTTGCAATTGCTCATTGATGATAGGCAAACTTTCTCTAAAAGTCTCTACATCTGGTGTGATGGCACCTTTGAAATGTCCAATTTCACTTTCGTAATGATTTCTAAAATCGACTACAATCGTATTGGGATCGTCTAAAATCTGATTGAATTCCTTTGCTTTTAAGTGTACGCCAATATTGGTTACATCAAAGGTTTCGTCATTCAAACCGTCGGCCACAATTTTGTCGCGCACTTTTACAGTTAATTTCAAAAACGAATGATCATCGTGTTCTACCGCTACATTCAAACGAATGCCGCGCATAAAAGGATAGACTTCTAAAGTCTCGCGAAAAGCTTCAAAATTTTCGGCTGGAACACTCATTTGTGCGTTGATACCTTCTTTGGCTACATAAGTTCGGCCAAGGGCGTCAAGGGCATTCCAAGCAACGAATAAATCGTCTCTAAATTTTTTAGGGTCTTCAATTTTGGTATACGCATAGAAAGACAAAGTAAGTCTTTGTTTGCCGGCTTGATCAATTAGCTCGGCTCTTTCTTCTGCGCTTAAGGTGTTGTACAGTTGCATGCTATAAACGTTTAAGTGAGAAATATGTTGCCAACTCTAAATGGAAGAGTTGCGGTGCAAAGATAATTTGAAAATTTGATAATGTGCCAATTTGAAAATAAAAAAACCATTAAGGTATTAAGCTCTCTTAAGTTTTACCTTAAATTTTCTTAATTTCTTAATGGTTTAAAAAAGCTTTTGTGACTTAGCGTCTTTGTGCCAAGTCTAACAAAACTCAGCGTAAGCGTCTTGTAAGTTTTCAGCAATTAATTCGGCTGGGCGACCTTCAATATGGTGACGCTCTAACATATGAACTAATTCACCATCTTTGAATAGAGCCATACTTGGCGAAGAAGGAGGAAAAGGGAACATGTGTTGACGCGCTGCATCAACTGCTTCTTTGTCCACTCCTGCAAAAACCGTAATCAAATGATCTGGTTTTTTAGCACCTTCTAAACTCATTTTTGCTCCTGGGCGTGCGTTTCTTGCAGCACAACCACAAACAGAATTCACCACTACTAAAGTAGTTCCTGCTCCTTTGATAGCATTTTCAACAGCCTCAGCAGTATTTAAATCTTGAAAACCAGCGTCCACTAATTCGGCTTTCATTGGTCTTACCATTTCTTCTGGATACATAATTTGTTATATTAAATTAATGATATTCGGTATTTGATTATTAAAATCTGTGGCAAAGATAAATAGAAATCTGCTCTTAAATAGGAATCAAATCATAAAGATTTGTTATCGTTGGATAGTTATTTTACAATCGAAATAGGCGTCCTATTAAAGCTTGGATAAATATGCTTTTGGGACATTTCCATATCACTTGCAAATCTTCCCAAAACGAAGTTTCTTCATCTAAAAATTTTAGGATCAGTGGCGCATTTCCCTTTTCGAAAAGGGCAGAGAAAATAGCCGATCCTGTTTCGTTTTTTTGATCTAAAATATCCAAAAGCAAGAGATCGTACCACCAGAATTTAGTCTTGGAATGAAACATTCTGCCATCGGTATGTGTTTCCATAAACGAAACCAATTCACTTGATTTCTTGTTGGCATTTTTAAAAGTAAATCCCGTACTGGCTTTGGTCCAACCGCCGGCAGTCCCAATATTAATTACATTTTTGGTATTGTGTTTCCAAAAAGGATAAGATGTCATGGGAATAGTACCCATTTCCTTTTCGACAATCGTGTAGTGAGTGATTCCTAATTGTTGAAGATACTTTTCAATTTCTGCTTCGTATTCATCCTTTGAAAGCAACTCTTTTGAAAACAAAGTGTATTCCAACAAGGCTTCGGTTGGCGATGTTGGCAAAATATACATAAAACGAGTGTTCCCTTTTTGTTCCACCGAAAAATCCATAAAAGTAGCTAGTTCCGGATTGAAAACAGGCGTTTCGGTTTTAATAAACCAGCCTACAAAATGCTGTTGTAATAATGGATATTTAGTCTGATTGGTAGCTAAAGAAGGATTGTAAATCGAATTGAAAAGTGTAGTACACGAAAAGCTTTGACTTTCGGTTTTCACCAAAACAATGCTGTCTGATTCTTCAATATCAAGTACTTTTTCTTGAACAAAATCAATATTTTTTTGTTTTGCAATTAAATTCAACACCTGATTGTAAAAATCCAATCCTTGAATTTTGTTGTAGTGATAGGGATGTAGGTCTAAATTTTTAGTAAAATCACCATTAGCAAACACCACCGAATCCCATTTTTTTGATATTGAATTTTCCCAAACGGTTTCTTTTTGGTCCCAAAAACACCAAGTTCGATCATTGGTTTGTTTGGCATTTACATCTAAAAGTAAAATGCGTTTGGTTTGAAATTTTTTAGATAATACCATTTTATACACCGTCATCAAAGCGGATAAGCCTGCGCCTGCAAAAATGTAGTCGTATTGTTTCATGTTTAAAAATTCAATAAACACCAAAAATAAGAGTATTCCAATTGAAAAAATGATAAATGTAGTAGATTTGCAAAAAAAATAATTATGTTTCAAACTGTAATTGATTATTTCGAGAGCATTGATCCGGTATTAGCGGCTTTGTATGCAACACTTTTCACTTGGTTTTTAACGGCCTTAGGCGCTTCTTTTGTTTTCTTTTTTAAAACCATGAACCGAGTGGTATTAGATGGAATGCTCGGGTTTACAGGCGGTGTTATGGTGGCGGCTAGTTTTTGGAGTTTGTTGGCACCTGCCATTGAAATGACTGCTGGTGAAGGATTTATTAAAGTGATTCCTGCTTCGGTTGGATTTTTTCTAGGTGCTTTGTTTATTTTTGGATTGGATAAAGTATTGCCCCATTTACATATTAATTTTCAAGAATCAGAAGGGGTGAAATCGCCTTGGCAACGAACTACATTGTTGGTTTTAGCCATTACTTTACACAATATTCCCGAAGGTTTAGCAGTAGGTGTTTTGTTTGGAGGTGTAGCTGCCGGAATTCCGGAAGCCTCAATTGCTGGTGCTTTGACCTTAGCTATCGGAATTGGAATTCAAAATTTTCCAGAAGGAATTGCCGTTTCAATGCCGTTACGCCGAATGGGAATGAGCAGAAGAAAAAGTTTTATGTATGGCCAAGCTTCGGCATTAGTAGAACCAGTTGCGGGAGTTTTAGGGGCTGTAGCAGTTACTTTTTTCACGCCGTTGCTGCCTTACGCTTTAGCATTTGCCGCAGGCGCAATGATATTTGTAGTAGTAGAAGAAGTGATTCCAGAAACACAACAAGACAACAACACCGATATTGCCACACTCGGATTTATTGGAGGTTTTATTGTAATGATGATGTTGGACGTGGCTTTAGGTTAAGCGCAACCACAATCGCCATTACCACAATTTTTATCTGATTTTTTCTTCCAAAAATACTTTCGAATCAAAAAATAAAGGGCTAGAATTAGTATTCCAAAAGCTAGAATTTCTTGAATCATAATCCGTTATTTTAGGATTTGAAAAGCGATCAAAGCCACTACATATGCCAATACACTCATAAAGATTAATTGCCCTAAAGGCCATTTCCAAGAGTTGGTTTCTTTTTTAGTGATGGCAATCGTACTCGCACATTGCATCGCAAAAGCGTAGAATAATAATAACGAAATTCCTGAGGCAAAATTGAATATTTTTTGACCGGTTTCAGGATTGATTTCGGCTTGCATTTTGTTTTTGATTGTATTGTCGTTGTCACTATCTCCCACGCTATAAATCGTGGCAAGTGTTCCTACAAAAACTTCTCGAGCCGCAAATGAACTGATAATCGCTACGCCAATTTTCCAATCGTAACCCAAAGGAGAAATAACAGGTTCAATGGTTTTACCCATCAATCCGATATAGGAATTTTCTAATTTTTGTGAAGCGATCGCATTTTGTAATTCAGCTGTATTTAATGGTTTCTCAAGGTTTTTCTCCAATACAATTTTTTCAGCATTGCGAAATTTATCACCGGGACCATAAGAAGCCAAAAACCATAATACGATTGAAATGGCTAAAATGATTTTTCCAGCACCAAAAATAAAGGCTTTAGTTTTTTCAATTACATTGATCGCTACGTTTTTAAACATAGGTAATTTGTAATTGGGCATTTCTACAACAAAATAAGTTTTGCCTTTGATTTTCAAAATGGTATTCAAAATATAGGCAGAGAATATGGCCATTCCAAAACCTAAAAGGTACAATAACATCAAGGTTAATCCTTGCATATTGATGATACCAAAAACGCGTTCGTCAGGGATTACCAACGCAATAATAATCGCATAAACAGGAAGTCTAGCAGAGCAAGTGGTAAATGGAGTTACTAAAATTGTAATCAACCGTTCTTTCCAGTTTTCAATGTTTCGGGCGGCCATAATGGCCGGAATAGCACAAGCTGTACCTGAAATTAAGGGTACAATACTTTTGCCAGACAAACCAAATTTTCGCATGATTTTGTCCATTAAAAAAACGACGCGGCTCATGTAGCCACTTTCTTCTAAAATGGAAATAAACATAAATAGAAATGCTATTTGCGGAATAAAAATAAGGATGCCTCCAATACCAGGAATGATCCCTTGCGCAATTAAATTAGTCAATACGCCCGCAGGTAATTTTTCACTTGCCAAAGCGCTCAAGGAAGCAAAAGCACTATCGATAAAATCCATTGGAATTTTAGACCATTCAAAAATGGATTGAAAAATTCCGAAAAGGATAAAAAAGAAAATTGCATAGCCCCAAACTTTGTGGGTTAATACACGATCTAAAATAGAACGAAAATCTTTTGCAATACTGGTATCAATTTTCAACCCTTCTTTCAAAACATCATTGATGAATTGATAGCGTTTTATGGTTTCTTTTTGTTGTAATCGTTTTAAGTCAGAATGGGATTTAGTATACGAATTACGAATTTCGTTTCGATCCAAATTCAAGAAGTTGACGTCTTGTGTAATCACCAGCCATAATTTGTACAGCAATTGATTTGGGAAGGTTTTGCGTAAGGTTTCAAAGTATTCCTCGTCGATGATCGAAGCGTTCAAACTTGGTTCTTTCGGAATCGATTTATAGTTTACAATCAGTTGCTTAAGCTCGTCAATTCCAGTTCCTTTTCTGGAACTAACCAATGCAATTTTTGTTTTGAGTTTTTCTTCTAAAAAAGGAATATCCAAAGAAATTCCATTGTGTTTCATTCGATCAGCCATATTAATAACCAATATGGTAGGAATTTCTAAGTCTTTGATTTGGGTAAAAAGCAGCAAGTTGCGTTTTAAATTCTCTACATCAGTAACTACCAAAGCCACATCAGGATAGAGTTTGTCATTTTTGTTCAACAGCAATTCAATCACCACATTTTCATCAATTGAACTTGCGTTCAAACTGTAGGTTCCTGGTAAATCAAGAATGTTGGCTTTGTAATTGTTAGGTAATTTGCAAAAGCCAATCTTTTTCTCCACCGTAATGCCGGGATAATTTCCTACTTGCTGGTTTAATCCAGTGAGTTGGTTAAAAACCGAAGTTTTCCCCACATTAGGATTACCAATTAGCGCTACGTTGATGTTGTGACTGCTTAGCATTAGTTGTTTTCGATTAAATCAACTTCAATTTCCTTGGCTGTTTCTATTCTAATAGCAACGTGTGAACCATTAATATTCAAATAGAGCGGATCGCCAAAAGGTGCTATTTGTAGTAATTCAACGACATTACCCGGTAAACAACCCATCTCCAATAATTTCAAAGGAACAGCATCAACATCAAAATCCTTGATGATGGCTTTTTCGCCTTTTTTAAGTATGTTTAGAGTGGTATGCAAACCTTATTTAGATTGAATTAAGATTGCAAAAGTACAGATTTTAATAGTAAACCAAATGATAATTATCATTTTTATACTAAAAAATCAATGGAAAGTAGTTTTATTGTTCGGATAAAAAAGCAATGTCTTCTATGAGGCGTTGTACGTCTTCTTTATTGGTTCCGTCATAGAAACCGCGAACGCGTCTTTTTTGGTCCACCAAAACAAAATTTTCAGTGTGAACCATATCATACAACTCTTCGGGTTTGCCCAATTTTACGGCTAAATACGATTTACGCGCCATGGCATAAATGGCTTTTTTATCGCCTGTAACTAAATTCCATTTGCTATCATTCACATGGTGTTTGATGGCATATTGTTTTAAAACAGGCACACTATCTGTTTCGGGAAAAACAGTATGGGAAAGCAACATCACTTTTGGATTGTTCCGAATGGCTTTTTGAACTTCTTCTAAATTGGTAGTCATTTTTGGGCAAATCGAGCCGCAAGTCGTAAAAAAGAAATCAGCTACATAAATTTTACCTTCATAATCCTTTTGGGTTATGGTTTTTCCGTTTTGGTTGACAAAAGAAAAATCAGCAATGGTGTGGTATTTACTTTTGTATTGAATTGTGCTATCTACTAATTCTGGATTTACATCCGCAGGATTGTATATAGGTAAGGTTTTGGCGGGTTTCAATGCCGAATAAAACAAAGAAATCGTAATAATTGAAAAGACAATTAATCCTCCAAAAAAGAAACGATAGTGGTGTAGAAAAGCTTTCATTTTCAAAATTTGAAGCAAAAATACAAAAATCAAAAAGGAATTTGCTACAACGAATGGTTTAAAAAGAGCGTTGTATTTCAAATCTTTAAATATTATTCAATAGATTTGTTTATCACTAAAAATTATAAACAATGAAAAAAATAATTTCGAATGCTGTTCTTTTCGTGCTTCCAGCTTTAATTGCTACTTCGGCTGTTCAAGCCCAAGATACTACGGCAAAAAAAGAGCCGGGAATCAATGTCAATTTCATGGACAAAAAAGTGAAGCCAACCGACGATTTCTTTAGATACGTTAACGGAACTTGGTTAGACAATACTCAAATCCCAAACGATAAAACGCGTTGGGGAAGTTTTGACGAATTGCGTCAAAAAACAGATACTGATGCTTTGACCATCTTGAAAGAGGCGGCAAAAAATCCAATCTATAAATCCAATACAGACCAAGGTAAAGCTATTAATTTGTACAAATCCATCATGGATACTGTGGCCAGAAACAAGCAAGGCATTGCACCACTAAAACCGTATTTGGCTAAAATTAATGCAGTTAAAAATGCAGCAGATTTACAGGCTTTGTTAATTCAAATGGCGCCTCAAGGAGGCTTAGGTTTTTTTGGAGTAGGTATTGGAGTTGACGCTAAAAACAGCAATAGAAACGTAATTAATGTTGGTCCTGGAAGTGTTGGATTGCCTGATAGAGATTACTATGTTTCAGAAGATGCTGATTCTAAGGAGAAACGTGCTAAATACGTACTTCATCTAACTAAAATGCTACAATTGATTGGCGAAAAACCTGCAGAAGCACAGGCCAATGCGGATAAAATTTTAGCATTTGAAACGACCATGTCTAAACCGCGATTTGATAGAGTGGAACGTAGAGACAGAAGAAAATCGTACAATCCAATGACGGTAAATGATTTGCAAAAATTGACCCCTTCTATAAATTGGGATAGTTATTTGTCTCAAATTGGGTTGCCAAAAACCGATTCGTTAATTGTTTCTCAACCAAAATACTTGATTGCTTTAGAAACCATTTTGAAAGAAAACAAAGTAGACGATTGGAAAGCCTATATGCGCTGGACGCTATTAAACAAATCTGCCAGTCAACTGTCTACTCAATTGGAAAAGGCTAATTGGGAATTTTATGGTAAAACCTTGACTGGGGCTGTAAAACAACGTCCACTCGAAGAGCGCGCACTTCAAGTGATTAACGGTTCAATTGGTGAAGCGTTAGGAAAATTATATGTAGAGAAAATGTTTCCTGCTGAAGCAAAAGCAAAGGCGGAAAAAATGATCAAGAATGTATTCTTAGCATTTGAAAATAGAATCAATAATTTAGCTTGGATGTCGCAAGAAACTAAAAAAAGTGCCATTGCCAAATTAAATAAATCAAGAGTTAAAATTGGATATCCAGACAAATGGAAAGATTATTCTGCTTTAACCATTCAATCTCCTGCAGAAGGAGGAAGCTATTTTGAAAATGTAAAAAACCTGTCTAAATGGTCTTATAATGAAAATATTGCAGAGTTAAAACAACCTGTTAACAAAGAAAAATGGGGTATGTCACCTCAAACAGTGAATGCGTATTACAACCCTTCGTACAACGAAATTGTATTCCCTGCAGCGATTTTACAACCGCCATTTTACAATTATCAAGCAGATGAAGCCGTTAATTATGGTGGAATTGGAGCCGTAATTGGTCACGAAATTTCTCACGGATTTGACGATTCAGGATCAAGATACAATGCCGAAGGTAATTTAGTAGATTGGTGGACAGCAGATGATTTGAAACAATTCACCTCATTAACAGGAGCTTTAGCCGCTCAATACAGCGCCTTACAACCTTTACCTGGAACTTTTGTTGACGGTAAATTTACATTAGGAGAAAATATTGGAGATCTTGGAGGAGTTAATGCCGCTTATGATGGATTACAATTGTATTTGAAAGCCAATGGAAATCCAGGATTAATCGACGGTTATACTCCGGAACAACGTTTCTTTATTTCTTGGTCTACCATCTGGCGTTCTAAAATGAGAGACGAAGCCCTGAAAAGTCAAGTAAAGACAGATCCTCATACTCCAGGGATGTATCGTGCTTATGTACCCTTGCAAAACGTAGACACGTTTTATGAAGCCTTCAACATTCAGCCGACGGACGGAATGTATATTGCGCCTGAAAAGCGAGTTAAGATTTGGTAATAAAGTCTGAAAATAAAAAAACCGTTTATCACTAAACGGTTTTTTTATTTTTATTCAATAGGAATACAGAAATCGACAATGCATTTTTTTTCCGGATGCATATTGAAATCATTGTGCATTATTTCAAATGGATTTTGGTCTGCTTTTTTATAACCCTTTTCATTCATCCAAACAAAAAGCGATTGCCAAGACTTCCCAAAATCATGAGGAGCTATTTCAAAATGTCCGACTATATGTTTTCCATTTGGAATCGAAACCAAACCAATTTCGCCTTGGGTTTCAACCGGCTCTGATAACAAAAGACAAACACTCATTCTTACTTTGTCAGGCTCAGTAAATTTAAAACTGTCGTGATAGATACGACCTAATTTTAGATTGTCGTTCACAATCCCTTTAGGAATTGCCCATTGCAGCAATTTTCCATATGCGCTATCTAATCCTTCTACCCCAATATGAGTGACAAATGCCCAATTGGTTTGAGGCAATTCTATAATTTCAATGCTTGTGTACATGGTTTCTATATTTTATTTTTTTGCATGGATTTATTAACTAAGTACAATCCAACTAAAGTGATGCTTCCGCCAATGACAATAGGAATGGTAAGTGGCTCATTAAAAATCACAGTACCTAATAATACCGCTATTATAGGATTGACATAGGCATAAATACTACTGATTTCTGAAGGCAAGCGTTGCAAGGCATAAATGAAAGCAATAAAGGTAAATACTGAACCAAACAAAACCAAATAGCCAATGGCCCACCACGATATAGCTGGAATTTCAGACAAACTCACCGAGGTTCCTGTGGCACCTGTAACTGCAAAAAGAAAAATACTCGAAATAAACATTTGCAAGCCCAATCCAAAATACGGATTAAAACTTGCCGCTTTTTTCTTGGTATACAAAGTTCCAAAAGCCCAAGTTAGTGTTGCGACAATTGAAAGGAAGATGCCAAAACGAAAATCGGCAATAAAAAAATCACTTAAATGATCGTAGAAGACGACGCATATTCCCGAAAACCCAATTATTAATCCTAAAATGGCCACTTTAGCCACACGTTCTCCTCTGAAAAAACTAATTATTACCACCCATAAAGGAACCAAAGCTCCTATGATTGCTCCTAAACCGCTACTGATGAATTTTACTCCCCAGGTGCTCAGCCCGTTACTAAGAACGAAATTAAGTACACTTAGTATCAGAATGAATTTCCATTGTTTTCCTTTCGGCCAAGGTGTTTTTTTCCACAAAAAGTAGGCGATATAAAGAAACCCCCCAATAAATTGTCGGATGGCAGCGAGTTGCAAAGCCGGCATGTGTTTCACCCCTTCTTTGGAAGCTATCCAAGTAGTTCCCCAAAAAAAACTAACCCAACATAGGGCTAAAATGGGCAAACCAATGGTGTTTATTTTGGCTGAAAAAGCATTTTTGATTCGGGTTCTCACGTTATAATCTTGGTTTTATAAAAGAGTACTGGAGGGACTTAATGAGATAATCACTCAAAATAGTTTTTCCTGTCACGGTGTTTGAAGCCGCAAATTTAGGCAAAGCCAAATTCAAATCGGTTGCTTTTTGAGTATAATACTCTTTTCTGCTTGGGTGGAACGGTGTGACTGCATTGTACGTTTTGTTCCAAGAATTTAGTGCAATAATTTTTTCAATGCTGCCAATACAATCGTCTTGATGAATCAAGTTGATGGGTGCGTTGGGATTTTCAATATTTTCTCTGCCTGATAAAAACCGAACCGGATTTCGATCTTCCCCAATCAAACCTCCAAAACGAAGAATAGTGGTTTGAAAACGTCTATTTTTCTGCAATACATTTTCTACAATGGCCAGTTGACGCCCTCCCTCTGTATCGGGATTCAAAGTGGTATACTCGGTTACCAAATCATTATCATCTCCATATACTGAAGTAGAACTCACGAAAAGGACTTTCTCAATAGTTGAATTTTCAATGAAAGGAAGCAGAGTAGTTATTTTGGCCACAAAATTTTCGGTAGAACCCCCTCTTAATTTAGGCGGAATATTGATGATTAAGATTTGGCTATCAGCTAAAAAATCTGCAATAGATTCACTGATCTGCTGTTCCTCCAATCGCACTAAAAATGGCGTGATACCTGCCGATTGTAATGGGGATATTTTTTCCAAAGAGGTAGTTGAACCTTTGATCGAAAATCCATTTTGAAGTAAGGATTTTGCCAATGGCAAACCTAGCCAACCACAGCCTAAAATACTGATTTGTGTCATGGATGTAATTTAGGGAACTTTTGGAGTTTCGGTTGCAATTTCAGGTTCGGTTTCAATAATACTATCTTGAACAGGAGTACTTTCCACTACTTTTTCCACTACTTGTTTTACTACGGGTTTCGGAATAATTTTTTTCTGAATCACCACCGCATCATTCAAAACGAAAGGCGTTGGCATCATCCAATTTTGTCTTTTGATCATTGGGAATAATTCATTTCGCATTAGGTCAAAAGAACTTTCCAATAGTTCCATATCAAAAGGGACTAGTGTATCAATGCTAAATTCCATTTCGAGAGGTAAGTTGTCCACAACATAATAACTCAAAATTTTCTTGCCTCTTTTGCGATCGTATTTTGCTCCTTTTTGCCCAATTGCTTGAACTTCATTTGCTTTAAAATTATACAGAATCATCTCCTCAGAAGCAAAAATATCATAGCGATTTACATTTCGATTAGGAGTGATTCGAATTTTTAATTCGCGTTTATCACCATTGATTTGATCTTTTAAAAATTCAATAGTTGGCTCTTCCAACTCTTTTATTGGAGCTTCGGTAGCATATGTAAATCCAGAATTGTATTTGCTAAACAACGGAATGTCTTTCATAAAATCAGCTGATTTGGGTTGGTTGCCTAAATAGCTTTTGGTCCAATCATCTAAATTGGCGTCGTAGGTGACCCAATTGGCTTTTTGGGTATCGGCATTGTAAATGTACAGCAAGCTGTTGGATTTGGCTTTGCCTAATTCATAACCGGATTGTACATGCGCTTTTGCAAAAAAGATACCAGCAAGCGCTACAAACAAAAATCCCCAAGCTCCTTTTTTAGTGTAAGCTCCAAAAATAGGTAACAACAATCCAAAAGTCAAAACAGTTAAAATTGCACTTCCAAAAAGTACTTTAAGTCCTAGACCAATTGGAAACATTTGAATAAATGGGGCAATAATTAAGAGTGCAGGAATACCGCAAATAAGATTGAGTATTGCGTTTGGTTTTTGAGTTAGAATATAAAAGCCAAAAGCAATCAAACCAAAGAATACAGGAACAATTAAAAACCCAGCTCCTTTTAAACCAATGGCCAATCCACAATTGATTACTATCCAAACAAAAAGAGGCACCACAAAATAATTCATGGTTGTTTTTTTCTCGGAGAAAAAATGGTAAAAAATAAAACAAATGGCAATAGTTAGACTTACAAATCCAGCGATATAGGAATGACCGTTATAGGTAAATCCGTTAAGTAAGTCGTTGTACTGAGGATAGCAATTCAGCAGGAACTTCCATCCAAAATAAGTCAATAATCCGCTTGTAATAGTTGCTCCTAAAAACGGAATAAATCCTTTTCCAATTTCCTTGAACGATAAAATTCGTTTTCCGATACCAACAAAAACTAGGAGGACAAAAATACCTATAGCAATCAATACCATTGGAAAAATCCAACTAAACGGATAACTGATAAATGTAAATGGAAGCGTAAAATAGGCATAGTCTTCTTTGGAAACCGTATTGTCAAAATTAGCGTTAGCAAAATACTGCAACAACGGCATTAAATAAGTTCCTTGATGTTCTAAGGTGTTTTTGTTGAGGTGCTTGCTGTCATCTTGAGCCGTATGGTAATTATAGTGATCGTCTATAAATGCAAAATTATACCCTTGAATATTACCTTGTTCTCTAAATACGGTTAAGTCGGTGTCGTTTGGTAACATTTTATAGATGCTGTACATTAGCGAATTAGAAGCTGGAAGTGGCACATTGGCGTTTGCAAATTCATGCACTAAACCTGCATTTCCGCCATTAGTCTCCATCAACATATAACTGGGTCCAGAAGAACCACGCGCTTCAAAGTTCAACACTACACCCACTTCTTTAGCCCATTGGTGTTGGGTTACAAAAAGTGCGGCACCATTTAAGCCCAATTCTTCGGCATCAGTAAAAAGAATGATAATATCGTTTTTGTGGGCTTTTTTATTGTGTAAAAAGGCACGAACACTTTCTAAAATGGTGGCCACTCCTGAACCTGCATCGCTGGCGCCCAAAGAATAAGAATGGGGAGCACTGTCGTAGTGAGATAAAAGCAATAAGGCTTTTGAACTGTCGGTTCCTTTGATTCGTGCTAATAGATTTTTAGATTTGACCAAGTTGCCCCAATCGCTCAATGTATACCCCTCTTGAATAGAAGTTTCTAATCCTAATTTTTGCAATTCCTTCAACAAATAATTGGCTACTTCTTCATGGTTTTTAGAACCTACAAAGTGCGGCTGACGCGAAATAGCACGTACCTGTTTGAATGCTCTTTGGGTAGAGAATTCGGATAGAGATCCTTCTTCATCTGATGTCCATTGTGGCATCATTGTGAAAAAGGTAACTGCAAGCACCACTAGTAAAAAAAGCGTACTATAAAGAGCGGAATAGTTTTTTTTCATTGGTCAGGGCAGATTTGGGGTTTGGGTTAAATATCTTTTTTGACAAGCACGTAATAATCATTCTCTAACAGCATATAACCTTGATCGTATAAAAAAAAATAGGTATTGCCTGTTTTTGTTTGCAAAATATTGGTAAAATACTCAAAGTCAAATCCTTTGCTGACTAATTTAGTTCGGGTAGTCTTGGACTTTCCTTCGGTATTCAATTCACATAAAATGCGATAATTTTTACGCAATTTGTTGTTGATGTTGCGCATAAAATTATTGCTGTCTTTGTTAATCTTGTTGTTATATGCATTGCGACAGCCATCGCTGCAAAATTTTTTGTCTTCACGGCCAATAATTTTATCACCGCATTCTAAACAGCTTTTATTCATAAGATTTGGGGGTTTTTAACTTAAAATAGGGGTTAATGAGCAATAAATGTATTTAAAATCTATCAAATATATACATTATTTTCCGTTTTCAAACGTTTACAAATAGTTACAACCGAAAGTAAATAGTTAGTTACCGAATAATTTTTGGCACCTATTCCATCTTTGCATCGTTGATTGAAACGAATCAGTTAACCCATTTAATTTTAATCATTTAAATTTATACGCCATGAAAAACAGAGTACAATTAATCGGAAGAGTAGGTCAAGATCCTGAAGTAAAAAATCTAGAAGGAGGTAAAAAAGTAGCTACTATTACTATTGCTACAAACGATGCCTATTTCAAAGAAAATGGAGACAAAGTAGAACAAACCGAATGGCACCGAGTTACCGCTTGGGGCAAAACCGCTGAAATAATAGAAAAATACGTGACCAAAGGAAAAGAAATTGCTATCGAAGGCAAATTAACGCATCGCAGCTATGATGATAAAAACGGTGAAAAACGTTATGTAACCGACATCGTTGTGAATGAAGTCCTGTTGCTAGGAAAATAAATAGTCCCCCAATAATTAAAAGGCACAAAGTTCAAAAGACTTTGTGCTTTTTTTATGCGTTCATCAATTGTTGTAATCTGTCTAAAAATAAACCCACATGGTAGCCATCTACCAAACCGTGATGCACATGAATAGATATGGGCATTGTTTTTTTGCCGTTTTCATCTAACAGTTTTCCATAAGAAATTTTAGGGCAACTGTCAGGCCAAGAAAAACTTCGCGCGTGGGATAAAGAAGTAAAATTAATCCATGGCAAAGCCGAAAAATGAATTAAATTCTCGGGATATTCTCTAGTAAAAATTCCGTCAGTGTTTTGTATTCGTTCGATTTCAGTTTGAACAATTTGGGCAAAATCAATTGGATTTTCAGCATAAGCCATATAAGAAAATCCAAACGTTTTATCTTCTCGCATTACGGTTGCCGAAGCATCAATTTGGTCAAAAATATATACTTCGTCTTCAATTATGCGGTATCTAAAATTCTCAATTGCATTGACTGCGCTCAAGGTTTTATGTAGGTAGTAGCTAAAAAATGAAACGCCAAGCGCTTTCGCATTAGCATAGGCTTGAGTACAATCTATAGTGGTGGTTATACCGTAAAAAGGCTCCTCCATTTGTTTGAAAAACAAAAAATGTTCTTTTCGATTCCAACTGTTGAGGTCAAGTTTTTGTTTCATTTGAATCCGTTTTTAGTAACCGAAAAGAGGAAGTATTTCCGTTATTTTTTCAAAAGCACGGAAATTTTCGTGTTCGATAGTATGATCAATTCGTTCATGTGCCCAAGTGGTATGAAACGGAATATGAACACCATGCCCTCCAATATTTAATACGGGTAACACATCTGATTTTAAAGAGTTTCCAATCATTATAAACTCCGAAGGCGCAATGTCAAGACGTTTTATCAAATCGGAATAATCGATCTCTTGCTTGTCGGCCATGACTTCGATATGATGAAAATAATGCCCTAATCCAGAATTATGTAATTTTCGTCTTTGGTCTAATAAATCTCCTTTGGTGGCAACGACTAATTTGTATTTTCCTTTTAAAGCTTCTAAGGTTTCTTCAACACCATCCAGTAAAACAATCGGTTTATCAAGTAATTCTTTGCCATATTGAATAATTTTTTCAATCACCTCAATAGGAATGGTGTTGTTGGAAATGGCCATTGCCGCTTCTATCATGGAAAGAATATATCCTTTGATTCCGTAACCATACAACTTCAAATTGGCGATTTCGATTTTGAATAATTCTTGCGAAATACCCTGATGCGAAAGGTAGTCTTGCATCAATTCGCAAAATTTCGTTTCGGTTTCGTCAAAATAGGTTTCGTTTACCCAAAGGGTGTCGTCAGCATCAAAAGCAATTATTTTTGGTTGCATAACTGTTTAATTTATTGTTTCTCCATTCCCAACACCTTCGGCATCTGGATTGACAAATACTAATTTTCCTTCGGTATTAGTAGTCATCAAAATCATACCTTGGCTTTCCACGCCGCGAAGGTTTCTTGGTGCCAAATTCACTAAAACAGTCACTTTTTTTCCAATGATATCCTCAGGCGCAAAACTCTCGGCAATTCCCGAAACAATGGTACGAACGTCAATCCCAGTATCTACTTTTAAGATTAAAAGTTTGTTGGCTTTTGGCATTTTCTCGGATTCTAAAATGGTTCCTACACGCAAGTCCATTTTGGCAAAATCCTCAAATTGAATGGCTTCTTTTTGTGATTCGGCTTTTTTGTTCTCCGCCAGGTTGGCGGTTTTTGTTGCTTCCAATTTGTTGATTTGTTTTTGGATTTCTTCGTCTTCTATTTTAGCAAAAAGCAATTCGGCTTCGCCAATTTGGTGACCCGCAACTAGTAAATCGCTATGTTCTGCAATTGCATTCCAGTTTAATGGCTGATCGATTTTTAATATGCGGCTTAATTTTTTAGCAGTAAATGGTAAAAAGGGTTCGCAAAGTGTACTCAACGCAGCGGCAATTTGCAAGGCAACATACATCTGCGTTTGTACGCGCTCCGGATTGTCTTTAATCACTTTCCAAGGCTCTTCGTCGGCCAAATATTTATTCCCTAAACGAGCGGCATTCATCATTTCGCCCAAGGCTTCTCTAAAACGGTAGCGTTCAATAGAACTCGAAATCACCGCTGGATAGGCTTTTAATTCGGCTAAAGTTTGTTCGTCTACTTCCGAAAGTTGATTCGGTTGGGGCACGATGCCGTTATAATATTTATTCGTCAACACCACGACACGATTGATAAAATTACCAAAAATCGCTACTAGTTCGTTGTTATTTCTAGCTTGGAAATCTTTCCAAGTAAAGTCATTGTCTTTAGTTTCTGGCGCATTCGATGTCAAAGCGTAGCGCAAAACGTCTTGCTGATTTGGAAATTCTTCCAAATATTCATGCAACCAAACCGCCCAGTTTTTTGAGGTCGATAATTTGTTGCCTTCCAAGTTCAAGAACTCATTCGCAGGCACATTATCGGGTAAAATATAACTTCCTTCTGCCTTTAACATCGCAGGGAAAATGATGCAGTGAAACACAATATTGTCTTTTCCAATGAAGTGAACTAATTTGGTATCTTGGTCTTTCCAATAGGGTTCCCAATTTTTTCCTTCTCGAGCTGCCCATTCTTTCGAAGAAGAAATATAGCCAATAGGCGCATCAAACCAAACGTATAATTTTTTTCCTTCGGCACCTTCAACCGGAACGTCAATTCCCCAATCCAAATCGCGAGTCACCGCACGGGGTTCTAAACCGCCATCAATCCACGATTTTACTTGACCATATACGTTGGGTTTCCAGTCGTTTTTATGCCCAACTAAAATCCATTCTTTCAAAAAGGCTTCGTAACGATCCAAAGGCAAAAACCAGTGTTTGGTCGATTTCAAAACCGGAGTTTCTCCAGTAATGGTCGATTTCGGGTTGATCAAATCGGTAGCGTTTAAAGTAGAGCCACATTTTTCGCATTGATCGCCGTAGGCTTCTTCATTGCTGCATTTTGGACAAGTTCCAGTTACAAATCGGTCAGCCAAAAATTGATCTGCTTTGGCATCATACAATTGCTCAGTTACTTCTTCAATAAAATCGCCTTTGTCATACAAGGTTTTAAAAAATTCCGAAGCCGTTTCGTGATGAATTTGAGCCGAAGTTCTGGAATAGTTGTCAAAAGAAATCCCAAAATCTACAAACGATTTACGGATAATACCATCGTATTTGTCGATTACTTCTTGAGGTGTAATACCTTCTTTTTTGGCTTTCATCGAAATAGCAACGCCATGTTCGTCGCTTCCGCAAACAAACAACACGTCTCTTCCTTGCAGTCGTAAATAACGAGAATAAATGTCCGAAGGCACGTAAACTCCCGCCAAATGGCCAATGTGAATGGGTCCGTTCGTGTAAGGCAAGGCCGCCGTAATGGTATATCTTTTAGCTCCGCTCAGTTCGGCGTTGCCTCGGGTTGGATTTTCTAACATAATAACAGTTTAATACTCCTGAAATCAATTCAGAATGACTGCAAAAATAACTTTTTTTATCATAGGTACAACTACGGTTTCTAGCCTACAAAAGTGCGAAAGACACAAACGAAGCTTTGGAAAACTACCAACTTTGTCTCGTTCTTAGCAAACATTTCCTTAAATTTGCGTGCGCAAGGCGCAAAAAATTACAGAGAGTTATAAAAATCAAGCTATGTTACAAATTGCATTTATTAGAGAGAATCAGGAAAAAGTAATCAAAGCTTTGGCAAAAAGAAACATCGATGCCAAAGAAATTGTAGACGAAGTAGTTCAATTAGACGAACAACGTCGTGCTACACAAGTTGAATTAGACAACACTTTATCCGAATCTAATAAATTGTCCAAAGACATTGGCGAATTGATGAAAAGTGGCGAAAAAGCAAAAGCCGCTATTTTAAAAGAAAAGACCGTTGCTTTAAAAGAGAAAAGCAAAGATTTGGGAGAAAAAGCGGAAGCTTTAGCCGAAGAATTGACGCAAAAATTATACACATTACCTAATTTACCAGCCGACATAGTTCCGGAAGGAAAAACACCCGAAGAAAACCTTACCGTTTTTGAAGAAGGTACGATTCCTGTTTTGCACGAAGGCGCGCAACCGCATTGGGAATTAGTAAAAAAATTCGACATCATCGACTTTGAGTTGGGGGTGAAAATTACTGGCGCAGGTTTTCCAGTGTACAAAGGAAAAGGCGCAAGATTGCAACGCGCACTAATCAATTATTTTTTAGACAAAAATACGGCTGCGGGTTACAAAGAAATGCAAGTGCCGCACTTAGTAAACGAAGCATCAGGTTACGGAACCGGACAATTGCCAGACAAAGAAGGACAAATGTACCACTCAACTATTGACGATTTGTATTTGATTCCAACGGCTGAGGTGCCGGTGACTAATTTGTTTCGTGATGTGATTTTGAACGAAAGTGAATTGCCTGTTTTGTGTACGGCCTACACACCTTGTTTCCGTCGTGAGGCAGGTTCTTATGGAGCACACGTGCGTGGTTTGAATCGTTTGCACCAGTTTGACAAAGTAGAAATTGTTCGCGTGGAGCATCCAGAAAAATCCTACGAGGCATTGGATGGTATGGTAGAACATGTAAAAAACATTTTGCAAGAATTAAAATTGCCTTATAGAATTTTACGTTTGTGTGGAGGCGATATGGGTTTCACTTCGGCATTGACCTATGATTTTGAAGTATTTTCTACAGCTCAAGATCGCTGGTTGGAAATTTCTTCTGTATCTAATTTTGAAACATTTCAAGCAAACCGTTTGAAATTGCGTTTCAAAGATAAAGATGGTAAAAACCAATTGGCACACACCTTAAACGGAAGTTCATTGGCCTTGCCAAGAGTTTTGGCTGGCATTATAGAAAATTACCAAACACCAGAAGGGATCGTAATTCCAGAAGTATTGCGTCCGTATTGTGGGTTTGATATTATAAATTAATTACTCTATACACATCCAGAGATTTTTACTTTATGTAACCAATCCCATTTGTGTAGTAATGAAATCAATTGGAAATATAAAATCCAATTTATTCGGTTAAACAATGACCTTATAAACAAATCAATAACAAACGCACCAACCAATATGATACTTTACAACGTAACAGTAAATATACACGAAAGCGTTCAAGACCAATGGTTACAATGGATGCAGCAAACCCGAATTCCAGCCATTTTGGCTACGGGAAAATTTTCTTCGGCTAAAATTGTAAAGGTTTTGATAGAAGAAGAAATGGGAGGAACGACCTATTCGATTCAATTTACAACGGATAGTAAAGCGACTTTGGAAAAATATTACGAAGAAAATGCTCCACAATTCCGTCAAGAAAGCTACCAATTATTTGGCGAAAAAATGCTGGCTTTTAGAACCGAATTGGAATTGATTTCTGAACATAATTAAATAGGAACTTAGTGTCTTAGCGCCTTTTGGCAAAACACCTAATGGAAAAAGTAAAAGCAAAAAAACACCTCGGGCAACATTTCTTAAAAGACGAAAGCATTGCAAAAGCAATTGCCGACACCTTGAGTTTAGAAGGTTACAATGATGTGTTAGAAATTGGTCCTGGAATGGGTGTTTTGACTAAATATTTATTGGACAAACCTACCACTACCTATGTGATTGAGATTGACACGGAGTCGGTGTCGTATTTGGACGCCAATTATCCCAAGTTAAAAGATAAAATCATTTCAAAAGACTTTCTCCGTTACGATTGTAATGAAATTTTTGAAGGGAAGCAATATGCAATTATCGGAAATTTCCCATACAATATTTCGACTCAAATTGTGTTTAGAACTTTAGAATTTCGTCATCAAATCCCGGAGTTTTCTGGAATGTTTCAGAAAGAAGTAGCACAGCGTATTTGCGAGAAAAAAGGGAGTAAAGCCTATGGTATTTTATCGGTTTTAGCGCAAGCTTTTTATCATGCCGAATACTTGTTTACAGTAGATGAGCATGTTTTTGATCCGCCGCCGAAAGTAAAATCAGGGGTGATGCGTTTGCGACGTAAAGAAGACTTTAGTTTGCCTTGTGGCGAAAAATTATTCTTCACGGTAGTAAAAACTGCCTTTCAACAACGTAGAAAAACCTTGCGTAACAGTTTAAAAACCTTAAATTTGTCGGATAATTTAAGAGAAGACAAGGTATTAGATCTTCGTCCAGAACAACTTAGCGTTGAGGACTTTATAGCACTCACTCAAAAAATCGAAGCCGATGGAATTTAAAATCAGCAAAGAACTAGTTCAAGAATTAGAGCTACTCATTCAAACTAAAAACGACCAGCAGTTGGAAGTTTTGTTGAATGACATGCACCATGCTGATATTGCCGAAGTTTTAGACGAACTTGATTTTGATGAGGCAACTTATATTTTTAAAGTATTAGATAGTGATAAAACGGCTGAAATTCTATTAGAATTAGAGGACGATTTACGTGAAAATATCTTAAAAAGACTTTCCCCAAAAGAAATTGCAGAAGAGCTTGACGAATTAGAAACGAACGATGCGGCAGATATTATTGCCGAGTTATCGCAAGATATTAAAGCCGAAGTAATATCGGAATTACAAGACGTTGAACACGCCAAAGACATTGTAGATTTGCTTCGTTATGCAGAAGATACTGCAGGAGGAATCATGCACAAAGAGTTGGTAAAAGTGAACGAAAACTGGAATGTGCTGACTTGTATCAAAGAAATGCGCATTCAAGCTGAAAATATTTCAAGAGTGCACTCGATTTATGTAGTCGATGATGAAGACCGTTTAAAGGGACGTTTGTCGCTTAAAGATTTGTTGACTACTTCTTCCAGAACGCCCATCAATGATGTCTACATTCGAAAATTAAATTATGTTAATATCGATACCGAAGACGTTGAGGTAGCACGTATCATGCAAAAATACGACTTGGAAGCGATTCCGGTAGTAGATGAATTGGGTCGATTGGTTGGTCGTATTACCATTGATGATATTGTAGACGTAATTAAAGATGAAGCCGATGAAGATTACCAATTAGCTGCGGGTATCTCACAAGACGTAGAGGCAGATGATAGTATTTTAGAACATACCAAAGCACGTTTGCCTTGGTTGGTCTTGGCTTTATTAGGAGGTTTTATTTCAGTAAAAGTCCTAGGGCTATTTGAAGGCGCCATGATTGAGCACGGAAAATTATTTTTCTTCACCCCTTTGATAGCCGCGATGGCTGGAAATGTCGGGGTACAATCCTCGGCTATTATTGTTCAAGGATTGGCTAACAATACCTTGAGTGGTTCTTTGTTCAACAGGTTGATTAAAGAAGTCTCTTTAAGTTTGTTGAATGGATTAATATTGGCCACGATCTTATTTGCAGGAAGTCATTTTCTGTTAGATGTAGAAATTATAATTGGCGTGATCGTTACAGTAGCACTTATTTCAGTAATAATTATTGCATCCTTAATTGGGACATTTATTCCGTTATTATTAGATAAATTTGGGATTGACCCCGCCTTGGCAACTGGCCCCTTTATAACTACAAGCAATGATATTTGCGGAATTTTAATTTATTTTTCAATTGCCAAAATGATTTTAGGATTTTAAAATAAAAATCCAAACACAACAACAACACAACTACTATAACAACACAACATGAACGTACACATTATTGGCGGAGGCAACTTAGGAGCCTCTATTGCCATTGGAATTGCTAAATTTACAGAAGGCAATCAAGTTACTGTAACAAGAAGAAACACGGCTAATATTCTACATCTAGAGCAATTAGGCGTTACTGTTTCTAAAGACAACCAACACAATATCCAAAACGCAGACATTATTATTTTGACAATCAAACCGTATCAAGTAGATACAGTTTTAGCCGAAATATTGCCTGCAATTACCAACAAAACTATTGCTTCTGCTGTGAGTGGATTGTCCATTGAAAATTTACAAAACAAAATTGGAGCAAACCACCAAGCGGTCCGCATTATGCCGAATATTGCGGCACAATTTGGCGCTTCGGCAACCTGTATTGCCTTTCAAGAAAGCAATAAAGAAGCAGCTCAAAACGTAGTACGTTTGTTTGAAGGTTTAGGAACGGCTCCCATTATTGACGAAAAATTAATGGATGCGGCAACTGTATTAGCGGCTAGCGGAACGGCATTTGCCTTGCGATACATTCGCGCTTCGATGCAAGCAGGAATCGAAATTGGATTCGACTGGCAAACGGCGTTGGCGATTTCAGCTCAAACGGTAAAAGGTGCTGCCGAAATGCTACTAGAAGAAAAAACCCATCCAGAACAATTGATTGACCGAGTAACAACGCCTCAAGGATGTACGATTGCTGGTTTGAATGAAATGGAAATGCACGGATTTAGTTCGTCATTAATTAGAGGAATTAAAACGTCTTTGAAACAGATTAAAGGATAGTTTTTAGAATAGAATAATTTGCTTGACGTTTTGCAATTTGATCAAGTTTCCCGTTATGTAAACCTGAACTTTGATTTAACGGTTCGTTTATCAAATAAAAGTCTGATTTTAGAATTTTTCTAAAATCAGACTTTATAATTCAACCATATTCTAAATTATTTAGTACTTACACTTTTTATAAAGTAATAATCGTTAATTGACTGATAAACAAAATAGAAGGAAATCAAAGTGGTGACTATAAATGTTATCAAAATTAGTAAATCAATCCTTTTCTTTATCCATTCTCTGTACATAGAATCATATTTCCATCTAAAAAATTGTAAAATTAACCCACTAAATATAAAGAAAATCATGGATATGTTATATTGGCTACTCGAATAGAATATATGTACATATTCATTATGCTTTGATAAATTTGGCAAAAAAACTACTGTCAAAAACACCAAAAAACTATAATATTTAATACTTTTTTTAATCATGATTCTGTAATTCCTAAACAATTAAACACTTCAACCTTACAATCACCTCTCGCATTATTATACTGTAATATAGCAAGTCCGAAGCAGTATCCCATCCGGATTCCACAAGTTGGCACGGCAGCCATTGAAAACATAAATGCTTCAGTAGCTTTTTTATTACACTCACTGAAAGCTTCAGCACAACCCGTATCCAATTTTTTTAATTTTAAGTCTTCCTTGTAAAAATACATTTTTTCTTTTTCAAAATACAACGCAATTTCTTTGAAATTGCTTGGATTTAGTACAGCGTGTGTTTTTTTTAAAAATTGCAATTGCACAAATAATTTGTTAAAATGACTTTTAAAATCTTGAATTGATTTATATTTAGTTGAAGATAAATTATTATTAATATAATTATCGTTAAATGTATTATTCTCATTTAATGCAGACTGAAGAGAAAATTTCCCGTAATTAATATTACTCGTAATTTCGTCCAATTCCTTCATTGTGTTTTTATATTCACTTGACTTAAAAAGAATATTTAATTTATCAGTTGTTGTTAATTGTATTTCTTCAATATTGTCTCTTGAACATGCTGTAAAAACCGCAGCAATTATTAATAGTGCTGCCAATCCTAATAATATAATTTTTTTCATAAAATTTTATGTTTTTCAGTGTTTTTAAAATATTTATTTGATTTAATTTTAAATGTTAAGAACCAAAGATTTAATTTAAAATTAAAACTCAATTTTGAGTAACTTATTAAATTAACAAATAAGCTACTCGCACAATTCGGAAAGACCTTTTGCTGTTTTTCAAACTTAATGTTTGTAATATATTGTTGCATACCTCATGGTTAGCCCATGTTTGTTGTACAAGCGTTTACAAGCGTTTAATTACGCTTGTATTCAATATTAATATAACTGTAAAGGAAATTGATTTGGAATCCATTGCAGTTTTAGGGCTTTTCAAATATAACAATTAATCAATTTGAAAATAAACTAATTTGAAAATTTTAAATTGGGTTTTTTTAACGATAATTTTTTCAAACTCATTTTCAACCACAAAAAACCTAAAGTTCCTGAGACAAACGAAGCGACTAAAATGGCCATTTTAGAATAAGTAATTACGGCTTCACCATCGTTATTAAAAGCCAAGAGCGTAATGAAAATCGACATAGTAAACCCAATTCCGCCTAACATTCCGGCGCCGAGAATCTGTTTCCATTGCAACTCTTTTGGAAGTGATCCAATGCCTAATTTTACAGAGAGAAAAGCAAAAAGAGTAATCCCTATTGGTTTTCCAACAATCAAACCCGCCATAATCCCGATTGAGTTAGCATGAGCAAGTCCCTCCTGCCAGTTGGAATCTATGGCAATTCCAGTATTCGCGATAGCAAATAAAGGCAGAATGAAAAAGGCAACAGGTTTGTGTAGAAAGTGTTGTAATCGGTATGATGAAGTGGTTTTCCCTCCATTGCCATACGGAATGACAAAGGCCAGAAGTACGCCAGTAATAGTAGCGTGAACGCCGGAATGAAGCATGCAATACCACATTAAACTACCGCCAATTAAATACGGAAGTAGGTGATGCACCTTTTTTCTGTTTAGAATAAATAAGATTCCCATAATTGCAAATGCACCACCCAAATACAAAAAGGAAATAGTTTTTGTATAAAAAATCGCAATGACGAGAATGGCACCCAAGTCGTCAATAACTGCCAAAGCCGTTAAGAATATTTTCAATGAAGTTGGCACTCTTTTGCCTAAAAGCGATAAGATGCCAATAGCAAAAGCAATATCAGTTGCCATTGGAATTCCAGCACCGTTCTGCGTTTGGGTACCCAAATTGAATACTAAAAACACTCCTGCTGGAATCAGCATTCCGCCGAGGGCTCCAAAAATAGGTAAGGCAGCATTTTTGAAATTTGACAATTCGCCGCCATACAATTCGCGTTCCAATTCCAATCCAATCAACAAAAAGAAAATAGTCATTAATCCATCATTGATCCAATGGGTAATGGAATGATGACCAATTTCAGTTTCCCAAAATCCGACATAGTTTGCTTGAATAGGGGAATTGGCTAAAGCCAAAGAAAGTACCGTTACCAAAAGTAATAACAATCCGCCCGCTTTTTCGCTTTCAAAAAAATCTCGAAACAATCGACTGGCGGCCATATTTTTTTACATTTAAATTAGAATGCTCGCAATTTACACTTTTTACACCTAATTTTTTTGTTAATTTGGGTTTGCAAATACAATCCTTATATGGCGGTACACATTCTTCATATCGATAGCAATCATCCTTTGCTTTGGGACCAATTGGAACAAGCGGGGTTTGTGAATCACAAAGATTTCACTTCTTCTAAAGAAGAAATCGAAGCTAAAATTCAAGATTATCAAGGGATTGTTATTCGTAGCCGATTCAAAATTGACCAAACATTTTTAGATAAAGCTACTAATTTGCAGTTCATTGCGCGAGTTGGCGCGGGATTGGAAAGTATTGATTGCGCTTATGCCAAATCAAAAAATATCGCCTTGATTGCCGCTCCAGAAGGAAATCGAAACGCGGTAGCCGAACACAGTTTAGGGATGATTTTATCGTTGTTTAACAATTTAAATCAAGCCGATGCGGAGATTCGGGCAGGACATTGGAATCGTGAAAGCAATCGCGGACAGGAATTGGACGGTAAAACAGTCGGGATTATTGGTTACGGAAATATGGGTAAGGCTTTCGCCAAAAAATTACGTGGTTTTGAAGTGGAGGTCTTGTGTTATGATATTCAAGAAAATGTAGGTGATGAAAATGCCAAACAAGTCAGTTTTGCTGAATTACAACAAAAAGTAGATGTCTTGAGTTTGCACTTGCCTTGGACTCCCGAAACGGATAAAATGGTCAATACGGAATTTATTGATGGATTTGCAAAGTCCATCTGGATCATCAATACGTCACGCGGAAAAAATATTGTTACGGCTGATTTGGTTGCAGCATTACAATCAGGAAAAGTGTTAGGCGCTGGTTTGGACGTTTTGGAATATGAAAAATTATCTTTTGAAACTTTGTTCCAAGAAGCAACTACTCCTGAGGCTTTTCAGTATTTATTGAATGCCAAAAATGTTATATTGACTCCCCATATCGCAGGCTGGACTATTGAAAGCCATGAGCGTTTGGCGCAAGTCATTGTCGATAAAATAAAAGCACTCTATTACTATTAAAAACTATTTATATGGAAACTGAAACTATTAAACAAGAAGCGTGGAATACTCCGACACCACAATTTCAAAATAATAAAAAAGTAGCCTGCGGTATTTTCGCCATTTTGTTGGGCCCATTGGGAATCCATAAATTTTATTTGGGATACACTGGAACAGGAATACTTTGGCTAATCTTAAGTATCTGCAGTTGTGCTACATTGACCGGTTTGTTTGGATTGATTGAAGGAATAATTTATTTAACCAAATCTGACGAAGAGTTTTATAACACCTATCAAGTGGGACAAAAACATTGGTTTTAATACAACAAAAATCCCGATTGCTATCGGGATTTAATTACTCTTCTTTCTCACTTAATTTTCGTTCCAACTCGGCCTGGAATTCTTCCATCACCGGTTTCATAGTACTGTCTGGGATGTCTTCTACGCGAATGTACATTAATCCGTCAACTGCGTTATTGAATAAGGGATCGACGTTAAAAGCAACAACGCGTGCGTTTTGCTTAATGTATTTTTTAATCAAAACGGGCAAACGTAAACTACCTGGTTCCAACTCGTCAATGATTTTATCAAACTTATTCAAATCGGCTTCCGTTTCATTGAAAATAAAATCTTTATCGGCGTCTTTTAATTTGACTTTAAACGCTTTTTTAGGGTGAATGTATTGTGCAATATACGGATCGTAATAGTTTGATTTCATAAACTCAATCATCAACGATTTCGAAAAATCGGAGAATTGATTACTAATACTTACGCCACCAAGCAAGAATTTATGTTCTGGATAACGTAAAGTAGTATGAATAATTCCTTTCCAAAGTAGGAATAGTGGCATTGGTTTTTGTTGGTATTCTTTGATGATAAAAGCACGCCCCATTTCAATGGACTTACTCATCATATCATGCAATTCAGGTTCAAAACGAAACAAATCATTCAGATAAAAACCATTCATGCCGTATTTAGGATATATTTCAGAACCTAATCCCATTCGATAGGCTCCTGCTACTTTTTTAGCATCATCATCCCACAAAAACATATGATGGTAATATTGATCAAATTTATCCAAATCAATAGATTCATTAGTTCCTTCCCCTACTTCTCTAAAGGTAATTTCTCGAAGGCGACCCAATTCATGTAAAACATTTGGAATTCTGGAGGCTTTAGTAAAAAAGACCTCGTAATTTTTACTTTGTAATAAACGACAGTCTGAATCGCGAAGCGCATCTACTTCAGCAACAATTTTATCTTGATTTGCCGGAGTGACAATTTCTTTTGGACTTTTAGGTAATTTTAAAGTAGGCGTAGGCAGTAATTTGCTTTCTTTTTCAAACGGATTGGCCAACATATAGGTTTTCTTTCGTAAGAATTCAGAATAGTCTTCTAATGATTCGTATTCGTTTTGTTCTGCTACTGAGATAGGTTTGCCAATACGCACTTTAATCACACGCTTTTTTTGGCTGAATACTTCCGATGGTAATTTAGCAGTTCGAAAAGTCCCGCTGATTTTAGATAGTAAATAAAATAATCGGCTATTTTTTGCATGAAAATAGATTGGAACCACAGGAACTTGCGCTTTGCGAATGACTTTGATAGCGCCTTCTTCCCATGGTTTGTCGACCATTAATTTTCCGTCTTTATAGGTCGAAACTTCACCTGCAGGAAACATCCCCAATGGTTTTCCATCACTTAAATGACGTAATGTTTCTTTGATTCCCACTACGCTCGATTTGGCATCCTTATGATTTTCAAAAGGATTCACCGGCATGATGTACTTTTTTAAGGGTTCGATACGGTGCAAAAGGAAGTTGGCAATGATTTTGAAATTAGGTTCTCTTTCGAGCATTAATTTCAACAACAACACCCCGTCAATACCACCTAGTGGATGATTAGAAATTGTAATATAAGGCCCTTCTTTTGGCAGTCTTTTTAGATCTGCTTCAGGTATTTCAAATTTAATTTGTAAGTCGTCAAGAACCCCATTCAAAAAAGCCACTTCGCTTAAATGTTTGTTTCGGTCATATACGTTATTTAGTTCCGAAATTTTAAGTACTTTCATCAGCAACCAGCCCGAAAAAGTGCCTAAGAATCCGTATTTATCCGTATTTATTGCTTTCGCAACTTCTTTAGCAGTTACTAAACCCATATCATTTTTATATTTGAGGCAAGCAACAAAGATAACAAAAAACTCCATTTTCTGAATTTTCAATGGCAAACTTCTACTTTTTTATTACATTTGAAGACAGTAAAATGCCTAATTAAGCATCCCTAAAATACCAATTTTCAATGAAAATTATTTCCTACAATGTCAATGGAATTCGTGCTGCCATTTCTAAAGGATTGCTCGAATGGTTGCAACAAGCTAATCCGGACGTTATTTGTTTCCAAGAGATTAAAGCTCAAGCAGATCAGGTGCCCACTTTAGATATTGAACTAGCAGGATATCCTTACCATTATTGGTTTCCAGCTACAAAAAAAGGGTACAGTGGCGTAGCGATTTTATCCAAAACTAAACCCAATAATATCGTTTTTGGTACCGGAATTGAACACATGGATTTTGAAGGACGTAACATCCGCGTGGATTTTGATGATGTTTCGGTGATGAGTTTGTACCTTCCTTCAGGAACTAATGCGGAGCGTTTGGATCACAAGTTCATGTACATGGATGATTTCCAAAAGTATATTGACAATTTGAAAAAAGAAGTACCTAATTTGGTAATCTGTGGTGATTACAATATTTGCCACGAAGCTATAGACATTCACGATCCTATTCGAAATAAAAATGTATCTGGATTCTTGCCAGCTGAGCGAACTTGGCTAGACAATTTCTTAAAAAGCGGTTTCATTGATAGCTTCCGTTTTTTGAACAAAGAACCCGATAATTATACTTGGTGGACGATGCGTTTTCCCTCGGCGAGATTAAATAATAAAGGTTGGCGAATCGATTATTGTTTAGTAAGTGAACCTTTGAAAAACCGAATCAAACGCGCTTTAATTTTGCCCGAAGCCAAACATTCGGACCATTGTCCAATTTTGGTAGAAATTGAGTAGCTTTGTTCAGTTGCGAAAAGCACCTGCTTGTACAATATAAAAGAACAAATAAAGTTGTAGTTACAAATAAAAAACAAACCCATTCATCATGATAAAAAAAGTTTCCCTTGGATTGTTAGTATTGGCACTTAGCACCTCTTGTGTGTCTAAAAAAATCTATACCGATTTAGAAAGCAAATACACGGACCTAAAAAAAGAAAACAGAACGCTGGCTGACGAAAATGCGGCTTTGGCCAAAGCCAAAAACCAATTGGAATTAGATGGTGCTGCTCTGAAAACGGATTTAGACAAACTAAAAGCAGATTACACCAAATTGAAAGCGGAACACGAAACGAATTTGGATAAATACAATGCACTTCAAGATTCGTATGCAGCGTTAGAAAAAAACAGCAATGAGTCTTTGGAAAAAAATATGAAAAAGAATCGTGAATTGCTTGATGAATTGGACGAAAAAGCCAAAGCTTTAGCTTTAGAGCAAGAGCAGTTGACAAAAAGTAGTCAACGTTTGAAAGAGTTAGAAGACATGATTGCAGCGAAAGAAGCGAGCATGAAAAAACTAAAAGAGACCTTGTCTAAAGCTTTAAATAGTTTTGAAGGTAAAGGTTTGACTGTAGAACAAAAAAACGGAAAAGTATACGTTTCTATGGAAAACAAATTGTTATTCAGCTCTGGAAGTTGGGCAGTAAGTACCGAAGGCAAAAAAGCCGTTGTAGAACTTGGTAAAGTATTAGGAGATAATCCAGAAATCGCTGTTTTGATTGAAGGACATACTGATGATGATGCTTTTACAGCTTCAGGGCCAATTACAGACAACTGGGATTTATCTACTAAAAGAGCCACTTCAATTGTTGGGATTTTAAGCGAAAACAAAAAAATTAACAAACAAAACTTGACCGCTGCGGGTAGAGGAGAATTCTCTCCTTTGGCTAGCAATGAAACGGCAGATGGTAAAGCTAAAAATCGTCGTATTGAAATTATCTTAACACCAAGATTAGACGCTATCGCAGAAATGTTGAATGAGATTAACTAGTTTTCATTCACCTAATTAATAAGAGAAAGAAGCCCAACTTTATGTTGGGCTTCTGTATTTTTACTCAAATTGAAATTGACTTTTGCCTTTGTAATTCCCTTTCCTTTGTATATTTGTTTTTCCAAAAAATAATCAACCAACATGAAATATACTTCTATACCCAATACCGATATTAAAGTCAGTAAAATTTGTTTAGGCACCATGACTTTTGGTGAACAAAACACCGAAGCAGAGGGTCATGCCCAAATGGATTATGCCTTAGCCAACGGGGTCAATTTTTTTGACACGGCCGAGATGTATTCGGTACCAGGACGTCAAGAAACCTATGGGAGTACTGAGCGAATTATTGGGACTTGGTTTAAAAAAACAGGAAATCGCGATCAAGTAGTTTTGGCTACTAAAATTGCGGGACCGAATCCTGCTTTTGCCTATATGCGTGACAAAGTAGATTTCTCACCAGCCAGTATTCAATATGCCTTAGACCAAAGTTTACAACGGTTACAAACCGATTATATAGATATTTACCAATTGCATTGGCCAGAACGCAAAGCTAATTTCTTTGGGCAACGTGGGTTTAAAAAACAAGACGATGCTTGGGAAGATAATATTCACGAGGTGTTGACTACCTTGGAGGGTTTTGTCCAACAAGGTAAAATCAAACACATTGGATTATCAAACGAAACGCCTTGGGGGTTGATGCGATTCATCGAGGAACATAAATACCATAATTTGCCTAAAATTAAAACGGTACAAAATCCCTATTCGTTATTGAATCGTTCTTTTGAAGTAGGAAATGCTGAGGTTTGTTTGCGTGAAAATATCGGTTTGTTGGCCTATTCGCCGATGGCTTTCGGACTTTTGTCTGGAAAATTCTTGAATGGGAAACAACATCCAACTTCTCGATTGGCCCTATTTCCTCAAATGGCTCGTTATAGCAGTCCACAATCGGCAGAAGCCACTCGTTTGTACAACGAAATTGCTCAGCAACACGGTTTGACTTTAACCCAATTGGCTTTGGCTTTTATTGAGCAACAGCATTTTGTAACAAGTACGATTATTGGCGCCACCACAATGGAACAGTTGAAAGAAAATATAGACACTATACAAGTCACGCTTTCTGAGGAAGTCTTGAAAGCCATTGATGCTGTTCAAGCTATTATTCCTGATCCAGCACCCTAAATTAAAAAGCTCCCAGCCTTATAAAAGTTGGGAGCTTTAATTAATTTATTTTAAACTTAGTAAATCCTAAATCGTCTATTTACTTAGTCTTCATCCGTTTTTAGAAATTCAAAATCAAAGTCTTCTTTTGGTGGAATAGAATCTACTGCAACACCAGTAGTATCTTGCGCTTTACGAATTGTTAAGAACGAACGCGCATTTCCTGAAAGCGATACGCCATACGGATTAATACTATCACTGCTAGTTACTATACCACGACGCAACATCAGATTACTCAAATAGCGTTGGTTTTTTAAGGCAAAGCCTTTTAGGTTTCCTTGGTCGTCAAATTGATACATGAATTTCTTCGGACTCGGTATAATAGTGGCCAAGTACAAACATTCATTAAAAGTCAAATCGGCAGGATTTTTTTGGAAATAAAAGCGGCTTGCTTCGCCAATTCCGTAAACGTTTGGACCCCATTCAATAATATTGAAATACACTTCCAACATGCGTTCTTTGCTTACAATTCGGTTGTTTTCTAAAATATAAACCAATAAAATTTCTTCTAATTTTCGAGATAAAGTTTTCTCGCGGGTTAAGAATACATTTTTAATCAATTGCATGCTGATGGTACTACCCCCGCGAGAGAATTTTCGCGTTTTGATGTTTTTGATAATCGATTGCTTGAACGCCTCTGTTATAAAACCGCGATGTCTAAAGAAGGAAGGGTCTTCGGTAGTCAATACACATTTTTTTAAATAAGGCGAAATTTGATGGAGTGGCGTATAATCGGGATTAGAACTGCCTACAAAAACAGGTCGTTGCCTCACATTATTAATTATGGCACGGTATTCAAAATCGCCATTCATTTTGCTCAAATTGGCTTGGCCAAAACGGTAAATACGTAAATTTTCTTTGTTTAATTTACTGTCAAAAATGATTGTTTCGGGCTTGTTTTTGTTGAACATAAAGTCCAGTTTGTAATCGAAACTTCCACTAGCCAGCATCCCTTGTACATTGGTGAACAATCCATCTGGAAGCGAACTAATAAAGTCTTGCGCTTGCATTTTTGGAATGCGAATATTCATTTTGTAAACAGTGTCTTCTTCTGTCTCGTAGGCCAAATAAGGTTGGATTTTTATTTTGTTTAATTGAATAGAAGAAGCACTATCGACTGAAATAAAATCTTCGCCAAGTAACAAACGGTAATCAAAACGCGCATTGCGAATGATGACATCTTTACTTGCAATTTTAGGATGATTGACTTTTAAATTGGCAATAGAAGTATAGCCATCAATATGGAATTCATCACCATCACTTTCAATGTTTTCAACGTTTAGGTGAATGGAGTCAAAACTAGAAATCAAATTAAATCGTTCGTCAAAATAGGGTACTTTTATTGGTCCGCCATCCATATTGAAAAACTGAATATCGGCAGTGCGGTCTCGAGGATCGGCTTCTCCTGCAATTCGCCAGCGTTGTGCAAAAGTGTTCGTTTTAACATGTATTACACTTTCAAGATCACCACCATCTAAGGCTAATTTCTTGATGTCAATGGTCGCTTTTTTCCCATTATCGTCTAATTTGAAAACTAAATTTTTGATGTCCATGTCTGATGGAACCAAATTCAACAAGCGGAAAATAATGCGTTTGGCTAAGGCCGCGTAATCTCTTTTATCCGAACTAACTTCTTGATTTTTATTTTTCTTCAAAAAAGCATCAAAGTTGCGCACCTTCCCTTTTTTGGTTAATTGTACCAATCCATTTTGTATTTCCAAGGTACCCAATTGCAAATCGCCAATGAGTAAATGCCAAAAGCTAATGCTAGTTTTCATTTTTTGAATTCGGAATAAAGTATCGGCATGTTTGGGAGCCAAAACCACATCCGTAAATCGAACTGCAGAAATTCCGTCAAAAGAAGCTGTTTTTATGGTGAATTTACTATCGAAATCCCGTTCCATTTTTACCGCTACTTTTTCTAAAGTTACTTTTAAAATTTCATCTCTGAAATAATAAAAAGTGCTTAATGCAGCCACAAATAAAACGAAAAGAATTCCCAGTGTAATTCCTATTTTCTTCTTGTTAATTCTCATAAAAACGCCAAATTATTGAAGGTGTAAAGAAAGTAAAAAAATGCCAATTTTTTAGCTCAAATTAAAAGGGGTAACACTTTTCTGGAGTAATGCAATAATCCAAACGAACATCGTTTTCAAAAACATCAGCAATTGATTTTTCAGCCTCAAAAAACGAAAGTCCAATTTTAATGGTATCTGGATGGCATTCTGCCAAAAATTGATCGTAAAATCCTTTGCCATAACCTACCCGATTGCCATTCAAATCAAAGGCCAAAAGTGGCACAAACACGACTTGAATTTTGGACGAAGGGACTTCAATTCCGTCTATTGGTTCTGGAATATTGTATTCGTTTTTTTTGATTTTGGTATTGTCTGTCAATAAAAAATGGGTCATTTTCCGTGTTGTAAAATCAGATTTGGACACCACAATTTCTTTGTCTTTTCCAGAGAGCAAGTGTAGTAGGAATTCGGTGTTGACTTCTTTTTGCTCCTCAATAGGTAAGAAAATATGAAAGTAAGTTTTGTCCCAAAGGTCTAAAGCCAAAACGCCATTGGCAATAGCCAAACTTTTTTCCTCAATATCAGCATTGGAAAGTTGTTTTCGTAACTTTTTGTAAAGAAGGCGTAATTCAGTTTTTGTCATTTTAAGTAAAAATAGTAGTTAAAAGTACTATTAATTTTTGCGCCGAAAAAGAAAACCACTGATTTTGATTTGCAAAGATGTTATTTGTAAATTTGGAAACAATTCGAGCCAACACATAATGACGCCACCCAGCATTGCATTGCAAATTCAAACTTTACCGGACAACCCTGGTGTTTATCAATACTACGATAAGGACGGGAAAATTTTGTATGTGGGCAAAGCCAAAAACCTAAAAAAAAGGGTTTCGTCCTATTTCAATAAAATTCACGATACGGCTAAAACGAATGTTCTGGTTAAAAAAATTGTAACCATCAAACACATTGTGGTGCCAACGGAAACCGACGCGCTTTTGTTGGAAAACAATCTGATAAAAACCTTGCAACCGCGATATAATGTCTTGTTGCGCGACGACAAAACCTACCCTTGGTTGTGCATCAAAAAAGAACCTTTTTCGCGCATTTTTTCAACTCGTCGAATGGTCAAAGACGGTTCGGAATATTTTGGACCATACACCAGTTTCAAGACAGTGAATACCATTTTAGACTTGATCAAAGAATTGTATCCGTTGCGTACTTGTAATTTCGATTTGAGCGCCAATAATATTGAAAGCGGTAAATTTAAAGTGTGTTTGGAATACCATATTGGCAATTGCAAAGGCCCTTGCGAAGGCTATGAATCGGTTGCCGAATACCAAAAGCAAGTCGATGCAATCCGAGAAATTTTAAAAGGAAATTTCAAAGAAAGCATGAAAGACTTCAAACGCATGATGATTGAATTGGCACAAGAAATGCGTTTTGAAGAAGCGCAAAAAATCAAAGAAAAAATAGAAATTCTCGAAAATTACCAATCGCGTTCCACGATTATTAATCCGAAAATTACCAATATAGACGTGTTTTCAATTGTCTCAGACGAAAGCGCTGCTTATGTCAACTTTTTGCAAATTTCCCACGGATCAATTATCCGTTCCCATACCATGGAAATCAAAAAGAAATTGGAAGAAACCGACGAAGAACTGCTGGAATTAGCCATCATTGAACTTCGAGAGCGCTTCCAGTTGTTGTCTAAAGAAATCATTGTCCCATTTGAAGTAGATTTGGGAGAAACTATTAAAATTACAGTACCGCAATTGGGCGATAAAAAACAAATTTTAGATTTGTCTCTTCGAAATGCTAAATACTATCGAATAGAACAGTTGAAACAATTGCAAATTGTAGATCCAGATCGCCACGTTAATAGAATCATGGCGCAGATGCAAAAAGATTTACGATTGCCAGTGGAACCTCGTCACATTGAATGTTTTGATAACTCCAATATTCAAGGAACCAATCCAGTTTCGGCTTGTGTGGTATTCAAAGACGGTAAACCGAGTAAAAAAGACTACCGCCATTTTAACATCAAAACGGTGGAAGGTCCGAATGATTTTGCTTCCATGGAAGAAGTGGTGTGCCGACGCTACAAACGCCTTTTGGACGAAAACCAGCCTTTGCCACAGTTAATAATTATTGATGGTGGAAAGGGACAATTGTCTTCAGCTTTAAAAAGCATTGACGACTTAGGCCTTCGCGGAAAAATTACGATTATAGGTATTGCCAAACGCTTGGAAGAATTATTCTATCCTGGCGATTCGATTCCGCTTTACCTCGACAAAAAATCAGAAACCTTAAAAGTTATACAACAATTGCGTAACGAAGCGCACCGTTTTGGGATCACCCATCACCGTGACAAACGCAGCAAAGCGGCTCTGAATTCGTCTATAGAATCCATACCAGGTATTGGCGAAAAAACCATGACTACTTTAATTCAGCACTTCAAAAGTGTAAAAAGATTAAAATTGGCCACCGAAAAAGAAATATCGGAAGTCGTTGGGCTGTCAAAAGCCAAAAAAATTACCGACTTTTACACTACCAATTAATTTGTATGAGCCTATCCCAGCTTTCCGTTCCAAGTCCGCTGTCACAATTCTTTTTTTCTAAAGAGAAAAAAGGAGCTCCTGCTGTTGCTCTTTTTCCTCAAGAAAAAATAGCATTTACACCAGCGGCGCTTTTCACTTCCATCTGGGGCTTGTTTCTTGTAGGAGTATTCTTGTTCAGTTTTCAAAATAGTTTTGCTCAAGAGCAAAAACGTCCTAAAATAGGACTGGTATTGAGTGGTGGAGGCGCCAAAGGATTTGCCCACATTGGAGTTTTAAAAGTAATCGAAGAAGCCGGAATTAAAATTGATTATATCGGCGGAACGAGCATGGGAGCAGTTATTGGAGGATTGTATGCTTCGGGATACAATGCCACACAAATAGATTCTATTTTTCATAAAGTCAATTTTGACGAATTGCTTAATGATTATATTCCGCGTTCTGCGAAGAGTTTTTATGAAAAAAGAAATGATGAATCCTATGCATTATCACTTCCTTTCAGCAATTTCAAAGTAGGAATTCCTCAAGCACTTTCCAAAGGCTTGTATAATTTTAATTTGTTGAGCCGACTGACACGACATGTGCGCCAGGTGAATGATTTCAACCAATTGCCCACTCCGTTTTTATGTATAGGAACCAATATTGAGACGGGTCAGCAAGTGTTGCTGAACAAAGGGAATTTGGCGCAGGCCATGCTGGCAAGTGCTGCATTTCCCACTTTATTTACCCCAATTGAAATTGACGGGCAATTACTTATTGACGGCGGAGTCGCTAATAATTTTCCAGTTGATGAAGTGAAAAATTTAGGTGCTGATTTGATTATTGGAGTTGACGTTCAAGATGGATTATGGGACAAAAACCAGTTAAAAAATGCCACAAAAATTTTGGTTCAAATCACCAATTTGCATTCCATTGAACAGATGAAAAATAAAATCAAAGGAACGGATATTTATATCACACCCGATATTAAAAATTTTGGGGTACTTTCATTTGATCGAGGTAGAGAAATTATTCAAAGAGGCGAGGAAGCTGCTTTTGCAGTGTACGAAAAAATTAAAACCCTATCTACCGACCAAAATTATTTCAAAAAACCAAGATTGTCTGTATATAAAGACAGTGTGAAATTGGCTCAGATTAACACTACTAAGCTGCGTAAATATACCAATGATTATGTGTTTGGTAAATTAGGGTTTAAGCCCAAGACTCCAATAACCTATAGTCATTTAGAATCAGGAATAAACACCCTGCTAGCTACAGAAAACTTCCATTCAATAAGTTATTCATTCAAAAACAATGAGCAAGGGGAAGATTTAGAACTTCAGTTAGCAGAAAATCCTATTTACACCTATTTAAAATTAGGACTGCATTATGACGAACTATTTAAAAGTGGCATTTTAGTTAATATTACCCACAAAAACAACTTATTTAAAAACGACCTGGCTTCGCTAGATATTATTTTAGGAGATAATTTCAGGTACAATTTAGATTACTATGTGGACAATGGATTTAACTTTAGTTATGGGTTTAAATCGCAATTGAGTCAGTTCAATAGAAACATCACACAAGAAATTACCAAATCGATTTTGGACACAGGCGGAAATCAAATTAATGTAGATTATTTAGATCTTTCTACTAGGGCATACCTACAAAAAGGGATAGCGCAACGTTTTTTATTTGGTGCGGGAGTGGAATTAAAGTATTTGCATATTTCGTCCAAAACAATTGCTACTCCGATCATTGATAAGAGTAGTTATTGGAGTGGTTTTGGCTACGTAAAATACGATTCGTTTGATAATAAATACTTTCCTAAAAAAGGTTGGTCTTTCTCTTCTGATTTTCAATCGTATTTATTTGCATCGGATTATCACAATGATTTCAAACCGTTTTCTGTACTACAAGCTCAATTTTCTAAAGCATTTTCAGTATCAAATTCATTGACTTTTAAATTTCAGGGAGATGCAGGTCTGCCAATTGGAAATGATGGTATTCCGTTTTTTAATTTTGTTTTGGGGGGTTATGGTTACAATAGCATCAATAATTTTAAACCGTTTTTTGGGTATGATTTTGTGAGTGTAGCGGCCAATAGTTTTATTAAGGCATCGGGTACTATTGATTATGTTTTTTTAAAGAAAAATCATTTGAACTTTTCCGCCAATTTTGCTAATCTTGAACAAAATCTTTTCAAGACTAAAGAATGGATTTCACTGCCTAAATATTCGGGTTATGCTTTCGGGTATGGTTTAGAAACAAGAATTGGCCCAATTGAAGTCAAATATTCTTGGTCGCCAGAAAGCACCAAAGGATATACATGGTTTAGCGTTGGATTTTGGTTTTAGATTAAAATGTCGCTTTTTGGAATTGTTTTTTTGTTAAAAAAAGAGCTTTTTTAACTTATTTTTTAGAATNNAATCCAGTTAATTAGAATAATCATTAAAAAACCCACTTATTTTTTTATTATGTAAAAAAATAAGTGGAATCGTATTTATAAATCATAAATCTTTTGTTAAAGTTAATTTTTACAATATTAATTACCCAAACATCCTATAAATTTGTAGTACAAAAAATGAAAGGTGTGGTTTCCTTTCAAATTTTGATATAAATTTTCATAATTTATAGTTTTTTGGTTAGTTAATAGCACAAAAACCCAGTCATTATTTGACTGGGTTTTTTTGTTTTAATACCTTTGGTTTAAATTTAAGGATATGGTATTGACATAACCTTTAAAACACACAATGAAAAAAAACCAATTATTCGTTATACTATTATTTTCCATTTCGGTGTATGCTCAACAACAAACTGCTTTTGGAGTGGGCGAATGGTTTAAATTTAGAATCCACTACGGTTTTGTCAATGCGGGCTACGCCACATTAGAAGTTAAAGAGGCTACTATCAATTCGGAAAAGCTATTTCATTTAATTGGCAAAGGATATACTACAGGCTTATCTCGTCTTTTTTTTAAAGTAGATGATCGATATGAAAGTTATATTGATAAAGACACTTTTGTTCCCAATCAATTTCTAAGAAAAATCAATGAAGGTGGATATACAAAAAACCAAGAAGGATTTTTTATTTGTTCCACCAATAAAATTTTGGTAAAAGATTATAAACACAATACTGAAAAGACCTTTTCGATCCCAAAAAACACACAAGATATTTTATCCGCCTTTTATTATTTGCGAAATTTCTCCACTATTGACAAAATTAAACCAGGTGAGTCCGTAGCGATTGATCTATTTTTTGATGATGAGACGACCAAGTTTAAGTTAAAATTTATAGGTCGGGAAAATATTAAAACTAAATTTGGCACTATTGCGACTATGATTTTTAGACCATTAGTGCAATCTGGTAGAGTTTTTAAAGAACAAGAAAGCGTAACGGTTTGGATTTCAGACGACGAAAACAAAATACCAATTCGCATACAAGCCAGTCTTGCTGTCGGCTCGATAAAAGCAGATTTAGAGGCTTACAAAGGATTAAAACATACATTCAAAGTAAAGTTATAATGACGAATACGACAAGAGACACTATATTAAATCAAATTGATTCCAAGTTTGAGGCAATTAACCAAAAAACCGATACTCAATTAGAAGGATTACTTTGGTCAAAGCCGATTACGTATTGGGATTATATTCAAACAGACGCTTTGTTGAGTTTACAAACGCAGCGAACCACCCTTCCTGATGAAATGGTGTTCATAATGTACCATCAAGTTAACGAATTGATTTTCAAAATGATTTTGTGGGAAATGCAACAAGTTTCGTATGCGGAAAAAATAACGACTCTTTTTTTTACAGAACGATTGCAACGAATTAGTCGTTATTTTGAAATGCTAACCACTTCCTTTGAAATCATGGAAAATGGAATGGAAGTGGAACAATACATGAAATTTAGAAATACGCTAACCCCTGCAAGTGGTTTTCAAAGCGCACAATACCGTTTGATAGAATTCTGTGCAACAGATTTAATCAACCTTATCGATTACCGTTTTAGATCTTCAATAGACAGAACTACTTCCTACGAATTTGCTTTTGAACATTTGTATTGGCAAGCAGCGGGAAAAGATTATGCTACTGGAAAAAAATCCTTTCTTTTAGAAGAATTTGAAAGAAAATATAAGAAAGTCTTCTTGACTCACATGGAAGAATACAATTCCATCAATATTTGGCAAAAATTCAAACAATTGCCTACAGAAGACCAAAAGAATCAAGAATTAATTGATGCTATGCGCCATTTGGATTATACCATAAACATCACTTGGGTAATGCAACATTTGAATGTTGCCATTAAGTACATTGATCAGAGCGGATTAGGAGACGGAGAAGCAACAGGAGGTAGTGAATGGAAAAAGTACATGCATCCTAAATACCAAAGAAGAATATTTTTTCCTGAATTATGGTCGTCAGATGAATTAGATAATTGGGGAGAATCTGTAAAATCGTAGTCTATGCCAATCAAAAAAATCACTCTTTTACTTCTCCTATTAATCTTGGTGTTTTCTTGTACTCAAAAGCAAGAAAACGCATCCGATTTGCAGGAGCAAAAAAAGACCAAGAAAAGTGAGTTTGGCTTTTTGTATTCAGAATTCAATGTGGTGCATGATACCATAAAAAGTGGGGATACTTTTGGAAGTATTATCCAAAAGCAAAATATTGGCGACAAAGAAGTGTATGATATTATTGAAAAAGTCAAAGACACTTTTGATGTTCGTACAATGCGTTTCAACAAACCTTACGTTTTACTTCGATCCAAACATAAAAAAAACAAACTACAAGTTTTTATATACCAGCTAGATGCGGTGAACTATTATGTTGTCGATCTTAGAGATACTGCAGTTGTGGCCTACAAAAAAGCTAAGCCAATTAGAATTAAAAGAAGAACCATTGGAGGTGTATTGAAAAGTTCCCTTTCAGAGACATTAGAGAGTGCCAAAGTAGAAGGCGCTTTGGCAAGCAAAATCACCAAAATTTATGCTTGGTCCATTGACTTTTTTAAATTAAAAAAGGGAGATCGCTTTGCATTAACTTTTACCGAAAGGTACATCAACGATACAATTTATGACGGTGTTGATAGTTTGGAAGCTGCTTTTTTTGAATACAAAGGAAAAATAGTATACGCATTTCCATATGCTACTAATAGTTCTGGTAAGATTGAGTATTATGATGACGAAGGAAAAACCTTGAAAAATTTCTTTTTAAAGACCCCAATTAAGTTTAGTAGAATTACCTCCAGATACAGTTCCAATAGACTGCATCCAGTTCAGGGAATATGGAAAGCCCACAAAGGAACGGATTATGCAGCACCTTACGGGACACCAATTACTTCGACAGCTGCAGGAGTGGTTGAACAAACAGGTTTTACTACAGGAAATGGAAATTTTGTAAAAGTCAAACACAACGGAACCTATTCAACACAATACTTACATATGTCCAAAATTTTAGTCCGACGAGGCCAACATGTTAACCAAGGTCAAATTATAGGTAGAGTAGGCAGTACCGGACTAGCAACAGGGCCACATGTTTGTTATCGTTTTTGGAAAAACGGGGTTCAGGTGGATGCGTTACGTTTAAAACTACCAACAGGAGAATCGATGTCAGGAAGCTCGAAACAACGATTCTTGCAACAAATTGAACCTTTAAAAAGGCAATTGGATAGCGTTGCTAATCTATAAAAACACTTTTTTACTTAAAATTGTTATAGGAATTGAGTACCACCGGTATTCAAACTAATTTCAGTATTTTTGCCCAGAAAATAAAAATAAAACCAACCAACTATACAAATGGCTTTACAAACAATTAACCCTACCCAAACGAGTGCTTGGGCAAAATTGCAACAACATTATAATGCAATCGTATCGACTACTATGCAAGAATTATTTCAAGCCGATGCATCGCGAGTTGAAAAATTCAATTTGAAATGGAATGATTTTCTTTTGGATTATTCTAAAAATAGAATCAATCAAGAAACGATCACTTTGTTGTTGGAATTGGCCAATCAAGTAGGATTGAAAGAAGCGATTGCTTCTTATTTTGAGGGGGAATTAATCAATCAAACCGAAAATAGAGCAGTTCTTCATACCGCCTTGCGTGCAAAAGAATCGGCAGTAATTAACGTTGAAGGTCAAAACGTAATGCCGGAAGTTTATGCGGTAAAAAATAAAATCAAGGCATTTACAAATGAAGTGGTTTCGGGTCACCGAAAAGGATATACAGGTAAAACGTTTACGGATATTGTTAATATTGGTATTGGAGGGTCTGATTTAGGTCCAGCCATGGCAGTTGAGGCTTTGCAGTTTTATAAAAATCATTTGAATGTTCATTTTGTTTCCAATGTAGATGGCGATCATGTGAATGAAATCATAAAAAAAATTAATCCAGAAACGACTTTGTTTGTAATTGTTTCTAAAACATTTACGACACAAGAAACCTTGACTAATTCAGAAACCATTAAAGAATGGTTTTTGAAATCGGCCCAACAAGAAGATGTAGCCAAGCACTTTGTTGCCGTTTCTACAAATTTGGATAAGGTAACAGCGTTTGGAATTAATCCAGACAATGTTTTCCCAATGTGGGATTGGGTTGGAGGTCGTTTTTCTTTATGGAGCGCCGTAGGTCTTTCGATTAGCTTAGCTATTGGATTTGATAATTACGATGCCTTGTTGAGCGGAGCCAATGAAATGGACGAGCATTTTAAATCTACTGATTTTGAACAAAATATACCGGTAACTTTAGCCTTATTGAGCGTTTGGTATAATAACTTCTTTGGTGCTGAAAGTGAAGCTTTGATCCCGTATACCCAATATTTACAAAAACTAGCTCCTTATTTACAACAAGGAACCATGGAAAGTAATGGTAAAAGTGTAGCACGAGATGGAAAGCCAGTGAACTACCAAACTGGAACGATCATTTGGGGAGAACCAGGAACCAATTCGCAACACGCCTTTTTTCAATTGATTCACCAAGGAACCAAAATCATTCCAGCTGATTTTATAGGATTTGTCAAACCATTATATGGAGATGACAATCATCATGATAAATTGATGTCTAACTTTTTTGCACAAACCGAAGCTTTGTTACATGGGAAAACCGAAGCACAAGTTCAAGCCGAATTTGACCAACAAGGTTTATCAAAAGAAAAAGCAGCTGCTTTGTTGCCATTTAAAGTGTTTACAGGAAATAAACCCACGAACACCTTATTAATTCAAAAATTAACTCCAAAATCTTTAGGGTCACTGATTGCGATGTATGAACATAAGATATTTGTTCAAGGAGTAATTTGGAATATTTTTAGTTTTGATCAATGGGGAGTAGAATTAGGAAAACAATTAGCTAATTCTATTTTGGATGAAATCAATACTAAAACAGTTAAAAACCACGATAGTTCTACTTCCTTTTTATTGAATCATTTTTTGAAAAATAAATAATTCAAGTAGTAAATAACGTAAGGCGCTTTGATATAAATCAAGGCGCTTTTTTTATACATGTAGCTCTCGCAACATCTTTAAAAATCAATAGTTGTTTAAAAAAAACACTAAAAAGGTGAATTTTTTAACGTTGTATTAACGTATTGATATAAAAATGTTATAATTTTGCCAAAAATAAATTAATAAAACAACAATGAAAACAATGAAAAACTGGTTACTTACAGGATTAATGTTTTTAATGGTTTCTACTGCTTTTGCTCAAGGAAAAGTTTCAGGAACTGTTACAGATGGTAAAGGTTCTTTGCCTGGAGCAAATATTGTTATTAAAGGAACAAAAATTGCTGTTTCAACAGATTTTGATGGAAAATTCTCTATCAACACAACTGCTAATTCAGGCGAATTAGTAATTTCTTTTATTGGTTACAAATCAAAAACAGTTAAATTCAATGGTACTGCTAGCGTAGGTACAGTTGCTTTAGTTGCTGATGATAATCAATTACAAGAAATTGTAGTAAGAAGTTCGGTAGTGGACGTTGCTAAGGACAGAAAAACTCCAGTAGCAGTTTCTACTATTAAAGCGGCAGAAATTCAAGAAAAACTAGGATCTCAAGAATTTCCTGAAATTTTAGCGAATACACCTTCTGTATATGCTACTAAATCAGGTGGAGGTTTTGGAGATTCAAGAATTAACATTCGTGGATTTGATCAAAGAAATATTGCCGTATTAATTAACGGGGTTCCTGTTAATGACATGGAAAACAGTGCTGTATATTGGAGTAACTGGGCGGGTTTGTCTGACGTAACTTCTGCAATGCAAGTACAAAGAGGTTTAGGATCTTCTAAATTAGCGATTTCATCTGTAGGGGGTACTATTAATATCGTAACTCGTTCTGCTGATATGAAAGAAGGCGGAAGTGTTTCTGTAGGTGTTGCCAATGATAATTACTTGAAAAAAGCATTTTCATATTCAACAGGTGTAATGAAAAATGGTTTGTCTACTTCTATTTTGTTGAGCCAAACTAATGGAGATGGTTATGTTGATGGAACTAAATTTGAAGCAGGTAACTACTTTATCGGAATTGGTTACAAAATCAATCCTAAACACGATGTAGAATTTACTATTACTGGTGCACCACAATGGCACAATCAAAGATCTAATGCGCCAACAATTGCTCAGTTTATTAAATATGGTTCTAATGGTGAGCCAAACAGAAGATACAACAACGATTGGGGTATTTTAAATGGTAAAGAGTATAACTTTAGAACTAACTTTTATCACAAACCAATTGCATCGGTTAACTGGGATTACAAAATTAACGACAAAACTAAATTATCTACTGTAGTGTATGGTTCTTGGGGTCGTGGTGGAGGATCTAACGGTGCTGGAGCAATGAGAGGAAATAGATTTTTCTCTGATAACTTAAGATTAGCTAATGGAATCATCAATGTGGATTTAATTAACGCTTGGAATTCAGGTAAAAATGTTGTAATCCCTGGATCTACAGGAACTTCAACTAGAACTTTAGTTGGGGGAGCTTACCAAAACAGCTCATCTACATCAAATAATACTACAAATGGTATTACAAAAATTGCTTCTATCAACTCACACAACTGGTATGGCGGTGTGGTTAACTTGAACACTAAATTATCAGAAAGATTTACTTTAGATTTTGGTGTTGATGCAAGAACATATAGAGGTATTCACTACCAAAACATGGTTGATTTGTTAGGATCTACTAATTATGCTGATAATAACGATAAAAACAATCCAAACAGAGTATTAACAGGAACGTATGCTGCAAGACCAAATTTAAATCCTTTATATAGCTTGGGCTATCAAACAGATAAAATCAACTATAATAATGATGGTTTAGTAAATTGGTATGGAGCCTTTACTCAATTAGAGTATTCTGCTGATAAATTAACAGCTTTCTTCCAAGGGTCGGTTTCTAACCAAGGATTTAGAAGAGATGATTATTTCTTGTACTTAACTCCTAACCCATTGTCATCTACAGATTACAAAAACTTGTTAGGTGGAAATGTTAAAGGGGGAGCTAACTACAACATCAATGATAATCATAATGTATTTGTAAATGCAGGTTATTATTCTAAACAACCATTCTTTAATGCAGTATATCCAAATAATCAATCTTTAGTGAATGAAAACTTGACTAATGAAAAAGTATTAGGATTAGAAGCAGGATACGGTTTCCGTTCTGCAGTATTCAATGCAAATGTAAATGTATACCATACTACATGGAAAGACAGATACCAAAGATCTAATGATGCAGATGTTGCTAACCCAGGTGGTTATTATGATTTTGCTGGAATTACTCAAGTACACTCAGGAGTGGAAGTAGATATGAATGCTAAAGTTGGTGATAAATTAAAATTGAACGGAATGTTCTCATTAGGTAAATGGGTATATGAAGGCAATATCACTGGAAGAAGATTTGACGTTAATAACACCAATATTTCTGGTGGAACATCTACTACTTATTTCGTAGACGGAACAAGAGTTGGTGATGTAGCTCAAATGACAGCAAGTTTAGGTGCTGCATATGAATTAGCGCCACGTTTTAATGTTGATGCTAACTACAGATTATCTGATAAATTATTTGCAAGTTTAGATCCTACAAGACAAACTTCTGCGACAAACAAAGGAACATTAGAATTACCTTCTTATGGTCTTGTTGATGCTGGAATTTCATACAGATTATTGTTAGGAACTGACAAATCAAAATCATTGAATTTCAGATTAAACATCAATAACGTTTTAGACGAAGTTTACATTGCTGAGTCAAGATCTAATATTTTTGCTACTGATTTTGTTTCAGGTACATCAGGACCAACTTACAATTCAGCTGGAAGAACTTATAATGGTGTTGCAGATGCTAACCAAGTATTCTTCGGATTTGGAAGAACTTGGAATTTCACAATGCGTTATAACTTCTAAGTAAAGAAAGTTACTACATACAAACGGCAACTCCACAAAAAGGAGTTGCCGTTTTTTTTGTACCAATTTTTTACTATATTTGAAATTCAATTAAATAAGAATCATGTACAATTTCATACAAAAATTTCATTCAGGCTGGGCGTATTTAGCTATTTTAGTTTTAGTTATAGCAGTAGTAAACTCATTTATTGGGAAATCATCTCAAAAAGAATTTACAGCCAAAGACCGTAAAATTGCCTTATTTGCTTTAATAGGAACCCATATTCAATTGTTAGTAGGTTTAGCGTTGTATTTTTTATCTCCACTAGGGTCAGCTGTTTTTGGACAAATGAAAAACGAGGCATACCGTTTAACTTCACTAGAACATCCATTAGTTAATATCATTGCGATTGTATTGATTACTATGGGTTGGTCTAAACATAAAAAAGCAACCGCTAGCGAGGGAAAATTCAAATCTATTGCTATTTTTTATGGACTAGGATTGGTACTCATCTTAAGCAGAATTCCTTGGAATTTATGGTTCTAAACACAAGTCCTAAACAGGACTTTTTTTATCCTATTATTTAAAATTAAAAAACAACAAACATGAAAAAAGGTTTGATACTGTTGTGTATTGTATTTGTTGTTGGATTAGTTTGGAGTCAAACATCGATTCAAAGTAAACAAAAGCAAACAATAGCAAAAGATACAGTTAAAAAAAGTAAAACTACTGCTGCTGATATTTCTTTAGTGACGGATAGCATTTCAACTAAACCACTCCAACTAAAGGCATTTAAAAAGTCAGTTATTGCATCTTATTATGCTGATAAATTTAACGGAAGACGTACTACTAGCGGAAAAAAATTCAGCAATAACGGCTATACTGCAGCGCACAAAAAATTACCATTTGGCACCAAGCTTAAAGTAACTAATGAAGCCAACGGTAAATCGGTTATAGTCGAAGTTACAGATAGAGGGCCATTTGTACGTTCGAAAGAGATTGATTTAACCAAACGTGCTTTTATGGATTTAGCCGATAATAAAAGAAGCGGAATGTTGCGTGTGAAAATCGAAATAATAGAAAACTAAGTTACCAACTTGTAAACGGATGTTGACTTAAATAGGAGTTGTAATAGCGGTCGTCATGACTAACTTCCTTTCCTAACCAAATTGGTTTTTCAAAAAATTCGTTTTCTGATTGTAGTTCTACTTCAGCTATAATTAGTCCTTCGTTTTCTCCAAAAAATTCATCTACTTCAAATAGGTGCTTTCCTACCGGTACTTCGTAACGGTTTTTCTCAATTATTCCCTTTTCACAAAGAAGTAAAAGAGCTTTAGCTTCTTCAAGAGGAATTTGTTTTTCCCATTCATAACGAGATAGTCCACTTTCATTTGATTTCCCTTTAATGGTCAAAAATCCTTTCTCACCTTTAATACGCACCCGTACGGTACGTTCTGGTGCGGAATTCAAATAGCCTTGTGCAATATGATTTTTGCGCAAAGCATCGTTTTTAAATGCGTCTGAGCTAACTAAAAACTTTCTTTCTATTTCAATCATATTGAATTGGATTAGTTGATTTCAAAGTTAGGTGTTTTCTCCTAATCCTTTTTGTATAAATTTGTGCTATGCTCGAAATTAATTCCAATAGAAAAATCATTCACATCGACATGGATGCGTTTTATGCTTCTGTGGAGCAAATGGATCATCCTGAATTAAGAGGCAAACCAATTGCCGTTGGCGGCTCTGAAAACAGAGGCGTTGTCGCAGCTGCAAGTTACGAAGCTAGAAAGTTTGGTGTACGAAGTGCTATTAGCGGTGTTTTGGCAAAAAAAAATTGTCCAGATCTTATTTTTGTTCGACCTCGTTTTGATCGTTACAAAGAAATCTCAAAAAAAATCCATGCTATTTTTCATGATTATACTGATTTGATTGAGCCACTTTCTCTTGACGAAGCGTATTTAGATGTAACACATAATAAAAAAGGGAATCCTAGTGCAACGCTATTGGCAAAAGAAATCAGAACCCGAATTTTGAATGAAGTAGGTTTGACAGCTTCAGCGGGAATTTCGGTAAACAAATTTGTAGCCAAAATAGCCAGTGATTACAATAAACCTAATGGTCAAAAAACGGTTAATCCTGACGAGGTGCTTTCCTTTTTGGAAGAATTACCAATTCGGAAATTCTATGGAGTGGGTAAAGTGACTACTGAAAAAATGTACCAATTGGGAATTTTCACTGGTTTGGAATTAAAAAGTAAATCATTAGAATTTTTATCAAGCCACTTTGGAAAATCAGGTGCCTTTTATTACCATGTGGTACGCGGGATTCACAATAGTGAAGTAAAACCCGATCGAATTACAAAATCGGTAGCAGCTGAGCATACTTTTGACACCAATTTATCTTCTGAAATTTTCATGTTGGAGCAACTTGAAAAAATCGCAACCAGTTTAGAGCGCCGATTGAAGAAACAAAATATTGCTGGTAAAACAGTAACTTTAAAAATTAAATACAGCGATTTTTCGCAACAAACACGAAGTAAAACGGTTCCCTATTTTATTGCAGATAAAGGCTTGATTCTTGAAAATGTAAAAGAGCTGTTGTATCAAGAGCGAATGAAAGATTCTGTTCGCTTACTCGGAATATCCTTAAGTAATTTGAATACGGAACAAAAGAAAACAGTAGTAGTACAATTGCAGTTTGCTTTTTAACACAAAACCCCATCACGATTCGTAATGGGGTTTTATTTATCTAGAAGAGTTGAGCTTAATCTCTGCTGTTTAATTTTGACAATAATCGCAAGAATTCCATGTACAGCCAAACAAGGGTAATCATCAATCCCATTGCGCCATACCATTCCATGTATTTTGGCATTTTTCTGTTGGCACCTTCTTCAATTTGATCAAAGTCCAAGAATAAATTCATAGCTGCAATTACAATAACAAAAACACTGATTCCAATACTCATCATTGAATTTCCGTGATGTACAGGTGTAAAACTAGTAAACAAAGAAACCAACCACGAAATCAAATAATAAGTAGCAATAGCTAAAGTTGCAGCAATTACAATAGATTTAAATCGTTCAGTAACTTGTACGATTTTGAATTTGTACAATCCCAAACAAACGGCAAAAGTTACTAAAGTAGCTCCAACAGCTTGGGTAACAATACCTGGAAATTTTAATTCGAAAATGGCCGAAATACCACCAATGAATAAGCCTTCAAAAATCGCATAACCTGGAGCTAAATAACCAGAAAGTTGGGGTTTGAATGTAGCAATAATTACTAAGATAAGACCCATTATTGCGCCTCCAATCATTGGAACCATTGGACTTTGTCCGTTAGCTGCCATCCACCAAGTAATCATGGCTGCTGCAGTTAGTAGTAAAAACAAAATCAAACTTTTGTTCATTGTTCCTGCTATGGTCATTGTTTGTTCGTGACCAATTATAGTTGCTTCGTGAACTTCTTCTTTTGATGAAGTAAAGATTCTATTGTTTAAGAACGGGTTTTTAGAATTTGAACTCATAATATTTTTAGATTTAGTGTATCAAAAGTAAATATATTTTGACAACTAAATGTTTAATTATTCATAAAATTTTGACAATAAAAAAGCCCTCGATTAGAGGGCTTTTTAAAGATATAAAGTAAATATTATTCTATTTCTGAAACTCGTAAGGTATTTACCATTCCTTTGTCAGTGATTGGCATTGCTGCTAAGTTGATTAAGAAATCGCCTTTTTCAACAAATCCTTTTTGTCTTGCAATTTCATTCACATCAGTTACCGTGTCATCCGTACTTACAGATTTAGCATAGTAAAAAGATTTAACGCCCCATAATAGGTTCAATTGCGTTAAGATTCTTTTGTTAGATGTAAAAACTAAAATATGAGCTGATGGTCTCCAAGATGAAATTTGGAATGCCGTATAGCCACTATTTGTTAATGTACAAATTGCTTTTGCTTTGATTACGTTAGCCATTTGCGCTGCGTGTTGACAGATTGTTTTAGTAATAAAACGATTCGTTCTAACTTGTGGTGTATTTTGAGGCACTTTGATTAGCGGAGAATCTTCAACTGCTTCAATGATTTGAGTCATTTTTTGAATTACTTGTACAGGATAATTTCCTGCTGCTGTTTCTCCAGAAAGCATTACGGCATCAGCGCCATCCATTACCGAGTTAGCAACGTCATTAACCTCAGCACGTGTTGGAGTTAAACTAGTAATCATCGTTTCCATCATTTGCGTTGCCACAATTACTGGAATACGAGCAGTTTTAGCTCTAACAATTAATTCTTTTTGTACCAATGGTACTTCATGAGCTGGAAGTTCCACTCCTAAATCACCACGAGCTACCATCAATGCATCACAATAAGCAACAATTTTGTCCATATTCTCTAATGCTTCTGGCATTTCGATTTTGGCAATAATTGGAATTTTAAATTCAGAGTGCTCAGCAATTAATTCTTGAAGGTCTTGTAAATCTCTTGGTGTTTTCACGAATGAAAGGGCAATCCAATCTACTTGTTGACCAATAGCAAAAATGGCATCGGCAATATCTTTCTCTGTCAAAGCAGGAAGTGAAATTTTAGTATTTGGAAGGTTAACTCCTTTTTTAGATTTCAATTCGCCACCTTGAATTACTTTGGCAACCACTTCTGTTTTCTTATCAGTTGAAACAATTTCGAAAATTAATTTTCCATCATCTAACAAAATTCTTTCTCCTGGATTAACATCGTTTGGAAAGTTTTGGTACTTCATGAAAACTCTTTCTTTGGTTCCAATGATATCTTCAGCAGTTGTGAATGTAATTAAATCACCATCGTTAACCACTACACCTTCTTCCATAACTCCAACACGAAGTTTAGGACCTTGTAAATCGGCTAAAATACCAGTAGTATAACCATATTCTTCATTGATGCTACGAATAGTACTTATACGCTCTTTAACATCATTATAATCAGCATGCGAAAAATTTATTCTAAATACATTAACTCCTGCCTCAATCATGTCTTTGATGATTTCTCTTGTNNTATTAAAAAATTAAATTGTTTTTAGATTTTATAGTTTCAGTCTCTACTACATACACAGTTGAAAGACTTTTTATTGATTTTAGTTTTTTTACGATTCCTGCTAATTCAAGATCATCGTCACTTTCAATTTTTAAAAAATAATCCACTTTCTTCAGTTCGGGAAGTAAAAACACTTTTGTGGCCACTTCCTGAGAACTGTTTGAAAATAAATCTTGGTTTATTATTTCATTTTGCCCAATAACTTCATTCTTGTTTTGAATTAGATTCCAAGAGACAAAATTATCTTCATCATCGAAGTGAAATCTTGAAAATTGAGTTTCACCTTCTTTGATGCTGATGAGAATTTCTTCATTGCTTTTACTTAAATTAACCGGAAGGTGTTGATTGATAAAATAGGCCAATCGATAATCTTCCAATGTGGTATGAATAGCAATTAAATGATAATCTATTTCGTCGAATTCGTCAAGATCTAATTTATGTATTGCCATTACATCGTAAAATGAGGCGTAAATATACTATTTCTAACGTAGGATGCCACTTGAAAAGCTTGATGTTTTTGTTAAATTATCAACGAAAACGTTATAGATTGTAGAAAATCGTATTATTTTTTATCTATTTTTTCTTGAAATGCAAAATAGGCCCTTTGGGATGCTTTTTCTTCTGCTTTCTTTTTGGAAGTCGCTCGGGCTTTTGCAATTACTTTTTCGTCTATGCTCAATTTTACTCCAAAGAGTCTTTCGCCATCGATGCCATTGTCTTCAAAAATGTCAAAATGAAATTGTCTTTTTTCTTTTTGACACCATTCAATGACTAAACTTTTGTAGCTAATGACTTTACCTTCTAAGCGAGTTATATCAACATATGGAATGATGACTCTTTTTTGAATGAATTTTTCGCAATATTCATACCCTCTGTCCAAATAGATGGCACCTACCAAGGATTCAAAAATGTTACCGTGAATGTTATCTCCAAAATGCTGAACGGGCACTTTGCTTTCTACAAATTGAACCAAATTTAAGTCTTTGCCTAACTCGTTCAAATGCTCTCTACTTACAATTTTGGAACGCATTTTTGTTAAATACCCCTCGTCTCCAGTTGGGGCTTCGTTGAAAAGATGGCCTGCAATTACTGCGCTTAACATTGCATCTCCAAGAAATTCTAACCGTTCGTAATTGAGAGGATTCCCCACTTCGTCCAAGATGTTTGAGGAACGATGGGTGAATGCTTTTTTATAAAAATCAATATTTTTGGGTGCAAAACCAAGAATTTTTTCGATAGCACCAAAAAAAATCCCGTCTTCAAGAGAACGGGATTTCGAAAATATTTTTTTAATAATACGCATAGTACTATTTTAGATATCTAATTTTTTAACCAATACACAAGCATTGTGTCCACCAAAACCAAAAGTGTTACTCATCAATACTTTAACGTCTCTTTTTTGAGCTTTGTTAAAAGTGAAGTTTAATTTTGGATCGATGTTTTCATCGTCTGTGAAATGGTTGATGGTTGGAGGAATAATTCCGTATTTCAATGAAAGAATAGACGAAATAGTTTCAATTGCTCCAGCTGCTCCTAAAAGGTGGCCCGTCATCGATTTAGTTGAATTCAAGTTCATCGTGTAAGCGTGATCTCCAAAAACTTGTTCGATGGCTTTCGACTCGGCTAGATCTCCAAGAGGAGTTGAAGTTCCGTGCATGTTAACCCCGTCAACATCTGTTGGTTGTAACCCAGCATCTCTCAAACAGTTCAACATTACATTTCTGGCTCCTAATCCTTCTGGATGTGGTGCAGTAATATGATACGCATCGGCTGACATTCCGCCTCCGCCAATTTCACAATATATTTTAGCCCCACGCGCTACAGCGTGTTCGTACTCTTCTAAGATTAATGCTCCAGCTCCTTCTCCAAGTACAAATCCGTCACGGTCTTTGTCCATTGGTCTTGATGCCGTTTTCGGATCGTCATTTCGAGTAGAAAGGGCATGCATTGCATTAAAACCACCCATTCCGGCAATGGTTACTGCTGCTTCAGAACCTCCTGTTACCATGACATCAGCATGGCCTAAACGGATATAATTGAAAGCATCAATAATTGCATTGGTCGAAGAGGCACAAGCCGAAACAGTTCCAAAGTTAGGTCCTCTAAAACCATACTTTATCGAAATGTGTCCACAAGCAATATCTCCAATCATTTTTGGAATAAAGAATGGATTGAATTTTGGAGTTCCGTCACCAGCAGCAAAATTCAACACTTCAATTTGAAATGTTTCTAAACCACCAATACCAGATCCCCATATCACGCCTGCACGATCTTTGTCTAATTTTTCCATATCAAAATTAGCATCGTTCATAGCTTCTGTAGAAGAAACTACGGCATATTGTGCATAGCGGTCCATTTTTCGTGCTTCTTTCCTGTCGATAAATTCTTCAACATTGAAATTTTTCAATTCGCAAGCAAATTGCGTTTTGAATTTTGAAGCATCAAAATAAGTGATTGGCGCAGCACCACTAACGCCGTTAATTAGTCCGTTCCAATATTCTTGAATGTTATTTCCAATAGGAGTTAGTGCTCCTAAACCTGTAACAACTACGCGACGTAATTCCATAGCTTCTGTATTTTTATCTTTAAACAAACAAAACCCACGATTTCTTTTTTGTATTAGTATTACAAAAGAGCTGTGGGTGCTGAATTATATATGTTTTTTTGATTGAAAGTCAATCTCGAATTTAAATTTATGAAAAATAATAACACCCGAGTACAATAAAGTATCGGGTGTTTGAGTATTATTTTTTAGCTTCCTCGATGTAAGAGATTGCTTGACCTACTGTAGCAATGTTTTCTGCTTGATCGTCTGGAATTTGAATATCAAATTCTTTTTCGAATTCCATGATAAGCTCTACAGTGTCTAAGGAGTCAGCTCCTAAATCGTTAGTGAAGCTTGCTTCTGTTACAACTTCGTTTTCGTCAACACCTAATTTGTCTACGATAATCGCTTTTACTCTTGATGCAATGTCTGACATAATCTTTAATTTTAAAATTTAATTTGTTGGCAAAAATAAAAAACTTTATTTTAAAACAACTATTTAGTTAATAAATGTGCGAACGAAAATATAAAATTTATTTTAACAAAGGTTTACGAATGCTATTTTTTTCCGTTTTTTATCCCTTTTTTTGCATACTAAATAGGTTGAAAACATGATTAAAATTGTAATTTTTGCTTCTGGTTCGGGTACTAATGCGGAAAACATCATCCGTTATTTTCAAGCAACCAAATCTGCTTCAGTGGAAGCGGTATTTACTAATAAAGCGGATGCTCAGGTAATACAACGCGCCGAAAAATACCAAGTTGCTTCTCAGGTTTTTACCAAAAACGATTTAGAAACAGGAAAAGTACTACAAGAAATTAATACTATTCAACCCGATTTAATTGTCTTAGCTGGATTTTTATTAAAATTTCCAGAATCCATTGTAGCGGAGTATCCCGACAAAATAATTAATATTCATCCAGCATTATTACCTAAATACGGAGGAAAAGGCATGTACGGCATGCACGTACACCGCGCTGTAGTAGAAAATAAAGAATCCAAAACAGGAATCACCATTCATTATGTAAATGAAAATTATGATGAAGGAAACATCATTTTTCAAAAAGAGGTCAGTGTTTTAATTAGCGATACTCCAGAAGTAGTGGCTGCTAAAATTCACGAATTGGAACAAGACCATTTTCCGGCTGTTATTGAAAAATTGATATTTAAAGGATAGTTCATAGCAATCTGAATCCTATTCAATGAATATACTTATAAACCCATAACCTAATATACCCTTACTAATGTCCCACCAAGTCCATATTTATACTGACGGCGCTGCTAAAGGCAATCCTGGCCCAGGGGGTTATGGCGTGGTGATGGAATGGGTGGGTAAACCGTACAGAAAAGAATTCTATGAAGGGTTCCGTCATACGACAAATAACAGAATGGAATTGTTAGCCGTTATTGTAGGATTGGAGAAACTTAAAAATCCCAATACGAAAGTACTCGTGGTTTCGGATTCTAAATATGTAGTCGATTCGGTTGATAAAAAATGGGTTTTTGGCTGGGAGAAAAAAGGATTCTTAGGCAAAAAAAATCCCGATTTGTGGAAACGTTTTTTATTGATTTATAAAAAACATCAAGTCGATTTTAAATGGATCAAAGGGCATAATAACCATCCTCAAAACGAGCGATGCGATGAATTAGCAGTCATGGCGTCAACTCAACAACAACTTTCGGTGGATAAATTTTACGAAAAAGAAGACGAAAGGTTGTTGTAATTCCACTTTTTAAAGATTGTGAAATTCTCTTCATTTTGCCACTTTGAACCTTTGCAACTCTAAAACTTATAAACTATCTTTGCCCCTTAATTTCGAAACTAAAATAATGAACAAATTATTGATTGTTGGAACGGTGGCTTTCGACGCGATTGAAACTCCGTTTGGTAAAACAGATAAAATTTTAGGTGGAGCAGGAACGTATATTGGTCTTTCAGCTTCTTTTTTCAATGTACAATCGGCTATTGTTTCTGTAGTTGGAGACGATTTCCCACAAGAATATTTGGATTTATTGACGGCTCGAAATATTGACATTTCAGGTCTTGAAATCGTTAAAGGCGGTAAAACGTTTTTTTGGAGTGGTTTGTACCACAACGATTTGAACTCCAGAGATACATTGGCTACCGAACTCAATGTGTTGGCCGATTTCCAACCTAAAGTTCCTCAAAATTTCAAAGATGCCGATGTAGTAATGCTAGGCAATTTACATCCTTTGGTACAAAGCAGTGTTTTGGATCAAATGGAAGTAAAACCAAAATTAGTAGTTTTAGACACCATGAACTTTTGGATGGATTGTGCTTTGCCTGAATTATTAGAGGTAATGAAACGTATTGATGTAATTACAATTAATGATGAAGAAGCGAGACAATTGTCAGGCGAATATTCATTAGTAAAAGCAGCGGCTAAAATCCATACCATGGGGCCTAAATATGTGGTCATCAAAAAAGGAGAACACGGCGCTCTTTTATTTCATAACGAGGAAGTGTTTTTTGCACCGGCCTTGCCTTTAGAAGAAGTATTTGATCCAACTGGAGCAGGAGATACTTTTGCAGGTGGATTTACAGGATTTATTGCGCAAAGCGAAAACGTATCGTTTGACAATATGAAAAACGCAGTAATCTACGGATCTAATTTAGCTTCGTTCTGTGTGGAGAAATTTGGAACAGAAAGAATGCTTGCTTTAGACAAAAAAGAAGTCGTGTCTAGATTGCAACAATTCAAATCATTGACACAATTTGATATCGAATTATAATAACTCATGCCTCGAAATTTTCGGGGCATTTTTTATAAAAAAATAAAACAACACAACCAATTACATACACCAATGAGCGACGCTTTACAACACGAATGTGGAATTGCCTTAGTAAGGCTTTTGAAACCGCTTGAATTCTACAAAGAAAAATACGGAACCGCTTTCTACGGGATACAAAAAATGTATCTGATGATGGAAAAGCAACACAACCGAGGACAAGACGGAGCCGGTTTTGCCAGTATTAAGTTTGATGTAGAACCAGGTCAGCGTTACATTAGTCGTGTGCGTTCTAACGCTTCGCAACCGATTCAAGATGTATTTGCTCAAATTAACGAGCGTATCAATGAAGAGATGACCAATCATCCCGAATATGCTAATAATGTGGCGTTGCAAAAAGAGAATATTCCGTATTTAGGGGAGTTGTTTTTAGGTCACGTTCGTTATGGAACGTTTGGTAAAAATAGTATTGAAAGTGTGCACCCTTTCTTGCGTCAAAGCAATTGGATGCACCGAAACTTGATTTTGGCAGGAAACTTTAATATGACCAATGTTAAAGAATTATTCCAAAATCTTATTGAACTAGGACAACATCCAAAAGAAATGGCCGATACCGTTACGGTAATGGAAAAAATCGGTCATTTCTTAGATAAAGAAGTAATGCAATTGTACCAAGAATGCAAAGAGATGGGCTTGAATAAAAGAGAAGCTTCTCCAGTTATTGCCGATCGTTTAGATATTGCTAAAATTTTAAATCGTTCTTCTAAGAATTTAGATGGAGGATACGCTATGGCGGGATTGTTAGGACACGGAGATGCCTTTGTGTTTAGAGATCCAGCGGGAATTCGTCCAGCGTATTTCTATCAAGATGATGAAGTAGTGGTGGTAGCTTCAGAACGCCCAGTGATTCAAACCGTATTCAATGTACCTTTCGAAAGTGTTCAAGAAATTGATCCAGGAAGCGCTTTGATTATTAAAAAAGGCGGTGCTATTTCAATGAAACAAATCTTAACTCCTATTGAGAAAAAAGCCTGTTCATTTGAGCGCATCTATTTTTCAAGAGGAAGTGATGCAGAGATTTATCAAGAAAGAAAAAATTTAGGAAAATTAATCTTGCCATCGGTTTTAAAAGCAATTGATCAAGATACAGATAATACCGTGTTTTCGTATATTCCAAACACAGCCGAAACTTCTTTTTACGGATTAGTAGAAGCAGCTCAGGATTTCTTGAACCAAAGAAAAAACGATTATATCTTAAAAAACAGAAGTACCTTAACGGAACAAACCTTACAAGAACTTTTGAAGGTTAAAATCCGTACGGAAAAGGTGGCGATTAAAGATGCTAAATTAAGAACGTTTATTACTGAAGATAGTAGCCGTGACGATTTAGTGGCTCACGTCTACGATGTAACATACGGCGTGATTAAACCAACAGATAATTTGGTAATTATCGACGATAGTATCGTTCGTGGAACTACCTTGAAAATGAGTATCATCAAAATGATGGATCGTTTGAAACCAAAACGAATCGTGATTGTCTCTTCGGCACCACAAATTCGTTATCCAGATTGTTACGGAATTGATATGGCAAAACTAGAAGGTTTGGTTGCATTTAGAGCGGCTTTAGCATTGTTAAAAGAACGCAACTTATACCATATAGTGGATGAGGTGTATGCCAAATGTAAAGCGCAAGAAAATTTCAAAGATGCGGAAGTTGTCAATTATGTAACAGCTATTTATGAGCCATTTACTGCGGAAGAAATCTCAGATAAAATTGCAGAGATGTTGAGTTCGCCTGAAATCAATGCCGAAGTAAAAATCATTTTCCAAACGGTAGAAGACTTGCATATTGCCTGTCCAAAAAATCTTGGAGATTGGTATTTTACAGGAGATTATCCAACTCCAGGAGGAAACCGAGTAGTAAACCGAGCTTTCATGAATTTCTACGAAGGGAAAGACGCGAGAGCTTATTAGATCAAAAGAAACGCTTTGTCGATGATTTAAGGCGTTCGTCTAAAATAAATATAAAACAATATTGGTAAAGATATCTTTACGCTACCATTTACATTAGAAGGTTAAGGTTATGGTAGATTTGGGGCAAAAGAGGAGGAAGCAATTCCTCCTCTTTTATTTTTTATACAGAACTTACAATGATTCAATAAAAAAATCCGCTGAGGTCATCAGCGGATTTTTATTTATTCAATAAAAGATTATTTGTCTAAAACAAAACGTCTTGTTACTTCTGTCCAATTGATTACATTAAAGAAAGCTTCAATATAATCAGGTCTTCTATTTTGGTAGTGCAAGTAGTAAGCGTGTTCCCAAACATCCATTCCAAGAATTGGAGTTCCGCCACAACCTACTTCTGGCATTAATGGATTGTCTTGATTTGGAGTGCCACAAACGTCTAATTTTCCACCTTTGTGAACGCACAACCAAGCCCATCCAGAACCAAATTGAGTAGCTCCCGCTTTGGCAAATTTAGCTTTGAATTCTTCAAATGTACCAAAAGATGCTTCGATAGCTTCTAATAATTCACCTGTAGGTAAACCACCACCGTTTGGAGTCATTACAGACCAGAACAAATTGTGATTGTAAAAACCACCACCGTTGTTACGAACAGCTGCATTGGTTTTGTCTAAATTGATTAAAATGTTTTCAATGGTTTTACCTTCTAAATCGGTTCCAGCAATAGCTGCATTCAAGTTAGTAGTATATGCATTGTGGTGTTTTGTATGGTGAATTTCCATAGTGCGTGCATCAATGTGCGGTTCTAATGCATCGTAAGCATAAGGTAATGGTGCTAATTCAAAAGCCATGATATAATTATTTTAAGTGAAAATTAAAAAGTGAATTCAAAATTAGGCAATTAACTTGAAATAGAAAAAGCAATTGGGTTATAATTTTAATTTTTAAGAATCGGCCATAGCCATGCAAACAATACTAATCTTGGTTCCAGGAATCTTTAACAACGCTTTGGCACAAACTTCTAATGTTGCCCCTGTAGTAATCACGTCGTCAATCAAAAGGAAATGTTTATTATGGTCTTTTTCGTCAAACGAAACATCAAAAATAGTATCGATACCTTCGGTTCTGCCCAACCGATTTTTTTGCGATTGTGTTTTGGAATACACTTGCCGATACAAAATCGAATTGTTCACCGGAATCTCTAATTTTTTGGCTAAGGCATTTCCAAATTCAGTCACCTGATTGTATCCTCTTTCTCGTAATTTCTTCGGATGTAAAGGCACTGGAATAATTGCATCTACTGTCTGAAGCAATTGGCTGCTTTTTAATTCTTCGCCATACCATTCGCCTAAAACAGTTCCAATAGCTTCTTGTCCACGGTATTTTAAACTATGAATCAGCTCTTGGACAATTCCGTTTTTATGAAAATACACTAAAGCCGAAACCTGTTCAACCGGAATACGGCCATAAAATTTTTTAAAAGCGTCATTTTCTGGGTTTTTATGGTGCTGAGTGAGCGGTATTTCGTGCCGACATTTGGTGCAAATTACATTTTCGTTGCTCATTAAAACAGATTGGCAACCCGCACAAGTGGGAGGAAAAAATAAATGGAGAAGGCTTTGGAACATAGGATTTGGGTTAAGATAGATAAAAATAAGGAAATCAGTGATTCAAACTTTAACTATTTCCTTTTTTTTAAGGACACTTTTTATATTTTTGCAC
>DFXW01000043.1:64443-96711 GCA_002382495.1 Flavobacterium sp. UBA4098
GAATTAAAGAAAAATATTCGCGAATATTGGTGGAAATCAATGGTGCAAATGAACGAGAATATCGTTGGTTTGGACGCAGCGATTTTGATGCACCCAACCACTTGGAAAGCATCAGGTCACGTGGATGCGTTTAACGATCCATTGATTGACAACAAAGATTCAAAGAGAAGATATAGAGCCGATGTCTTGATTGAAGATTATGCCGAAAAGCTAAATCAAAAAGCAATCAAAGAAATCGAAAAAGCACGAGCGCGTTTTGGAGAGGCGTTTAACGAACAAGAGTTTGTAACTACCAATGCTCGTGTGATGGAATACAAAGCCAAGGAAAGAGAAATTCTGGAAAGAATGGCTCGTTCTTTAGGGAATGAAGATTTAGAAGACGTAAAAGCGTTAATCGAAGAGCTGGAAATTGCTTGTCCAGAATCAGGATCAAGAAATTGGACTGAAGTTCGTCAATTCAATTTGATGTTTGGAACTAAATTAGGGGCTTCTGCTGATTCGGCTATGGATTTGTACTTGCGTCCAGAAACAGCACAAGGAATTTTTGTCAATTTCTTGAACGTTCAAAAATCAGGGCGAATGAAAGTGCCTTTTGGAATTGCCCAAACAGGTAAAGCCTTCAGAAACGAAATTGTAGCGCGTCAATTTATCTTCCGTATGCGCGAATTCGAACAAATGGAAATGCAATTTTTTGTGCGTCCAGGCGAAGAAATGCAATGGTATGAACATTGGAAAGCGACCCGTTTAAAATGGCATTTGTCATTGGGATTAGGAAAAGAAAAATACCGTTTTCACGATCACGAAAAATTAGCACATTACGCCAATGCTGCGGCGGATATCGAGTTTGATTTCCCTTTTGGATTCAAAGAATTAGAAGGAATTCACTCGCGCACCGATTTTGATTTGAAAGCGCACGAACAATATTCTGGAAGAAAATTGCAGTATTTTGATGCCGAATTGAACCAAAATTATGTGCCGTATGTAGTAGAAACATCTGTTGGATTGGATAGAATGTTCTTGGCAGTGTTTGCGACTTCGTTAAAAGAAGAAACTTTAGAAGACGGTTCTACACGAACCGTGTTGAGTTTACCATCTGTTTTGGCTCCAACAAAAGCAGCAATTTTACCATTGGTTAAAAAGGACGGATTACCAGAAATTGCACATCAAATTATTGCCGATTTGAAATGGGATTTCAATGTAACGTATGATGAGAAAGATGCTGTAGGAAGACGTTATAGAAGACAAGATGCTTTAGGAACTCCTTTATGTATCACAGTGGATCATCAAACTATTGAAGACCAAACCGTAACGATTCGTCATAGAGATAGTATGAAACAAGATCGTGTTCAAATTGCCGACTTGAAAAACATTATCGAAAATGAAGTGTCAATGAAGAATTGGCTGATGAAAATGAATGATTAAGTTTCGAATAGACGAAACCCAAAATAAAAAAAGTCCCAAATTCAATTGAGTTTGGGACTTTTTATTTTATTAAAATCGGTATCCTAAACTAATACCTCCTCTGCCTACAACTTCAGGACTATTGTTGCTAAATAAATTACGGCCAATGCCGGCATTAATTTCAAAGACAAAGCCTCGTTTGTGAACCCACTTTGAACCAAGTCCAAAGCCAAGTGCAAAATCAGTATAACGATCTTTTTCGATATTTATTAAATTTCCTGAATTATTGAAATAATAAGTTTTATTATGAACGCCAGTACTTAGCATACTGAACCCCTCAACAAAAAAACCAGCAGCTGGTTTTTTCCCAAAATAAGCACGATAATAAGGTGTTAAACTAAAACTGGTATCAAAATCTTCTTCATTTACAAAAAAAAGTGCAACACCTAATCCTGAATCTTCGTTTAAAATTCGCTCATAAGTAACTTCTACAGCACCTAAAACTAAGAAAAAGCTGTTTCCTTTGATTTCGGTTTTTGGAAAATCAACTTTTTCTTGACTATAGCCAAAATTCAAAAAACATAAGCACAATAGTAAAAGTGATTTTTTCATTTTAATAAATTTAATATTAGTTAAAATTTTAATTAAAGTAAATGTAAATAAAATATTAAAATTGATTAAGTCAATTATTTCCTGACTCTGTTAATTTATAAATCTATTCTGCTATAGCATTCCAGCCTCTGGCTTTTAACGGAATTTTAGTGTTGGCGCGGGTCACCAAATGAATGCCTTCGCTTTCTTGTGTCATATGACCAATAATAGAGAAGTTAGGATTACCTTTTATTTTATCAAAATCTTCCATGGCAATAGTGAAAAGCAATTCGTAATCTTCGCCTCCATTAATCGCTACCGTAGTACTATCGATATCAAATTCCTCACATACATTGATGAACTGAGGATCTAATGGTAGTTTGTCTTCGTATAAATTACATCCTACTTTTGATTGTTTGCACAAATGAATAATCTCAGACGACAAGCCGTCAGAAATATCAATCATGGAAGTGGGTTTAATTTCCAAAGCGTGCAATAATGTACGCACGTCTTTTCTTGCTTCCGGTTTCAATTGGCGTTCAATTAAATAGGTATAGGCATCCAAATCGGGTTGCGAATTGGGGTTTACTAAAAACACTTGTTTCTCTCTTTCCAAAACTTGCAATCCCATATAAGCAGCACCAATATCCCCTGTTACTATTAACAAATCAGTAGATTTGGCTCCGTTTCTATAGGTTAATTCAGCTTCATCTGCTTCGCCTATAGCGGTAATCGAAATGATCATTCCTTTTTGCGAGGAGGTAGTATCTCCTCCAATCACATCTACTTTGTATTCATTGGCAGCCAAAGTAATTCCTTCAAACAATTCTTCTAAGGCTTCTAGCGGAAAACGATTGGATACCGCAATAGAAACTGTGATTTGTGTCGCTTTGGCATTCATAGCGCAAATATCAGACACATTAGCAACAACTGCTTTGTATCCTAAATGTTTCAAAGGCATATAGGCTAAGTCAAAATGGACTCCTTCCACTAGCATATCTGTTGAAACAACTACTTTTTTGTCTTTGAAATCCAAGACTGCGGCATCGTCTCCAATTCCTTTTAAAGTTGAAGCTTGCGTGATGGCAAAGTTTTTAGTCAAGTGATCAATCAAACCAAATTCGCCTAATTGCGAAATGCTGGTGCGTTGTGGGTTTTTATCTTCAATCATAATGATGTAGCAAAGTTTAAAGCGGCAAAGGTACAAAGTTTTTTAGGCATAGATTCCTAAATTGAAAAACAAAACCCAACAACTTTCGTCATTGGGTTTTAGTTTCGTAAATCGTACTTCGTAAATAATTAATCGTTCAATTTCAATACTGCCATAAAGGCTTCTTGCGGAATTTCAACGTTACCTACTTGACGCATACGTTTTTTTCCTTTTTTCTGTTTTTCCAATAATTTACGCTTTCGTGAAATATCACCTCCATAACATTTAGCCGTAACGTCTTTACGCAAGGCTTTGATCGTTTCACGGGCAATAATTTTAGCTCCAATAGCGGCTTGAATTGGAATATCAAACTGCTGTCTCGGAATCAATTCGCGCAATTTTTCCGTCATTTTTTTACCAATATTGTAGGCATTGTCTTCGTGAATCAAAGCAGAAAGGGCATCTACGGTTTGGGCGTTCAACAGCACATCTAATTTTACCAATTTAGAAGTTCGCATTCCAATTGGCGAATAGTCAAACGACGCATATCCTTTAGAAACGGTTTTCAAACGATCGTAAAAATCAAATACGATTTCGGCCAACGGCATATCAAAATTCAATTCTACTCTTTCCGTAGTCAAATAAGTCTGATTGGTAATCAATCCGCGTTTTTCAATACACAAACTCATTACGTTGCCAACGAAATCGGCTTTAGTAATGATAGTTGCTTTAATATACGGTTCTTCTACTCGGTCTAATTTAGAAGGTTCCGGTAAGTCCGATGGATTGTTCACGATAAGTGGCGTTTCTGGATCTTTTTTGGTGTAAGCCAAATACGAAACGTTAGGCACCGTGGTAATTACCGTCATGTCAAACTCACGTTCCAAACGCTCTTGGATAATTTCCATATGCAACATTCCTAAGAATCCGCAACGGAAACCAAAGCCTAAAGCGGCCGAACTCTCTGCCACAAAAACTAAGGAAGCATCATTCAACTGGAGTTTTTCCATTGATGAACGTAAGTCTTCATAATCTTCGGTGTCTACAGGATAAATTCCAGCAAAAACCATTGGTTTTACGTCTTCAAATCCGGTAATCATATTTTGAGTAGGCTCTTTGGCATCGGTCAAAGTATCCCCCACTTTTACTTCTTTAGCTTCTTTAATTCCTGAAATCAAGTAGCCAACATCTCCGGCTGAAATGACTTGTTTCGGAACCTGATTTAATTTTAGGGTACCAATTTCGTCCGCAAAATATTCATTGCCTGTGGCCATGAATTTAATTTTTTGTCCTTTTTTGATTTCGCCATTAATGACACGGAAAATAACTTCGATTCCGCGGAAAGGATTGTAAACGGAGTCAAAAATTAAGGCTTGTAAAGGCTCGTCTTTGTTTCCTTTAGGCGCTGGAATTTTTTCGATTATGGCAGCTAGAATATTTTCAACTCCAAAACCTGTTTTCCCTGAAGCATGAATAATATCTTCTAGTTTACAACCTAATAAATCGATAATATCGTCGCTCACTTCTTCGGGGTTAGCGCTTGGTAAATCAACTTTATTCAAAACCGGAATAATTTCCAAGTCATTTTCTAAAGCCAAATATAAATTAGAAATGGTTTGTGCTTGGATACTTTGCGCAGCATCTACAATTAGTAAAGCGCCTTCGCAAGCCGCAATAGAACGAGAAACTTCATATGAAAAATCCACGTGGCCCGGAGTATCAATCAAGTTCAAGATGTACTCTTGACCTTGGTAGGTGTATTCCATTTGGATAGCGTGACTTTTAATAGTAATTCCACGTTCACGCTCCAAGTCCATATTGTCCAACAATTGCGCTTTTTCTTCACGAGCAGTTACGGTTTGAGTGGCACCAAGTAATCGGTCGGCAAGCGTACTTTTTCCGTGGTCAATGTGGGCAATTATGCAAAAATTTCTAATGTGTTTCATTATTCGCTTTCAATATCAAGTTCAAAATTCAAAAAGTAATTTGAGGTGCTTTTAATCTGCAAATATAGAGTAAAACTTTCGAAACTACTTCTTTTTATCCGTATGGAATTTTGAAAATCATGTTCCCTTTTCAAGGATTGAAAAATCTAAAATCTAATTTTTCTATCTTTGCCAAAAATTTGCACTTTGATCAAGATCGGCAACATAGAATTACCTGATTTTCCTTTACTACTTGCGCCTATGGAAGACGTAAGCGATCCGCCGTTCCGTAGATTGTGTAAAACACATGGCGCGGATATGATGTATTCGGAATTTATTTCTTCCGAAGGCTTGATTCGCGATGCGATCAAGAGCCGTCAAAAATTGGATATTTTTGATTACGAGCGTCCTGTTGGCATTCAAATTTTTGGAGGAGATGAAGAAGCAATGGCGTTATCGTCAAAAATTGTTTCAACTGTCCATCCGGATTTAATTGATATTAATTTTGGTTGTCCAGTAAAAAAAGTAGTATGCAAAGGGGCAGGTGCTGGCGTCTTGAAAGATGTGGATTTAATGATTCGGTTGACCAAAGCCGTAATTGACAGTACCGATTTACCCGTAACAGTTAAAACCCGTTTGGGTTGGGACGAAAGCTCAATCAATATTGACGAAGTGGCAGAACGTTTGCAAGACATTGGCGTTCAGGCCTTGTCAATTCATGCACGAACGCGTGCTCAGATGTACAAAGGGCATTCCGATTGGTCACACATTGCTAGGGTGAAAAATAATCCTAGAATTACGATGCCCATTTTTGGGAATGGCGATATTGACTCGCCCGAAAAAGCATTGCGCTATAAAAACGAATACGGTATTGACGGTATAATGATTGGTCGTGCTGCCATTGGGTATCCTTGGATTTTTAACGAAATCAAACATTACTTTAAAACTGGTGAACATTTACCAACTCCTTCTGTTATTGATCGAGTAGAAGCCGCTCGTAATCACTTAACTTGGTCCATGGAATGGAAAGGAGAACGTTTGGGTATTGTAGAAATGCGACGTCATTACACGAATTATTTCAAAGGCATTCATTCGTTTAAAGACTACAAACAAAAATTAGTTACTATTGATGAGGTAGACGGTTTGTTTAGCGTAATGAAAGAAATTGAAGAGGTATATGCAGGTTATGAATTTGTATAATTGGATTTAATCCAACAACTTCTTGCTTACACGACTACTCGCAATCAGCGAAGCAATAAAACCAAGAGAAATAATAGTTCCCAATACAATCAAAACATTTTCTAAAGTAAAAACTATTGGATAAGCCATAGTTGGTGTAATCATAATCAACTCAAATTGTTGTTGCAACACTACTATTACAATTCCTAATAGTAATCCGATTACTCCACCAAAAAAACTCAACAAAGTACCTTGAAGCAAGAATATTTTTCGCAAATCTTTGATTTCGACTCCTAAGTTAAATAAGGTTTTCAAGTTCCCTTTTTTGTCCAAAATCATCATAATCAATGCGCCAATTAAGTTGAAAAGCGCTACCACAATTACCAAAGTAAATATCAAGTAAACAGCAATGTTTTCCGTATTCAACATTTTATACAGCGATTCGTTCAATTGCGCTCTGTTTTTAACCGTGATCGTATTGTTGAAAATGGTCTGTAATTGCTCGATGATTGCTTTTTCATTGGCGCCTTTCTGAATTTTAATTTCCAATCCCGACACTTGATTGGGTTTATATTCTAACAATTCTTGAGCAAGACCCAAATCGGCAAAAACATATTTGGAATCCAAATCTTCATTGACTGTATAAATTCCAATCGGTAATAAATCAGACTGGTTAAAGGCTTGTTCTGGATTTTCTATAGCGCCTTTCCCAGGCTTTGGAACAAAAATTTCTAAGGGTCGGTTAAAGTCCAAAAGGCCCATCGAGAATTGCTGCGCAATGCCGTAACCCACCACGACTTGATTGGTATTAGGCGCCAACCATTGGCCATTAAAAAGATTTTTTTCAACAGGATTGACTTTGGTAAACAAACTATCAATTCCTTTTAAGTAGGTTACTTGCTGTTTGCCATCAAAGGTAAAAAGCACGCGTTCCTCAATAATTTTGGAATAGGAAACAATTCCTTCAATTTGTTTGATTTGGCTTTCTTGTTCGGGTGTAATCAAAATAGATTTCCCTAAAGTTGAGTTGAGTTTTAAATCGGGATCAATGGCATTGGTAAACGAAAGACTAAATTCTTTCAATCCACTAAAAACCGACAGCACCACAAAAAGTGCCAGTGCGCCAATGATAATTCCCACACTAGCAATACGATTAATAATGTTGATAGCATTGTTTTTGCTAGTACTGATGCTGTATCGTTTGGCTATATAAAGAGGGAATTTCAATTTACGATTGTCTGCGTTTTTCTAAAAGATCTCTGTTTTCAATAGGATTATCTCGGTTGGCTAACGCTTTGTCAATCTTTTCGATATAATCTAAAGAATCATCAATAAAGAAAACCAAATTGGGCACTTTGCGCAATTGTAAACGCACGCGTTGTGACAAATCGTGCTTAATCAAAGTAGAATTCGATTTGATAGCCACCAATGTTTCTTGGGCTTTTTCCTGAGGGAAAATACTTAAATATATAGTAGCTACAGACAAATCAGATGTCACTGCTACTTTGGATACCGAAATAATCAAATTGGTTATTCCGTTTTTTCTCACTTCACCTTGCAGGATATCCACCAAATCTTTTTGGATAACACCACCTATTTTTTTCTGTCTATTTGTTTCCATGATGCAAAAATACTACTTTTAAACTTTATTCGTGCAAATTTTAAATCGAACCAAAATTTCCCGAAGCCATTCCCGCTTTACGCTCTATCTTTCCTGCCGAAACCCTGCAGGAAAGGATGCTGCTTCAATCGGGGCTAGGGTTTTGCTTTAAGTACACGAATAGATTTACAAACCCAATTATGCAAAGACACTCCTTTTCGATTTACGACGCTTCAGCCGGTTCAGGAAAAACCTATGCCTTGGTCAAAGAATATTTAAAAATTATCTTGAGCTCACCCAAAAATGATGCGTATCGAAACATCTTAGCCATTACGTTTACCAACAAAGCGGTACACGAAATGAAAAGCCGAATTGTAGGAAGTTTGTCTGAATTTGCCAAAGATACTCCATCGTCAAAAGTTCAAGAATTGATGCAAGACGTTTCTGTAGATACGGGACTTTCCATCATTCAAATTAAATCCAAAGCACAACAAATCATCAAGCACCTAATTCATAATTATGCGGCTTTTGATATTTCGACCATTGATAAATTCACCCATAAAGTCATTCGTGCTTTTGCACACGATTTGAATTTACCCATGACGTTTGAGGTTACTTTGGACACTGAAAATTTACTGATTGAGGCCGTTGATGCCATCATTGCGCAAGCGGGCGAAGACGAAATCTTGACTAATTTATTGGTAGATTTCACCATGGAAAAGACAGACGATGACAAATCTTGGGACATTTCGCGCGAGATTCTGGAAACCGGAAAATTGGTTTTGAATGAAAACAACAGAAATGAAATCACCCATTTTCAAGACAAATCCATTACTGAATTTCTCGAAATCAAGAAAAAACTGGCTGCGGTTTGTGAAGAATTAGAAAAAGAAACCGTCACTTTTGGTAATGAGGCTGCAGCTTTACTAGAACAAAAAGGAATTGATCCTAAGTCATTTTCACGAGGGACTTTTCCGAATCATATTGCAAGTATTCAAGCCGGGAAATTCAATCCAAAAAACAAAACATTCAAGGAAGCAGATGATATTGCCATCAATAAAACGGCTCAAGATCGCGAGTTGATTGAAGCAATTGTTCCCGATTTGTTGTCCATTTTGTCTAAAGTATATGCTTTGTTTGAGAAAATTTATTTTTACAAAGCCTTCTTAAAAAACATCACGCCTTTGTCGTTATTGAATACGGTGAGTAATGAATTGGCCAAAATCCAACAAGAACAGAATATTCTTTCTATAACCGAATTCAATGCGTTAATTCATCGCGAAATTCAAAACCAACCCGCGCCATTTATTTATGAGCGTCTGGGCGAACGCTACCGCCATTTTTTTATTGACGAATTCCAAGACACATCGGAAATGCAATGGCAAAATTTGATTCCGCTTATTGACAATGCACTTTCAGGCCAAGATGAATACGGAGACAAAGGGACTTTGATGATTGTGGGTGATCCTAAACAGTCCATTTACCGCTGGCGTGGTGGAAAAGCGGAACAATTTATCGAGTTGAGTAAAGACCAAAATCCGTTCAATAATCCCGACAAGAAAGTAACACAATTGGAATACAACTACCGTTCGTATTCACAAATAATAGAATTCAACAATAGTTTTTTTAAGCAATTGGCTAACGAATTCCAACATCCGGATTACAAAGATTTGTATGAAAATCACAGCCATCAAAAGGCAAATTCCAAGACAGGAGGTTATGTCAATATTTCGTTTTTGCCTGAAACTACTGAATCAGAAGAAGTAGTAGTTGATAAAACGGAAAAGTATGTGCAAGCTACTTTGGATACGATCAACCAAGTGCTTGAAAAAGGTTTTGAGTACAAAGATATTGTCATCTTGACTCGAAAACGCGGACAAGGAATTGCAGTGGCTAATTTTTTGACTGAGCAAGGCGTCCCGCTATTATCGTCTGAAACTTTGATGATCCAAAACGCCACCGAAGTCCGTTTCATTATTCAGGTTTTGAAATACTTAAAAAACAGTTCGGATATAGATGCCAAAGCCCATTTTTTACACTATTTGGCCTTACATGCTCAAGATAATTTACCGGTGCATGATTTTATTGCCAAAGGCAAAGAGTTGGTTCAGGAAACCGAATTTGAACATTGGTTATTGCAATTTAATTTGGATTTATCCTTTCAAAATCTCCGAAAAAAGTCCTTGTATGAAGCGGTAGAAATTATGGTGAGTAAGTTTTTAAATTCCAAACTTCGTACATCCAGTTATGTGCAGTATTTTCTAGATATTGTATTGGAAAGAGACATTCGCAATCAAGCGGGAGTTGCTGATTTCTTGGATTTTTGGGACAAAAGCGCCGACAAATTCAGTATTCCTTCACCCGAAGGTACTAATGCAGTTCGAATTATGACTATCCATAAGTCTAAAGGATTGGAATTTCCGGTGGTAATTATGCCTTTTGCCGAGGAAGATTACAGTCGCAAACCCAAAGATAAATTATGGTTGAATGCTGAAGAAGCAACTGTTGGATTGCCAAAAGTATTAATTGACAATAGCAGTGCCGTGGAAGGTTTTGGCGAGGATGCATTAGAATTATACACGATTAAAAAACAAGAAGAATTACTAGATAATATTAATGTTTTGTATGTTGCTTTAACGCGTGCCGAAGAGCAATTATATATTATTTCTAGTAAAAATCTCTCGAGTAAAGGAGAAGTGCCGAAAAACAATATGTGTGCTTTTTTTGTCAATTATTTGATTGCACAGGGGATTTATAAAGAAGATGTATTTGAATATCAAATGGGAACTTCTACCAAATTATCTTTGGGAGATAAGCATGAAGACAGGTCTAAAATAATTCCAAATGTTGCCGAAGTTTTGAATCCAAAGAATATTAAAATTGCGCAACGAGAAGCGCTAATGTGGGGAACTCATCAGCAAGAAGCTATTGAGTACGGTAATGTAATTCACGAAATCCTTTCTTTTGTAAACACGAAGAACGATGTGGATTTAGCCATTACTAAAGCGCTTGAAAATGGATTGATACAACTTGGTCAAAAGGAGGCAGTGTATCAAACAATTCTTGAAATTGTAAATCTTGAATCATTAATTAATCATTTTGCCGAAGGCAATCGAGTTTTAAATGAACAAACAATTATTCAAAAGGAAGGAAAAATCATCAAGCCGGATCGTATGGCGATAACTCCAGATCAAAAAGTATACTTATTAGATTATAAAACGGGGGTTGCTAATTCAAAGTATATTGAACAATTAAATGACTATCAACATGCTATTGAAGAAATAGGATATGAAGTAATTGAAAAAGTAATTGTATACATTGGAGCTGAGGTGGAAGTACATTTATTGTAAATTTTAAATGTATTGGTTAATCCACTTTCGTATTTTTTATTCCCCAATTTCATGAGTAAATATAGAAATTGGAACACTTGTATTTGTTATATATTTAACTTAATAAGGAAGATTTATTACTAATTCTTTTGCTTTTCTAAAATATGATTCTATTTTTGTTAAGAATTTAAAATTAATTATAGAAATCATTAATTAAAATAAACTATGAAACATCTTAACAAAATTATCATTGCTGTTGTATTGTTTGCTGGATTAAATACTCAAGCACAAGACAGTAACAATCCATGGGCAGTTTCTTTTGGAGTAAATGCTTTGGATACTAAAACTAGTGCTGGAGGTAAAAATTGGCTTGATGGCCATCTTTCACAACCTTATAAAATTAAAGACAATTGGAATGTATTACCAACAATATCTTATGTTGGAGTAACAAGATATTTAGGAGATAATTTTTCAGTTGGAATCTCAGGATCTTTGAATAAAGTGTCAAAATATGTTACTGCAACAAATTCTGGATATACAGTTACAAATCCTGGAGATCTTATGTATTATGGAATAGAAGGTTTGGTAAAATATAGTTTTAAATCAGCTATCAAATCTGAAAAATTTGACCCTACAATTTCGTTAGGAGTTGGGTATTCTTCATTAGATAAAGTTACATACCAAACCATTACTCCAGCTGTTGGAGTTGTATATTGGGCAACTAAAACAATAGGTTTTGAATACAGTACTAAATATGTAAAATCATTTGAAGAGAGAGCAATCTTAAACGCAGCAAACGCACCTTCAATGATTCAACATTCATTAGGATTGGTAATACAATTCGGAGCTACTGCAACTGAATAATTCAAAACAGTACTATAATTCATAAACGCCTTAATATACATTAAGGCGTTTTTTTTATAATAAACAACTAACTTCACACAATCAATTAATTTCCAATAATTTAGTTATATTTCAATCAATTTAATTTTTTTATTAGATAATTAGACACTATTTTTGTGTAACATAAATTAGAAAAAATAATTTAATAAATTAAATATGAAAAATCTTAACAAAATTGTAGTTGCTGTAATACTAGTTTTGAGTTTAAGCTCAAATGCACAAGACAGTAACAATCCATGGGCATTTTCTTTTGGAGTTAATGCCATTGACACAAAAGCTAGCGCTCAAGGAGGAAAAGACTGGTTTGACAGTCATTTTTCTCAACCATTAGCCATAAAAGAAAATTGGAATATTCTTCCATCAATATCTTACATTGGTTTAAATAAATATATTGGAGATAATTTCACATTTGGTGTTTCGGGTTCAGTAAACAAAATCGATAAATTTGTGAACTATAGCCCAGCTAATGGTTATGTGGTTTCAAACCCTGGAGATTTAATGTATTATGGAATTGATGCTACTGTTAGATACAGTTTTCAATCTTTAATTAAATCAAAAGTAATTGAACCTTCACTTTCTGTAGGAGGGGGATATGCGTTTTTAGGAGATACAAGTTACGGAACAATCAATACAGGAGCTGGCCTTACTTTTTGGGTAACAGAAACAGTTGGTTTAGAATTAACAACTAAATACAGAAAATCTTTTGAAGAACGAGTAACTGCAGGAGTTCCTAATGCTCCTTCTTTCTTTCAACATACTTTAGGTATAGTTTTCAAATTTGGAGGTACAGATACTGACAAAGACGGAATTTATGATAAAGAAGATGCTTGTCCTGAAGTAGCTGGTTTAAAACAATTTAACGGATGTCCTGATACAGACGGAGACGGAATTGTTGATGGAAGTGATGCTTGTCCAGAGGTTGCTGGTTTAGCTACTTTGAATGGTTGTCCAGATGCTGATGGTGACGGAATTACTGATGCTGATGATGCATGCCCACAAGCGGCTGGTTTAGCTAATTTAAAAGGTTGTCCAGATGCTGATAAAGATGGCGTTGCTGATAAAGATGACAAATGTCCATCTGTTGCTGGGCCTAAAGAAAATGCAGGTTGTCCTTGGCCAGATACTGATAATGATGGAGTTGCAGATAAAGATGATGCTTGTCCTGAAGTTGCTGGACTTTTGAGTAATAAAGGTTGTCCTGAAGTAACAGCGGCTGATTTGGATAAAATTAGTACCGATGCAAAATCAATTTATTTCCATACAGGAAAAGCTACTTTTAGATCAGAAGATGTACCTGTTAAAATTGAGTCTATCTCTTCATTATTAAAACAATATCCTACTGCTAAATTTAGTATTGAAGGACATACTGATAGTGATGGTTCAGATGCGTCTAACCAAAAATTATCTCAAGAAAGAGCAGATGTTGTTAGAAATGTTCTTATCGAAAGAGGAATGAAAGCTGAAAATTTGACTGCTGTTGGTTATGGAGAAAGCAAACCAGTTGCTTCTAATAAAACTGCAGCTGGAAAAGCTAAAAACAGAAGAACAGAAGTAGTATTACAAAAATAATACACCTTAAATATTTTTTAGAAAACGCCCTGATTTATCAGGGCGTTTTTTTATTTTTATAGAATGACAAATACTTCTTTTTTAAACAAAATCGCTAAGCTACTACTAGATAACTATTCTGATCAATTATCAGATACGGTTATTATTCTACCCAATAAAAGAGCCAAGGTTTTTTTAATTGAAGCTATTAAAAATCAGTTGAGTCAAACCGTGATTTCTCCTGAAATAATAAGTATTGAAGATTTTGTTCAACATATAGCTGGAATCCGTTCTGTGGATGCAATAGAACAATTGTTTGAATTCTATGAAGTTTATTTGTCAATTACTCCAACCGCTCAACAACAATCATTTGAATTGTTTGCCAATTGGGCCAAAACCCTTTTACAAGATTTTAATGAAATTGATCGGTACTTATTAGAACCTTCTCACGTGCTGTCTTATTTGAAAGACATTGAGGATATTAAAAAATGGGGAATTGAAGTCGAAGACAAAACTCAATTACTCGAAAACTATATTGATTTTTGGAAGTTGCTACCCAACTATTACCAATCATTATATGATCATTTACTAGCTAAAGGCATCGGTTATCAAGGCTTAATTTATAGAGAATCCGTTCAAAATTTAATTCATTTTTTAAATACAGTTCCCAATAAACAATTTGTCTTTGCAGGGTTTAATGCCTTAAATGCTGCTGAAGAAAAAATTGTTCAAGAGCTTCTATCTGTTGGTCAAGCCAAAATATATTGGGATGCAGATCAAACTTTTCTCAACGATCCATACCATGATGCGGGCCTCTTTTTAAGCCGCTTCAAAGAAAATTGGAAGTACTACAAAACGCATCCTTTTGAATGGATTGTAGATGATTTTTCAGCAACAAAGAATATTCAAGTTATTGGCACCCCAAAGTCAGTGGGGCAAGCCAAAATTGCAGGAAGTATATTGGAACAAACTATTGAAAATCATCCTGAAAAATCCTTAGATAAAGTAGCGGTTGTTTTGGGTGAAGAAAGCTTGCTTGTTCCTTTGTTGTATTCGTTACCAGCTTCGGTCGGCGCTTTGAATATAACCATGGGGTATTCGGCTAAGAATAACCCAGCCCAAATTTTGGTAGCCAAATTATTTAAAATGCACACCAATTCTTTGTCAAGAAATAACAAAGGATATGTGTTTTATTACAAAGAGGTTTTGGATATTTTGACCCATCCGTTAATAGAACCGTATGCCAAAACAAGGGAATTAGTACACCTCATTAATGCCAATAATTATACGTTTATAACCCACCAAAAATTATTGGATTTAAACCCAAATCCTAGCGAATTGTTTTTGTTGCTTTTCAAAAAATGGGAAACAGGTGCAGTGCCCGTTTTGGAAACAATTATTAATTTACTAGAGACTTTAAAAAATAATTTGAGTAATGATAATGAAGAGGAAAAAATAACAAAGGCGTTTGTTTTTGCTATTTTCAAAGTGATTAATAAATTGATCACCTACTATTCAAAACACCAACATATTGATAAAATTGAAACCTTGTATGCCATTTACAAACAAGTGATTGATGTGGCCGAAGTTTCCTTTGAAGGCGAACCTTTGAATGGCTTGCAAATTATGGGTGTGTTAGAAAGTAGGGTTTTGGATTTTGATACTGTAATTGTCACTTCTATGAATGAAGGCAAATTTCCCGCCGGTAAATCGTCGAATTCATTTATTCCCTATGATGTGAAACGCGAGTTAGGCTTGCCTACTTTCAAAGAAAAAGATGCTATTTATACCTACCACTTTTATCATTTACTACAACGAGCTACCAACATTTATTTGTTGTACAACACTGAAAGCGAAGGCCTGGATGCTGGTGAAAAAAGTAGATTTATTACCCAGCTGGATGTTGAAAGACAACCCAAGCATAATTTGACGCAAGAAATTTACAATGCAGTTTTGCCGGACACGGCTTATGTGCCTATGGAAGTGCCAAAATCAGCTGCGGTGATGTTGCGTTTAAAAGAAATTGCAGAGCAGGGTTTTTCTCCTTCGGCATTGACCAAATACATTCGGAATCCAATAGATTTTTATTTTCAAAAAATACTGCGCATTCGCGAAGTGGAAGAGGTAGAAGAAAGCATCGCCTTGAATACGCTAGGAACCATTATACACGAAACTTTAAAAACCCTTTACGAGCCTTTTATTGGAAGATTGATTTCTGAGTCGGACTTACAACAATGCTTCAAGCAAATTGATGCCGAAGTATTGAAGCAATTCAAATTAGTCTACAAAGAAGGCGAAATCAAAAAAGGCCGCAATTTATTGGCTTTTGAAGTCGCCAAACGCAATGTGTCTAACTTTCTAAAAGTAGAATTAGAAAGCGTTAAAAAGGGAGAACAAGTTCAAATCATTGCTTTGGAACAAACCTACGAACGGCTTTTAGAACATCCGAAATTACCTTTTCCAGTATTGATCAAAGGAAATGTAGACCGAATTGAAAACCGTGATGGAGTCATCCGAATTATTGACTATAAAACCGGAAAAGTGGAGAAAGGAACTGTCACTTTACGTAGTTGGGAGGATTTGACGCTCGATATTAAAAACGAGAAAATTATCCAAGTATTGGCCTATGCCTTTATGTTTGAAAAAGAAGCAAAAGGAGTACCAATTGAAGCCGGGATCATCTCCTTTAAAAACCTAAAAGAAGGATTTTTGCCTTTCAATTTTAAGTCTGGAAAAGAAGAAACTAAAAATATAGAGGAAGAAATTCTAAATAATTATTTGGAACAAATTGTCCTGTTACTTTCCGAAATTTTGGACGAAACAATTCCCTTTACAGAAAAAATAAATTAAGATTTCACTGATTTAAAAAACGCCATTAATGCGACACGCAGTGCATCTTGATTTTCAATGTGCGACATATGTCCGTCAGGGAAACTCAACAATTGCACTTGTGTGTCTTCAATTTGTTCTTTGGTTTCTTCGTAGTGTAAAACGGGATCTTTTTTGCCTAAAACCAACAATTTAGGATATGGGGTTAAATGCAATAAAACTTCTCTGTCAATTCGAATTTTCATCCCTTCTAACGAGGCAACAATTCCTTGAAGCGGTGTTTTCAGCGCCTCTTTTTTTACATTTTCAATAGATTCGGAAAGACGTTCTCTATTCTCTTCGCTAAACAAATTGGAGATGGACAAGGAAATAAAATTTTGAAACGACTGTTTTACCGCTTTTATAGCGCGATCTCGATTGGTTTTTCGCTCGTCGCTATCGGCTCTAGAAGTGGAGTTTAAAAGCACTAAACCTTTCATCATATCGGGATACAATTCGGCGAAAGCCAAAGCGACATAACCACCCATAGAATGCCCTACTAGAATTGCTTTTCGTATACGTAATTCAGCTAGAACTTCATGAACAGCATCGGCGTTGTTTTCCATGGAATGCACATACCCCATACATCCCGTTTCGCCATGTCCCAATAAATCGATAGTAATGATTCTGAATTTTTTGCTCCATTCTGGGATAAATGATTCCCACATTTTTTTGTTTTCCAAAAACCCATGTAATAAGACTACTGCCGTTCCTTTGCCTTGGTCGGTATAGCTGATGGTGGTGTTTTTGAAATGGGTTGTTTTCATTGTTGCAAAGGTAAATTATAAACACAAAGAGCACAAAGTTTTTTCAAATGATGTACTATAAATTGCTTACTTTTTGACTTATTCAAATAAAAAACGGCTTACTTTCGCAAACCGTTTTGTGACTATTTTTTCTTCAATTTAAGCATTCATTAAACTTTCAATTTCTTCTACTTCAATTGGAATGTTACGCATCAGGTTGAAAGGAGATCCTTTTTCTTGAATGACCACATTATCTTCCAAACGGATACCAAAGCCCTCTGCAGGTATGTATATTCCAGGCTCTACAGTAAAGACCATATTAGCTTGCATCGGCTCAGTCAAAATTCCGTAATCGTGTGTATCTAATCCCATGTGGTGAGACGTGCCGTGCATAAAATATTTTTTATAAGCAGGCCAATCCGGATTTTCGTTTTGTACATCGGCTTTGTCAATCAAACCTAAACCTAATAGTTCAGATGTCATTACTTTGCCAACTTCCACATGGTATTGTTTCCATAAAGTACCTGGCGTTAGCATTTGTGTTGCTTCGTTTTTTACTCGTAAAACGGCATTGTAAACTGCTTTTTGTCTTTCAGTAAAACGACCTGAAACGGGAATCGTTCTTGTCATATCACTTGAATAGTTGGCATATTCAGCCGCTACGTCTAGCAAAATCAAATCGCCTGCTTTACAGACTTGATTGTTTTCAATATAGTGTAATACATTGGCATTGTTTCCCGATGCGATAATGGGCGTATACGCAAAACCTTTGGAACGATTGCGAAGGAATTCGTGTGCAAATTCGGCTTCGATTTCATATTCAGCAACCTCAGGTTGTACAAAAGATAAAACTCTTCTAAATCCTTTTTCAGTAATATCGCAGGCTTTTTGAATTAACTCCAATTCTACATTTTCTTTCACGGAGCGAAGGCGTTGCAATATCGGATTGCTTTTGGCTACGGCATGAGCGGGATACTTTTCTTTCCACCATTTTACAAAACGGGCTTCGCGAGTTTCCGTTTCTACAGTAGCACGATAATGTTCATTGGTGTTGATATAGATCGTTTCCGAATGTGTCATTAATTCAAACAACACTTTTTCAAATTCGGTTAACCAATACACGGTTTTAATTCCAGACACTTCAAAAGCACGTTCTTTAGTCAATTTTTCGCCTTCCCAAACCGCAATATGATCGTTAGTTTCTCTCAAAAAAAGCATCTCTCTTTGATGTTCGTAGGGCGCATCTGGGAAAAGCAACAAAATACTTTCTTCTTGATCTACTCCACTCAAATAAAAGATATCGCGGTGTTGTGCAAATGGCATGGTGCTATCGGCACTTATTGGGTAAATATCATTCGAATTAAAAACGGCTACACTTTTTGGCTTCATTTGAGCCGTGAATTTAGCGCGGTTTTTTATAAATAAATTGCGGTCTATTGGATGGTATTTCATACGAATTAGAATTTATTAGAATACAAATCTAATCAATCCATTTGTAATATCTAGCACCAATTAGATTTGGATTTTCATTTTCAATATGGTTTAATACCCATTCGCTTTTTGGAGTCTTCACACTTTGTTTTTGCTCTTTTTTATGCAATTTTTCGTAAGTAGTAAAATCAATTTCATGACTTTGTTCCAATGTTTCAAACAGTTGTACTTTGGCTACAGCCGATTCCCAGTAAGGTTGAATGGTACCTTCAAACACTTTTGATTTTGAACCACTTCCATAGGCTAAGAAACCAAATTTCTTTCCAGAAATATCCTTTTTTATCTTGGCAAAATGAGACAAAGTGGAAAGGAATCCCATGAAAATGGACCCCGTGTATAAATTACCAATTAATGAGGATGCAATCTCTGCAGGCTGTAATTTTTGGTTTACAAATGCACGGTATTCATCAGATTTACTTACTTCTTTCAATTTGTTTTGATAGTCGGCAGGAGATTCATTTCCTAAAATAATTGGGTTTACCGCGTCAAGGGCATATATTTCTGATAGCATGCGGCGCCCTTGAAATGAATACGGCAAGTGCATAATGATACTTTCCCAAGTCGTATATAAGGTTTCAGCAGAGTTATTTAGTTTTTTGAATGAAAAATAGGCATTGCGCGTGCGATCCATATAACATTGATTGGAATATTGTCCATCAAAAACCGGTTGGTCTTTGTGGATTTCAATTTTAGCTTCTAAATTGTCAAACCAAGCATTGTTTTCGTTACTTCCAGTTATGGCTTCTTTTGAAATCGTTCTGTAAGGTTTGAAGAAATCAAAAACGCCTTTGGTACTGGTCGCCCATTCGTTTTCGAAAGCAATTATTTTAGGATTGGATGCGACTAACATCGCTAAGGCTCCTGCGCCTTGGGTGTATTCTCCGGTCGAATTCAAATCGTATTTGGCAAAATCAGTGGTAACAACAATAGCTTTTTTCGTTGGATTAAGTCGTACAAAGTCCAAGCAGTTTTGCAAAGCATCAACTCCGCCGATACAGGCAAAAGTGAAATCGACCACATCACATTCGGCTAAACTGCCTTCTCCGAATTTTTGCTCCATTAAAGCAATTAAAAACGAGCTAATCGGTTTTGAGCTATCGATGGCACTTTCGGTACCAACATATATTCTAGCAATTTCGTTCAGGTCAATTTTGTTGTCTATCACTAATTTGGTCAAGGCATTGGCACCAAAAACAACCGTGTCTTGGTGAACATCGGGTAAGGTCATTTTGATCAAACCCAACCCTTTTTCTAGTTTTTCGGGTTCAATATTTCGAGCATTTGCTAATGTTTTTATAGGTAAATGCAGTTGAGCAACGTCAAAAGCAATAGCGTCTATTCCTGTTTTCATTCTTTTTATTTTGAATTGGTAAAATTAAAATTCGCTATTCGAATACCAATTGTTTTAGGCTTATATAATTGGTCATTTTTTGATTTTTACGGAATGTAGAATAAATCCAAATAAAAAATAGTAATTCAATAATTTTATAGGATTTTGGCTGCTGATAAATACGGATTTTCGATTTTGTTTTTATTAGGAAATGTTTAATCAAATTTGGTTTCAAGCCTTGATTATTATTGATTTATTAAGGTTTTCAATAAAACACTTTAAAATCATTATAAATAACAACGAAAAGGTTGTAGTTGAATTGGATTTCTCCTATTTTTGTCACACTATTTAATAAAAATTTATTCAAATTATTATGGCAAAATCTGCAATTCTAAAGTCATCTCTTGCAAAGAAATATTGGATGTCTTTTACAGGTTTATTTTTATGTTTGTTCCTGTCGGGGCATTTAGCAGGGAATCTTCAATTAATTTTTAGCGATGCGTTACATTTCAATCAGTATGCATTGTTTATGACGACTAACCCAGCCGTAAAAATTTTATCTTACGTTACTTACATTTCTATTTTATTCCATGCCATTGATGGAATTTTATTAACTGTTCAAAACAGAAAAGCAAGACCTATTGGTTATGCCAAAACAGATGGTTCTTCAAGTTCTTTTTCTTCAAGAAACATGGCGGTTCTAGGAACCGTAATTTTGGTTTTTATTGTAACACATATGGTGAACTTCTGGGCTGTAATGCATTTTGACAAAAACATGCCATTGCAAACGGTTACAATAGGCCTACAAGGTCAAGAGCAAGAGTATTACTTGACTACAGATGGTGGGTATCTTCCAAAAGCTCAAGTAGATCAAAAAGCAATTAAAATTGAAAACAGAACCGAATTCTTTGATGCTGCTGCCAATGTTAAAATCAAAGAAGGATACAAAGATTTGCACAAAATTACCGTTGCCTTTTTCAAAGATCCTAAAACAGGATTGATCGCAACTATTTTATATGTTTTGGCCATGTTTACTTTAGCATTCCATTTATTACACGGATTCCAAAGTGCTTTTCAATCGTTAGGATTGAGCAATCCAAAATACACACCAATAATCAAAAAATTCGGAACTGCATTTGCAATTATTGTTCCGTTATTATTTGCCATTATTCCAGTTTACATTCACTTTTTCTTAAAATAATCAACATCAGAACATATTATGAAGTTAGATTCTAAAATACCAGAAGGTCACATTTCACAGAAATGGACTGATTACAAAGACCATTTAAAATTAGTTGCGCCAAACAATAGACCTAAAATCGACATTATTGTTGTAGGAACTGGTTTAGCAGGTTCCTCTGCTGCTGCTTCTCTTGCAGAAATGGGATACAATGTTAAAGCATTTTGTTTCCAAGATTCACCACGTCGTGCGCACTCTATTGCAGCACAAGGAGGAATTAACGCAGCTAAAAACTATCAAAATGATGGTGATAGTACGTACAGATTATTTTATGACACTATTAAAGGTGGAGATTACAGAGCACGTGAAGCTAACGTTCACCGTTTAGCAGAAGTTTCTGGAAATATTATTGACCAATGTGTGGCTCAAGGAGTCCCTTTTGCTAGAGAATATGGAGGAATGTTGGACAACCGTTCTTTTGGAGGAACACAAGTACAACGTACGTTTTATGCCGCAGGTCAAACCGGACAACAATTATTATTAGGAGCATATTCGGCTTTGTCAAGACAAATCGGTTTAGGGCGAATTGAAATGTTCAATCGTCACGAAATGTTAGACTTGGTAAAAGTAGACGGAAAAGCTCGTGGAATTATCGCTCGTAACTTGGTTACAGGGGAAATTGAAAGACATTCAGCTCATGCTGTAGTTATTGCTTCAGGAGGATACGGAAACGTGTATTTCCTTTCAACTAATGCAATGGGAAGTAACGTTACAGCAGGTTGGAAAGTTCACAAACAAGGTGCATTATATGCCAATCCTTGTTTTGTACAAATTCACCCAACCTGTATTCCAGTTCACGGTACAAACCAAGCCAAATTGACCTTGATGTCAGAGTCATTACGTAACTCAGGTCGTATTTGGGTACCAAAGAAAAAAGAAGATGCTGAGGCTGTCAGAGCAGGAAAATTGAAACCTGCAGCTATCGCTGAAGAAGATAGAGATTATTACTTAGAACGCAAATATCCTTCTTATGGAAATTTAGCACCCCGAGATATTTCTTCAAGAGCAGCTAAAGAGGTTTGCGATGAAGGAAGAGGTATTGAAGCGAATGATACTAATGAAGGGGTATTTTTAGATTTCTCTTCAGAGATTCAAAATAAAGGGAAACAAGCGGCATTCGCCAAAGGAAATCACAATCCAACAGCCGAAGAAATTACTACTTTAGGAAAACAATGGTTGAAAGAAAAGTACGGTAACTTGTTTACCATGTACCAAAAAATCACCGATGAAAATCCATACGAAACGCCAATGAAAATCTATCCAGCAGTGCATTACACTATGGGTGGTGTTTGGGTGGATTATAACTTGCAATCTACTATTCCAGGTTGTTTCGTAGCAGGTGAAGCAAATTTCTCTGATCACGGAGCCAACCGTTTAGGAGCTTCGGCTTTGATGCAAGGTTTGGCTGACGGATATTTCGTATTGCCATACACAATCTCTAACTATTTAGCAGATGATATTCGTACCGGTAAAATCTCAACTGACTTACCAGAATTTGCAGAAGCTGAAAACAGAGTTAAAGAGACCATCAACCAATTCTTAAATAATAAAGGTTCTAAATCGGTGGATCATTTCCACAAACGTTTGGGATTGATTATGTGGAACAAAGTAGGAATGGGTAGAAACGAAGCGGGTTTGAAACAAGCAATCGAAGAAATTGCAGCCTTGAAAGCCGAATTCTACAAAGAAGTAAATGTACCAGGTAGTGCTGATGAATTGAATCCACAGTTAGAGAAAGCACTTCGTGTGGCTGACTTTATTGACTTGGGTCAATTGATGGCAATGGATGCCTTACAACGTAATGAATCTTGTGGAGGTCACTTCCGTGAAGAATATCAAGATGCAGAAGGAGAAACTCTGCGTGATGATGAAAACTTCTCATTTGTGAGTGCTTGGGAATATAAAGGTGATGACATTACTAAGGCAGAGCTTCATAAAGAAGAATTGAAATACGAGTTTATCAAAATTGCAGCTAGAAATTATAAATAATTAAAATTATGTCTTCAGCAAAAAATATCAATATAACCCTTAAAATTTGGCGTCAAAAAGACTCTAAAGCCAAAGGGCAATTAGAAACTTACAAATTAAACGAGGTTTCTACAGCGAGTTCATTCTTGGAAATGTTAGACCAATTGAACGAACAATTAATCAATGAAGGAACAGAACCAATCGCCTTTGATCACGATTGTCGTGAAGGAATTTGCGGAATGTGTTCGTTATTCATTAACGGTCGCGCTCATGGACCTGATTCAGGCGTAACTACTTGTCAATTACACATGCGTATGTTCAAAGATGGCGATACTATCTTTGTAGAACCATGGAGAAGTAGAGCGTTCCCAGTAATCAAAGATTTAGTGGTAGACAGAAGTGCTTTCGACAGAATCCAACAAGCAGGTGGTTTCGTATCTGTAAATACTTCTGGAAATACAATTGACGCTAATGCTACTCCAGTTCCTAAAGAGGATGCTGATAAAGCTTTTATGGCGGCAGCTTGTATTGGTTGTGGTGCGTGTGTAGCTACTTGTAAAAATGGTTCCGCAATGCTTTTCGTGGGTGCCAAAGTATCTCAATATGCTTTGTTGCCTCAAGGTAAAGTAGAAGCGACTAGTCGTGTATTAAACATGGTGCGTCAAATGGACGAAGAAGGATTTGGTAACTGTACCAATACAGGAGCTTGTGAAGTAGAATGTCCAAAAGGAATTTCACTAGAAAACATTGCTCGTATGAACAGAGAATATTTAGTAGCTAGCGTAAAGTAATCTACTACCTTTTTATACTATAAAACGCATTCCTTAATTGGGATGCGTTTTTTTTATTGTTAATCTTTCCACCCCCAAGGTGCAGCAGGAGTTGGAACAGTTTTAGTCAAATCAAAATACACTGTAAACAATCGGTCTGAACCAATTCTTCTAAGATTATATGTAAAGGAAGTTTCGTTAATTGTAATCCACCAAACATTAGCGGCAGCAGCCGGAATGATGTTAAACGTTTCCTGGTCAGCCGGGAAAATTTGCACTGAAGCCGAACCTGAATTAGTACTTGTTCCACCATATTGGGTAATTTTGTCCTCTGATCCATCATCATGACGGTGATCGTGTTTTAATTGGATTCGATTATTTTCAAGTGTTAGTACCCAAGTTCTTGATTTATCTTCGCCTACAAAAAACGGAATTCTAATGGTTTTTTCGTCGCAATTTCTAACATGCATGACCAATTTTTTATCTTTGAATGTGTCGTTGTTTCCCTCTTTGATTTCACCTTCAAAGGATTTTCCACATTGTTTTTTTAGGGTTTCAAAAAATAATACGGCCCCCGATTTTTCTTGAGCGGTAAGAAGTACAGTACTTAACATGAGTAAACCAAAAAGGATTCTTTTCATAATTTAAATTTTTACTAATATAGGTAAGTTTTACTAAGTTCATATTTCTTATTTTTATAAAAAAATCAACATGAAACTTGCACTTGTTCAATTACCATTAGTTTGGGAAGACCCAAAATCAAATCGAGTAAATATCGAGCAAAAAATCAATGCTATTGAATCAGGAACGGATTTGATTGTTCTTCCTGAAATGTTTACAACAGGTTTTACCATGCAGCCTGAACGAGTTGCCGAGACCATGAATGGTGAAACGATTCAGTGGATGCAATCTTTGGCAAAAGCTAAAAACGTAGCCATTACGGGTAGTTTAATTATAGTTGAAGAGGGAAAGTATTATAACCGATTGGTATTTGTTTTCCCAACGGGGGAAATCCAACAGTACGATAAACGCCATTTGTTCACTTTGGCAGGAGAAGATGGAGTTTTTACTTCGGGAACTTCTAAAGTAGTAATCGAATACAAAGGATGGAAAATTTGTCCCTTGATTTGTTATGATTTACGTTTCCCTGTTTTTTCAAGAAATACCGAAAACTACGACTTACTTATTTATGTAGCCAATTGGCCTAAAACAAGAATTAATGCTTGGGATACTTTACTTCAAGCCAGAGCAATTGAAAATATGAGTTATACTATTGGCGTCAACCGTTTAGGAGTTGACGACAATAATTTAGAATATGTTGGGCACAGCCAAGTTGTAGATTATTTAGGAAATCCGGTAATTGAACCACAAACAACCGAGGGTGTTTTTATTACCGAATTAGACAAAGATAGTTTGCGCGAGACTCGTAAAAAACTAAATTTTTTAAAAGATCAAGACCTTTTTAAGTTGTTATAAGCCCGTTTTTTTTGCTGCTTTTTTCACTTTTGGTTCTGGAGTATATGGAATGCTTAAGTCAAATTGTTGCACTACATCCCAATTGGCACGCACATCTACTTCTTTAGAAAAGTAAATTACTTCTTCGGCGTATTGTTTGGCTAAAAAATTACCAGGATCGTAAACACTGTTTTTATTGTCATCGTAAATGGCACGCAAGGTATATTTTGCAGGCTGAATTAAGTTGAAATTCAAACTAGTATTTTTATTAGTAACAGCAGAAATTATTGCCTCTCCTTTTTCGTTTGTCAATTCAACAATTACAGGAAATCGTTTTACATTTTGCAGGTTTACTATTAAATTTCCATAATTCTCTAACGAATTGGGATTAATCTTAAAATTCAAACTATCATTCTCTTTTTCAAAAAAATCAGTTACCGCTCCAGCTTTTAATAGGAATTGGTACTCTTCATCGGCTTCTCTTTTGAAATTTAAATGCAATAATTGTTGGAATTCATCGTATTCAGTAGTAAACGAAATAGCTTCTGATTTTTTGTTCACCAAACTCATTTTGCTTTTGTCAAATTGCATCAATGGCGTAGCACTTTCTAAAGTAAAATAATCCTTTTCTCTTAGGCTGCCCTGTTGGCCAATTTTAATACTTAAAGTATCTTTTTTTTGGTCTTTCACTTTAAAAGTAAAATTCTTTTGGTAGTTGTTTTGCGCAATTTCAATAGCTAGTGAATCGGTTTTAATGGGTTTGTACCAAATTTGTAGCGAATCTTTTTTAGGCAATTGTGTAATTACTGTAGGGAGTATTTGGTCTTTGTTTTTCAATACGATTTTCGGCCTGTTTTCTTTTATTTTCAAATTACCTTCATAGCCCAAAAGCAATCGAATCCCTGATGCTTGAGTTGGTTTGTAAGCTTTAAAAGGCAACTGTTCTTTGAATAATTCGAGTTCGTAAACGGTATCGTTAGGAACAGTAATAAATTTCTTGTAAAAACCAATTTTGTCTTTTTTAGGATCAAATTTATTATTCGAATTGTAATCCTTCATCGCTACTAAAAGGTATTTGCCTGCTTTCAGATTCTCCAATTTGAACGTCTTTAAACTGTCTAGTGTATTGGTAACATAACGAGGTGTTTGTTTGTATACAATCGAGTCGTTATAGTTTTTAGTTACATCGTACAGCATTACAGAAACAAATGATTCTACCTCTTTGAAATAAGCATCTTTAACTTTTCCGCCTATCGCTAAAGAGTCAATGGATTTTCCGGTTGAGAAAATGTATTTGAATTGATTGTACGGATTACCTTCGTTGTTGTCGGCGATACTTTGCCCAAAGTTAAAACTGTAAGTTGTATTATCTTGAAGGGTATCATTAATAGTAATAGTGATGTTTTTGCTTGGGGTACTCGGAATAATTAACGGCTCGTTCTTTAGCGGAGGCGAAATAATGAGTTGTTTTTTTAAGTCTTTTAATTTGATGAATTCGTCAAAGGTAAGTTTGATGGTTTTACCTTTGAATTCGGTATTGAAGTTTTTTGGGAAACTAGCTTTTAAAACGGGTGCGATGGTGTCTTTTGCGCCGCCAGTGATGTTGCCTCTTTTAGCACAACCTGCTAGCACAACTAGCAATAAAGCAATACAGTATTTTAAAAAAGACTTGCCCATAACGATTCGAAATTTTAATGTCACAAAATAACAACTATATTTAATGGAATGGAAACTTTTTATCGAAATATTATGTGCTTCCGATTCGGTAATTGGATTGTAATTCTGTATTTTTAAACTTTAATTGAAGTAATCAGGATGAGAAAAATAGAACATATAGGGATAGCGGTAAAGGATTTAGAGGTTTCTAATACTCTTTTTGAAAAATTGTTTGGCGCTCCTGCCTATAAATCCGAAGTCGTCGAAAGCGAAGGAGTAACTACTTCATTTTTTTTGAACGGACCCAATAAAATCGAATTATTGGCAGCAACCAATCCCGAAAGTCCTATCGCCAAGTTTATCGAGAAAAAAGGCGAAGGCATTCATCATATTGCCTTTGATGTAGAAGACATAGTTTCAGAAATTGCTCGACTTCAAAATGAAGGCTTTGTGGTATTGAATGAAACTCCTAAAAAAGGGGCCGATAATAAACTGGTTGCTTTCTTACATCCCAAAAGCACGAATGGTGTCTTGATTGAATTGTGTCAGGAGATACCGCAATAGTTTCCTCACAATCAGGAACTTTCTTCTAGTGCAAAATAGAAACAAATAGTTTTTTCAATTCTACTTTAAAAATAGTTGTAGCAAATTAAAAATAGTAGTAATATTGCAGACTCTTAACCGGTCCTATAGCTCAGTTGGTTAGAGCACCTGACTCATAATCAGGTGGTCCCTGGTTCGAGCCCAGGTGGGACCACAAAAAAAGCCTTTCAAGCAATTGAGAGGCTTTTTATTTTGAATTTGCGCTTCGTTCTTGAGACTCTAACTACTTTATTTTTTGTAATTTTTTTTTAAATTTGAAAATTATTTTCAATTTGTAAAAGATACATGACGCAAATCAAAATGATTTTCCTTTTTTGTTGTTTAAGTATTGTTGTTCATGCTCAAACAGGAATTGGCACCGCTTCACCTGATTCGTCAGCAAAGTTAGAAGTGGCTTCCAATAGTAAAGGAATTTTAACACCTAGAATGACTAGTTCGCAAAGAACCGCAATTGTCAATCCAGCTAATGGTTTGTTGGTATATCAAACGGATGGAGTTGTAGGTTTTTATGTCAACTCAGGAACTTCAGGAACTCCAGCTTGGACTAGAGTCAACTCCGATTGGGTAAAATCAGGAAATGACATTAGTTATTCTGGCGGGAATGTGGCTATTTCAGGAAATCAAACCACAACAGGTTCTGTTACTGCTTCTTCATTTATCGGTAATGGAGGTCAATTATCTAATGTATTGACAAAAGTTACGGGCAGTTGGGTTTTGGCTTCGGGAGCTAATAATGTAAGTATCACGGTAGCTCCTGGTGGCACCTATGCTATGTGGGTGTATGGGAATATTCCAAATGGAATTGCAATGTGGAATGCCACGGTAACAACTGCCAATACTAATGTTCCAGTTGTAGGGAGTCAATATGCTTGGTATTATGCTGCTGGAAACGCTTTGGTGTTCAACTCTATTCCAGACCAAATCTATGGATCAAATAATACTATTCTTTCATCTCCACAGGGGTATAATGCTAACACAAGTCATATCTTTAGATTTGGAATTACAAACAATAGTGGGTCTAATCAAACTATATATTGGGGCTATTCCAGGTTAGATTAATTTTTGGGAGTAGATTTATGTTATTTGGAATATTACGATTATCGATATAGGAGTAAATAAATTACTTGAATAGCAATCAAATTTAAAAGGATCGTTTAATCTACAAAGTATTTATAAAATCAATCAATTCTATCAGTTTAGATTCTTGACTAAACGAAGTTTTTTTATCATTTATAAACGATTCAATGGATTCTTTATGGTTGGGGAATAATTTTAAAAGTTCAGATTTCTTCATAGGGAATTCGGTCATACCATCTGGCATTTGAATATAATACTTGCTTTTATCAATGACGTATGAGGCAGGTTTTTCTTTTCCATAAGTCGAGTTAGGAATATATTCAGGCACAAATTTAACTTTCTCTTTTTTGTACAAGGTATATTTAGGATTGTTCATTTTGTTCAAAATCATCATATACCCACTCTTATTTTCTTTGTCATAACTATCAAAATATCGGTATGAGTTATTACCTACAGCTATAATGCAACTATCAACTTTTTTTGCATAATATAATTTACTGTCAAGAATAAATTCCATTTCGTCTTTAAAAACGTTGTAACGAATTGGAGGAGTTTTTTCAGACAAACAAGAGAAGGAAGAAGGTAAAAAATCTTTGTTTATATATTGTGAACCTTGAATATTGCTTTTTGGCTCATCAAATGAATTGGCACTTATGAAAACTAAAAAATTTGAGTTTTGAATCGCAAAAGTATTGTTTTGACTCCACAAACTATTCGAAAAAATAAAAACCAATAAAACCAGAAATTTAGTATTCATATCAATGAAATTAAGTTTGAAATTATTCAAATTTATAAAATAATATTTGATTATTTTTTGTTGTACATATTTAATTAGAAGTGCAGTTCTACTAAAATTATTTATGTAGGTGCTTGCTTTTACATTAAATTAAAAACCTATTTTTATTTTATTGGGGATTATACAATCGACTTACGTACTTTCCAATCACGTCAAACTCTAAATTGATAACCGTACCAATTTGAAACGCATTGAAATTCGTATGCTCGTAGGTGTAGGGAATGATAGCTACACTAAATTGATTTGTTTTGGAATTGACTACGGTTAAGCTAACTCCGTTTACGGTAATTGAACCTTTTTCGATGGTGATATTATTGAGAGCTGAGTCGTATTCAAAAGTATAGTGCCAACTCCCGCCTGCTTCTTCAATAGCAACGCAAGTTCCAATTTGATCTACATGACCTTGGACAATATGGCCGTCCAACCGATCTCCCAATTTCATCGCGCGTTCTAAATTAATAGCGTCGCCTACTTTCCAGTGCGACAAATTGGTTTTGTTGATTGTTTCGGCAATTGCCGTTACGGTATAGGTGTTGTCTTTAATAGCAACTACGGTCAAGCAAACACCGTTGTGCGCTACACTTTGGTCAATTTTTAATTCGCCAGTTATACTTGATGCCACTGTAATATGGACATTGTCTTGGTCTTTTTGTATTTCTTGAACTCTTCCAACTGTTTCTATAATCCCTGTAAACATTTCTTGTTTTATTTTACTAAATTTGCAGTTCAAAATTAGTAATAAATAAGCTCAAGGCAGTATGAAAAAAGCAGAAAATATAATTGTTGGAATTTCGATTGGAGATTTAAACGGTATTGGAAGCGAAGTGGTGCTAAAAACATTCGAAGATGTAAGAATGTTGGAATTGTGTACGCCTGTTATTTTTGCTAATGTAAAACAACTTTCGTTCATCAAACGCAACTTGGAATCCGAAATAAATTTGCACGGAATTGATCGTTTGGACCAATTGGTTGTAGGCAAAATCAATGTGCTGAACGTTTGGAAAGAAGGATTTGATTTGAATTTGGGCACCAATGATCCAACGGTTGGCGAGTATGCTATCAAATCATTTGTAGCCGCTACCCAGGCATTGAAAGATGGACAAGTAGATGTATTGGTAACCGCTCCAATTAATAAATATAATAGTCAATCGGATACGTTTAAATTCCCAGGCCATACGGATTATTTGGCACAAGAATTAGAAGGCGATGCGTTGATGTTCATGGTGCAAGACAATTTGCGTGTAGGCTTGTTGACCGATCATATACCGGTAAGTGAGGTAGCTTCCCATTTGACAGAAGCTTTGATTACTAGAAAAATTGAAACAATAAAACAATCGTTGATTCAGGATTTTAGCATTAACAAACCCAGAATTGCTGTATTAGGAGTCAATCCACATTGTGGAGACGGAGGAGTTATTGGTAATGAAGATGACGCTATTTTAAAACCAACTTTGAAAAAGATTTTTGAAAAAGGTACTTTGGTTTTTGGCCCTTTCCCGGCTGATGGTTTCTTTGGAAGCAATCAATACGAGAAATACGATGCGGTAATTGCTACCTATCACGACCAAGGCTTGATTCCATTTAAGACCTTGTCTTTTGGGAATGGTGTAAATTATACGGCAGGATTGAATAAAATTAGAACTTCGCCCGATCACGGCACGGCTTATGATATAGCCGGAAAAGGAATAGCCGATTTTAATTCGTTCAAAGAAGCGGTGTATTTGGCGATTGATATTTTTCATTCGCGAAATCAATACCAAGAAATCAGTCAAAATCCTTTGAAAATAAGACCAAAACAAGAGTTTTCAAAAAAAGGAGAATAAGGCTATTGGATTTATAATAATTTTATATCTTTGCGCTCCCGTAGTTGAGGGTAAAATGCTGTTGAAATGAAGAAGACTAAAGAATATTTAATTCCCTTTGTAGGATTAAAACTAGGAAAACATCATTTTGAATATCAAATAGACAACACGTTCTTTGGCATCTTTGAATATGACGAATTTCAAAATTCGGATATCAAAGTAAATGTAGTTTTAGAGAAAAAGTCCAACATGCTGGAAATCAGTTTCAAGCAAGAAGGAAAAGTAAATGTACCCTGTGATGTTACAGGAGAAGATTTTGATTTGCCAATCAAAAGCAAAATGAAATTGATTGTTCGATTTGGCGAAGAATTCAATAATGATAACGAAGAGTTATTGATTTTGCCTTTCGGCGAATTTGAAGTCGATATTGCACAGTATATTTATGAAATGATTGTACTTTCAGTACCTCTAAGACGAGTTCATCCAGGAGTTAAAGACGGGACTTTAGAGTCGGAAGCTTTAAAAAAATTGAATGAATTAGCAGTCAAAGAAACCAAAAAAGAGAATAAACAAGAAGAAAATATTGACCCTCGCTGGGACAAATTAAAGCAACTATTAACGGATAAATAATANNAAGAGAAGAACACATTATAAAGCAACTGTAGCTCAAATCGCTACTTGTCCTATTACTGGAGAAGCACACTTATACCACAGAGCTTACTGGCACGAAGGTAAAATGTACTACAGAGGACAGGTGGTTATCGATAAATCAGAAGCTGTTGCTTAATACATTTTTGTAGCTAAAATAGAACTCTCACCATGTGAGAGTTTTTTTTGTTG